>JAKOPT010000125.1 GCA_029778715.1 Actinomycetes bacterium | reverse complement strand
TGGCTCCCCCACTTGGACTCGAACCAAGAACCTGCCGGTTAACAGCCGGCTGCTCTGCCAATTGAGCTATGGAGGAAAGGCCTCGCGGGATCGCCGCTCGGCGCTGAAGAACCATAGCAAATCCCGCGCGCCGGACGAAAACGGCGAATCGACCGTATGCCGCGCCGAGCCTCTCCGGATGCCGTGCCGGGCGCCCGACCCGGGAGGCGGTGGCCCGCGGGAACTGGCACCGCGGCATACGCGACGACCGGCATCCCCTGCGGCACAACGTTGCCGAAGTCACGGTGCGGCACCCGGCAGCCGGCGGGGGCACCCCGACTCCACGACCCGGTCGATCTCACGAGGCGGCATTCGTCGGTGGTCGATGGCACACTGTCGGCCGTGACTGCGTCCCCCGCCGCCGAACCCGCGCCGACGCGCACCGTCGCCGCGGACCGTTCGGACCTGACCAAGTTCGCGTGGCTGTCCATTGCCGCGGCCGTGGCCACCATCGCCCTGAAGTCCGGGGCGTGGCTCATCACCGGCTCGGTCGGGTTGCTCTCCGACGCCGCCGAGTCGGTCGTGAACCTCGTCGCGGCGGTCGTCGCGCTCATCGCCTTGCGGGTTGCGGCCCGCCCCGCCGACGACAGCCATCACTACGGGCACACCAAGGCCGAGTTCTTCTCCGCCGCTGCCGAGGGGACGATGATCTTCGTCGCCGCGGTGTTCATCCTCATCACGTCCGTGGAGCGCTTCCTCAACCCCCAGCCCTTGGAGAACGTCGGCGTCGGGTTGGGCATCTCGGTACTCGCCTCGGTCCTCAACGGCCTCGTTGCGTTCGTCCTCATGCGTGCCGGGCGCGCCCACCGGTCCCTCACCCTCACGGCCGACGGCAAGCACCTCCTCACCGACGTGTGGACCTCGGTCGGGGTCGTTCTCGGGGTGCTCCTCGTCGCGCTCACCCGCATCGAGCGTCTCGACCCGGTCGTCGCCTTCCTCGTCGGCCTCAACATCATCTGGACCGGCTGGAAACTGCTCCAAGAGTCCGCGAGCGGGCTCATGGACAGCACCCTTCCCGAGGAAGACAACGCCGCCCTCGCCGACGTCCTCGCCGGGTTCACCGACGAACACGTGCACTTCCACGGGCTGCGCAGCCGCGCCTCAGGTCACCAGGGGTTTGCCGAGGTCCACATGCTCGTGCCCGGCAACTGGACGGTGCGACGCGCCCACGACCTCGTCGAACAGATCGAAGCCATCGTTGCCCGCCGGGTCGACGGGGTCACCCTCACCGCCCACATCGAACCCCGCGAGGACCCCCGCAGTTACGAGGACTATCCGACCGAGGTGCCGATCACCTCGACCATCACTCCAGGCCCACCTGCTCCCTGACGCGCGCCAGGGCGGCCCCGACCGCCGCCGACACGGCGGGGTCGCGCATGCTCACCCCCGGGCCGAGAATCGTCTGGGTGAGCAGGCCCTGCGTCGCCAGGTCCTTGCGGACCACGACCCGGGCGGTGCGCTGACCCGGCAGTTCGAGAGTCTCGGCGAGCACGACCGAGGCCTGCACCCGGGCCCGGAAGACCTCCGGGAAGTCGCTGTCCCAGGCGAATCGCCACTGCGTCGGGTCGGCGCGATCCACCCAGGTGATCGTCAGCCGGGCCTGCTCCCGGTCCCACGAGCCTCCGTCGACGAGGTGCCAGGGCCGGGACCAGAGGCGATCACCCGCAGCCGACACGGCATACAGGGCGGAGGCGGTGGCCACGGCGAACTGACCGGAGCCGAGGTCGACCGCCCACCCCAACGGACGGTCCGATCCGAGCGCGGGCCGCGCCACCTCTGGTAGGCCCGGGCGGCGCAATCCGGTCCAGCGCAATCTCACGGGATGAGGTCCTCTCGCAGTCGAGCACGGGTGACTTCCAACAGGTGCAGCTCGGTGGTGAGCACCCGCAGTCGCTCCGGGTCGGGATCGGGAGCGAACTGCAACCGTCGCACCTGGGCCGTCGCGTCGGCAATCTGCCGACTCAAGTGGGCATCGTGAACCCCGAGAACGAGCGCATCAAGGTAGCGCTGCGGGGGGCGGCCGGTCTCGGTGTCGAGTCTCGTGGGCAAGTCGGCCACGCTCAATTGCTGGACCAGGGCGCGGACCGGCAGCGCCGCTGTTTCGGTGATCGCGGTGAGCCACGCCACGCTGGATAGCCCACCACTACGCGGTGCGGCCGTCCGGATCGCATCGAAGACGGCGGCATGGGCGGGTGCCGTGAACGCCTCGACGGGTAGGGCGTCGATGGTCGCCAACGAGAACTGGCCGCGGCACTGGATGAGCGCCTGGAGCAACTGGCGTTCAACCCGGACGATCGGGTCGCGCAGGTCCGGTGGCGGCAGAGTCGCCTCGAGAGGCCCCTCGCCCTCGTCCCAAGGTTGGTCCCCCTCTTCCCGCACCGGCAGCGACCAGCCCGACGGCCCGCTGGGCGTCCCCGGGCCTGCCGGCGGCCCGCCGGGCGTCCCCGGGCCTGTCGGCGGCCCACTCGGGGAACGGGACGGACGCCGCCCGGCCCTGCTCACCTCGGCGCGCAACTGCTCTATCTCGACTCCCAGCCATCCGGCGACGGTCCGGATGTACTCCGGGCGCAACGCCGAGTCCCGAATCGCCGCGATGATCGGCGCCGCAGCCCGCATCGCCTGAACCCGACCCTCGGCCGTGTCGAGATCGAAACGTCCCACCGTGGTCCGCACCGCGAACTCGAACATCGGCACCGCGTCGGCGACCAGCGCCTGGACCGCTTCGGGGCCCTTCGACATCCGCAACTCGCACGGGTCCATCCCCTCGGGCGCGACCGCGACGAAGGACTGGGACGCCCAGCGCTGGTCCTCCCCGAAGGCCTTCATCGCCGCCGCCTGTCCCGCGGCATCCCCGTCGAAGGTGAACACGACCCGGGCCGGAGCCTGATCCACCTCGTCGCGCAGGATGCGACGCAGCACCTTGATGTGCTCCACCCCGAACGCCGTCCCGCATGTCGCCACCGCGCCCCTAACGCCCGACAGGTGCGCCGCCATGACGTCGGTGTACCCCTCGACGACGACCGCCTCGCGTTCGGTGGCGATCGCCTTCTTGGCCAGGTCGAGCCCGTAGAGGACGTGCGATTTCTTGTAGAGGGGTGTTTCGGCGGTGTTGAGGTACTTGGCGGGCATCCGGTCGTCGTCGAAGAGCCGGCGCGCCCCGAACCCCACGGTCGCACCGGTGATGTCGCGGATCGGCCACATGAGCCGGCCCCGGAACTTGTCGTAGAGGCCTCGGCTGCCGCGCGCCGACAGCCCGCCCAGGGTGATCTCCTCCTCGGTGAAGCCGCGCGCGCGCAGCTGCCGGGTGAGGTCGTCGCCGCCGCGGGGGGCAAATCCGACCCCGAAGCGACTCGCCGCTGCCCCGTCGAAACCCCTCGCCCGCAGGAAATCACGACCGACCCGGGCGTCGAGGCGGCCCATGTCGACCAGCTGCTCGGAATAGAACTCCTCGGCGACCCGGTGCGCCTCCAGCAGCCGCTGTCGGCGCCCGGCCCCCAACTCGTCGCGCCGGCCCCCGTCCTCGTACCGCAACTCGACGCCGACTTTGCCGGCGAGTGCCTCGATGGTTTCGGTGAAGGTGAGGTGTTCGACCTTCATGACGAACGAGATGACGTCGCCGCCCTCACCGCAGCCGAAGCAGTGGTAGGTCCCGAGCGCCGGGCGGACGGTGAAGGACGGCGTCTTCTCGTCGTGGAAGGGGCACAACCCCTTGAGGGTGCCGATCCCCGCCGGGCGCAGCGTCACATGCTGGCGAACGACGTCCTCGATCGAGCTGCGCTCCTTGACCGTGGTCACGTCGTCGGCGTTGATCCGTCCCGCCACCGGTATGCCGTCCTTCCGTCCCGCCCGAGTCTAGGGCGTGGTGCCGCACCAGCCCCTGGGTTCAGCCCGCACCCCAGAGCCGGTGGAGGTGCCGGGCCCGCACGTCGGTCAGGGAGGCGACCTGGTCGATGACGACCCGAAGCGCCGCCGCGTCCGAGGCGGCGCGGTCGTAGTCGGCTCGCAGGTCCGGATCGAGTCGGCTGGGGTCGCTTCGGTATGCCGCGACGAGCGCCTCGACGATGGCCCGCTCCATGGTCTGCTGGTCCAGGCGGGCCTGGGTGTGCATGACGAAGTGCGCGGCCACCGCCTTCAAGACGGCGCATTCGGCCCGGGTGTCGTCGGGCACCACGAGTTCGGCGCCGTGCCGGGCCAGGTCCCCGGGGCCGTAGGCGGCCCGGGTGGCTTCCTCGACGGCGAGGACGAACCGCCCGATGAGCCGGGAGGTCATGTCCTTCAGCGCGGCCAACGCCGCCCGGGACCCGTCGTGCGCGAGGGGCACCGAGCCGGTGGCCAGCACCCTGGCCAGGGCCGACTCGAGGGCGGCGGGCGACAGATCCGCGGCATACGCCTCGCGGGCGACACCGACGACCGCCGCGACGTCCACAGCGGACCGCAAGGCGCGCGGATCGAGCCGCCCCGAGGCGATGGCGTCCTCGACATCGTGGACCGAATAGGCGACATCGTCGGACCAGTCCATCACTTGCGCCTCGAACGCGCGATGCCCGGCCGGCGCCCCCTCACGCAACCACCCGAACACCGGCGCGTCATCGGCATACACCCCGAATTTGGCTCCGCCGGAAGGGTTCTCCCCGCGCAGCCAGGGGTACTTGGTGGCTGCGTCGAGGCTGGCGCGGGTGAGGTTGAGCCCGGCGGGGCGGCCGTCGGGGTGGGCCCGTTTGGGTTCTAGGCGGGTGAGGATGCGCAGCGTCTGGGCGTTGCCCTCGAACCCGCCGATGCCGGCAGCCAACTCGTCGAGGACGCTCTCGCCGTTGTGTCCGAACGGCGGATGACCGAGGTCATGAGCCAGGCAGGCGGTGTCGACGACGTCGGCATCGCACCCGAGGGCCGCCCCGAACTCGCGCCCGATCTGGGCGACTTCGAGGGAGTGGGTGAGCCGGTTGCGCACGAAGTCGTCGTCGTTCGGGGAGAGCACCTGGGTCTTGGCCGCCATCCGGCGCAGTGCGGCCGAATGGAGCAGCCGGGCCCGGTCCCGGGCGAAATCGTCCCGGTCGGCGCGTTTGTGGGCGGGGTCCTCGGCAACCCACCGCTCGCGGTCGGCGGCACCGTAGGGGGACGGCGGCTCGGTCACGAGGGCTCCTCCCGGTCCGCACGCAGCCGCCCCACCCAGACCGGTTCCTTGCCGTAGCGCTGGGACGGGATGAGCCGGCCTGCGGCACAGTCGGCGACGAGTTGGGTGAGGCGCTGGTCGCGGGTGGCCTCCCGTTTCGCCGACATCACCCAGTGGGTAGCGATCTTGCGATACCCGGCGGTGGCGCCCTCCCAGAAGCGCCGCGCCCGCGGGTCGGCCGCCAACCGTGCGGCATACGCCGGCGGTAGGGAAAGGTCGCCTTGCTCGAAGGAGTAGATCCCGGTCCGGTCCGCTCGGCGTCGGTCGTATGCCGCGCGCCCGGCCGGCTGCATCCGCCCGGTCGCGATCAACTCCTCGGCGGCAGCGACGTTGACGGTGCTCCACGTGCTCCCGGGGCGGCGCGGAGTCCACCGTTGGCGGACGGCGTCGGCGCCCAGGCTCTCGACCCGCCCGTCGATCCAGCCCCAGCACAAAGCCTCACGGACGGCGTCGGCCCAGGTCAGGCCGCGGGGCTCCACATGCTTCTTGGCCAGGCCCATCCACAGTTCGTTCGCGCTCGCGTGGTTCGCTGCGAGCCAGGCCCGCCACTGACCCGCGTCGGCGAAGAAGAGCGCGGGGCGCTCGGCGGTGCCACCAAGGGTGCCGAGCGTGATCGGGGTCATGGCGGGCAGCCTATCCGGGGGCCGCTGAACCGTGATCCGGCATCGACTCGCCCCGGGGCGGCGGCGCGGCGCCTAGCGGACCTCGGCGGCTAGCGAGGATCGATGGCCAGACCGGCGCCGCGGGTCGTCTCGAAGATCAGTGAGGTTTCGGCATGCACCACGCCGGGGCGGTTGGCGAGGTGATCGAGGACGAAGTCCCGCAGCGCATCCGAGCCGGCGGCGGCGACATGGACGAGGTAGTCGGTGGCCCCGCTCGTGTTGTGAATAGCCAGCACCCCCGGCATCCTGGCGACCTCGTCGCGGAACGATTCGACGTTGGCCCGCACGTGCCCGCTGAACCGGATCGCCACCATCGCCTCGATGTGGGCGCCGAGGGCTGCCGGATCGACATCGGCGTGGATGCCGCGGATCACCCCGCGCTCTCGCAGGGCCCGCACCCGCCCCGCGCACGTCGATTCGGCCAGTCCCAGCCGGCGGGCGAGGTCGGCCACCGGACGCCGGCCGTCCTCACCAAGGAGGTGGAGCAGGGCCCGGTCGATGTCGTCGAGGGCGGGCCGGGGGCGCGGCGGCGGTCCCGGGGTGAGATGTCGCGCCGGTATGCCGTGCTGTGGATTCCGCGTCACACCGCCCAGGCTAACCGGTTGCTGCCCGTGCTTAGCACCGTAATAGGGTCTGACTCCCGAGGTATCCCCGGAACTATTTCCCCAGACCCGCGGAATCTTCATCCTGGGTGTGGGCCGACAACGGCGTCGGCCCACCGACCGGCACCCGAGGAGAGACGACGATGACGACCGTGGCCACGCCCCTCAGCCCCACCCGTTCCCTGCCGACGCCGACCGAACCCGTCGAGTGCAACGCCGAGCACCGCACCGCGCGGTTGGCGACCCGAGCCGTCCATGCCGGACGCGACGACCTCACCGCCCTCGGCGTCCACGTGCCCCCGATCGACCTGTCCACGACGACCCCGCTGCCCGACATCGCCACCGGCGGCGCGGCATACGAACACCTCGCCACCGGGGCCCGGCCGCTGCCGGCACAGCCGCTGGTCTATCAGCGGTTGTGGAACCCCACGGTCGACCGGTTCGAGCAGGCCCTCGCCGAACTGGAGCGCGCCGAGGAGGCCGTCGCGTTCGCCACCGGGATGGCCGCGATGTCGGCGACCCTGCTCGCCTGTGTCGCCGCCGGTCAGCGCCACATCGTGGCCATCCGGCCGATCTACGGCGGCACCGACCACATCCTGGCCACCGGGCTGCTCGGCACCGAGGTCACTTGGGCCCGCCCCGAGGAGGTCGCGGCGGCCCTGCGCCCGGACACCGGACTGGTCGTCCTCGAAACCCCGGCCAACCCCACCCTCGACCTCGTCGACATCGCCGCCGTCGTGCGCGCCGCCGGCGAGGTGCCGGTGCTCGTCGACAACACGTTCGCGACGCCGGTGCTGCAACAGCCGCTCACCCTCGGCGCGAGCCTGGTGCTCCACTCGGCGACCAAGTTCATTGGTGGGCACGGCGACGTCCTCGGCGGGGTCGTCGCCACGAGCGCCCCATGGGCGGCCCGGCTGCGGCAGATGCGGGCCATCACCGGCGGCCTGCTTCACCCGCTCGCGGCCTACGAACTGCACCGCGGCCTGCAGACGCTGCCGGTCCGGGTGCGGGCCGCCCAGCAGGGAGCCCAGGTCGTCGCCGATTGGCTCGCCGCGCACCCCGCGATCACGCAGGTCTACTACCCCGGTCGCCAAGACCCCGACGGCCTCGTCGGGCGCCAGATGTCGGGCCCGGGCTCGATGCTCGCCTTCGCCGTCCGGGGCGGGTATGCCGCCGCCTCCCGGGTCGCGTCCGGCTGCCGGCTCGTCACCCACGCGGTGTCCCTCGGCGGGGTCGACTCGCTCATCCAGCACCCGGCCGCCCTCACCCATCGCCCGGTGAGCGAGGAGGCCCGCCCGCACGATGACGTGCTCCGCCTGTCCGTGGGGCTGGAGGATCCCGAGGACCTTATCGCCGACCTCGCCCGCGCTCTCGCCTGACGCGAAGGGCGCTCGGTCGCGCCGGGCCCTGCGTGCCGGCGCGGCATACGCCCCTCGTCAGGGGGCGGGGAAGACGGCCGGACCGCCGGTGCCGTTGCCCGTGGTCTTGGGCAAGTCGAACGACCCGATGTTCGGGGTGGCCGGATGCTTGGCCCCCATCGGGCCCTCGGCCATGGCGGTGAGCACGTTGCCGGTGACGGCCTTGACGAAGGCTCGGGTCGCGTCGTCGCCCGCGGCATCCCCGACGACGTTGGCCCAGTTGATGGTGCCCACGGCGAACACCCCGGCCCCGGAAGGCGCCGTGTAGTACGTCCCGGTGTGGGCCGAGTGGCCCTGCCCGCAGGACACCTTGGCGTAGGCGACCACCTGGAGGGTCGACGGGGTGCCGGCCACCGGGTAGGCGCGGTTGGATTCGACCCCGACCACCCCGGCGAAGCGCGACCCGGCGCGCACGCCGGTCCCGGCATACCCAAACCAATCCGGGGTGGTGACGACCCAGTCCCCGCTGGTGGGGTAGCACTCGTACATCTGCCCGGTGAGGGTGTTCTCCGGGCGCGGATGCGGGTTGCTCCGCCAGAGGGCCGTCGTCGTCGGACCCTTCACCGGGTCCGAGCCGAAGGCGTCCCGGTAACCGATGACGACCCGGTGGTCACTGTCGAACCGAACCCGCCAGTAGAGCTCGTTGCCGCCGAGGAAGGCGATATTGACGCCCTTGTCGCGGGCCGCCTCGACGGCGTCGCGCATCGGGACGGTCCAATACTCGTCGTGGCCGCCGGAGACGATCCCACGGGCGCCCTCGAGGATGCCGGGCGTCTCCAGGTCTTCGGAGGTGATGTAGCCCATCGGGAGCCCCTTGGACTCGGCGAGACGGACGTAGGGGTACTCGTCGAGGAAGAAGTGCTGGGCGTTGTTCGCGTAGGGCCGCTCGAAACTCACCCGGGTCGCGTGCGCCTTCCCCCCGGGTCCCTTGTAGAGCGAATACCCCCCGAACTCGTTATAGGCCTGCCAGGTGGCCGTGGGGTTGACGAGGACGAGCCGACCCTTGAGCGAGGCCGGGCGGACGGTCAACGGCACGTAGGCCCCCTTACCGCCGGCGCGCAGGATGAGCACGTACGCCCCATCCGGCCAGTCCTTGGTCTCGACGGTGAGCGCGGGCGACCAACCGGCGACGACCATGCCCCCGTCGAGGACCTTGGGGTCGGGCTGGGCCGCCACGGTTGTCGCCGGCGAGGTCCAGACCGCGCGCCCCCCTACCCCTCCGTAGTGGCCGATCCGCACCGCCGTCACGGTCACCGGCCCGAGCGTCGAGCGCACGTGCAGGGCGACGGTGCCACCGACCGGGACACTGCTCGCCCCGGTGTACCCCGCCAACTCGGTCAACGCGGCCGTCTGCCCCTCGGGTATGGTCCAGTTCGCGGTGCCGGGCCGGGCGTTCTCCCTGGCCAGTTGCTCGGTGGGAGTGAGAGGGGACGGGGCGCCCGAGGCCGATACCGCGGCTGGGCTCGATCCCGTCGCCGACGTGACCTGAGTCCGCCGCTCACACCCCCAGATCGCCGCCACCACCACGAGGAGAAGGATCACGCCGACCGCGACCCGACGCCGCAGGTAGATGTTCATGGGTCTGCCCTTCCAGGGGAAACGAGCACCTTGTCCCCATTGCGCTGATCAGCATATCGAGGACCCGATGGCGGCCCCCGGAGCCAGCGCTGCCGAGCGCCGGGCAGTCCTCCCGGGTCAGCCGCCGGAGGCCTCGAATTCGGCCTGGGCGACCTGGGCCCGTTGAGCCGGGGTGAGTTCGGGCGAGTCGAGCCACCCCTCGGGGAGAGCCACCACCCGGGGCGACCCGGCCCGCCCCCGTTGCCCCTCGGCGGCCGCTCCCGGCCAGGGCGCCGAGAGATCCATGGACCCGATGAGGTCGTCGAGCGCTTGGAGGGAGTCGACGAGGGCGAGCCGGTGCCGGAGGCTCGACCCGGCCGGGAACCCCTTGAGGTACCAAGCGATGTGTTTGCGGATGTCGCGGCAGCCGCGCAGCTCGTCGCCGTCGTAGAACTCCACAAGGTATGCCGCGTGCCGCCGCAGCACGGACGTCACCTCCCCCAGATCCGGGCGCACCCGCTCCGGCGAGCCGGCGAACGCCGCGGCCAGGTCGGCGAACAGCCACGGCCGCCCCAGACAGCCGCGGCCGACCACCACCCCGTCGCACCCGGTCTGGGCCACCATCGCGAGCGCGTCCTCGGCGCTGAAGATGTCCCCGTTGCCGAGCACCGGGATGGTCGTCACGACCTCCTTGAGCCGGGCGATGGCCGACCAGTCGGCGGCCCCGGAGTAGGCCTGGGCGGCGGTGCGGGCATGGAGGGCCACCGCGGCCGCCCCTTCGCCCTCGGCGATCCGGCCGGCCTCCAGGTAGGTCACGTGCTCGGCGTCGATGCCGACGCGCATCTTGACGGTGACGGGCACGGCATACGGCTGCGCCGCCGCGACGACACTGGCGACGATCGCGCGGAACAGCTCGAGTTTCCACGGCAGCGCGGCCCCACCGCCCTTGCGGGTGACCTTGGGCACCGGGCAGCCGAAGTTGAGGTCGATGTGGTCGGCGCGATCCTCGGCGGCGAGCATCCGGGCGGCCTGCCCCGCGGTGACCGGGTCGACGGAGTAGAGCTGCACCGACCTGGGCCGCTCCTCGGGGCCGTGCGCGATGAGCCGCATGGTCGCCTCGTGGCGCTCGACGAGGGCGCGGGAGGTGACCATTTCGTTGACGTAGAGGCTGGTCGCCCCGGAGGCGCCGCCGGCCGCCAGGCCCGCCGCGCCGTACTCGCGGCACAGCCGCCGAAACGCCCGGTTGGTGATGCCCGCCATCGGGGCCAGCACGACCGGGGACTCGATGACGAGCCGCCCGAGGCGCAGCGGCGGCAGCACCGGGGTGGGCGTGGGCGTGGCAGACATGACCCACCATTCTCGCAGCCGTTAGGGTCGCGAGGTGACGTTCCTCATCCGCCCGGCCGAGTTGGCCCACCTCCTCGCCGGGCCTACTCCGCCCGTGGTCCTCGATGTCCAGTTCGCCCTCGGCGGACCGGCCAGCGGTGAGTTGTATGCCGCGGGCCACCTCACGGGCGCCCCGCACCTCCCGCTCGAAGGGGCCCTCGCCGGCCCGCCCGGCCTCGGTGGCCGACACCCGTTGCCCGACCCGCGCCGGCTGGAGGCCGAATTGCGTCGGTGCGGGGTCGACGACGACAGCGTGATCGTCGTCTACGACCAGCAGACCTCACTCGCCGCGGCCCGGGCCTGGTGGATTCTGCGGTGGGCCGGGCTGGGCAACGTGCGGGTCCTCGACGGCGGGTTGGCCGCCTGGGTCGGACACCGCGGCCCGGTGTCGACCCAATCGGTCACTCCGCGACCCGGCACGGTGAGCATTCGCCCCGGGTCGCTCCCCCACCTCGACACCGACGAGGCGGCCGCCTGGGCCGCCGCCGGTCGCCTTCTCGACGTGCGCACCCGCGAGCGCTACCTCGGCGAGACCGAACCCATCGACCCGGTCGCCGGTCATATCCCCGGCGCCCGCAACCTGCCCATCGGCGACCTCATGCGTGCGGACGGCACCTTCGCCGACCCGGCCACCATCGCCACCGCCGCCCGGGCCCACGGCGTGGCACCCGGCATACCGATCGGGACCTCCTGCGGGTCGGGCGTGACCGCGGCCCAAGCGGCCCTGGCCCTGGCCGAAGCGGGGTTCGAGGCCGTGCCCTACATCGGGTCCTGGAGCGCGTGGATCACCGATCCGTCGCGGCCGGTGGCGCGGGGCTGAGGGTGCCGTTGCGGCGCAGCAGGACCAGTCGGATCGCGCATGCCGCCCGTGAGGTCTCCTTCGCCGTCTCCTTGAGCCCCTGCCGCAGCCGGGCATCGGAGGCCGACGCGAGCGAGTAGTTGAAGGCGGCGAACGCCGCGACGAACCCTGCGACCTTGAGATGGTTGACGCTCATGATGTAGGTCCGCCCCGCGGTCACCCGGGAGAAGAGCACGTTGGGGTCGACCCGGGTCCAGCCCTTGATGGCGTCGGCGTCCACGGCCAGCCAGCCGAGCACGATGAAGAACACGAACACCGACAGCGCCAGCGCGAGGGCGACGACCAGCCGGGACACCACGGCGACGAAGCGCAAATTGGCCAGTTGTCGCGGCCCGAGCGGCACCCGCACTCGCTCGGTGACGGCGATCTCCGCCTCGGGCGCCTGCGCCAGCGGGGTGTCGCGCAGGGCCGCCCGGACCTCCTCGGTCGTCTCGAAGTCCGTGATCGCGCGCACGTCGAGTTGGCCCCGCGAGCCGAGGAAGGCCGCAGCGAGCAGCAACAACAGGGCGATCACCCCGGCGTATGCCGTGAGGTTGAGCCGGCCGATCGTCACCCACACGGCGGGGTTGAGGAAGAAGAAGAAGACGACGCCGAGGAGCACCGGCAGGGCCGCCGAAAGCGTCGAACCCGTCGCGGTCACCGCTGCGGCGAACTCCCGGGCCAGCCACGGGAGCACCGACGCCAGCCCGAGCGTCGTGACGAGGAGCACCGTCGTGTAGACGACGAGTTGGGTGAGGAAGACCGCGATGACGAGCAGAGCTCGGAGGGTGTCCTGATCCACGCCGAGATCGGCGAATTCCGGGTCGGAGAGATCGAGGGGAACGATGGCTAGCAGCGCGGTGGGCACGAGCATGAACACCAGCGCTTCGAACCAGCCGACGTCTTCCACCCGGGCGAACAGCCGACGGCGATGGATGAGGTTGCTCGCCAGCCAGGTGCCGACGACCACCCCGACCACGATGACCACGACGCTGACCCAGGTGAGCGACGTGCTCGGCACCATGAGGGCCATGACGATGACGTACCACACGACGAGCGTCGTTGCCGCGCGCGCCGTCGCGCCACCACCCACAGCGGTGCCGCGCAGCAGGAGAACGAGCCCGCGCCTACTCATCCACGCTTCGATGGCCCGGTCTTCCTCGCTCGCCCGCACGTAGGTGATCGTAGGACGTGACTGTCGGGTCGTGCGTCGCGAGGGCGCGCTGGCCCTAGAGCCAGCCTTGCTCGTCGGCGATCCGCACCGCATCGGCGCGGTTGCGGGCCGATGTCTTGCCGATCGCGGCCGAGAGGTGGTTGCGCACCGTGCCCTCGGACAGGTGGACGGCTCGGGCGATGTCGGCCACCGACCCACCTGCCTGGGCGGCGCGCAGCACCTCGACCTCCCGAGGGGTGAGCGGGCTCTCGCCGGCCGTCAGCGAATCGGCCGCCAACGTCGGGTCCACCACCCGCAGCCCCTGGTGGACTCGGCGGACGGCATCGGCGAGTTGGCGCGCCGGGGTGTCCTTGACGACGAACCCGGCCGCGCCCGCCTGGATGGCCCGCCGCAGGTACCCGGGTCGCCCGAAGGTTGTCACGATGAGCACTCGGGGCGGGGGCCGCAGCGCCCGCAGCAGCGCGGTCGCCTCGATGCCGTCGATGCCCGGCATGTCGACATCCATGAGGACGACGTCCGGGGCAACCCGGCGGGCGACCTCGACCGCTTCGTCGCCGCGCCCGGCCTCCCCGACGACCTTGAGGTCGGATTCGAGGTCGAGCAGGGCGGCCAGTGCCCCCCGTACCAGGGCCTGGTCGTCGACGAGGACGAGGCGAATCTCACTCATGGACAGCCTCCTTGGCTGGACTTGTCGTCGTTGTCAGGAGATTCGCGGGCACCCAGACACACAGCCGCACCCCATGGGAGGAGCGTTCGGCCAGGGTGACCGTGCCGCCGAGGGCTGCGGCGCGCTCCCGGATGCCGTTCAGCCCGCTCCCCGAGGCCGGCGGACCCCCCGCCCCGGCGGGTGCGCTCGACTCGGTCGGCGCACCGCCGAGACCGCGCCCGTCGTCCTCGACACAGACGGCGTCCGCATCGAGGGTGATCGTGCAGCGGGTCGCCCCCGAATGCCGCAGCACGTTCGTCACGCCCTCGCGGACCACCCAGGCGAACAGTTCCCGGTGCTCCTCGGGGACGAGGTCGATCGCCCGGGGCAGCCGAGCCTCGATGCCGGCCGCCCGCAGCGCCTCCCGCGCCCGGGCCAACTCCCCCGCGAGCGAAATCTCGCGATACCCCTGGACGGCGCGCCGGATGTCCGCCAACGCCTCCCGAGAGAGGCGTTCGAGGTCGGCGATCTCCGTCTTGGCCCGCTCGGGGGCGGCGTCGACGAGGCGGCCGGCCAACTCCGCCTTGATCGTGATGACGGTCAGCGAGTGGCCGAGAATGTCGTGGAGGTCGCGGGCGAACCGTTCGCGCTCCTGAGCCAGGCCGAGCGCGGCCTCGCTCTCGGCCGCGCTCACCTGGGCCCGAGCCCGGCCGATGAGCAGGAGGAACGCCCAAATGAGCAGGCCGGTCGTGAGGATGCTCGTCGCCAGGCCCCGCCGGTCGGACAGGCTCCCCGTGAACTGCCACAAGACGGCCTCGGCGAGCGCGGCATACCCCAAGACCGCGACGATCCCGGCGCGCGGCCAGGCCAGGACCGTCATCACCGCGAGGTAGGCGCCGGTGTTGAGACCGACCTCCCCGGCAAGCCCCACGAGTGCGGCCGTGATCGCCAATGCCGCGGCCACGAGGAGGGCCAGGGTGCGTTCGGAGACCGGCGGCGGCGCCGCCACCTTGGCGAAGTAGTTGCGCCAACCCACCATCGACGCGAGGTAGAGCCCGGCGAAGGCGACGAACAGCGTCCCGATGAGGACGCCGCGGGCGTCGCCGCGCGCGAAGGCATCCCGGGTGGGCGGGACGAGGAAGATGAGCCACACGGAGCCGATGAGAACGCCGAGCACCCGCATCCGGCGAGCGGATGCCGGTGTCAGGGCCAAGGCGTACGGCATCGAAACCACCGTAGTGCGCGCGGTGCCGGGCCGGGTCACACGCGGGCGGTGTCGCGGCGGAAGCGCCACACGGCACCGGCGATGAACACCAGTCCCCACGCGGCGAGGTTGACGATCCACCACTTGTCGAATGTCGCATAGGCGCCGGCGGTGGTGCGGGTCAGCGGCCAGTGCGCGATCTGGGCCAGCCCGTAGATCGGGGTCCAACTCTGGATCGTCCCCATGACCGTCGAGGTGTCGACCGGGCCCTGGAAGAGGCCGCCCAGGAAGCCGAGGATGGCCATCATCGGCCCGACGAACTGCATGACGTTGTCGCTGGGGATGAGGTAGCCCATGAACAGCCCGAACGCGGCGAACACGGTGGCCCCGAGGAAGATCACCAGTGCGCTTTCGGCCCACGAGATGGCTGCCATGGAGGCGATGCCGAGGGCGGCACCGACACCGTAGGCGGCGGCGAGGGCGATGGCGGCCAGGACGAGCGCGGAGAGGATCTTGAACATGATGTATGCCGTCGGGTTGAGCGGGGTGAGGCGCAGTTGCCGGCTCCAGCCGCTCGCCCGCTCGATGGACACCGACGCGCCCCCGGTCGTGGCGGCCATGACCACCCCGTAGAGGGCCATGCTCACCATGAGGTAGGCACCGACGTTGGCGACGATGCCCGGGCCCATCGACTGCTGATCCTTGGGGATCGTCGAGTTGACGATGAGAAGCATGGCGATCGGGAAGACGAGGGTGAAGATCATCGTGCGCTTGTTGCGGAGCAGGCGGCGCAACTCGATGCGCATGAGGGCGACGCTGAAGCCGGCGCGGGCGGCGGGGTGGGCGGTGAGGTCGAGGGTGGACATGGTCAGTGCTCCTGGGTAGTGAGGGCGATGAAGGCGTCTTCGAGACCGCGAGCGGTGATTTCGAGGTCGTGGGCCGGGGTGTTGGTGAGCAGGTGGCGGGCGGCGGCGTCGCTGTCGGTCGTGTGGACCAGGACGGTGTCGCCGCGAACCTCGACGTCGTGGACGCCGGGGAGGGTGCGCAGGGTGGGGACCGCCGGGTCGGTGTCGGCGTTGGCCCAGGTGGCCCGCAGGGTGCGGCCGACGGTGCGGGCCTTGATCTCGGCGGCGGTGCCGTCGGCGACGATCTGGCCCTGGCTCATGAGGACGACGCGGTCGGCATACGCGTCGGCTTCCTCGAGGTAGTGGGTGGCGAAGAGCACGGTGCGGCCCTGCTGGGCGTCGGCGTGGATCCGTTCCCAGAACGCCCGCCGGCTCGTCACGTCCATGCCGGTCGTGGGTTCGTCGAGGATGATGAACTCGGGGTCGCTGACGAGGGCGATGGCGAACCTGAGCCGCTGCTGCTCGCCCCCGGAGCATTTGCCGACCCGGCGGTCCGCGATGTCCTCGATGCCGGCGGCGGCCATCGCCTCCGCGGCGGGGCGGGAGTTCGGGAAGAGACTGGCGATGTAGTCGACGGTTTCCCGGACGGTGAGGTCTTTGAGCAGGCCACCGGTCTGCATGACGGCGGTCACGAGGCCACGGCGGATCGCCTCGTGCGGTTCGAGGCCGAAGACGCGGGCGCTGCCGGTCGTGGGTTCGGCCAGGCCGAGGATCATGTCGATGGTGGTCGTCTTGCCGGCGCCGTTGGGGCCGAGGAACGCGACGACCTCGCCCTGGCGGACGGCCAGGTCGAGGCCGCGGACCGCTTCGACGTTTCCGAAGTGCTTGGTCACGCCGTCGAGTTGGAGGGCGATCGGTCGGGTGTCCCGGGTTTGCCGGTATGCCGTGGGGCCGCCAGCCGCGTCGACGGCCCGGCCAGTGGGGCTTGAGGTGGTGGCGCCGAGGGCGCCGGCGTCAGGTGCGCGGCGAGTTGTTGGGGTCACGTTGACAAGGTTGGTCCGGATCGGCCCCCGCGCCCCGGCTGGTTCGTCACCGATCCGGCGCCGTCTTTGTCACGGGCTGCCCATGACATCCGTCAGGCCGCCGCCTGCGATCGAGGACGGGCCGCAGGCGGCTCACATCTGGTCGAGGGGTTCGTGACTCTCCGGGTCCGCAGGTGGGGAGACCTCGATGCGGCTGGAGTGCAGGTGCCACGCCCAGAATCCCGCTCCGAGACCGACCAGCACCCAACTGGCCAGCGCCAGTTGCACCACAGACCCGGTGACCCGCGGCGCCAGCAGCGCGGCGAGGATCGCGTTGAGCGCCAACGGCATGACGCCGGCCACCGAGGCCGCGGCACCGCGCCGCGCCGGGAACCGGTCGAGCAGGGCGATCTGCACCGTCGGGAAGGCCGTGCCGGTGCCGAGCGCGATGAGCGAGGGGCCGACCACGGCATACGGCAACTGGGGACCGAACACCGAGGCGAGGGTGACGTTGACGGCCCCGGCGAACACCGAAAAGCCTAGTGCCACAGCGACTAAGTGACGCCCACTGACCCGGCCGGCAGCCCGACCGCTGATCCAGGCACCGAGGACCAGCCCCGAGATCATCGGCACGAAGAACACCCAGAAGTCGCCCTCGCCCTTGCCCAGCAGGGTGACGACGAAGATGGCCGCAGCCCCGATGTAGAGGAACTGCCCGGCGAAGGAGAACGTGATCGCCCAACTCATCCGCTCGAACGCACCGTCACGGGCCACGGTGACCAGGTCGCGCAGCATCGGCCCCAACCGCACGGGCGTGCGCCGCTCCGGCGGATGGGTCTCGGGGATGACGAGCAGCACCGCGGCGACGAGGACGACGGCGAACCCGGCGATGAACCAGAAGATGAGCGGCCACGGCCCGGTCCGCAGCAACCAGCCCCCGATGATCGGCGCCACGGCCGGGGCCAACCCGAAGATCATCATGACCCGGCTCATGAGCCGCTGCGCCGCGGGCCCGTCGAACAGGTCGCGCACGATGGTGCGCCCGATGATTGTCGCTCCACCCGCCGACAATCCCTGCACCACCCGGAAACCGAGGAGCATCGGCAACGAAGTCGAGAGGGCACATCCCACCGAGGCGAGGGTGTATGCCGCGAGCCCACCGAGGATGACCGGTCGCCTCCCGACGGCATCGGAAATCGGACCGTGGAAGGGCGTCATCACCGCGAAGGCGAGCATGTAGGCGCTGACGACCCACTGCATCTGATCGACGCCGACGCCGAAGTCGGTGCGCATCGACGCGAACGCCGGGAACGGGGTGTCGATGGAGAACGGCCCGATCATCGCCATCCCGGCGAGGACGGCGGTGAGGACCACGCTGGCACCGGCGCGCTGCCGGTCGGTGGTCATGGCAGGCCCGGACGGCGCTGCGAAGCCGGCACGGTCAGCAGCCCACGAGGCGCTGAGCCAGCCACCCCTCCACCTGGTCGAGGGCGACCCGCTGCTGAGCCATCGAGTCGCGCTCGCGGATCGTCACCGCCTGGTCGGTCAGGGTGTCGAAGTCGACGGTCACGCAGAAGGGCGTGCCGATCTCGTCCTGGCGGCGGTAGCGCTTGCCGATCGCCTGGCTGTCGTCGAAGTCGACGTTCCAGTTCTTGCGCAAGGTCGCGGCGAGGTCGCGGGCCTTGGGTGAGAGGTCGGCGTTGCGCGAGAGCGGGAGCACGGCCACCTTGACCGGAGCGAGCCGGGGGTCCAGGCGCAGCACAACCCGCTTGTCGACCCCGCCCTTGGCGTTGGGGGCGACGTCCTCGGCATACGCGTCGACGAGGAAGGTCATGAGCGAGCGCGACAACCCGGCCGCGGGTTCGATGACGTAGGGCGTGTACTTCGTGTTCGTGGTCTGGTCGAAAAAGACCAGGTCGGTGCCCGAGTGCTTGCTGTGAGTGCCGAGGTCGAAGTCGGTGCGGTTGGCGATGCCCTCGAGCTCCCCCCACTCGCTGCCGGCGAAGTTGAACCGGTATTCGATGTCCACGGTGCGCTTGGAGTAGTGCGAGAGCTTCTCCTGCGGGTGTTCGTAGAGGCGCAGATTGTCGCGGTTGATGCCGAGGTCGACGTACCAGCGGGTCCGCTCGTCGATCCAGTACTTGTGCCAGTCCTCGTCCTCACCGGGCTTGACGAAGAACTCCATCTCCATCTGCTCGAACTCGCGGGTGCGGAAGATGAAGTTGCCCGGGGTGATCTCGTTGCGGAAGCTCTTGCCGGTCTGGGCGATTCCGAACGGCGGCTTCTTGCGCGAGGCCTGGAGCACGTTGAGGAAGTTGATGAAGATGCCCTGGGCGGTTTCCGGGCGCAGGTAGTGCAGGCCCGACTCGTCGTCGACGACGCCGAGGTAGGTCTTGAGCATCATGTTGAACGAGCGCGGCTGCGTCCACTGGCCCTTGACGCCGCAGTCGGGGCAGCCGAGGTCCTCCAGCGGCACGTCGTCGGGGTCGAGCGTCTTGCCCTTCTTGGCGGCCTTCTCGGCCACGGCCTCCTGCAGGTGGTCCATCCGGTGCCGCTTATGGCAGTTCAGGCACTCGATGAGCGGGTCGGAGAAGGCACCGACGTGCCCCGAGGCCACCCAGGTCTGCAACGGCAAGATGATCGAGGAGTCGAGCCCGACGACATCGTCGCGGCCGTGGACCATCGACTTCCACCACTGGCGCTTGATGTTCTCCTTGAGTTCGACCCCGAGCGGACCGTAATCCCACGCCGACCGGGTCCCGCCGTAGATCTCCCCACTGGGGAAGACGAACCCCCGCCGCTTGGCGAGGGAGACGACGGTATCGATCGTGGAGGGAGAAGCCATGCGGGCAAGGATAGTTGCGCCGGCGGCATACCCCCGACCGCGGCCGCGCGGCCCCCGACCGCTCGGGCGGCGGCCCCGGCTGCCACCTCGCCCCCGTAGACTCACCTGTCGTGTCCAGCCTTCGTGAATCCGTCGAGACGGCGAGCCTGCCGGCGGTCCGTTTCGTCTCCGGTCTGCCGCGCGCGATCCCGTTCCTCGTCGTGCTCGCGCTCATGATCGCCGGCATCTTCGTCCACACCTGGGGCTGGATCTTCATCGGCATCGTCGTGGTGTTCCTCGCCTGGATGCTCTACCTCGGGTGGCCCCGCCTCACCGCTCCCGAGAAACTGATGCGTTCGGCCATCCTCGCCCTCGCGGCCGCGGTCACCGTCACCCGCGCCTTCCCGCAGGGCTGACGACCTCGGTTTTGACAATCATTCTCACCTGAGTTGAGAATGATTGTCATGAAAAGGTCGCTGCCCGCCGCCCTGGCCGTCCCTGCCGTCGCGACGCTCGCCCTGTTCGCCGGCGGCTGCGGCACCTCGACCACCGCGGGCGCCGGCAGCGATGGCAAGGTCGCCGTCACCGCCGCCTTCTACACGCTCCAGCACGCTGCCGAGCAGGTGGGCGGCCCCCACGTCACCGTCACCGCCCTCACCCCGCCCGGTGCCGAACCCCACGATGTCGAGCTCACCCCCAAGGCGGTCGCCGGGTTGGGCTCGGCGCAACTCGTCACCTACCTCAAGGGCTTCCAGCCCGCGGTCGACCAGGCGGTCGCCACCGTAGGTCGCACCGCGGCATACGACGTCACCGCCGACGCCCGCCTCACCCTCACCGCGAGCGACGACGGCCACAATCACGCGGCTACCGCGCCCGACCCGCACTTCTGGCTCGACCCGACCCGGTATGCCGCGGTGGTCACCGCCCTCGGCGAACGGCTCGCCGGCATCGATCCCGGGCACGCCGACGACTACCGCGCCAATGCCAAGCGGTATGCCGCGCAGCTGGCCAGCCTGGACGCGGACTTCACTGCCGGGCTGGCCCACTGCACCTCGCACGAGCTCGTCACCGGGCACGCGGCCTTCGCCTACCTCGCCGACCGCTACGGGCTGCACCAGGAGAGCATCGCCGGCCTCTCCCCCGACACCGAGCCCACGCCGGCCCAACTCGCCTCGGTCACCGCCTTCGTCAAAGAGCACCGGGTGTCCACGGTCTACAGCGAGACCCTCGTCAGCCCCGCCCTCACCGAAACCCTCGCCCGCGAGACCGGGGCCAAGGTCGCGGTCCTCGATCCCGTCGAGGGCATCACCTCGGCCTCGGCCGCCACCGACTACGTCGGCGTGATGCGCGCCAACCTCGCCACCTTGCGCACGGGGCAGCAATGCCAGTGACACCGCTTGTCCGCACCCGTGGGGCGAGTTTCGGCTACGACGACGTGCCGGTCGTGACCGGCATCGACCTCACCGTCGACGACGGCGAGGTCGTCGCACTCCTCGGCCCCAACGGCTCGGGCAAGTCGACCCTCGTCCGGGGCCTGCTCGGCCTGGTGCCCCACCTCGGCGGCCAGGTCGAACTCTTCGGCACCCCGTTGGCCGCCGGGGCCGAACGGCACCGCATCGGCTATGTCCCCCAACGGCATACGCTGGCGAACGCGGTCCGCTCGACGGTCACCGAGATCGTCGCCACCGGGCGCCTGACCCATCGCCGCTGGTGGCAGCCGACGACCACCACCGACCGACGGCACGTCCGTGAGGCGCTCGACCTCGTCGGGTTGAGCGATCGGGCGACCGACGAGGTGTCCACCTTGTCCGGGGGTCAGCAGCGGCGGGTGCTCATCGCCCGGGCGTTGGCCGCCGACCCCGACCTGCTCGTCATGGACGAACCCACCGCCGGGGTCGACCAGGGCAATCAGGTCGTCCTGGGCCAGTTGTTCGCGGAGCTCGCCGCCCGGGGCGCCTCCATGCTCGTCGTCACCCACGAACTGGACGCCCTCGAGAGCAGCGTCACCCGGATCGTGTGCCTCGACGGCGGGCGCGTCGACTTCGACGGCACCCCTGCCGCGTATGCCGCCCACCACCTCGCGCTCGGCGCCCACCCGGTCGGGTCGGGGTATCACCACGAGCATCACGAGCACCGCGCCCATACCCCGGCCGGCCGCCCGCTCCTGGGCAGTCCCGCCCTACTCGACGCCGGGCCGCTCCTGGGCACCGGGGTCCCCACCGACGACGAGCCAGGCAGGCTCTGATGGACATCCTCGCCCTGGCCTTCATGCGCCAAGCCCTGCTCGCGGCGCTCCTTGTCGGGGTGGCCGCCCCGCTCGTCGGGGTTTTCCTCGTCCAGCGCCGGATGTCGCTCATCGGCGACGGCATGGGTCACGTCGCCCTCGCTGGGGTGGCCGTCGGGGTCCTCACCGGGCGGGCGCCGGTCCTCACCGCGCTCGTCGCCGCCGTCCTGGCCGCGATCGCCATCGAGGTCATCCGGTTGCGCGGCCGCACCAATGGCGATGTGGCCCTCGCCGTCATGTTCTACGGCGGCATCGCCTTGGGGGTGGTCCTCATCGCCCGCTCGACGAGCAGCCCGGCCAACCTCACGGCTTACCTGTTCGGGGCGATCCTCACCACGAGCGCCAGCGACCTCGTCGTCGTCGCGCTGCTCGCCGCCACCGTGCTCGCCGTCACCCTCGTGCTCCGGCAGCGGCTGTTCGCGGTCGCCCAGGACGAGGAGTACTCCCGGGCCAGCGGCCTCCCGGTCGTCGCCCTCAACCTCACCTTGGCGATCCTCACCGCGGTCACCGTCGTCGTCGCCATGCGGATCGTCGGGCTACTCCTCATCTCGGCGCTCATGATCCTGCCCAACGCCACCGCCCAACTCGTCGGGCGCTCCTTCGCCGGCACGATGGCGTATGCCGCGCTCTTCGGGGTCGTGAGCAGCATCGGCGGGGTGTGGATCAGCTACTACGCCGGCACCCCCTCCGGAGGGACGATCGTGCTCCTCGCCATCGCCCTCTTCCTCGCCGCGAGCGCCCTCGTCGGCGTCGGCCAGCGGGTCGCGCGCACACGGCATACGAGCGCCGAACGCCACGATCACGAACACGGCCCGCACTGCGGCCACGTCGCCATCGAGCACGGCGACCACGTCGACTACCTCCACGACGGGCACCGGCACGCCGCCCATGGTGACCATTGGGACGAACACGCCGACGCTTCCACCACCGACCCGGCCGCGCCCGAAAGCAGCAGGCCATGACCGCGCGCCGGCCCACTCGCCAACGCGCGGCCCTCACCGAGATGCTCGCGCAGATCCCCGAGTTCGTCTCGGCCCAGGACCTCCACACCCGCCTGGCCGCCGCCGGGTCGAGCGTGGGCCTGGCCACCGTATACCGCAACCTCCAGGCGCTCGCCGACGACGGCGAGGTCGACGTCCTCCGCACCGACACCGGGGAGGCGCTCTACCGCGCCTGCCGCTCCGCGACCCACCATCACCACGTCGTATGCCGCGTCTGCGGACGCACCGTCGAGGTCGAGGGGCCCCCGGGCTTGAACACCTGGTCCCAACGGGTCAGTGACGAGCACGGGTTCCGCGAGGTGACCCACACCCTCGAGGTGTTCGGGGTGTGCGCGACCCACCCAGTGGGGTAGCCGGGGTCAGGGTGCCGGTGGCGCCACCACCGGGGTGTCGACGGCGCCGCCGTAACGGCGTTCGCGGTCGGCATACGTTTCCAGCGCCGCCCACAGGTCGCGGCGGTCGTAGTCGGGCCACAACCGGTCCTGGAAGACCATCTCGGCGTAGGCGCTCTGCCACAGCAGGAAGTTGCTCGTGCGCTGCTCGCCCGAGGAGCGGATGAACAGGTCGACGTCGGGCATGTCGGGTTCGGGCAGGTAGCGGGCGACGGTGCGCTCATCGACGGATTTGGCCTTGAGCCGCCCGCGGGCGACGTCCTCGGCGATCCGGGCGACGGCGTCGCCGATCTCGGCGCGCCCGCCGTAGTTGACGCAGAAGTAGAGGGTGAGCCCGGTGTTGTGGCGGGTCAGCTCCTGGGCGACCTCCAATTCCTTGATGACCGATCCCCAGAGCCGCGGCCGGCGCCCCACCCAGCGCATCCGCACCCCCCAGGCGTGCAACTGGTCGCGGCGGCGCCGGATGACATCGCGGTTGAAGCCCATGAGGAAGCGGACCTCGTCGGGTGAGCGTTTCCAGTTCTCGGTGGAGAACGCGTAGGCCGACAGGTGGCTCACCCCCGCCTCGATGGCCCCGGCGACGACGTCGAGGAGCGCGGCCTCGCCGGCCTCGTGCCCCTTGGTGCGCGGCAGCCCGCGCTGGTTGGCCCAGCGGCCGTTGCCGTCCATGACGATCGCCACATGCCGCGGCAACTGCTCGGGGCGCAACGCGGGCGGGCGGGCGCCGGACGGGTGCGGGAACGGCACGGCATACGGGCCCGAGGGCCGCGACGGGAAGGTCACGGAACCCACCCTACGGCCGGCTCACCGCTCGACCAGGCGCAGCGACCGCAAGCCACGCTCGAGGTGCCACTGGAGGAACGCGGCGACCAGCCCCGACCCCTCACGTCGATGGCGCTCCTCCGAGGCGTCGGCGACCACCCAGTCGCCGGCGAGCAAGGCGGCGAGCAACTCCAGCGTCGCCGGCGCCGGGGCCGCCGAGCCCGGCGGGCGGCAGAGCGGACACACGACCCCGCCCGCGGCCAGGTGGAAGGCCCGATGCGGTCCGGGCGCACCGCACTTGGCGCAGTCGTGAAAACTCGGGGCGTAGCCGGCGATCGCCAGCGCCCGCAGCAGGTAGGCGTCGAGGACGAGCCCGCAGTCGTGCGCTCCTCCGGCGAGCGACCCCAGGGCACCGCGCAGGAGCAGGAACTGCTGGAGGGCCGGCTCGCGCTCCTCGGTGAGCCGGTCGCAGGTTTCGAGCATCGCCGAGGTGGCCGTCCAGGTGGCGTAGCCGCGCGCCAACCGGTCACCGTGCGGCTCCAGGGTGACGACCTGGGTGACCGAGTCCAGGCTGCGCCCCTCATAACACTGGACGTCGACGACCATCGCCGGCTCCAGGCGCGCCCCGAACCGCGAGGTCGTCTTGCGCACCCCCCGGCCGACGGCCCGGACCTTGCCCAACCGCCGGGTCAGCATGGTGACGATGCGATCGGACTCCCCCAGTTTGTGGGTGCGCAGGACGATCGCCTCGTCACGGTAGGTCGGCACCGCACCATTGTCCGTGCTCGGCCCGACAATCGCCGGTATGCCGCGGGCCCGGGTTGCGGTGGTGTCGCCGGGTCCGGTGCTGTCGCCGGGGCCCGGTCAGGGCAGGTGGGCGAGGAGCAGGTCGAGTTCGGTGTGCAGGTGGCCGACGAGGTCGTCGAGGTCGGGAGCGATTTCGCGGGCCGCGATGACCCCGAAGTGCAGGCCCCCGTCATAACCGACGAGGGTGATGTTCAGACCCACCCCGTCGGCGATGGCCGACACGGGGTAATGCGCGATGAGTCGCGTTCCGGCGAGGTAGACCGGGATGGGCGGGCCGGGCACGTTGGAGATGACGACATTGAAGGCGGGCAGCCGGTGCAGGACCCTGCTGGCCCACGTGACCCTGAAGAGCCGGTTGGTCACGGCCGGCGGGGCGACCCCCAGCACCTCGTCGATGAACCCGGGAGGCATCGCGGCGTGCTGGGCCTTGGCCACGGACGTGATCGTCTGCGCGGTGCGCAGCCGCTCCACCGGATCCGCGACGTGCGTGGGAACCGCGGCGAGCATGGCCGAGACTTGATTCCCCTTGAAGTCGGAGGCCCCCGTGCGGATCGACACCGGCAGCATGGCGACGAGCGGGCCCTCGGGGAGCGCATCGTGGGCAATGAGCCACCGGCGCAAAGCTCCCGCGGACACGGCGACCGCGACATCGTTGAGCGAGGTGCCGAAGTGGTTCTTCACGGCCTTGACCTGCGCCAAGGGCAGGGTTGTGAACCCGAAGCGACGATGTGCGGAGATGGCGACGTTGAAGGGGGTCTGCGGGCCGATGAGCGGCGTTTCGGGGTGACCGGCGGCGCCACTCCCCTCGCCCTTTCCCAGCCCGAAGACCGAACCCACGCGCGTCCCGACGGTTGGCGCCACCGCCGGAAGCATCCGCGCGGCCTCGGCGACGACCTTGGTGGCCTCGACCGGGCGGGCGAGGAGCCGCCCTAGGGCCGCCTTGGCGACGTGCGTGCGGCTCGGTGGGGGTTTGGGGGTCCACGGGGCGGGAGCCGGATCGGGCGCCGGTGTCGGGGTGAGGTCGAACAGGGCGGTGAGCATCTCCGCGCCACTCACCCCGTCCATGGTCGCGTGGTGGACCTTGGTGTAGACGGCGAGCAACCCGTCGTCGAGGCCGCTGATGAGGTAGGTCTCCCACAGGGGGCGGGACCGGTCGAGGGGCCGGGCGTGGATGTTGGCCACCGCCTCGGCGAGTTGGGCCCGGCTGCCCGGGGTCGGCAACGCCACCTCACGCAGGTGATAGCCGATGTCGAAATGCTCGTCGTCAACCCACCAGGGCTGGTCGATGCCGAACGGGACCGTGAGGAGACGCTGCCGCAGGACCGGCACCCGGCCGATGCGGGCCTCGAACAGGGCGATGAGCCGGGCGAAGTCGAGCGGCTCGGCAGCGGTCGTCGGATCGAGGAGCGAGAGCGAACCCACGTGTCCGGTGGAGGTCGAGGTCTCGAGGGCCAGGAAGGCGGTGTCGAGCCCGGTCAGCCGCCGGTTCAACGACCCGCCTCCGTCGCAGACGGCGCGGCGAGCCAGCGGCATACGATGTCGACGAACTCCTCGGGCACCTCCAGTTGGGGCGTATGCCCCACGTCGGCGAACTCGACATAATCCCAGGTCGGATGCCGTCGGGCCACGGCCCGCGCCGAGGCTACGTCGACGAGCCGGTCCTTGTCGCCATGGACGAGGAGCACGGGCACGTCGATGGCGCCGAGCATCCGCAGGTAGCGCGGGCGACGGGCCAGGGCCCCCATGAGCGAGCGCGCGGCGACCATGAACGACTTCTCGACATCCCCCAGGCCGGTGTCGGGATGAGCGCGGGTCACGGCCAACTCGATGCCCTGCTCCAGCACCTCCGGGCGCACTCGGTCGGCGTCGGCGAAACACAGTTCGAGCAGTTGCCGGGCGGCAACCTCCGGGTCGGTGCCCCGTCGGGCGCGCCGCATGACCGCCTCCCCCGCCCCGGGCACGGAGAACATCGCGAACCGGCCGGCGACAACCGGGTCGAGTTTGAGCCGGGCCATCGGCAGCGCCGGGTTGACCAGGACGAGCTGTCGCACCAGATCGGGCCGGGAACTGGCGACCATCGCGCTGATCATCCCGCCCATCGAATTGCCCATGAGCACGACGGGCGCCCCGATGAGGTGGGCAATGAAGTGGATCACCAGGTCGGTATTGGCGATCACCTTGGAGTCACCGACCCGATGCCCGGGCGAGAGCCCGAACCCCCGCAAGTCCACGGCATACACGGTGCGGCCGGCAGCGAGTGCCGGTGCGACGAGGGTCCAGTTGAGGTGTGATCCGCCGAGGCCGTGGACGAGGAGGATGGGGTCGTCGGTCAGCGGCTCGTCGCTGTCCCAGCGGACCCAGTGGATCGGTCCCCCGTCGAGTTCGGTGACAAACCCCCGGGCGCCGCTGCGCTCGGCGATCGTCCAGGGGGCTTCCGTGGTCGTCATGAGGTCCCTTCCGTGAGGGGTGCACCGGGGACTTACGGCACCACTCTTCCAGACAGTCGAGTGAGGAGTAGTTGTCGCCCGCGGCCCGATCAGGCGACACATACTCCTCACTCGACCGTGAACCTGCCGCCGCGTCGGTCGCACTCGGGGCGCCACTAGCACGTGTGTTCGATTCTCGTGCTATGGTCGACCGGTGGTCGGACTCCAGGGCTGCCTGCTCGACGCCACCCCCGACGAGGTTGCCGTCGGGCCAGTGGGCCAGGGGCTGATGCGCCGGCACCTCGATGCCCGCTCCTGGGTCGACCTGCGCCCGCACTGGGTCAGCGGCGCCGACGCCTTGTTCGCCGACCTTGCTGCCGGCGTCCCCTGGCGGGCCGAGCGGCGCCAGATGTACGACGCGATCGTCGACGTCCCGCGGCTGGTCGCCTTTCACGACGGCTCCGGTCACTTCCCCCATCCGGCGCTGGGCGTATGCCGCGACCTGCTCACCGCGCACTATGCCGCCGAGCTCGGCGAGCCCTTCGTCACCGCCGGCTTCTGCTACTACCGGGACGGACGCGACTCGGTCGCCTGGCATGGTGACCGCATCGGGCGCAGCCGCTCCGAGGACACGATGATCGCGATTCTCTCCCTCGGCGCCCCTCGGACTCTCGCGCTACGGCCCAACGGTGGCGCCACGGCATACCGAGCCAAGGCCGGCCACGGGGACCTGCTCGTCATGGGCGGGGCCTGCCAACGCGACTGGGAACACGCCGTGCCCAAGACGGCCACCGCGACCGGGCCGCGGATTTCGGTCCAGTTCCGGGTCGCCGGGGTGCGCTAGCCCGAGACCCGCTCGCGCTTCAACCACCCGCGGGCGCCCGGCGCCTGCACCGAGGCGTTCGCCACGGAGACGGCCCTGGCCAGGGCCCCAGGGAGGTCGCTGCGCCCGGTCCTCGCCATCTCGGCGAGCAACGCACCGTGGAGGACGTCCCCGGCCCCGAGGGTGTCGACCACCGCGACCCGCGGCACCGGCACGGCGCCGCTCGCGCCGTCCCTTGCCCACCACCGCACCGGGCTTGCCCCCGCACTGCGGGCCACCCAGGCCGGGCCCAGGGCGAGCAGCGCCGCGCCGTCCCCGCCCCCTGGGACAGCGAAATCGGCCGACACGACGGCGACGTCGACCCAGGGCAACAACTCCTCGAGCCCCGGTTTCCACGAACCGCCGTCGAGGAGCACCGGTATGCCGCGGCCCCGGGCCTCTCGCGCCGCCGCGATCCCCACGGGCAGGTGGTGCCCGTCGACGAGAACGGCGCCAACCCCCTCGAGAAGGCCGGCCCAGAACTGCGGTGAGCACGCGGCATACGCCGTCATCCCGACGGCATTGCGGGAGACGACGGCCCGCTCACCCGTCCCCTCGGTGACCAGCACCGTGGAGACGGGGACCACCCACCCGCTGGCGGGATCGGCCACGTCGGCCAGACGCACGCCGTAGCGGGCGCAGTCGGCGCGCACCACCTCCGCGGCGACCCCATCCCCCACCGCCGTCACGAGCGTGGTGGCCACCCCCAACGCCGCGCAGGTCAGCGCGGCGTTGAGGGCCGGACCGCCCGCCTCGAGGCTCGTCGAGCGGGCGACCACCTTGTCGTTGGCGGCCGGCACCCGGGCGACCACCTGGGTGACATCGAGGGTCGCCAGACCGCAGGCGAGCGCCCGCACGTCAGTTGGCCCACACTCAGGGGCCGCCGCCGGGACGGCTCACCGGGGTCGCCGGCACCGCATCGCGGTCGGCCCGGTTGAGGGCCGACATGATCGCCCGCAGCGAGGCCTTGACGATCGACTCGTGCAGCCCGACGCCCCAGAGCACCCGCTCACCGACCGCGCATTCGACGTATGCCGCGGCGCGCGCGTCACCGCCGGCGGAGAGGGCGTGCTCGCTGTAGTCGAGGACCCGCACGTCGATGCCGATGTTGGACAGCGCGTTGATGAAGGCCGCGATCGGGCCGTTGCCTTGACCGTGGATGTCGATCTCCCGGCCACCGTCGCGGATGACCGAGTCGATCCGGTCGACCCCGTCGTCGCTGCCGGTGATCGTGGAGCGGACCGGGAAGAACCGGCCCCACCGCGGACCGCCGTTCTCGCCGTGGAGGTACTCGTCGGCGAACATGGCCCAGATCTCGGCGCCGCTCAGTTCGCCGCCCTCGGCGTCGGTGCGGCGTTGCACGACCTGGCTGAACTCGACCTGGAGGCGACGCGGCAGGTCCAGGCCGTGTTCGGACTTGAGCAGGTAGGCCACCCCACCCTTGCCGGACTGGCTGTTGACGCGGACCACGGCCTCGTAGGAGCGGCCGATGTCGTGCGGGTCGATGGGCAGGTACGGCACGCCCCAGTCGATGTGGTTGATGTCGGTGTCGGCGGCCTTGGTGCGCCGATCCATGTCCTCGAAGCCCTTCTTGATCGCGTCTTGGTGCGACCCGGAGAAGGCGGTGTAGACCAGGTCGCCGCCCCACGGGTGGCGTTCATGGACGGGCAACTGGGTGCAGTACTCGACGGTGCGCCGGATCTCGGCCATGTCGGAGAAGTCGATCTGGGGGTCGATGCCCTGCGAGAACAGGTTCATCCCCAACGTCACGAGGCAAACGTTGCCGGTGCGTTCGCCGTTGCCGAACAGGCACCCCTCGATGCGGTCCGCCCCGGCGAGATAGCCCAATTCGGCGGCGGCCACGCCCTCGCCCCGGTCGTTGTGGGGGTGCAGGCTGACGACGACGCTGTCGCGCCGGTCGAGGTGACGGACCATCCATTCGATGGAGTCGGCATACACGTTGGGGGTGGCCATCTCCACGGTCGCGGGGAGGTTGACGATCATCTTGTGCTCGGGCGTGGGGTCGATGACGTCGATGACGGCGTTGCAGATCTCGACGGCGAACTCGAGTTCGGTGCCGGTGTAGGACTCCGGGGAGTACTCGTAGTAGATCGTCGTCTCGGGCAGCGTCTCCTCCAACTTGCGGCACAGGCGCGCGGCCTGGACGGCGATGTCGATGATGCCCTCCTTGGGCAGGTCGAAGACGACCCGCCGCTGGAGCACCGAGGTGGAGTTGTAGAAGTGCACGATCGCGGTCTTGGCGCCCTTGATCGCGTCGAAGGTGCGCTCGATGAGGTGGTCACGGCTCTGCGTGAGAACCTGGATCGTCACGTCGTCGGGGATGTGCCCCTCATCGATGAGTTGCCGGCAGAAGTCGAAATCGGTCTGGCTGGCGCTGGGGAAGCCGACCTCGATCTCCTTGTAACCCATCCGGACGAGGAGTTTGAACATCCGCATCTTGCGGTCGGAGTCCATGGGGTCGATGAGGGCCTGGTTGCCGTCGCGCAGGTCGACCGCACACCACCGGGGAGCCTGCGTCATGACCCGGTCGGGCCAGGTGCGGTCAGGGAGGTGGACGTCGATCTGCTGCTGGAACGGCACATATTTCTGCACCGGCATGCGGGAGGGGCGTTGCGGGAAAATCACGGGACTCTCACTTCGTGGTTCGTCGGGGCTCAGCCGGCAGCGCGAACTCCGCGACGAGGGTGGCCGATTCAGGCCCCGCCGCGGCACCGAAGGAGGAGTCGTGCGCTCATGACGGGGACCAGTATGCCGTGTGCTCCCCTCCGCGCCCAACCCGCCCCGCCCGTCCCCCCTTTCCCGCCTGAACAGCCCACCGTCCACTTCGCACCCCAACCGTCGGGGTGCGAAGTGCCCCTTTCCCACCGCAACTCGAGATTCGGGCGCCCTCAGCGCCGGCAGCGCACCGACAAACAGGTCACGCAGCCCTCGAGCTTTTCGAACTCGGAAATGTCCACGGTCGTCACGGCATACCCCCTCGCCCGCAGCAATTGGGCGGTCACCGGCGCCGAGGCCGCGAGCAGCAGCCGGTTCCCGCCGAGGAGCACGACGTGGGCGCCGGGCTCTTCCGGCATCCCCTCGTAGCGCTCGAACGCCGCCGCGTCGTCCACGACCGGGTCCCACCCGATGACCGTCCCGTCCGGCAGGGCCGTCACCGCCGACTTCAGGTGCAACGCGCGCTCCACCGGCACCGCCTGCGTCCGCACCCCGAACTGCGCCAGCTGCCCCGCCAACTGCCGCACCCCCTCGCCGTTGGTGCGCCCACCCAACCCCACGTATGCCGTCCGGTCGTGTTTGAGGACGTCCCCGCCATCGAGGGTGGCCGGGTCGCTGATCCGCGCCACCCGGTAGCCGAGGTCGCGCACGACCTCCTCGACGGCCGCCACCTCGGGCTTGCGGCTGGCCGCTCCTGGGTTGGTGAGCACGGCCAGGTCGTCATAGAGGACGACCGCATCCTCGACGAACACCGCGTCCGGGCAGTCGTCGGCCGGCGGCACCTCGAGCGTCTGCCAACCCGCGGACCGCAACGCCGCGGCATACGACTCCCATTGGGACAGAGCCAGATCGAGGTCGATCGCCTGGCGCTCCAGGTGCGTGACCAGACCCTCGGCGAGCAACGGGCCGGGACGACGGATGAGGGCAACGGGACCGGACATGCCAGCACTGTATGCCGCGGCGAGCGCCCCTCATGCGCCGAAACGGCCCGTCGCCATGCCATGTGTCGCCTACTGGCCGGTAGGGGTCTACGTTGTGCATCTCACACCCGCGGGAGAGGAACACGACATGACGACAGTAGGTGGGCGTCGGGTGCCCCTCGGTCAGCAACTGCTGCGCCGCAAGCCGATCATCTTCACCACGCACCACCACGAGGGCCAGGAACTGGCCCGCAACCTGAGCACCTTCCAACTGACGATGTTCGGCGTCGGTGCCACTGTCGGGACCGGTATCTTCTTCGTCCTCGGCGAGGCGGTGCCCAAGGCCGGGCCCGCGGTGCTCATCTCGTTCATCGTCGCCGCGTTCGCCGCCGGGCTCTCGGCGCTGTGCTACGCCGAACTTGCCTCCGCCATCCCGGTGAGCGGCTCGACCTACTCCTACGCCTACCACGCCATGGGCGAACTGGTCGCCGTCATCATCGCCGGCTGCGTCCTCCTCGAATACGGCGTCGCCACCGGAGCGGTCTCGGTGGGGTGGAGCGGCTACTTCAACGAACTCCTCCAGGAACTCTTCGGGTGGCACCTACCCAGAGCCCTGTCCGTCTCGGCGATCCCCGGACCGGACGGCGTCGCCACCGGCGGCATCATCAACCTGCCGGCCGTCGTCCTCGTGCTGCTCTGCATGCTCCTCCTCATCCGCGGCGCATCCGAGTCGGCCAAGGTCAACGCGATCATGGTCCTCATCAAGCTCGGTGTGCTCCTCCTCTTCGTCATCATCGGGTTCACCGCCTTCAAGGCCGACCACTTCGCCAACTTCTTCGCCTCCGGCTTCTCGGGAGTGAGCGCGGCGGCGGGCACGATCTTCTTCTCCTTCATCGGTCTGGATGCCGTCGCCACCGCCGGCGAGGAGGTCAAGGACCCGCAGCGGGCCCTCCCCCGGGCCATCATCGGCGCCCTGGTCATCGTCTCCTCGGTCTACATCCTGGTCGCCATGGCGGGCATCGCCGCCAAACCGGTGGACTTCTTCTCCTCCCCGGAGGCCGCCGAAGCGGGCCTGGCCCAGATCCTCAAGGACATCACCGGCACCAACGTGTGGAGCATCATCCTCGCCGCTGGGGCCGTCATCTCGATCTTCTCGGTCACCCTCGTCACGCTCTACGGCCAGACTCGCATCCTCTTCGCCATCGGCCGCGACGGGCTCATCTCCAAGCGCTTCCTCAACGTCAACCCCAAGACGATGACACCGACCTTCAACACGATCGTCGTCTCGTTGATCATCGCCCTCATCGGCGGCTTCGTACCCGCCGGCTACCTCTGGGACACCGTGTCCATCGGCACCCTGATGGCCTTCTCGGTGGTCGCCATCGGCATCGTCATCCTGCGCCGCACCCACCCCGACCTCGAGCGGCCCTTCAAGGTCCCCGGCTACCCGGTCACCCCGTTCCTCACCGTCGTCATCTGCGCCTACATCATGTGGGGCCTGGCCCCGATCACCTGGGTCATCTTCTTGACCTGGATTGCGATCTGCATCGCCTTCTACATGTTCTACGGCCGCCGCCGCGCGACCCTCAGCACCTACGTGGACATCGAGGAAATCGCCGAGCCGAAGGGGGATGAAGACGAATGACCCTCCTCATCGGCTACAGCCCCCACAAGGACGACCTCGGTGTCATCGAGTTGGCCTGCCAGTTCGCCCGCTCCGACGCCCAGAAGGTGCATGCGCTCACCGTTGTCCCCCAAGGCTGGGCGACCGCCGTCGCGGGCGACACCGACCGGGACTTCCAGGAATGGGCCGCCGCCGAGGGGGAAGCAAGCGCCACCGAGGCGCTCCGGTACCTCGCGACCCAGCCCGACGTCGAGAGTGCCGCCGACTGGGTGAGCGGCCGTTCGGTGCCGCAGGCCCTCCTCGACCAGATCGAGCGCGTCGACGCCTCGATGATCGTCGTCGGGTCGGGGGAGAACGGCCCGCGCGGCTACGTCACGGTCACCTCGAAGACCGACCGGCTCCTTCACTCCTCCTCGGTCCCCATCGCGATCGCCCCGCGCGGCTATCACGCCGGGCCGTCGGCCCGGGTGGTCCGGGTGACGGTGGGTTTCCGGGACGACGACGCGACCTGGACGCTCCTGAGTCGCACCGCCGACATCTGCCGCCGCACCGGGGCCAACCTGCGGTTGGTCACTTTCGCGTTGCGGCACAAGTCGATGGTGACCAGCAGTGTGAGCGGCGCCGAGGACCTGGTGTTCGCCCAGTGGCGCCGCCAGGCGCAGGCCGGGCAGGCCGAGGCGGTCGACTATCTCCGCTCCCAGGGTTTCACCGACGACACCCTCGAGACCGTCGTCGCCGAGGGCCGCTCATGGGGTGGCGCCATGGACACCATGGAGTGGGGCAGAGGGGACGTGCTCGTCGTCGGCTCCTCCTCGACACACAAACTCGCCCAGGTCTTCCTCGGGTCGAGTGCCGCCAAGATTCTGCGCAACTCCACGGTCCCGGTGGTCGTCGTCCCCTGACCCGTATGCCGGATGCCGGATGCCGCGGGGGCCGGTGCCGTGGCCGGCTAACCGGCGCCCAGCGGCATACCGGGCCTTAGGCGGGGTCCCAGAGCGAGTGGTAGGCGTTGATCGCCGGTTGGCCCCCGAGGTGGGCGTAGAGGACGGTCGAGTCCGCGGGGATCTCGCCGCTGCCGACGAGGTCGATCAGGCCGGCGAGCGACTTCCCTTCGTAGACCGGGTCGGTGATCATCGCTTCCAGTTGGGCGCCCAGCGCCATCGCGTCGAGCGTGGACTGAACGGGGACGCCGTAAAGGTCGCCGGCCCAGCCCTCGAGGACGGTGATCTCGTCGTCGCGCAGGTCGCGCTCGACTCCGATGAGGGAGGCGGTATGCCGCGCGATCCGCGCCACTTGCGCGCGGGTCTGCTCGAGCGTGGCCGAGGCGTCGATGCCGAGGACCCGGCGCCGCACCCCGGTGGCGTCTTCGAGGGCCGCGAAGCCGGCGATCATGCCCGCGTGGGTCGAGCCGGTGACGGTGCAGACGACGATGGTGTCGAAGTGGACGCCGAGGGCCTGCTCCTGTTCGGCGACCTCGAAGGCCCAGTTGGCGAACCCGAGCCCGCCGAGGTGGTGTTCGGAGGCACCGGCGGGGATGGGGTAGGGCTTGCCGCCGGACTCCTCGACCTCGCGCAGCGCGTCCTTCCAGGAGTCGCGGATGCCGATGTCGAAACCGTGCGGGTCGAGGCGGGAGTCCGCGCCCATCATCCGCGAGAGCAGGATGTTGCCGACCTGGGTGTTCGTCGGGTCCTCCCAGGGGACCCACTTCTCCTGCACCAGACGGCATTTGAGGCCCAGGTGGGCAGCGACCGCGGCAACCTGGCGGGTGTGGTTGGACTGGTAGCCGCCGATGGACACGAGCGTGTCGGCGCCGCTGGCGAGGATGTCGGGGACAAGGTATTCGAGCTTGCGGACCTTGTTGCCGCCGAAGGCCAGGCCGCTGCTCACGTCTTCGCGTTTGGCCCAGACCTGCGCCCCGCCGAGGTGCTGGCTCAGCCGCTTGAGGTGGTGGACCGGGCTCGGCCCGAACGTCAACGGGTAACGGGGAAAGTCGTGCAGCGCCATCGGTGCATCCTTCGGTCGGGGTTGTCGGGAGGGGCGGCTGGCGCCCGGGAGAACGGTCAGCCGCGCCGCGTCAGGAGGGCTTCGGCGATCTGGACCGCGTTGAGGGCCGCGCCCTTGCGTAGGTTGTCCCCGACGACGAACAGGTTGAGACCCTTGCCCTCCGGGGCAGCCTGGTCGGCGCGGACCCGGCCGACGAACACCTCGTCGCGCCCGGTCGCCGCCAACGGGTTGGGGACGTCGGTGACGACGACTCCCGGGGCCGCGGCCAGCAGTTCCAGGGCTGACTCGGGGCTGAGATCGCCCTCGAACTCGGCGTGCAGGGCCAGGGAGTGCCCGGAGAAGACCGGCACCCGCACGCACGTGCCCGACACCCGCAAGCCGGGAATGTGGAGGATCTTGCGCGACTCGTGCCGCAACTTCTGCTCCTCGTCGGTCTCCCCCGACCCGTCGGCGACGAGCGAGCCCGCGAGCGGTACGACGTTGAAGGCGACCGGCACGGCATACACCTGCGGGTCGGGCAGCGTGAGGGCCGACCCGTCGCGGGCCAACTCCTTGGGGTCGCCCGCGGCATACCCGCCACGCAACTGGCCGTCCAACTCGGTCAGGCCCTTGCCACCGGACCCGGAGACCGCCTGGTAGCTCGACACGTGCAACCGGACCAGGCCGGCGGCGTCGTGGAGCGGTTTGAGGACCGGCATCGCGGCCATCGTCGTGCAGTTGGGGTTGGCGACGATGCCCTTGGGGATGGTGGCGAGGTCGTCGGGGTTGACCTCGGCGACCACGAGCGGCACGTCGGGGTCTTTGCGCCACGCGCTGGAGTTGTCGACGACGATCGCGCCGGCGGCCGCGACCTTGGGCGCCCACTCCAGGCTCGTCGCGCCGCCGTTGGAGAAGAGCGCGATGTCGATCCCGGCGAAGTCGGCGCTCGCGGTGTCCTCGACGACCACCTGGTTGCCCCGGAAAGGCAACGTCGTCCCCGCCGAGCGGGCCGACGCGAAAAACCGCACGTCGGTCAGGGGAAAGTCACGCTCGGCCAGCAGGTCTCGCATGACCTGCCCGACTTGACCAGTGGCACCGAAAACTCCGATTCGCATTGGGCAAGTCTAAAGAAGCGCGGGTATGCCGCCCGGCCCGCTCACGATCCGGGCGCGGCGGCCGCGCGGCCGGGTCTAGAAGCCGAGGCGTTGGAGCTGTTTGGGGTCGCGCTGCCAGTCCTTGGCGACCTTGACATGCAAGTCGAGATGCACGCGCTGCCCCAGGAGAGTCTCGATGCCGGACCGGGCCTTGGTGCCGACCTCGCGCAGGCGCGAGCCGCCCCGGCCGATGACGATGGCCTTCTGCGAGGGGCGTTCGACGAAGACGTTGACCCGGACATCGCTCATCGGAGAATCGGCGGGCCGGTCCGGGCGCGCCACGATCTCCTCCACGACCACCGCGAGCGAGTGCGGCAACTCGTCACGCACCCCCTCCAGGGCCGCCTCGCGCACCAACTCCGCGATCATGACGATCACGGGCTCGTCGGTGAGCACCCCGTCGGGGTAGAGCGGGCCGGGCGCCGGTGGCAGGTGCCCGGCGAGCAGCGCCCCCACGGTGTCGACCTGCTCCCCGGAGGTCGCCGAGCACGGCACGATGTCGTCCCACTGCCCGAGCTGGTCGATGGCGATGAGGTGCTCGGCGAGCCGTTTGCGGTCCACGAGGTCGGCCTTGGTCGCGATCGCCACGACCGGGGTGCGTTTGGCCCGCCGCAGGTCGGCGAGTTCGGCGGCGATGAACTGGTCGCCGGGACCGACCCGTTGGTTCGCGGGCAGGCAGAACCCCACGACGTCGACGTCGAGGAGGGTTTCGCGGACGAGGTCGTTGAGGCGCTCGCCGAGCAAGGTGCGGGGTTTGTGCAGCCCCGGGGTGTCGACGAGGATCAGTTGGCTGCTCGCCGTCGTGACGATGCCGCGGATCGTATGCCGCGTCGTCTGCGGTTTGCTCGAGGTAATGGCGACCTTTTCGCCCACGAGGGCGTTGGTCAGCGTCGACTTGCCGGCGTTCGGGCGACCGACGAGACAGGCGAAGCCCGCGGCATACGCAATGGGTGCGTCCTGCGGGGGCTCGACGTTCTCCGGGGACACCGCGTCGGTGCCCTCACCGGGGGTGGTTCGCCGGCTGGGGCTCAACGGTCCTCCTCGTCATCGTCGGTTCCTGGATCGAGCCGGTCGACGAGGACGGTGGCGATCCGGTGCCGCCGGCCCTCCATGCGTTCGGCGGTCAACCGGAGCCCGGCCACCTCGACCTGACTGCCCACGATGGGGACCCGCCCACCGATCTTGGCGATCAGCCCGCCCACCGTGTCGACCTCATCCTCGTCGATGACGACCCCGAGATGATCCTCGAGATCGTCGATGTCCATCGTGGCATCGACGCGCCACCGATCGGGCCCGAGTTCCTCGACGTCGGGGTCTTCGCGGTCGTATTCGTCGGCGATCTCCCCGACGATCTCCTCGAGGATGTCCTCGATGGTGACCAGCCCCGCGGTGCCGCCGTATTCGTCGATGACGATGGCGACGTGGATGCGGTCGCGCTGCATCTCCTGCAGGAGCGCGTCGGCGAGTTTGCTGTCGGGCACGAACGTCGGCGGCCGCATGACCTCGCTCACGAGCACCCCAGCGCCCGCCGGGTCGTGGGCCATCCGCCGCGAGAGATCCTTGAGGTAGAGGATGCCGACGATGTCATCGGTGTCCTCACCGACGACGGGCACCCGCGAATAGCCCGAGCGCAGCATGAGGTTGAGGCCCTGCCGGGCGGTCTTGTCCCGGTCGAGGACGACCATGTCGGTGCGCGGCACCATGACCTCACGCGTCAGGGTGTCGCCGAGGTCGAACACCCCGTGGATCATCTTGCGCTCCTCGGCCTCGATGACGTCGCTGTCACTGGCGACATCGACGAGGTAACGCAGTTCGGACTCGCTCTCGAACGGCCCGTCCCGAAAACCCTTCCCCGGGGTGACGGCGTTGCCGAGGAGGACGAGCAGCCGGGACACCGGGCCGAGAATGCGACGCAGCCAGACCGCGACCGGGGCGGCGATCAGGGCGAGTTGGGTCGCGTGCTGCAACCCGAGAGTGCGCGGGGAGACACCGACGACGACGAACGAGACGACCGTCATGATGGCGATGGCGAGCGCGAACGAGGACCAGGTCTGGTCGAGCACGTGGATGACGACGAAGGTCACCATGACGGCCGCGGTCGTTTCCGCCACCACCCTGAGGAACGCGAGCAGCCCCAGGTATGCCGCCCGGTCCCCGACGACGCGCACCAGCGCGGTCGCGCCCACGCGCCCCTCGTCGGCGCTCTCCTGGGCGCGCACGCGGGTGACCCGGGTGAGGGCAGCCTCGGCGGCGGCGACGAGGAAGGCGGCGACGACCGCGAGCACCGCGAGCAGGATGAGCCGGGTCACGGACGGGTCAGCGCTCCGGGTGACCGCGCCCGGCGAGGAACGTGAGGAGCAGGGTGCGCTGGAGTTCGAACATCTCGCGCTCGTCGTCGGGTTCGGCGTGGTCGAACCCAAGCAGGTGGAGGATGCCGTGCGTGGTGAGGAGGAGCAACTCCTCCTCGAGGGCATGGCCGGCCTCCCCGGCCTGGCGCTCGGCCACTGCCGGGCACAACACGATGTCCCCGAGGATGCCCTCCTCGGGCTCCTCGCCCTCGCGCCCCGGGGTGAGTTCGTCCATCGGGAAACTCATGACATCGGTGGGCCCGGGCAGGTTCATCCACTGCACGTGCAGGGTCGTCATCGCCGCTTCGTCCACGAGGCGCAGGACAAGGTCGGCGCCCGGGTGGACCCGCATCCGGTCCATGACGAAGCGGGCGCAGGCGACCAGTTCGAGTTCGTCGAGGTCGTACTCGGTCTCGTTGAGGACGTCGATGCTCATGAGGTGCGCGCCCTTCCGGCGTGGGTGCGGGCGCCACGTGGGCCCCCGATGTGTTGCCGCTCGTCCCACGCGCCGTAGGCGTCGACGATGGCCCCGACGAGGCGGTGCCGCACGACGTCCTCGGCGGTGAGTTCGCTGAAGTGGATGTCCTCGACATCGCCGAGGATGTCGCGGACGATCCGCAACCCGGACTGGGTGCCGCCGGGCAGGTCGACCTGGGTGACGTCGCCGGTGACGACCATCTTGGACCCGAACCCCAGGCGGGTGAGGAACATCTTCATCTGCTCGGGGGAGGTGTTTTGAGCCTCGTCCAAGATGATGAACGCCGAGTTGAGGGTGCGCCCGCGCATGTAGGCCAGGGGCGCGACCTCGATGGTGCCGGCCGCCAGGAGGCGGGGGATCGAGTCGGGGTCGACCATGTCGTGCAGCGCGTCGTAGAGCGGGCGCAAGTAGGGGTCGATCTTGTCGGTGAGGGTGCCGGGAAGGAAGCCCAGCCGCTCCCCCGCCTCGACCGCCGGGCGGGTGAGGATGATCCGGTTGACCTGCTTGGCCTGCAGGGCCGCGACCGCCTTGGCCATCGCCAAGTAGGTCTTGCCGGTGCCGGCAGGCCCAATGCCGAAGACGATCGTGTGCTCGTCGATGGCATCGACGTATTGCTTCTGCCCCAGCGTCTTGGGGCGGATGGTGCGCCCCCGGTTGGACACGATATTCATCGTCAGCACGTCGGCGGGCCGCTGGCTCGACTGAGTGCGGAGCATCCCGATGGAGCGCTCGACGGCATCGCGATTGAGCGGCAGCCCGGCGTCGAGAACGTCGAGCAACTCATCGAGGAGCCGCTCGACGAGGGCCACGTCGGCACTTGGCCCGGTCACATGGAACTCGTTGCCGCGCACGAGGATATCGGTGCGTGGGAAGGCGCGTTCCATGGTCCGGAGCAACTCGTCGCGGGGCCCGAGGAGGCTGACCATGGGCACGTCGTCGGGGATGACCACGGTGTGTTGGGGTTGGTGGGCACGAGGGGACTCGGTGACCGGTCCGGCCGGTGCGAGGGCGTCGATCTGGGTTTCACTCATCGTCGCACCAGTCTACGAGCGGCTGGCGACATCGCTCGTGGGTTTCGCGGGCGCTCAGCCCGGGGGCCACGCGAGCGGCCGGCCGGCGAGCACGTGCAGGTGGGCGTGGAAGACGCGCTGCCCCGCCTCGAAGCCGGTGTTGAAGACGAGCCGGTAGTCCTCGTGCCCATCCGCGAGCGCGGCGCGCCCAGCCAGGGCAAGGACATCGGCCAACTCCGCGGGCGCCACCTGCGCGAGTTCGGCGGCGTTGACGACGTGCCGCTTGGGCACGACGAGGACGTGCGTCGGCGCCTGCGGGTTGATGTCGCGGAAGGCCAGGCTGTGGTCGGTCTCGGCGACGACGTCGGGGGTGATCTCACCGCTGACGAACCGGCAGAACAGGCACTCGCTCATGAGCGAAACCCTAGCGCCAGCGCCCCGCGGCGCTGAGGACCGCCAACGCCGCGGGTCCGGCACTGCTCGAGCGCAGCACGGTGGGTCCCAGCCGCACGAGGGTGGCCCCGGCGGCGCGCAGCGCCTCCACCTCGGCGGGCGCGATGCCGCCTTCGGGGCCGACGATGACGAGCACGTCCCCGGTGGTCGGTGGCGTGATCGCGGCCAGTGGGGTGTCGGCCTCTTCGTGGAGCACGTATGCCGTCCCGCCGCCGGCGATCCGCTCGACCAGGCCGGCGGTGGTCACGGCGGGCACCAGCACGGGCCGGCGGGCACGGCGGGACTGCTTGGTCGCCGCCACCAACACGTGGTCCCAGCGGCGCCAGGCCTTCTCGCCCCGGTCGCCGCGCCACTGGACGATGCTGCGCTGCGCCTGCCACGGCACGACCTCGTCGACGCCGAGTTCGGTCGCGGTCTCGATGGCCTGGTCGTCGCGGTCGTTCTTGGCGAGTGCCTGGACGAGGACGAACCGCGGGCTGGCTTCGGGCACGTGCTCGACCCGCTCGACGCGCACCGTGAGCTCATCTCGGTCGGCGACCACCACTGGCCCGGCGACCGACACCCCATACCCGTCGGCGAGCGTGACCCACTCCCCCACCCGGGTCCGGCGGACCGTCACGGCGTGCCGGGCCTCGGCCCCCCGCAGGGTGACCTCGCGCCCGGGCGTGGCGTGATCGAGACTCCCGGGGTCGGTGAGGTAGAGCGGGAGGGTCATCGCGGCATACCCAAGTGGCCGCCGACTGCCAGAGCGGAGGTCACGGGACGTCGCGAACGGGGCGGCACGGCATACCTCGGCGGGTCAGCGTGCTTTGAAGGCGTCGCGCAACTTGCCGAACAGCGAATTCTCCGCGGGTGCCACCCGGGTGGCCGGGTGTTCCTCTCCGCGCAAGGCCGCCAACTGGCGCAACAGCCCCTCCTCCTCGGCGCTCAACCGGGTCGGGGTTTTCACGAGCAGGTGGATGAGCAGATCTCCTCGGCCCGAGTGCCGCAGGTGGGAGGCGCCCAGGCCGCGCAAGGTCACCGTGTCGCCGGGCTGGGCGCCGCGGGCGACGTCGATGTCGCGGGGGCCGTCGAGGGTGTCGAGGTGGAGCGTGGCACCCAGCGCGGCGGCCGTCATGGGGACCTCGAGGGTCGCGTGCAGGTCGTCCCCGCGCCGCTGGAACGTCGGGTGACGTTTGACGGCCACCTCGACGTAGAGGTCGCCGGCGGGGCCGTTGCCGTGGCCGACCTCGCCCTCGCCGGCCAACTGGATCCGGGTGCCGGTGTCGACCCCGGGCGGCACCTTGATCGTCAGGGTGCGCCGGTGCCGGATCCGGCCGTCGCCGGAGCATTCCCGGCACGGGTCGGGGATGACCGTGCCGTAGCCCTGGCAGGTCATGCACGGCCGGGTCGTCATCACCTGGCCGAGGAAACTGCGCTGGATCTGCTGGATTTCGCCGCGACCCTTGCAGACGTCACAGGTGCGCGGTGAGGTGCGCGGCGCGGTCCCGGCTCCGTGGCAGGTCGGGCAGCCGATTGCCGTGTCGATGACGAGATCGGCGTTGCCGCCGAAGACGGCGGTCGCGAGGTCGATGTCGAGGGGGACCAGGGCATCCTGGCCGCGGGTCTGGCGCGGCCGCGGCCCGCGGCTGCCCGCCGGGCCACCCCCGCCGCCGAAGAAGGCGTCCATGATGTCACTGAACGAGAACCCCTGGCCGAACCCGGCGGCGCCCGCGGCATACGGGTCGCTCCCGGAGTCGTATTGGCGCCGTTTGTCCGCGTCGGAGAGCACGTCGTAGGCCTGCGAGACCTTCTTGAACTGCTCCTCGGCTTCCGGGCTCGGGTTGACGTCCGGGTGGAGGGTGCGGGCCGCACGACGGTAGGCGCGCTTGATCTCATCCGCCGTGGCGTCGCGGGAGACACCCAGGTCGGCGTAGTAGTCGTTCACGAAAGTCCTTGTCGGAAAGGGTGGTTCGGGGTTTTCGGAGGTGGGCGCGGGTCAGGGGTCGAGGATGCGGGAGACGTATGCCGCGACCGCCCGCACAGCGGCCATGGTGCTCGGGTAGTCCATGCGCGTGGGCCCGACGACGCCGAGGCCGGCGACCCGGTCGGTGCCCGCGCCGTAGCCCGCGGTGACCATCGAGGTCGAGTGCAGCCCGACATACGGGTTCTCGTGCCCGATCCGGACCGCCAACGTGCCGTGCTCGCTTGCGGTGCCCAGGAGTTGGAGCAGGACGACGTGTTCCTCGAGGGCTTCGAGGACCGGGCCCAAGGTGGCGGGGAAGTCGGCGATATGCCGCGCCAGATGTGAGGTGCCAGCGACGACGACCCGCTCCTCGCGTTCTTCGACGAGCGCGTCGGCGAGGGCGGCGGCAACGGCCCTGGTCAGCGCCGCTTCGCCCACGGGGAGGCGGCTGGGCAGGTCGGCGAGGCCACGGGCAGCCTCGGCGAGCGGCATCCCGGCGGCGACGGTGCCGACTTCGGCGCGGACCCGGGCCAGGATGTCGGCGCCATCGGCGCTGGTGAGGTCGATGGGGCTGAGGAGTATGCGCTGCTCGACCCGGCCCGTGGTGGTGATGAGCACGACGAGGAGCCGGTCGGAACTGACGCCGACCAACTCGATGTGCCGCACCGAGGAGCGCGTGAGCGAGGGGTACTGGACGAGGGCGACCTGCCGGGTCAAGGTCGACAGGAGGCGCACGGTGCGGTCGACGACATCATCGAGGTCCACCGCGCCGTCGAGGAAGTGCCCGATGGCGCGGCGCTCGGCCTGGCTCATCGGTTTGATCGCCGCGAGCCGGTCGACGAAGAGGCGGTAACCGGCGTCCGTGGGGATGCGGCCGGCGCTCGTGTGCGGGGCGGCGATGAGCCCGTCGTCTTCGAGAGCGGCCATGTCGTTGCGGATGGTCGCGGCGGAGACCCCGAGTTGGTGGCGTTCGAGGAGCGCCTTGGAGCCCACGGGCTCGGAGGTGTCGACGTAGTCCTGGACGATGGCACGGAGCACGGCCAACCGGCGTTCGTCGCTCATGGTCACCTCCCTGCGGTTCGTGGTCGCCTCGGTGTCGGGGTGTTGGCACTCTCGGATGCCGAGTGCCAATCCTAACGCGCCGGGCTGGCGTGGCGCTCACCTGCGGGCCATGGCAGGCGGCATACCGTAACCTCCCGTGACCGATCGCTATGGCTCCGATGTCCTTGCCGGTGATTGGCGGCGGCCACCTCGGGGGCGCTCGCTGCCGATGGCCGCCGAGTTGGGGCTCGTCGTCGAGGATGCGCAGAACGGGTGGGTCGGGGCCGTGGTGCGGGTCGAGAAGGCCGGCGGGATGCAGGTGGTCCACCTGGAGGACCGGCGCGGCCGGGTGCGGGGGTTCCCGTTGGGGCCGGGGTTCCTCGTCGACGGCGCGCCCGTGGTGTTGACCCCACCCGAGGTCGCGGAACGAGCCCGGTTGGGCGCCAAGCGGGCCGCGGCGGCCCGGACAGCGTCTGGGTCGCGGGCGGTCGCCGGGGCGCGGGCCCGGGTGGCGAGCGGGTCGCGGATCTTCGTCGAAGGCCGCCACGACGCCGAGTTGGTCGAGAAGGTCTGGGGGGACGACCTGCGGATCGAGGGCGTCGTCGTCGAGATGCTCGACGGCGTCGACGATCTGGAGGGTGCGATCTCGGACTTCGGGCCGGGGCCGGGGCGCCGGATGGGGGTGCTCGTCGACCATCTCGTGCCGGGGTCGAAGGAGTCGGCGGTGGTCGCCGCTGCCGCGCGCCGGCAGCCGTATGCCGCACAGGTCCTCATCGTCGGCCATCCGTACGTCGACGTGTGGCAGTCGGTGCGCCCGGAACGGTTGGGATGGGATGCGTGGCCCTCGATCCCCCGCGGCCAGTCCTGGAAGCACGGCATCTTGCGCGAACTCGGCTGGCCCTGCGCCTCTCAGGCCGATGTGGCGCAGGGGTGGAAACGGATCCTCGCGACGGTCCGGACGTATGCCGATCTGGAGCCATCCCTGTTGGGTCGGGTCGAGGAGTTGATCGACTTCGTCACCGCCCCCGGTGCCTGAGGCGTTCCCCCGCGGCTGGCATTGTTCCGACGCGGATGCCGCGACGCTGGATCCGAGCGACCTGCGTGAGTGAGACGCGACGCGACGCCATGCGTGGGCGGTCGAAACGCCCATTTGGGTGACTTCGTCTCCGGGGAAGCCCTGAGCCGACCCCGGTCGGCCCCCGGTTCGTGCCCGCACGGGTTCGCCAAGCCCGCTCAGTTTGGTTCGATAGCAGCAGACACCGCACGAAAAGGAAGACCATGACCGCCACCCCGGCCGCACCCCTCGCCCCCGAGTCCGAGAAGCAGATGGGCGCACTCGCCCACGGCATCACCGCCGCAGCCACCTTCGTCAGCGGCGGCCTCCTCGGGTTCCTCGTCGCCCTGATCTTCTACTTGCTCTACCGCGACCGCGGACCCTTCGTCACCACGCACGTCACCAACGCCCTCAACACCCAGATCGCCGTGGGCCTCGGGCTCATCGTCAGCGGCATCCTCATGTTCGTCCTGGTCGGGTTCATCACCTACCCGGTCATCTACGTCGCGGGCATCGTCATTCACATCGTCGGCGCGGTGAAGGCCATGAACGGCGAATGGTGGACCCCGCCGCTCGTGCCCGCGTTCGTCAAGTAGCCCAACAACGCAGCACGGCGTGCCCCGCCAAGCACAGCGTGCCCCCGCCACGCGGCGGGGGCACGCCAAAGCCGCAACCGGCCGACGCCGGCCTACAAACCGCCCTTGAGGAGCAGGCCACCGTCGACGACCACGGTCTGTCCGGTCACCCAGGCGGCGTCGTCGCTGAGCAAGAAGGCGACCGCGCCGGCGATGTCCTCGGGCACCCCGAGCCGCTTCATCGGGTACGGCGCTGCCGCGGCTTCCTCACGCCCCTCGTAGAGCGCCACCGCGAACCGCGTCTTCACCACCGCCGGGGCGACCGCGTTGACCCGCACCGTCGGCCCCAACTCGACGGCCAACTCCTCGGTGAGGTGAACGAGCATCGCCTTGCTCGCCCCGTAGAACGCGATCCCCGGCGCGGGGCGGATGCCGGCCACCGAGGCGACGTTGACGATCGAGCCGCCGCGCTCGGCCAGCCCATCGGCATACAACTTCTGCACCCAGGAGAGGGCAGCCAGGCAGTTCGTCTCGACGATCTTGCGGGCCGCGACCATGTCGAGGTTCATCAGGGGGCCGAAGACCGGGTTGATGCCGGTGTTGTTGACCATGAGCGTCACCGGGCCGAACGCCTCCGTCGCCGTGGCGATCACCTCGTCCTGGTGGGCGGGGTCGTCGGCCGACCCGGCGACCCAGCGCACCTGGTCCGGTCCGCCGATCTCGGCGGCGGCGGCCTCCAGGGTCTCGGGTTTGCGGGCCGTGATGACGACGCGCGCTCCCTCGGCGACGAGCCGTTGAGCGATGGCCAGGCCGATCCCGCGGCTGGCTCCGGTGACGATGGCGGTGCGGTTGGTAAGACGCGACATGGGCTCGACCCTACGTGTTCGCGCCCGCTTCCAGGCCCAGGAGGTGACGCACGACAAGGTCGGCAAGGAGCCGGCCGCGGCGGGTGAGCACGATCCGCCGCTCGCGCACCGCGGCATACCCGTCGACCAGCCCGTCAGCGACCAGACCCGGCACGCTCCCCCGGCCCGCCGGACCCAACCCGGCGACCGGCAACCCGTCGGCAAGCCGGACCCCCAGGAGCACCCGCTCGTCCTCGCGCTGCTCGGCGGTGAGCACCTCACGACCGGCCGCCGGCGACACTCCGGAAGCCAGGCGCGCGGCATACGTCCGCGGGTGTTTGACGTTCCACCACCGGACCCCGCCGACATGGGAGTGGGCACCCGGGCCGATCCCCCACCAGTTCGCACCGCCCCAGTAGTGGAGGTTGTGGCGGCAGCGGTCGGCCGGCGTGCGAGCCCAGTTGCTGATCTCGTACCACCCGAACCCGGCGCCGGAGAGCGCCTCGTCGGCCGCGGCATACTTCTCCGCCTCGTCGTCGGGATCGGGAGCGGGCACCTCGCCCCGGCGGACCGCGGCGGCCAGCCGGGTCCCCTCCTCGACCGTGAGCGCGTAGGCCGACACGTGATCGGGTGCCAGCGCCAGCGCCGCGGCCAGCGAGGCCCGCCAATCGGCGAGCGACTCCCCCGGCGTGCCGTAGATGAGGTCGAGGCTGACCGCCAGCCCGGCCGCTCGGGCCGCCGCGACCGCGCGCGCGACGTTGGCCGGGTCATGCGTCCGGTCGAGGGTCGCAAGGACGTGCGGCACCGCCGACTGCATCCCGAAGGACACCCGGGTGAACCCGCCCTCGGCGAGAGTGCGCAGCGCGTCGGCGTCGACCGAGTCGGGGTTGGCCTCGGTGGTCACCTCGGCCCCGGGGCTGAGGCCGAAACGCTCCCGTATGCCGTCGAGCAGGCTCACCAGATCGGCCGCCGGAAGCATCGTGGGCGTGCCCCCGCCCACGAACACCGTGTCGACCGGCGGCGCGTGCGGCCCGAGGACGGCGCGGGCGAGTTCGAGTTCGGCCTGCATGGCGGCCACGACGGCCGCAGTCGCGTGCGGGTCGCCGAGTTCGCCGAGGGTGTAGGTGTTGAAGTCGCAATAGCCGCACCGCACTCGGCAAAACGGCACGTGGAGGTAGATCGCGAGCGGGGTCTGCCCCACACCGGCCATGGCGGTCGGCGGCAACTCTCCCGACGGCGGTGCGGGCTCCCCGTCGGGCAAACGCGGCATACCGGCCATCCTCCCATTACCGACCCGTACGTTCCGGTTCACCGCGGCCCGTATCGTGTGGGCCATGACGCAGCGGTGGATCGTCGTGGAGGGCTTGGTCAATGTCCGCGACCTCGGCGGGTTGCCCACCCGTGACGGGCGCCACGTCCGCACCGGGCGGCTGCTTCGCGGCGACAGCGTCCACGACCTCCCGGCTGCCTCGGTCGAACACCTCGTCGACGTGCTCGGGGTGCGCGATGTCGTCGACCTGCGCACCGGCGTCGAACGTGATCTGGTCGGGGAGGGCCCGCTCGATGCCGACGACCGCGTGCGGGTGCACCGCCATTCCTTGGTCCGCGACTCGGTGGCCCGCGGCCACGCCGCCGAGGCCGCGCTGGCCATCCCCTGGGACAACAAAACCGTCGTGCGCGATGCCGCCTTCTGGGCCCGGCATTACGGCAGCTATCTGCGCGGGCGCCCCGACTCGGTGAGTTCGGCGCTGCGCGTTCTCGCCTCCGGGAGCGGGGCCACCTTCGTGCACTGCGCGGCGGGCAAGGATCGCACCGGCACCGTCGTCGCCATGGCCCTCGACGTCGCCGAGGTCCCCCACGAGGAGATCGTCACCGACTACGCGCTGTCCGCCGAACGCATCGAGGCCATCATCGAGCGCCTCATGACGTTTCCCGGGTATGCCGCAACGCTCGCCGGCCGCTCGGTCGCCGACGAGGCGCCCCGCCCCGAGGCGATGTCGGCGTTCCTCACCGCGCTCGCCGACGAACACGGCGGCACCGTGGGCTGGTTGCGCGCCCACGGGTGGAGCGCCGCCGATATCGACGACCTCCGTCGACGGCTGACCGCCTGAGCCTGCGCTCCCCCGAGGGACGATGCCGCCCGCCCCTGCCCTGCGCAGTGCCTCAGCGCGCCTTCTTGTCGCTCACATGCAGCGGGATGACTCCCTCGACGACGACCACCCCGTCGGTGCGCAGCGCCCGCACTCGCACCCGCACCTCACTGCGGTCGTCGGCCCAATCCTCCGGCTCGGTGTCGGCGGTGCAGAGCAGGTCGGTCGTCGACTTGTCGAGGTAGCGCACGTCGAGCCCCTTGGGCAGCCAGCGCCGATGATCGGGCACGGTCGCCTCGGCGAGCAGACCCATCGCCGCTTCGAGGCCATTGCACACGGCGATCGCGTGGACGGTGCCGATATGGTTGTGCACCGCCTTGCGACTGCGGACGACGACCGCCGCGTGGTTCGGGCGCATCTCGCGCACGAAGGGGCGCACCGTCCGGAAGTAGGGGGCCTTGCGCGCGTAGGCGAGGGAGAAGAGCCGCCGGCCGAGCGGCATACCGGTCAACTTGCGGTAGAGGGCGTACGTCGAGGTCACCCTCCGATGTTACTCGCCGGTAGGTTGGTGTCTCGTTTGGGTCGCGTAGGGTCGAGTCATGCCTCGTGCCGCGCGGGCGACGTCGCTCGCCCAGCAACTGCTGCAAGCCCACGTGCGTTACCAAGTCGACCAACTCACCGGCGAGCGTGGGCACGCCACGGTGTCGGCGCTGGTGGAAGACGTCCTCCACGCGCTCGGCGAGCACGAACTCGAGGAGGTGCTCGACCGCACCACGGCGGCCGACATCGTCATCTCCTGGCTGGCCGCGGTGCCCGGCAGCGCCGCCGCGGCCGGGGTGCGCGACCTGGTCACCGATGTCCTCCGGGCCGGGCCGGCCGAGCCGGTCACTCCTGCCGACATCGTGGACGACGCACACGTCGCCGCCTTGACCGACGCGCTCATCAGCCTCCATCCCCGCCTTGAGCAGGTGCTCGATCGGCTCACGGACAGTCCCCTCGTCGGCACCGTGGCCGCCCGATTCATGGGGCGCATCGTGGGCGAGGCCGTGGCGGCCAATCAGGAGTTCGCCGACCGGGTGCCGGGGCTGGGGTCGCTCATCTCCTTCGGGACGAGCGCGACCTCGAAGATGATGGGCGCTGCCGATCGCCAGTTGTCGGGCCGACTTGGGGACAGCATGGGGCGCGGCGGGGCGTATGCCGTTCGCAAACTCAACCGGGTCGTCGCCGACACCGTGGGCGACCCGATCACCCGCGAGGCCGTCCTCCAGGTCTGGGAACTGGTGAGCCGAGAACCCATCGGTGGCCTCCCCGTCGACGCAGCGGGGCGGGCGGCCGTCGATCAGGTGGCCGATGCGCTGCACGACCTGGTGGTGGTCACCGCGGCGAACCGGCACGTCGCCGATCTCGTCACCTCGCTGGTGAACGGCTTCTTCGACCGGTTCGGGGGGTATACGCCGACGGAGTTGCTTGCGGAGTTCGACATCGACCGGACCGGCCTCGTCGCGGATGTGGCCGCCATCGGGGCCCGGGGCCTGGACGTGCTGGGCGAGTCCGGCGCCCTGGACGAACTCGTGCGGGCGCAACTGGCGCCCTTCTACGAATCCTCCCAAGTGGCCGCCCTGCTGTCGTAAGCGCTGCCGGTCATCCGGGTGGCCGCCCGGTCGGGGGCCAGCGGGTGATGTATGCCGTGCGCATCGTCCCCTCCACGGCGCGGTAGGTTGCCTGGATGCCGATCGCCCAGAACCCGCTCCCCCGACCACAGGACCGTGCCCGGTTCAGCCGCCGCACCAGTCGGGTCCTCGTCGTCGACGAGGACCACCACATCCTCCTCTTCTTGGACAGTGACCTGGGCGTGGAACCTGTCCCGCACTGGTGGATGACCCCCGGGGGTGGGGTTGACCCCGGTGAGGACGACCACATCGCCGCCGCGCGCGAGTTGGACGAGGAGACCGGCCTCGTCCTCCCGCCCAGCGAGATCTTCGGGCCGATCGCCCTCCGGCGCGTCACCCACGGCTATTCCGACGTCATCGTCGAACAGGAGGAGGTGTTTTTCGGCGTGCGCGTGGCCCGCTTCGACCCCAGCCCCCGGGGCTACACCGAGGACGAGGCGGCGTGCATCGTCGAACAACGTTGGGTGCCGCGCCGCGGGCTCGACGCCTTGGCCGAGCCGGTCTGGCCGGCCTCGCTCGCCACGATCTGGGATCACTGGGACGACATGGTCGCGCACCCGACGCTGCCCCACCTCGACCTGCCGGACACCGAGGAGTCCGTGATCCCCGTCTGAAGCGGCCTAGCGCTGCTTGGTCCGGAACCGGACGAGAGCCAGCGGCGGGAACACCAGGAGCATGAGCGCGCAGCCGACCAGGATGGTCGCGACCGGATGCTGCATCGGCCACACGTCGGGTGTGGGCAGCGCCCCGAGATTGCCGAAGAGAGTCCGCACCGCTTGGACCAAGGCCGAGATCGGGTTCCACTCGGCGATGACGCGCAGCACCGTGGGCAGGGTGTTGCTCGGCACAAAGGCGTTCGAGATGAACGTCAAGGGGAACAGCACGATGAACACCGCATTGTTGAGGGTCTCCGGGGTGCGAATGGCCAACCCGATGAGCACCATGACCCAACTGAAGGTCCACCCGAAGAAGAGCAGCAGCCCCACCCCGAGCAGGAAGCTGCCGATGCCGTTGTTGAACCGCCAGCCGACGATGAGCCCGGTGACGACCATGACGACCATGGAGACGGCGTTGATGACCAGATCGGAGAGGGTGCGCGCCACCAGCACAGCGCTCGGCGCCATGGGCAGGGTGCGGAACCGGTCGATGATGCCTTCCTTGATGTCGGTGGCCATGTAGGAGCCGGAGATCGTCGCACCGAAGATCACTGTCTGCGCGAAGATGCCGCCCATGAGGAACTCGGTGTAGTTGCTGCCGGCCACCTGGATCGCGCCGCCGTAGACCTGGCTGAACAGGACGACGAACATGATCGGCTGGAACAGCGCAAAGGCGATGACCTCGGGGCTGCGCTTGAGCCGGGTGAGGTTGCGCGCCGTCACCGCATGAACGTCGCCGAACCAGGACGCGACCGGGGAGCGGCTCACCGGTCTCAAGATGGCCGACGGGTCGGAACTGGCCGAGGCGTTGCCCATTGGTCTCATGCGCTCGCCTCCGCGGCATCGGTCTCGGCGCGATGGCCGGTCAGGGTGAGAAAGACGTCATCGAGGGTGGGACGACGCACCCCGGCCTCGTGGACGCCCACGCCGGCCTCGGTGACCTCGGCGAGGACGCCGGACAGGGCGCGCGTCGCCTCGTCCACCTGGACGGTGAGTTCACGCCCCTGGACACTCACCTCGCCGTGCCCATGCCGGGCCAGGACACCGCGCACCCGCTCGACATCACCCTCGTCTACGACGGTGACCTGTACCCGCTGTCCGCCGACGGATGCCTTGAGTTCGTCGGCCGTCCCCTCGGCGATCACCCGGCCCTTGTCGATGACCGAGATCTGGTCGGCGAGTTGGTCGGCCTCCTCGAGGTACTGGGTCGTGAGGAGCACGGTCGTGCCGTCGGCGACCCGCTCCCGGATGACATCCCACAGCGCGAGCCGGGCCTGCGGGTCCAAACCGGTCGTCGGCTCATCGAGGAAGAGGACCCGCGGGTTGATGACGAGCGCCCCGGCGAGGTCGACCCGCCGCCGCATCCCGCCCGAGAAACCCTTGAGCGGCCGGTCGGCCGCGTCGGCGAGGTCGAAAGCGTGCAGCAACTCCTCGGCCCGGGTGCGAGCCCGCTTGCTGCCCAGGTGATAGAGCCGGCCGACCATGAGCAGGTTTTCGCGGGCGGTCAACTCCTCGTCGACCGCGGCATACTGGCCGGAAGCGCCGATGACGGCGCGCACGGCGGCGGGGTCGGCACGCACGTCGATCCCCGCAACCCACGCCTGACCGGCGTCGGGGGTGAGCAGGGTGGTGAACACCTTGACCGCGGTCGTCTTCCCGGCCCCGTTGGGCCCGAGAACCCCTCGCACACTCCCCTCGGCGACCTCAAGGTCGAGATGATCGAGCGCGACGACGTCGCCGGACTTGGCGGCATACACCTTGCGCAGCCCGGTGGCCTGGATAAACGCCATGGGACCTCCTCGGTCGATCCGCCGATCCTAAGGGAGGCGGTGACACAGCCCCCGAGAATCAGGCGAGGGACCGCTCGAAGTGCTCGCGGAGCGCGTCGGTGAAGAGCACGAAACGGACCAACTTCACGGGGTCGTCATCGGCCGTTTCGGCACGCACCGTCGCCACCGCGATCTCGGCCACCTGCGCGCCGCCCCAGCCGTAGACCCCAGCGCTCACCGCCGGGAACGCCACCGTGCGCGCCCCGATCTCCCGGGCCACCCGCAGCGACTCCCGGAAGCAGGAGGCAAGCAGCGCCGGATCGGTCTGCCCGGCATACCGATTGGGACCCACGGTATGGATCACCCAGCGGGCCGGCAGGTCGAACCCGGGTGTGGCCACCGCCGCTCCCGTGGGGAGGCCCTGCGGGTATGCCGTCCGGCGCAGGTCGCGGCACGCGGCGAGCAGGCGCGGGCCGGCGGCGCGATGAATGGCGCCGTCGACGCCGCCCCCGCCGAGCAGGGAGGAGTTGGCGGCGTTGACGATGGCGTCCAGGGGCTGGGTGGTGATGTCGCCGCGCACGGCCTCCAGGACGGTCATCGGTGCGCTCGCTACTTCTTCGCCGGGGCCGCGTCGGACTGCAGCGCCGCGATGAAGGCTTCCTGGGGGACCTCGACGCGGCCGACCATCTTCATCCGCTTCTTGCCCTCCTTCTGCTTTTCGAGGAGTTTGCGCTTGCGGGAGATGTCGCCGCCGTAGCACTTGGCGAGGACGTCCTTGCGGATGGCCCTGATGTTCTCGCGGGCGATGATCCGGGAACCGATGGCCGCCTGGATCGGCACCTCGAATTGCTGGCGCGGGATGAGGTCCTTGAGTTTGCCGGCCATCGTCACGCCGTAGCCGTAGGCGCGGTCCTTGTGGACGATCGCGCTGAAGGCGTCGACGGTCTCCCCCTGGAGCAGGATGTCGACCTTGACCAGGTCGGCGACCTGGTCACCGTCGGGTTCGTAGTCGAGCGAGGCATAGCCGCGGGTGCGCGACTTCAACTGATCGAAGAAGTCGAACACGATCTCGGCCAACGGCAGGGTGTAGCGCATCTCGACCCGGTCCTCGGAGAGGTAGTCCATGCCGCGCAGGCTGCCGCGTTTGCCCTGGCAGAGTTCCATGATCGCGCCGATGAACTCGCTCGGGGCGAGGATCGTGGCCCGCACGACCGGCTCGCGCACCTCGGCGATCTTGCCGTTCGGGAACTCGCTGGGATTGGTGACGGTGAGTTCCTTGCCGTCCTCCATGGTCACGTCGTAGACGACGTTGGGCTGGGTGGAGATGAGGTCGAGGTTAAACTCGCGCTCGAGGCGTTCGCGGACGATTTCCAGGTGGAGCAGCCCGAGGAACCCGCACCGGAACCCGAACCCTAGGGCGGCCGAGGTCTCCGGTTCGTAGACCAGGGCGGCATCGTTGAGTTTGAGTTTGTCGAGCGCCTCGCGCAGGTCGGGGTAATCCGAGCCGTCGATCGGGTAGAGCCCGGAGAACACCATCGGCTTGGGGTCGCGGTAGCCCCCGAGCGCCGACGCGGCCGGCTTGGCGGCGTTGGTCACCGTGTCCCCGACCCGGCTCTGCCGCACGTCCTTGACCCCGGTGATGAGATAGCCGACCTCACCGACCCCCAGGCCCTTGCCCGGCACCGGTTCGGGGCTGATGACGCCGATTTCGAGGAGTTCGTGCTGGGCCTTGGTCGACATCATGACGATGCGTTCGCGGGGGTTGAGGTTGCCGTCGATGACCCGCACATACGTGACGACGCCCCGGTAGGTGTCGTAGACCGAGTCGAAGATCATGGCCCGCGCCGGTGCCGCCGGGTCACCGGTGGGCGGTGGGATGTGGGTGACGATCTCATCAAGCAGCGGCTCGACCCCGGCACCGGTCTTCCCCGACACCCGCAGCACCGTCTCAGGGTCGACCCCGATCAGCCCGGCGAGTTCCTCGGCATACTTCTCCGGCTGGGCGGCCGGCAGGTCGATCTTGTTGAGGACCGGGATGATCGTGAGCTCGTTCTCCATGGCCAGGTAGAGGTTGGCCAGGGTTTGCGCCTCGATGCCCTGGGCGGCGTCGACAAGCAGGACGGCCCCTTCACAGGCGGCGAGGCTCCGGCTCACCTCGTAGGTGAAGTCGACGTGGCCCGGGGTGTCGATCATATTGAGGACATAGGGAGCGCCGCCGGACTCCCAGGGCATCCGCACTGCTTGCGACTTGATGGTGATGCCGCGCTCGCGCTCGATGTCCATCCGGTCGAGGTACTGCGCGCGCATCGAGCGCTCGTCGACCACGCCGGTGATTTGGAGCATCCGGTCGGCCAGGGTCGACTTGCCGTGGTCGATGTGGGCGATGATGCAGAAGTTGCGGAGGGCTTCGGCCGGAGTGGCGTGCGGCTGCAGCACGGTGGTGGCGCGCGGGGACACGGAGCGGCATACCTCGGGGAATCGTGGGGGCGACAGGGCTTCCCACCAGTCTCCCATGCTTCCCGTATGCCGTGTGCCCGCCGACGGCGCCCCTCCGGGCTCAGCGCGACTGGACGTAGGCCGCGAGTCGGCTCATGGCCTCGTCGATGTCCGCGGTGGCGCCCGCGAAGGACAACCGGAACCAGCGGGAGCCGTCGAGCTCGGCCCGCCCGGTGCCCACCGGAGCGAAGTCGACCCCGGGGGTCAGGGCGACACCGGTGGCGTCGAGGACCTCGCGACACCAGGCCAGGGTGTCGTGGGTGAGGTGGGAGACATCGGCATACGCATAGAACGCGCCGTCGGCCGGCGCCCACTGCGCCACGCCCAACTCGGGAAGGCGCGTGACGACCAGATCGCGGTTGGCGGCATACCGGCGGACGTGCCCGTCCAACTCGCGACGCCCCTCCGCACCGAAAGCCGCGACCGCGGCGACCTGCGCGAGGGCGGGCGCACAGATGTTGAGGTTGCCCAGGAGGAGTTCGACGGGGCGCACGAGGGCGGGGGGCAGGACCGCCCAGCCGACCCGCCAACCTGTCATCGAGAAGTACTTGCTCAGCGACCCGACCAGCACCGCCGCCCGCGAACTCCCCCACGCGCTGTGGGCGTCCTCGCCATAGGTGATGCCGTGATAGATCTCGTCGCTGATGAGCAACACGTCCCGCTCCTCGCACCATCGCGCGATCGCGGCGAGTTCGGCGGCGGCGATGACGGTGCCGGTCGGGTTGGCCGGCGAGGCGAGGATGAGGCCGCGGGGGGTGCCGTGGCGGTGCGCCCACTGCTCCAGCATCGCCACGGTCGGCTGGAAGCGGACCTCGGCGCCGCAGTCGAGTTCGATCGCGCGGCAGCCGAGGGCCTGGAGGGTGTTGCGGTAGGCCGGGTAGCCCGGGCGGGCCATGAGGACCGTGTCGCCGGCGTCGAACGCGGCGAGGAAGAGCGCGGTGAACGCCGCCGACGACCCCGTCGTGACGGCGATCTGGGCCGGGTCGACGGTCAGGCCGTAGGTGTCGGCGTAATGCCCGGCAATCGCCTCCCGAAGAGCCGGTATGCCGAGGGCATCGGTGTAGCCGAGCACCTCCCCGGAGGCCAGGGCCGCGGCGGCCGCGTCGCGGACGACGCGCGGCGCGGGCGTCGAGGGCTGCCCGGCGCACAAGGTGATGACGTCGCCGTGGGTGCGGGCCCGCTCGTTGGCGGCCTTGAGCACCTCCATGACGTGGAACGGTTCGACCTGGCCGCGCAAGGAGATCGGCGTGCTGCTCACCCCACCATCCTGCCGCACCCGCCCGCCCGCCCCACCCGTCCCCCTTTTCCCGCCTGAACCGTCCAACGTCCACTTCGCACCCCAACAGTCGGGGGGCGAAGTGCCCCTTTCCCACCGCAACCTTGCCCAACCCGACCCCATGTCCACCCAGAATCCGCCTCAGCACCGACCGAGAACCCCCGCGCCCGCCACCGCGTCGACTTCCTACCGCCCGTGTCATCGAGACAGCGCACCCCATCGCCCGACCTCACCGCGCGCCCGGCCCCTCCTGACGTCACTCCCCGACGGGCCAGTGCTCAACCTCCACCTCGCGCATCGGGAAGTCCTTGGGATTCCCGGTCGCCAACGGGGCACGAGCGTGAGCCGCCGCAGCCGCGATGAGGCAATCGGCCTGCCAGAGCGTCACGCCGCGCGCGGCATACTCACGGCGCCAGCGGCCCGCCAGCGAGGCGACCTCCGTGGTGATCGGCAGCACGACCAGGGCCTCGACCAACATCTCGGCGACCGAAACTTCGGCTGGCCGCAGACCGCGAACGATCTCCTCGATGTTGACGGCCGTGGTCGCCGGCGTGAAGCCGCGCTCCCGGCACTCCAGGACCCGCTGCACCGCCGATCGCCCGCGCAGGTGATCGATGAGCACCGTCGTGTCCAGCACGAGCAGCATGTCAACCTGCCCGTCGAGCTCCCGAGCGCCGGGTCTCGCGCACCCACTGTGCCGGGTCGGCATCCCACTCGTGCGGGGCTGCTTGCGCCAACGAGCCCGCGACCCGCGCCAATGCCTCGGCTCGCCGCGCTTCCGTCACGGCTGTGGTCAGGGCCTTGCGCACGAAGGCTGTTCGCTCGCGCGGCCCGGCCAGCCGGTCGATTTCGCGCACGAGATCCTCATCGAGGTCTATGTGCATACGCATGTGTGGAGGTTAGCACCAAGCGTCATCAACCCAGCGTCACATCGGTGCCCAACCCCGCTGATTCGAGGTAATAGCGCACGGATCCCCCGGCGTTTTTACCTCGAATCAGAGCGAGGGAGGAGGCGAGGGAAGGGGATGAGCACACAACGACGGAGCCCGCCCACACACGGTGGACGGGCTCCGATGAGAACGAGGTCAGCCTCAGAGAGCGGCGGCCTTCTTGGCCAGCGCCGACTTCTTGTTGGCGGCCTGGTTCTTGTGGATGACACCCTTGCTCACGGCCTTGTCGAGCTTCTTGCTCGCGAACTTGAGGGCTTCGGCAGCCTTCTCGGTCTCGCCGGTGGCCGCGGCCTCACGGAACCGCCGGATCGCGGTCTTGACCTCGGACTTGACGGCCTTGTTGCGCTCGGTCGCCTTGCGGTTGGTCTTGATCCGCTTGAGCTGGGACTTGATGTTCGCCACTGTGTGTCTTTCTGGTTGGTCGGTATGCCGTAGAGGGCGGCAGGAGCGAGTCGGGACCGGGCGTGGGGCACCCTTGCTTGACTCGCCCTGGGTGGTGCTGTTCGTGACGCGCACGACCTGAGCGCGCACGCAACAACCAAATTTACCAGCGCCGCTCACCCCTGGCCAAAACCGGAACGAACCAGGCTACGCCGGGGTGCGCTCGGCGCAGATGTCGAGGATGAGGCGCTCCACGGCATACACCGGATCACGCCCGCCCCCCTTCACGGCGACGTCCGCCGCGGCCACCGCCTGGAGGCAGCGGCCCAACCCCTCGGCCTGCCACCCGGCCAGGGCCCGGCGGGCCCGGTCGACCTGCCAGGGCGGCATCCCGAGTTCGCGAGCGATGTCATCGCGCCGCCCACGCCCGGCCGCACCGACCCGGATGAGTTGGCGCACCTGCTGCCCCAGCACGGCGACGATCGGCAACGGGTCCACCCCGACGGACAGGGCATGCCGCAGCAACCGCAGCGCCTCCCCCACCTCACCGGCCATGGTCGCGTCGGCCACCTTGAAACCGCTGGCCTCGACCTTGCCCCCGTGATAGCGCGCCACGACGTCCTCGTCGATCACCCCCTCGGTGTCCGCGATGAGTTGCTGACATGCCGATGCCAGCTCGCGAACATCCTTGCCGACCGCCTCGACAAGGGCACGCACCGCCTCGGCGGTCGCCTTGCGGCGGCCCGCCCGGAACTCGTGCATCGCGAAACTCATCTTGTCGCCATCGGAGGTGATCGCCGGCGCGTCGACGACCCGGGCGCCGGCACCCTTGAGCGCGTCGAGAGTCTTCTTCCCGCGCACGCCGCCCTTGTGCAGCACAATCAGCGTCATATCCGGCTGCGGCGCCGCAACATACGCCAGCACGTCGAGTTGGAGCTCGTCACCGCCCTCGTCGAGATCGCGCACGACGATTGCCTTGGCTCCGCCGAAGAGAGAAGGGCTGGCTTCGAGGGTGAGTTGCCCGCCTTCGTATGCCGCGGCATACAACCGCACCACCTCCAGATCCGGCGCGGTCAGGCGGAGGGCGTCGAGCGTCTGGGCGAGGGCACGTTCGGCGAGCACCTGCTCGGGTCCGCGGATGAGGACCAGGGGGGGCACGCCGCTCATGGGCGCTAGCCTGCCACGGAGGGCCGACACCGATCGGCCGGTCAGGAGACCTCCTCCAGGCCGAGTGCCCGGGCCCGTTGTTCGACGGCCTCAACCGGCAGGTCGAGGTGGTCGGCGATCTCGGCCATCGGCACCCCGCTGTCGACCCCGTCGCGCAACTCCTGATCGAGCTCGTCGTCCCAGCCATGGCCCTGGGTGACCGCGGTGCGCCCGGCTTCGGGGTCCGGCGGAGGGGGCGTCGGCACCGGCGCGGCAGGCGCGGCCACACCCACCAAAGGATCGGCGACCGGCACCGGCGGGGGCGCCGAGGCATCGAGTCGGCGCAGCGCACCGAGGACCAGGGCACGGTCCGCGGTGGGCCAGAAGGGGGGCAGGGAGCGTTGGAGGAACCCGGCATACCGGGCCGTCATGAGCCGGGAGTCGAGGAAGGCGACCACCCCGCGGTCGTCGCCGCGGCGGATGAGACGCCCGGAGCCCTGGGCGAGCAGGAGGGCCGCGTGGGTGGCCGAGACGGCCATGAACCCGTTGCCGCCGCGGGCCGCGATCGCCTGGGTGCGGGCCGAGGCGAGCGGGTCGTCGGGGCGGGGGAACGGGATGCGGTCGATGAGGACCAGTTGGCAGGTCGAGCCGGGCACGTCGACGCCCTGCCACAACGACAAGGTGCCAAAGAGGCACAGCCGCGGGTCGGCAGCGAACTCGCGGACCAGCGTGCCGGTGCGGTCCTCACCCTGGCAGCGGAAGGTGATGCCCCGGTCGTCCTCGGCGAACCGGCGCCGCATCTCCTCGGTTGCCGCGACGGCCGCCCGCATCGAGGAGAAGAGCCCGAGGGTTCGACCTCCGGCGGCCCGGATGAGGGCCTCCATCTCGTCGAACGACTCGGGTGAGGCCCCGTCCCGGCCCGGCTGGGGCAAGTGCCGGGCGACATAGGCGATGCCTTGCTGCCCGTAGTCGAAGGGGCTGCCGACATCCAACCCGACCCACTCGGGCGAGCCGTCACCACGCAGCCCAATCGTGCCGGCGAGCGCGTCGAACGTCCCGCCGAGCGACAGGGTCGCCGACGTCAGGACAACGGTGCGCTCCTCGAAGACGTGATCGCGCACGAGGGCGGCCACGCTCATCGGCGCCACCCGCAGGACCACCCCCCGCCGCGGGTCCCGCGACACCCAGACCACGTCGAGCTCGCGCCCCTCGAGGATTCGCCCGGCCGTCTCGTGGGCCTCCGCGATCGCGGCCAGGGCCACCTGACGGGCCCCGTCGACCGGCTCCCCTTGGCCGGGGGCGAGTTCGGACTGCACGGCGCGGGTCGTATCCCGGACCCGGGCCAAGGCGACCGCAAGAGTGTCGGGCAGCCCGGTCAGGCGCCCTTCGGGAGCCCCCTCGAGGACCTGGTCGAGGAAATCCGCGGCCTCCTCGACGGTCTCGGAGGCATCGGCGAGCCGCCCGGCCTTGCGGGCCGCGGCCCGCACCCCGCCGGCACCGATCTCGTCGGTGATCGTGGAGGTCACCCGGGAGACCAGTTCGTGGCCCTCGTCGATGATGAGCAGGTCGTGCTCGGGCAGCAACCGGCGCCCCTCGAAGGCGTCGATGGCCAGGTACGCGTGGTTGGTCACGATGATGTCGGCGCCGCGAGCAGCCTCGCGGGCGCGCTCGACGAAGCACTCCCCGACCATCGGACAGCGGCTCCCCAGGCATTCCTGGGCGTTGACCGACACCTGGCGCCACGCGCGCTCACTCACGCCAGGGACGAGGTCGTCGCGCTCCCCCGTGTCGGTGTCCAGGGCCCACTCGCGCAGCCGGAGCACCTCCTGACCCAATCGCGAGGCCTGGGCGTCGACGGCACCCATGCCGAGGAGCGCCCCCTCGTCCGGGTCGTCGGGGAACCCGCCCTCCAGCTTGTGGGCGCACACATAGTTGGAGCGGCCCTTGACCAGGGCGAACGTGGGCGCCCGCCCGAGAAGGGGCGTCAAGGCCACAGTGAGCCGGGGCAGGTCCCGGTCGACGATCTGCGCCTGGAGGGCGAGGGTCGCGGTGGCGACGACGACCGGAGAACCCGAGCGGACGGCATACGCGACGGCCGGGACGAGGTAGCCGAGAGACTTGCCGGTGCCGGTGCCCGCCTGGACGAGCAGGTGGTGCCCATTGTCGACGGCCTCGGCGACCGCGACCGCCATCTTCTCCTGGCCCGCCCGTGGGGTGCCACCCACGGCGCCGACCGCGGCGGCGAGTAGTTCCGGCAGGCTGGGGAGGGTGGGCACCCGTCGAGGGTATGCCGTCCGGCCCGGTCCCCGTTGCCGCTATCCCCAGGGTGCGGTCGCCAGTCAGCGGGGTCGGGGTGCCGACATCCCTTGCGCCCTTGTGCGAGCGGCTGAATCGAGGCCGACAAGTTGAGATTTCAGTGAGATAGATCACCGGATGTGGCGGGGATAGTGCAACACTGTTGACCCATGAGCAACGATGCCCTTCCCTCGGCCGCGCCCGCTGGCCCCGCTGTCCCTGCCGACATCGTCATCGCCGAGTCGGCCACCCTGACGCCGATCCTCGATCTGGCGCGGGAACGGCTCGACATCGAGGCCGAGGACCTCATCCCCTACGGGCATACCAAGGCGAAGATCTCGCTCAGTTACCTCAAGAAGATCGCCGACCGTCCCGACGGCAAGCTCATTCTCGTCACGGCCATTTCCCCGACCCCCGCCGGTGAAGGCAAGACGACGACCTCGGTGGGCCTCGCTGACGGCTTGGCCCGGCTCGGCAAGAACTCGATGGTGGCCTTGCGCGAACCCTCGATGGGCCCGGTCTTCGGCATCAAGGGCGGCGCGGCCGGCGGCGGCTATGCCCAGGTCGTACCCATGGTCGACATCAACCTCAACTTCACCGGCGACTTCGCCGCCATCGCCGCCGCGAACAACCTGCTCGCCGCCCTCATCGACAACCACATCCACCACGGCAACGCCCTGGGCATCGACGTGCGCACCGTCACCTGGAAGCGGGTCGTCGACCTCAACGACCGGGCCTTGCGCCAGTTGGTCGTCGCCCTCGGTGGCCCCCTCAACGGCTACCCCCGCGAGGACGGCTTCGACATCGTCGTGGCCTCGGAGGTCATGGCCATCTTCTGCCTGGCGACCTCGGTGAGCGACTTGAAGGAGCGCCTGGGCCGGATCGTCATCGGCTACACCCGGGACAAGAAGCCGGTGACCGCGGCCGACCTCAAGGCCCACGGCGCGATGACGGTCATCTTGCGGGATGCCTTGGCCCCCAACCTGGTCCAGACCCTCGAACACACCCCGGCGCTCATCCACGGCGGCCCGTTCGCCAACATCGCCCACGGCTGCAACTCGGTGATCGCCACCCAGGGCGCCCTCAAACTCGCCGACTACGTCGTCACCGAGGCCGGGTTCGGCGCGGACCTCGGCGCCGAGAAGTTCATCGACATCAAGTGCCGCCAGTCGGGGCTGCGCCCCCAGGCCATCGTCGTCGTCGCCACCGTGCGCGCCCTGAAATACCACGGCGGGGTGGCCCTGGCCGACCTCAAGGCCGAGAACGTCGAGGCCCTGGGCCGCGGCATGGCCAACCTGCGCAAACACCTCCGCAACGTCATCGACGTCTACGGGTTGCCGCCGGTGGTCGCCATCAACCGGTTCCCCACCGACACCGACGCCGAGATCGCCGCGCTCGGCGACCTGGTGCGTAGCGAAGGGGCGGTCGCCGTCGAGGCCACGCACTACGCCGACGGTGGCGCGGGTGCCGAGGAGTTGGCCCGGGCCGTTCTCGACGCCATCGAGGCCGGCACCGCTGACATGCGGTTCACGTATGCCGATGAGGTGCCGCTCGTGGCCAAGGGCGAGGCGATCGCTACCCGCATCTATGGGGCGGCCAGCGTCACCTTCGACATCAAGGCCGAACGCAAGATCAAGGAACTCGAGGCGGCCGGTTACGGGCACCTGCCGGTGTGCATGGCCAAGACCCAGTCCTCGTTCTCGACCGACCCGACCTTGCGGGGCGCCCCCACCGGCCACAACGTCCACGTCCGGGAAGTGCGCCTGGCCGCAGGCGCCGGTTTTGTCGTATTCCTCACGGGCGAGATCATGACCATGCCGGGCTTGCCCAAGATTCCGGCCTCCGATCACATCGACATCGACGACGACGGGGTCGTGACCGGCCTGTCCTGAGTTCGGGCGCGTCGATCGGAGCCGGCAAACGACGACGAGGAGCCCGCGCGTGGATCTGCCCCACGAGGTAGCCGCGCAGTTGAGTTGCGCAAGCGCCGACCCGGATGAGGTGTATGCCGCGTTCACGGCTTGGGTGAGCGGGCGCGGCATACATCTCTATCCCCATCAAGACGAGGCCATCGTCGAGATGCTCGCGGGCAACCACGTCGTGCTGTCGACACCCACGGGATCGGGCAAGTCCCTCGTGGCGACCGCCGCCCACCTCGGGGCCCTGGCCGCGGACCGGGTGAGTTTCTACACCGCTCCCATCAAGGCCCTGGTCAACGAGAAGTTCTTCGACCTCGTCGACGTCTTCGGGGCCGATCAGGTCGGGCTGCTCACCGGCGATGCGAGCGTCAACCCGGACGCGCCGATCATCGCCTGCACCGCCGAGGTGCTCGCCAACATTGCGCTGCGCGAGGGGGCCGGAGCCGACGTCGGCCTGGTCGTCATGGACGAGTTCCACTACTACGCCGACCCGCAGCGCGGCTGGGCCTGGCAGGTGCCGCTGCTCGAACTCCCGCAGGCGCAGTTTCTCCTCATGTCGGCGACCCTCGGCGACACCACGGCCATCCGGGCGGACCTGACCCGCCGCACCGGCCGCGACGTGTCCGAGGTCGCCGGCGCCCACCGCCCGGTGCCGCTGAGTTTCACCTGGTCGGTCACACCGCTGCCGGAGATGGTCGAGGAGATCGTCACGACCCGCCGAGCCCCGGTCTACATCGTCCACGCCACCCAGGCCGCAGCGGCCGAGCAGGCCCAGTCGCTGCGGGGGCTCTCCCTGCTCACCGCGGCGGAGAAGGCCGAGATCGCGCGGCGAGTGGGCGGCATCCGGTTTGCCGCAGGGTTCGGGAGGACCCTCGTCGCGCTGCTGCGCAAGGGGATTGGGGTCCACCACGCGGGGATGCTGCCGCGCTATCGGCGCGTCGTCGAGCAACTGGCACAGGCGGGACTGCTCAAGGTGATCGCCGGCACCGACACCCTCGGGGTCGGGATCAACGTCCCGATTCGCACGGTGCTCTTCACCGGGTTGGTCAAGTTCGACGGGCACCGGGACCGGGTGTTCAAGGCCCGCGAGTTCCACCAGATCGCCGGGCGCGCCGGGCGGGCCGGCTTCGACACCACCGGGGAGGTCGTCGTCCAGGCGCCCGCGCACCTCATCGAGAATGCGCGCCGGGTCGCCAAGGCGGGCGATGACCCGGTCAAACTCAAGCGGGTCCAACGGGTCAAACCCGAGCCGGGGACCGTCGTGTGGACCGAGGCGACCTTCGAGCGGCTCGTCCACGCGGCCCCCGAGGCGCTGCAGTCGCGGATGCGCATCGACAACGCGATGATCCTCGGCGTCGTCGCCCGCCCTGGTGACCCGGTGCGGGCCCTGAGCCGACTCGTCCGCGACAACCACGAGTCTCCAGTCGCGCAAGCCCGCCTGGCGCGGCGCGCTCTGCGCTTGGGCCGCAGCCTGCTCGACTCCGGGGTGCTGGTGCGGCTGCCCGAGCCCGGGCCGGACGGGCGCACCGTCGAGTTGGCGGTCGACCTGCCCGAGGACTTCGCGCTCAACCAGCCGCTGGCCCATTTCGCTCTCGCCGCGCTGGAGTTACTCGACCCGGACTCCCCCGACCACGCCCTCGATGTCGTCTCGGTGATCGAGTCGGTGCTCGATGACCCGCGTCCGGTGTTGTTGGCGCAGCAGTGGGCGGCCCGCGGTGAGGCGGTGGCCGAGATGAAGGCCGACGGGGTGGAGTACGAGGAGCGTCTGGAGTTGCTCGAGGAGGTCACCTGGCCGCGCCCGCTCGCGGACCTGCTGGAGGCGGCATACGCGGACTATCGCCGCGCCCACCCGTGGTTGCCCGACGATGCTCTCTCCCCCAAGTCGGTTGTCCGCCAGATGTGGGAGCAGGGGCTGAGTTTCACCGACCTCATCGGGCGCTACGGGCTGGCCCGCTCCGAAGGGGTCGTGTTGCGCTACCTCAGTGACGCCTACCGGACGTTGCGCCAGAGCGTGCCGGAGGCGCACGGCTCGGAGGCGTTGGCTCAGATCGTCGAGTGGCTCGGGGAGTCGGTGCGCCAGACGGACTCCTCGCTCGTCGACGAGTGGGAGGCGCTGGCCGACCCTGGGCGCGCTCCGGTGACTCACGAGGGCGAAGGACCGCGCCCGCCGCGACCGCTCAGCGCCAACGTCGCCGTGGTCCGCACCCTCATCCGCAAGGCGATGTGGCGCCTCGTGGAGTTGGCCGCCCGCGACGATGTCGAGGGCCTGTATGCCGTCGAGCTCGCTCGCGCTGCGCTCACCGACCCGCCGCCACCGGTCGTCATGGACGCCTCGGCGTGGGATGCGGCGTTGGGCGCGTACTGGGACGAGCACGCCGAGATCCTGCTCGACGCCGATGCGCGCGGCCCGGCGCTGCTGGCGGTGGGCGAGGACCCGGATGCAGAGCCGGGCGAGCGTCGGTGGCTCGTTCGCCAGACCCTGGCCGACCCCGCTGGCGATCACGACTGGGTCATCGAGGCCGTGGCCGACCTCGACGCCAGCGACGAGTGCGGCGAACTCGTGCTCGCCGCCACGGCCCTGCGCCGTCTGTAGCGATGCTGCTCGCCAGACCCAGTCGGCTGGCCAGGACACTCTGACCAGCACCCGTGGGCCGGGCCGGGACACTCCACCAGCACCCGTAGGCCGGGCCGGGACACTCCACCAGCACCTCTCGGCACGGCCATCCAGCGCCGCCCGTGCGGGCTCCCCTGCACCAGGTGGGGTGATCACCCCGCCTGGTGCAGGGGAGAGCGCAGCGTCAACCACGAGCACGGGCACGCGACATAACACCTGAGCCCCATGAGACACATGCGACCCCTGGGACTACCCCGACAGCCAGGAGTGACTGAGCACGAACCCTCCTCCGCCCCTTTTGCCCTCCCCAGAGCCCGACTCACGCCGCCTCGCCGCTCGGCACGGCCCATCAGCACTGCCACTACCGCCTCACCCCCACCCAATTCGCCCGAAACGCGCCGCCTCGCCGCCCCGGCACGGCCATCCGGAGCCGCCCGTGCATGCTCCCCTGCACCAGGTGGGGTGATCACCCCACCTTCTGCAGGGTAGAGCGCAGCATCAACCACGAGCACGGGCACGCGACGTGACACCTGAGCCCCATGAGACACATGCGACCCATGGGACTCCCCCACAACGACGGGTGCGTGAGCGCGAGCCCTCCTCCGCCCCCTGCCGCCCCCCAGCGCCCGACTCAAGCCACCTCGCCGCCCCGGCACGGCCCACCAGCACTGCCACTACCGCCTCGCCCGCGCCGAATTCGCTCGAATCGCGCGACCTCGCCGCCCCGGCACGGTCATCCAGCACCGCCCGCGCAGGCTTCCCTGCAGAAGGTGGGGTGATCACCCCACGTACTGCACGGTAGACCGCCCGGGACTGCACGGTAGGCCGCCCGGGGTGGCGGTCCGCGACGCACAACGGACCGCCACCCGGCATCGGGCTCAGCGCTTGGCGACCCGCACCTGCACGGGCAGGCCGGTGCCCACAACCGCCTCGGTGACGCCAGCCGAAGCAAGCGCATCAAGGGCACCCAAGACCTCGAACTCCGCAGCCAGGGTCTCGGCGGCGATCAGATCACGATGAACCTGCGCCGCCGAACGCACCTCCTCACCGCCGGCGAGCGTCAACGCGATCCGGTCCGACACGTCGAGCCCGGCATCGCGGCGCGCCTGCTGCACGGCCCGAATGAGGTCACGGGCCAGCCCTTCGGCCTCCAACTCCGGGGTCACGGCGGTGTCGAGGACGACGAACCCGCCGCCGGGCAGCATCGCCGTCGCCTGCGCCCCACCGGCGGCCTCGTCGACGACGGTCTCCACGGCATACTCACCCTCGACCAACGCGATCCCGGCGCTGACGACCGTGCCGTCGGCAGCCACCGACCAGTCGCCGCTCTTGCTGCCACGGATCACGGCCTGGACGTCCTTGCCCAGGCGCGGGCCGGCCGCGCGGGCGTTGACGGTCAACCGCTGCCGGATGCCGAAGTCGGACTCGTGGGCCTCGGCGACGTCGAGGAGACGGACAGCCTTGACGTTGAGTTCGTCGGCGACGATGCCGGCAAACGGCTCCAGCCCGGCCGCCTCGGGAGCGACCACGGTCAGCTGCGCCAGCGGCAACCGCACCCGCAACCCTTCGGCCTTGCGCAGCGAGGAGCCCACCGAGCACACGGTGCGCACCTCGTCCATGGCCGCGACGAGCGCATCGTCGCTGGGCAGGTCGGCCGCGACCGGCCAGTCGGCGAGGTGGACCGAGCGCTCACCGGTGAGGCCGCGCCAGATCTCCTCGGTTGTCAACGGCAGGAGCGGGGCGGCCACCCGGCACAGCACCTCGAGGACCGTGTAGAGGGTATCGAACGCGTCGTATGCCGCGCTCTCACCGTCGGTGCCCGTGTCCCAGAAGCGTTCGCGGCTGCGCCGGATGTACCAGTTGGTGAGCACGTCGGTGAAGACCCGCACCGATTCGCAGGCCCCGGCGATGTCCTCGACGTCGAGCTGGGCCTGGACCTGCTCGACGAGCCGGCGCGTCTTGGCCAGCAGGTAGCGGTCGAGCGGGTCGGCCGAATCGGTGCGCCAGCGGGCGGTATACCCTTCGCCGCCGCGGAAGGCGTTGGCGTAGAGCGAGAAGAAGTACCACGAGTTCCACAGCGGGATGAGCACCTGGCGCACGCCCTCGCGGATCCCCTGCTCGGTGACGATCAGGTTGCCGCCGCGCAGGATCGGGGAGGACATGAGGAACCAGCGCATCGCGTCGGCGCCGTCCCGGTCGAACACCTCGGACACGTCGGGGTAGTTGCGCCGGGACTTGCTCATCTTGAGCCCGTCGCTGCCCAGGACGATGCCGTGCGAGACACAGGTCTTGAACGCCGGCCGGTCGAACAAGGCGGTGGCGAGGATGTGGAGGGTGTAGAACCAGCCGCGGGTCTGCCCGATGTATTCGACGATGAAGTCACCCGGGTAGTGGTGCTCGAACCAGTCGCGGTTCTCGAACGGGTAGTGGACCTGGGCGAAACTCATCGAGCCCGAGTCGAACCACACGTCGAGGACGTCCTCGACGCGGCGCATCGTCGAGCGCTGCCCCTCCGGGCGCGGGTCGTCCGGGTTGGGCCGGGTCAACTCGTCGATGTAGGGCCGGTGCAGGTCGGGTTCGCCGCGCCGGTTGCGCGGCAGCCGGCCGAAGTCACGCTCCAACTCCTCGAAGGAGCCGTAGACGTCCAGGCGGGGGTATGCCGGATCGTCCGAACGCCACACCGGGATCGGGCTGCCCCAGAAGCGGTTCCGCGAGATCGACCAGTCGCGCGCATTGGCCAGCCACTTGCCGAACTGACCGTCCTTGACGTGCTCGGGCACCCAGGTGATCTCCTGGTTGAGTTCGCCCATCCGCTTCTTGAACTTCGTCACCTCGACGAACCAGGACGAGACCCCCTTGTAGATGAGGGGTTCACGGCAGCGCCAGCAGTGCGGGTAGGAGTGGGCGTAACTCTCCCGGCGCAGCAACACCGTCCCCGGACTGACCGAGCCGGCGCGCTCGCCCCGGTTGGCGGCCTTGAGGTCATCGAGGATCGGGGCGTTGGCGTCGAAGACGAGCAGCCCGGCATACTCCTCCACCGGCGCGGTGAAACAGCCGTCGGCGCCGACCGGCATGACCGGTTCGACACCCTCGCGGTCGGTGACGACCTTGTCGTCCTCACCGAACGCGCCAGCGGTGTGGACCAGCCCGGTGCCGTCGGTCGTCGTGACGAACTCGGCGGCGACCACCCGGAAGGCGCGCTCATGGCCGGCGTAATAGGAGAACGGCGGGGTGTAGGTGCGGCCCACGAGGTCGGCCCCGGTGAGCCGCTCGACGACGAGCGCCTCGACGTCACCGTCGGCGGACCCGGTGAGTTCGCGAGCGAACGCCGAGGCCCGGGCCGCGGCGAGGATATAGCGCTCGCTCACCCCGGTCGGGACGTCGGACTCGACGACGACGTAGTCGATGTCCTCCCCGACCATGATGAGCAGGTTCGCCGGCAGGGTCCACGGCGTCGTCGTCCACACCAGGGCCAACTCGCCGGTCGACAGGCGCAACCCGAGGGTGACCGCCGGGTCCTGGCGCACCTGGTAGACGTCCTCGTCCATGCGCAACTCGGCGTTGGACAGTGGGGTCTGGTCGTTCCAGCAGTAGGGCAGCACCCGGAAACCCTCGTAGACCAAGCCCTGGTCGTAGAGGCTCTTGAAAGCCCATTGCACCGACTCCATGAAGTCGGGGTTGAGGGTCTTGTAGTCGTGGTCGAAGTCCACCCAACGCGCCTGGCGGGTGACATAGGCCCGCCAGTCCGCGGCATACTTCATCACCGACTCGCGGCACTTCTCGTTGAAGGCCTCGATCCCCAGGTCGAGGATTTCGTCCTTGGTCTTGATGCCGAGTTGGCTCATCGCCTCGAGCTCGGCGGGCAGGCCGTGGGTGTCCCAGCCGAAGCGGCGTTCGACGCGCCGACCGCGCATCGTCTGGTAGCGCGGCACGATGTCCTTGACGTAGCCGGTGAGCAGGTGCCCGTAGTGCGGCAGGCCGTTGGCGAAGGGCGGGCCGTCGTAGAAGACGAACTCGTTGTCGCCGTTCTCACCGGCCGGGCGCTGGTCGATGGACGCCTGGAAGGTGCCGTCGGCCTCCCAGTAGCGCAGCACGGCCTCCTCGATCTGCGGGAAGCGAGGGCTGGCGGGCACGCCGAGGGCCTGGCCGGCGGGGGCGTCGGTCTGGGACGTGGAGACCTTGGGGTAGGTCATGGGTGGGGCTCTCCTGCGGTCGTCGCTCTCGTCTGCACGAGGACGAAACCAAGCACCGGCGCGTATGCCGGGTGCCCGCCTCCGCGGTACCACCTCGCTTGCCGCGGCCGCTCACCCCGGGGGGCGCACGGCATACGACCGCTCTTGCACAAGGCACTGACGTGGCCCCGACGTCCGGGTCTAGTGAGCGGGGGTCCGCCGTTCTTCCGGAAGCTCGCCGCTGATAACGGCTCGAACGCTGGTGGGCCAAGTCTACCGGGGGTGCGCGGGTGGCTCGACCGAATTGACGGTGACGACGGCCCCGTTGGGGATCGGCAGGTCCCAGTCGAGGTCGCGGTAGCTGCGGCCGGTGAGGCGGGCGTGGAGGATCCGCAAGGTGTCGCCGTGGGTGAGCAGGATGAGGTGGGCTGGCGCGGTCGGCAGGGCGCGGGCGAGGTATGCCGCGATCCGGGCGTCGACGTCGCGCACGCTCTCGCTCGCGGGGCCGCCCCAGCGGATGTCGGCGAGGTGCTTCCCCGGTGGCGGCGGGACGGGGTCGGCGTCGAGATCGCTGGTCAGCGCGCCTTCGAGGTCGCCGAGGGCTTGTTCGCGCAGCGCCGGATCGATGCGAATGTGGCTGTGCGGCAAGCCGAGCCGGTCGGCGACGAGTTCGGCGGACTGGCGGGCACGGGTGAGGTCGCTGCTCCACAGGGCCACCTCGTCGGGGGCGCTGGTCGGCACGAGCGCGGCGAGCCGGTCGCCGGCAGCCCGCGCCTGGGCCCGGCCCAGATCGGTCAAACCGGGGTGGGGCGTCTGCCCCTGGAGGCGGCCCTCGACGTTCCATGTCGACTGGCCGTGGCGCACGAGGTGGACGGTGACGGCGTGGCCGCGCTGGTCGGGATCGGGCGTGGTCACGCCCGCCACTGTAGGGTGCTCGGGTGGCTGGGCTGCTGGTGACCGGGACGAGTTCGGATGCGGGCAAGTCCCTCGTCGTCACCGGGTTGTGCCGGGCCTGGGCCCGTGCCGGGGTGTCGGTCGCACCGTTCAAGTCGCAGAACATGTCGAACAACTCGATGGTGTGTGCGGACGGCTCCGAGATCGGGCGGGCGCAGTACCTCCAGGCCCAGGCGGCCCGCGTGGAGGCCACCTCGGCGATGAACCCCGTCCTGCTCAAGCCCGGCTCGGACCGGCGCGCCTTCGTCATCGTGCGCGGGGCGCCGGCGGGCGAGTTGGGCGCCGGCGAGTACGCGACCGGGCGCGCCCACCTCGCCCAGGCGGCATACGCGGCATACGAGGAACTGAGCGGCGGCTACGACCTCGTGGTCTGCGAGGGGGCCGGGTCGCCGGCCGAAATCAACTTGCGCGCCGGCGATTACGTCAACATGGGGTTGGCGCGGCGGTTCGGGCTGTCCACGGTCGTGGTGGCCGACATCGACCGCGGCGGGGCGCTCGCGGCCTTGTTCGGGACGTGGGCGCTGCTCGAACCGGCCGACCGGGCGTTGCTGCGCGGCTACGTCGTCAACAAGTTCCGCGGCGACCCGTCGGTGTTGGCGCCGGGGCTGGCCGAGGTGAGCGCTCGCACCGGTATGCCGCATCTGGGCACCCTGCCGTGGCTGACGGACGTGTGGCTGGACTCCGAGGACGCGCTCTCGGTGGGGCGATGGGTGCCTGGTGGTGGTGACGACGCCGTGCTCACGGTCGCCGTCGTCCGGTTCCCACGGGCCTCGAACGCCACTGATGTCGACGCGCTGGCGGCCGAGCCGGGCGTCGAGGTGCGGGTGACCACCGATTCCTCGGTATGCCGCGACGCCGACCTGCTCGTCTTGCCGGGGTCGCGGGCGACGGTCTCGGACTTGTCGTGGCTGCGGGCGCGCGGGCTCGATGCGGTGGTGGCGGAGCGGGTCGCAGCGGGGCGGCCGGTGTTGGGGATCTGCGGGGGGTACGAGATGTTGGGGACCGTCATCGAGGACGAGCACGAGTCCGGCGCCGGGCTCGTCGGCGGGTTGGCGGCGCTGGCGGCCCGCACCGCCTTCGGCGCGGAGAAGGTGCTCGGCCGGCCGGTCGGTGAGTGGGCCGGCGAGGAGGTGCGGGGGTACGAAATTCACCACGGTGTGGTCGTGGCCGAGCCGAACTTCCCCGGCGGCACCCGCGACGGCAGCACGTACGGGACGATTTGGCACGGCACCTTGGAGTGCGACGGGTTCCGGCGAGCCTGGCTGACCGAGGTGGCAGCCGCGGCCGGGTCGTCGTGGCGGCCCGCGGCCGACGCCCCTTCGTTCGCCGCCCGCCGGGAGGCCATGATCGACACCCTCGCCGACGCCGTCGAAGACCACGTGGACCTCGGCGCCCTCCTCGCGATGGCCGCCCGCCCCGAATAGCCGCCCGACCCCGTCAACAATCGACCAATAGGTGGATTGTGTACACACCACAGCAGCAGTCGCCACACGAGCATTGGCCCACGAGCAGTCGCCACAGGGGCGGTCGTCGGGCCCCAACCCCGTCAACAATCGACCAATAGGTGGGTTGTGTACGACGAGACCGTGCGAGACGGCGACGAGAGACCGACGGATGCCGGGGCGGGCACGGACGCATGGCCTGGCCGAGGTACGGGCCCTCCTCTCCGCCTAGACTGCCCGTCGTGCCGTCCCGTCCCGCTGCCCGTCCGGTCTATCTCATCGGGATCGGGGCCGGGTCGCCGCAGTTCGTGACTCAGCAGGCGATCGCCGCGCTCAATGAGGTCGACGTCTTCCTCGCCGCCGACAAGGGCGAGACCAAGGGCGAACTGGTCGCCGTGCGCCGGATGATGCTCGACCGGTTCGTCGCAGCCGATCATCCCTACCGGTTCGTCACGGTGCCCGACCCCACACGCGGGCCGGACGCGCAACGCGGCACCGCGGCATACGAGAAGGGGGTGCGCGACTGGCACGGCGCCCGCGCCGATGCGTATGCCGCGACGATTGCCTCCCTGCCCCCGGAGACGGTCGTCGGGTTCCTCGTGTGGGGCGATCCGGCCTTCTACGACAGCACGATTCGGGTGGTCGATGCCATCGGTGAGCGGATGCCGCTCGACGTGCGAGTGGTGCCGGGGATTTCGGCGTTCCAGGCGCTGGCCGCGGCGCACGGGGTCGTCCTCCACGAGGTGGGGCAGCCGGTCCATGTGACGACCGGGCGCCGCCTGGTCGACGAATGGACCACCGCCCGGGCGGGCGACATCGACCTGGGCACGATCGTCGTCATGCTCGATGGTCACCTGGCCTGTCGCCACTTGGTCGACGTCGCCCCCGACCTCATGCTCCGTTGGGGGGCCTACGTCGGTCTGCCGCAGCAGGAACTGCGCTCGGGCCGGCTGGCCGACGTCATCGATGAGGTCATCGACCTACGGGCCCGGTTGCGCGCCGAGCACGGCTGGGTCATGGACGTCTACACCCTGTCCGCGCACTGAGGCCCCCAACGCCGGCGCGCGCATGGTCGCACGCCCCGGTCAGACGCGTTTGGCCCGGTAGGCCCACATCGCGATCTCGACCCGATTGCGGACCCCGAGTTTGGCCATCAACGAGGCGACATGGCTCTTGACCGTGCTCAGACCGATGAACAGCTCAGCGGCGATCTCGGCGTTGGTGCGGCCGCGCGCGAGCAGGGCCAACACCTCCTCCTCGCGCTCGGTGAGCGGATCGATGGGTTGGGTCGGCCTCTCGGGTGCGCGGTCGAGGAGGGAGGCCAGCAGCCGCCGCGTCACATTGGGGGCGATCAGCGCGTCCCCGTTCGCGGCGGCGTGTACGGCCTGGACGAGCAGGTCCGGTCCGGCGTCCTTGAGGAGGAAGCCACGAGCGCCCGCACGCAGGGCACCAAGCAGGTACTCGTCCACGTCGAAGGTGGTGATGACCACGACCGCCATCGGGTCGGTCACCTGGGGACCCGCCAGCCTCCGGGTCACCTCGATCCCGTCGAGGCCGGGCATGCGAATATCGACGAGGAGGACATCCGGACGAAGCCGGGTGCACACCTCAAGGGCCTGTATGCCGTCCGCGGCCTCCCCGATCACCTCGATGCCGGGTTGGGCGCCGAGGATCATCACGAGCCCGATGCGCACCAGGTCCTGGTCGTCGGCGACGACCACGCGGATACTCATGGCGAAACCTGCACGGGGAGAACGGCCTCCACGACCCAACCACCGTGGGGCGCCGGACCGGCGGCGAGGGAGCCGCCCAGGAGGTGGGCACGCTCGGCCATTCCGGTCACCCCGAATCCCGGTCGCGCACCCGACCCGCCAACGGCGATCCCATCGTTGGTGACGCGCAGCCTGATGTCGTCGCCCACCCGGCATACGTCGATGTCCACTCGAGTCGCGCCGCGCGCATGGCGCACGGCATTGGTGACGGCCTCCTGCGCGATCCGGTAGATGGCGGCATCGACGGTCGCCGGCAACTGGGTGAGCGCCCCGGCCAGCGACAGGCGGACGCGCGGCCCGGTGTCGGAGCGGGCGAGCGCCGGCAGATCGGCGACGCCCGGCTGCGGGGCGTAGGCCTCCCCGCCGTCGTCGCGGAGCACCCGCACCATGGCCCGCATTTCCGCGAGGGTGCGGGTCGCCTCGGACTCGATCGTGGCGAGAGCCGCCACGGCCTGACCTGGCTGCGCGCGGGCCACGACCCCACCGGCCTGGGCCTGCACGGCGATCGCCGAGACGTGGTGGGCGACGGTGTCGTGCAGTTGGCGGGCGAGCGCGAGGCGTTCCTCGTTGCGGATCTCGCGCCGCTGTCGTTGCCAGAGGGCGGCCCGATAGCGGAATACCGCTGCGAGCGCGATGAACAGCGACACGAAGAGGGTGCCACCGATGGCGTCGGCCACACCGACGGATGCGGCATACATGCCGAGCGCCACGACTGCGGCCACACCCGGCAGGCCGATGGCGATCTCGCGTCCCGAGCCCCAGCGGACCAGGGCGTAGAGCAGGATCAAGATGACCATCATCGACGAGGGGCCGAGGTCAGCGGTGCCGGTGGCCAACTGAACCGCCGAGAGCAGCCCCGCGACACCGAAGCCGATCAGGCAGGCCGCCAGCGGGTGGCTCCGGCGCCAGAGGAGGAGGGGCATCACGGCCATGGCGAGCACGGTGACGACGGGGCGCCAGGTGAGGTCCGTGCGCACGATGCCTTCGAACAGCGCGGCCGCCTCGAATCCGGCGACGATGACCCAGTCGCCGCGGCCCACCGGCGGAGGGCCGGCGGGCCGAGGCTCGCGCCACAGGGCGCGCCAACTCGCTGTCACTGTGTCAGGCTAGGGAACGCGGGCGTGCGCGGCCAGGTCCAGGCCGAGCGGATGATGAACGCGAGGATGATCAGTTCGAGGGCGAATCCCAGGCCGTAGTAGAACGGCCACTCCCCGCCGGCCAGGTTGAACGCCATCCAGGGGGTGAGCAGTAGCGCGACGACCAGGTTGGTCAGGCGGTTGGCGCGCGCGGGCAAGGTCGTCGAGAGCAGGATCATCATGATCGGGACCGCCGAACTGGCCAGCGCACTGACGGCGAAGGCCTGGGTGATGTCGAACTTCCAGACCTGGCCCTTGAGGATGCCCTCGACGGCGCCGGGCTTGTAGAGGCCGAGAACGTCGACATAGATGTAGAGGCACATGAAACTGGCCCAGGCCGCGGCGAGTTTCAGTTGACGGGGAACGGGCTGATCCGTGCGGGTCGACGGGCGCGTTGCTGTCTGGGTGGTCATGCTGGTGGGTCCTTCGTGGGAGTGGAGTGCGTGGTTCCTCCACGATGACCGAGCATCGCCCCCACGATCATCAGCCCTCAGGCTCGACCTGGACCGGCCGAAAGTACGGTCTGCGTGCCATCCTTTCGCCGGTTCCGCGTCATGGGCTCACACGTATGCCGCGTCGCCACCGGTCAGGAGCGCTAGCCCATCTGCCACCAGGGTATCGGCCCCCATGGCAGTTGCCACCAGCTGGAACGGACGTAGCCCCAGTCCAGCCGGGCCTTGGCACGTTGTCGACCCTCGTCGGTGAGTTGACGCATCGCCCCATCGCGGAGCCGGTAGAGCCAGATCTCGGTCCACCCGTCCTCGGCTCCCCGCAAGAACGCCAACGAGCGACCGTCCGGTGAGAACACCGCGCCCACGTCCTCCAGCGTTGGGGTCTCGGGCGCCGGCCCGGGCACCAGCGTCAGCGAGGCATCGGCGATCGTCCAATAGCCGACCCGGCCTGGGCTGTCGGCGATCCACGTCGACAGCGCCAACCGGTCTCCGTTGGGCGACCAATCGGGTTCTCCGACGTTCAGGTCCGGTGGGGTGAGCCACGTGATTCCGGCAGCAGTGACCGGGCTACCGCCGGGCGCCCGGGCGGACCCGACCGCCGCCGCCGGGATGAGCGCGATGCCGAACCGGTTTGTGGCCACCTCAAGGCAGTCGACCGCCAGCCCGGCGCTGGGGTGCCAAGAGAGGCTGCTCACCCGAATCGCCGGTCCCAGATCGGTGATCTGGGTGACGCCCAATCCGTGCCGCTCGACCGCGAAGACCTCGTCATGGGGAGTCGGGCCGTCGGACCCGACGGTGTTGAGGTACAGCAGGGTGTGCGCATCCAGCCACCGGGGGCGGAAGCCGGTGACGAGCGGCTGCACGACTTCGCCGGTGCTCCTGGAGATGATCTCCACCCTGACCGGGGGGCCGTTCTCGCTCCCGCGATGCACCGCGAGTTGGGTACCGCTGGGCGCCCACACCGGATCCCGGTCGCTGATCACGGTCGGCTTGGCACGATCATCGGTAATCCGCCGGATCGCTCCGGTGACCGGCGATACTTCGAAGATGTCCTCCTGATTGGTTGTCTCACCGTCGTATCCGTCGATCGAGTAGGCGAAGTAGGCGATCCGGCTCGGTCGGGCCAACTGCGAGGGCCAATCGATGAGTTCGGAGGACGGCGGGAGCAACGGGCCAGGGCCTGGCAGCGGCAACCGCTGCAGTGCTGTCGATACGGCAGTAGGAATTCGCAACTGCGGCATACTTCACCTCCAGGTGGTGGCAACCCCAACGTTACCTTCGCCCGTGGCGCGGTCGCAGGCCCGGTATGCCGGGTACGTTTCGTCACCGTGTGCGGCAATGCCGTGACGGTCTAGTGAGGTTCGTCGGTTCCCTTGGCCCGCAGGCTTAGCGACACGGTCGTGGTGATCTCGTCCATCGCCTTGGTCTTGTCCTGAGGGTAGGTCAAGATCGCCGTCACAATGCTGCCTGCACCGATGACACTGCGCTGGTAGTAGACCTGCCCCCCGGACCGGTGACCGGACAGGACGAACCAGTCGTTGCCTTTCGCCTGGTAGGTAATGCTCGAACCTTCGGCGCGCCGGTTTCGTTCCTCGGCCGAGTAGCACTGCGCGAGAGTTCGCGGAAGATCGAGGGCCGCGCCTTCTGTTTCGCAAGAGACGCCGAGGTTGTTCGAGCCGAAGATCACGATCTCCACGTCGCGGTCAGGTGAAGTGATGGTGGCTCCGTCGCCGTTGGCGGACTCCTGCAGGTCCCACCCGGCCGGGCGCAGGGCAGAGAATTGATACCGCGCATTGACGTATGCCGTAAACGCTCCCGACGGACTCGGCGAAACTGTCGTCACCGGGCCTGGTGACGGCACGGGGTTCGTGGTGAAGTCGTTCGCTGTCGGACTCTCGCCTTGCGCCGCTGCGGCCGGTGCCGCGGAAGTCACGGTCGACGAGACGCCAGGCGTAGACCACACCGGGCCGGAGCATCCGCCAATAGCTGTTGGCACCAACGCTGTTAGCACCAACATTGCGACAACAGGCCAGCGCGAATGCCGAGAGGGCGACCGAATGACTCGGCTGCTGTCCGACGAACCCGGGAGATGATGCCGCCCCATGAAACCCCAGTGTAGGGACCTCAGCGCAAGGCACGGCTTCCACGGTTCGTGTTGGGCATGCCGAGCCAACCGGCGCATATGCGTAGCCACGTGTCGTCTTCCGCGAGAGCGAATCAGGTCGAGAAATCATCCCGGTGACGTCTCGCGGGGCGGCGGATGAGACCGCACGCCCGGAACTGGAGTTCATCGGGCAGGAACTCATTCCTCTCGACGGCAACTCGATACTTTCTAGTACTCGAGCAAACGAAGTCCCTGAATGCGGGAGAAGTGGCTCCGATTGGCCGTTAGCAGCGGCGCTCCCTCGTTCAGGGCCAGGCAGGCAATCAGGAGGTCCATCGTCGCCAACGGCGTTCCTTGTCGGCGCAGGCTGGCGTGAACCGCGGCATACGTGTCGGCGAGTCGAGAGTCCGGCAACACCACGGGAAGATCACCGCACACGGCCAGAACGCGACGACGCTCTACGAGGGGATCGGCGTGGAGTTCGGCACCGACGAGAATCTCGGCCCGAACGAAGACACTCAATCCCAATGCCTCACCGCGATTGCGTGCGAGCCACTGCCGAGCCGGGCCTTCGAGTCCGCGTCGGGATTCGCGGATCGCGTCGACCAGGAAAGTCGTATCGAGATGAATCACCAGGCGGGCTCTCTCACCGGATGGTCACGGCGCTCCTGCACGACTGCGGCGATGCCGTCAACGGTGCGCTCCGAGACCTCGACGTCGTCGAGTGCAGCCAGCAAGTCGCCAGCCGTTGAGCCCGCGGCCGGGAGGTACTTCTTGATGACCTGCGAGAACGAATCGCCGTCCTTGAGGCGACTGAGCCGGTCGTAGGCCTCCATATCGATCGTGATCGTTTTGACAGCCATGCACTTAGCGTACACGGATGGAAAGGCGGCTCATTCGGCGAAGTTGCGGGGCCACCGCGAAGGCAGTGTCGACACGCCCCAAAGATGCCCCGTCGTCCGCCAACCAGGGTTCGGTCTCGGCTCGACGAGCCCGAACTTCCTCCCAGCGTGGCTCCAAGGAGGCGTCGAAGGCCCGTTCCCGAGAGGAGAGCCGTTCTCGGTGAATGGCCTTGTCGGAACAGACCACCTCGATCCACCGAAGGGGCACCTCGCACTCCACCGCTAGCGAACGCCAGAGGGCACTGGCTGGCTCCACGTAGTTCGCGGCGTCCACGACCACCGTGTGGCCCAGCCGTAGCGCGCCCCGCGCCACCACCTCGGCAGCCAGATGGGCGGCCCACCCGGTATCCGCGGCCCATTACCTCCGGGTGAGAGAGGTAGTCGAGGAGACCAGCACCGCCTGCGAACCTCCGATCACGCGCAACCCGACCTCTACCGTCGTGACCTACCTGGCGCGTATCACTGCACCAGCAACACACTCACGCCGTGGTGGGCTCGGGCCAGGCGAGCGTCTGTCGTGAGTAACGGGACCTGCAGCGCAAGCGCGCTAGCCAGGTAGAAGGCATCCGTCAACCGAACGAACTCACGGAAACTCCAGGCGGTGGGAAGCAGCATGGACTCGGCGAGCGGGCGCAGGCGCAGCGCGCCGAGCCGAGCGAGGGCCATCTCAGCCTCGGAAAGAGACAAACTCCCCGAGCGCACCAGCCGCCAGCAGGCCGAGGCAACCTCGACATACACCAAGTTGGGTGCGCCAGCCCAGTCCGCGCTGCCCAAATGTCCGAGAACGGCCGCCCCGCGCCTGGTGCCCAGGACGGCCTCAACGAGAGCGCTTGCGTCGACAATCACCGCACCAGGTCTCCGCGGACCTCATCCATGAGGGCCTCAATGTCGATATCAGGACGAGTCGCGCGGCCCGCATTGAGGCGCT
>JAKOPT010000017.1 GCA_029778715.1 Actinomycetes bacterium | reverse complement strand
CGCAACCCCAATGCGGGGTATGCCGTCCCGATCGCGGCCCACAAGGCCCCCCGGTTCCGGCCGGGCACCGCTTTCAAGGAGTTCGTCAAGGCTCCCGAGTCGCTCCCGACGGACGGGCTGGCGGCGGCCCGCGGCGCGGTGCCGGCGGCGGCCAAGGCGGCCCGCAAGACGGCGGCGAAGAAGGCCGCGGCCAAGGCGCCGGCAAAGAAGGCCGCAACCAAGAAGGCCGCAGCGAAGAAGTAGGCAGCGGCGGCGTCAGCGGATCCGTTCGCCGTCGCCGATGCCCACGATCCACAGGCGGGTCGCGACCGGTTCTTCGGGCGCGAGCGTCACGCTGACGCGCTGTCCGGGACGCAGGTGCCGCAGCCCGCTGCCCGCGAGGGCGCGAAGGTCCCAGGTGATGGTGCGCCCGTCGTCGAGCAGGGCGGTGCCGCCGCTCTCACTGGTGGTCGCGATTGTCGCCTGCACGGTCGGCAGCGTAGCCGAGGGCCGCCCTCGTGTGCGGACCCAGGCCCAAACGGATCGCTGCCGCCAAGTCGTGGGGGTTGTCGACGTCGAGGCGCAGCCCGGGCAGGTCGAGGTCGAGCCGGGTGGCGCCCAGGGCCTGGTGCCGCGCCGCGCTGCCCGCCCCGAAGGCCGACCGGAACCGGTTCGGCGCCGTGGTTGTGAGCAGTGCCGTGCCGGTGCCCGCGGCGTCGGGGACCACGGCATACCGATGTCCGGCCGCCGCGCGTAGCGCGACCCCGAGATCGGCGGGGGTCAAGCACGGGTGGTCACCGAGAAGGACGGCGACCTGGCGGTATCCAGTGGTAGCGAGGCGGGACGCTGCGGACGCCGAGGCCGCATCGAGGCCCCCACCCGGATCGGGAAGGGGGCTGGCGCCGGTCGCCGACAAGGCCACCGACCAGGGGTCCCGCGGGGCGCTGACGACGTAGACGTGCGGGGCACCTACGGCGCCGATCGCGGCCTCGACGGTGTCGAGGGCCAACGCCATCGCCAACCGGGCGACGGGCTTCTCGCCGAGGTGGACTCGCAGCCGCGACTTGGCCCGGCGCCCGCCCTTGACGGGCACGATCACGCCCCAGGTCGAGGCTTCGGGCGCGTGCATCGCCTCGATTGTCGCAAACCGTGACACAGTGCTCGACAGCGTCGGCGTCGCCGATAAGGATGGAACGACCGTCCGGAACAGACAGAAGGGGTGAGCGCGTGAGGCGAGCACGACAATCGCGGGCGCCGGCCTACCGGTTCGCGGCCTTGATCCTCCGCCCGCTGCTCATGTCGCTGACCAAGCGCCGGTGGAGTGGCGGTGAGCATCTGGTCGCCGACCGGGGAAGTGTCGTCGTCGTCAACCACAATTCGTATGCCGACCCGCTCATCGTCGCCCACTTCCTCCACGATCACGGGCTGACGCCGAGCTATCTGGGCAAGTCCGAGGTGTTCGACGTGCCGGTCGTCGGCGCCATCTTGCGCAGTGCCCGGCAGATCCCGGTCTACCGCGAATCCGGGCAGGCTGCTGACGCCTATCGGGCCGCGGTCGCGGGGGTGCAGGCCGGCCGGTGCGTCGTCGTCTACCCCGAGGCGACGTTGACGCGCGACCCGGACCTGTGGCCGATGCGCGGCAAGACCGGTGCGGCTCGGATCGCGCTGCAGACCCGGTGCCCGGTCATCCCCATCGCCCAATGGGGCGGGCAGCAGATCATCGCGCCCTACGCGAAGAAGACCCATGTCTTTCCGGTCAAGGAGGTCGAAGTGCGGGCCGGCCCCCCGGTGCCCCTCGACGACCTCTACGACCAGCCCGTCACCCATGCCCTCCTGCGCGAGGCGACCGACCGGATCATGGCTGCCATCACCGGCCTGCTGGAGGATATCCGCGGCGAGCAGGCGCCGGCGCAGCGCTTCGACCCCCGGCACCACGGCATACCGATGATCGGTCATCCGGATCGGCCGCGAAAGGACGCCAAATGACGACCGCAGCAGTGTTCGGCACCGGCAGTTGGGGGACCGCATTCGCCCTCGTCCTCGCCGACGCGGGCACCCCGGTGCGCATGTGGGGGCGGCGCGCCGACATGGTCGCGCGGATCAACGCTGGTGAGAACGCGACCTACCTACCGGGCGTCGAGCTGCCGCCGACGATCACCGCCAGCAGTGACGCCGAAGCCGTGGCCGCCGGCGCCGATATCGTCGTGCTCGCCGTCCCCAGCCAGACGCTGCGGGCCAACCTCACCCAGTGGGGTCACGTCCTGCCGGGGGAGGCGGCCGTCGTTTCGCTCATGAAGGGCGTCGAACTCGGCACCTCGAAACGGATGAGCGAGGTCGTCGAGGAAGTGGGCGGGGTCGAGCGCGAGCGGATCGTCGTCGTCTCCGGGCCCAACCTCGCCCGCGAAATCGCCGCCAAACAGCCGGCCGCGAGCGTCGTCGCCGGGGTCGACGCGGACATGACCGAGCGGGTTGCGGCCGCCTGCGCCGCCCCCTACTTCCGCCCCTACACCGGCAGCGATGTCGTCGGCACCGAGATTTCCGGGGCGGTTAAGAACGTCATCGCGCTCGCCGTCGGGATGGCCGAGGGGTTGGGCCTCGGCGACAACTCCAAGGCGTCGATCATCACCCGGGGTCTGGCCGAAACGACTCGGCTCGGCACCGCCCTCGGCGGGGAGGCAACGACGTTCGCCGGGCTCGCGGGGGTGGGCGATCTCATCGCCACGTGCATGTCGCCGCTGTCGCGCAACCACTCCTTCGGGGTCAAACTCGGTCAGGGGCTCACCGTCGAGGAGGTGGTCGCCCAGACGAGTCAAACCGCCGAGGGCGTGAAGTCGGCGACTTCCATCCTCGAGTTGGCCCGCCGCCACGGTGTCGACGTGCCCATCATCGAACAGGTTCAAGCGATGATCGAGGACGGCCGCCGCGCCGACGAGGTGGTCCGCACCCTGCTCTCCAGGCCCCGGAAGGCCGAAACGGCCTAACTCCCGCCGGTCACTGCCCGAGAGTGTCGAGGGCCGCGGCGAGGTCGCGCCACAAGTCCTCGACGTCCTCGATGCCGACGGAGAGTCGCAGCAGCGTCTCCGGCACCTCCTCCGGCTCGGTGGCGTAGCGACGGCGACGCTCGATCTGGCTCTCGACCCCACCGAGGCTGGTGGCGTGTACCCACAACCGGGTCGCCTCGGCGACGCGTTCGGCGTCGGCGCCGCTGCCGCGGGTTTCGATGGCGAGCATCGCCGAGAATCCGGGATAGCGGACCCGGGTCACCTGGGGGTGTCCGGCGAGTCGGCGTGCCAGTTCGGTTGCGTTGGCTTCGGCCCGGTCCAGGCGTACCGCCAGGGTCCGGATGCCGCGCAGCGCCAGCCACGTCTCGACCGGCCCGGCGATGGCCCCCAGGAGGTGGCGGTGATGGGCCAGGCGCTCCCGCAGTGCCTGGCCGGGAGCGTCGGTGCGCGTGCAGAGCGCACCGAGGACCACATCGCTGTGCCCGGAGAGGTACTTGGTCGCGGAGTGCAGGACCACATCGGCGCCCAGGTCGAGCGGCCGCTGCCGCAGCGGCGTGGCGAAGGTGTTGTCGACGACGGTGACGACGCCCAAGGAGGCGGCCAGGCGGCATACCGACGCGAGATCGACGACCTCGAGAAGCGGGTTCGTCGGGGATTCCAACCACACCTGGTCGGCACCGCTCAGGGCCGTCGCGACCGCGTCGAGGTCGGTGGGGTCGACGAGCCGGAGCGTGAGGCGGCCCGCGTCGGCCTGTTCGCGAAGCAGCGAGGTCGTCCCCATGTAGGCGACCGGTGCCGCGACGACGACCCCGCCGGGCGGCACGAGCGAGAGGGCGGCGGTCACCGCCGCCATCCCCGAGGAGACGACGAGCGCCTCCCCGCCTTCGAGTGCACCGAGGGTGTCCTCGAAGGCCCGCCACGTCGGGTTGTCCTCGCGCGCATAGACATCGGCGCCATTGGCGTGGAACGTCGAGGTGAGGACGAGCGGTGCGCCGACCTGGGCGCCCGGGGTGCGGGGCTCGCGGCCCAACGCGACGAGCCGCGTCGCCGCGGCATAGGGCGGCGGCGCGGGCGTGGAGGGGTACGGGTGCGGCATACCGGTCATCGTGTCATCTAGGCTCGTTCGTGATGAACGCGCAGGACCCGACCCCACCGCCCGCGACGGCCACTCCTTCGACGACCTCCGAAGCGACCCCCCGCCGCATTCGCCTGGCCCTGATCTTCGGTGGTCGATCCGCCGAACACGAGGTGTCGTGCGCCACCGCCGCGAGCGTGCTGTCGGCCCTGGACCGCAGCCGCTACGACGTCATCCCTGTCGGCATCGCCCGCGACGGGCACTGGGTGCTCGCCCCCGATGACGCCGACCGGTTCCGCCTCAACGCCGGGCATCGTCCCAGCGTCGACACCGACCTCCCGAGCGTCATCGTGCCGACGAGCGCGACCCAGCGGGGCCTCATCGTCCACGAGCCGGGTCAGCCACCGCGCGACCTCGGCGAAGTCGACGTCGTCTTCCCGCTCCTCCACGGGCCCTTCGGCGAGGACGGCACCCTCCAGGGCATGCTCGACCTCGCCGACGTCCGCTACGTCGGGTCGGGGGTGACCGCGTCGGCGACGATGATGGACAAGCACGTCATGAAGGTCGTCTTTGCTGCCGCCGGGCTGCCCGTCGGCCCGTATGCCGTCATCACCGACCGGCAGTGGCGGCGCGACCCCGAGGCGGCCCTGGAGGCGGCAGCGGGGTTGACGTTCCCGGTGTTCGTCAAGCCCGCGCGGGCCGGGTCGAGTTTCGGCATCTCCCGCGTCGTCGACCGGGCCGGGCTGCGCGCGGCGGTCGAGGCGGCTCGCGTCTACGACCCGAAGGTCGTCATCGAGGAGGGCATTTTCGGGCGCGAGATCGAGTGCGGCGTCCTCGACGGGCACGGCACCGACCTGCCGCGGGCGAGCGTGCCGGGGGAGTGCGTCGTCGTCCAGAACCACGACTTCTACGACTTCGACGCGAAGTACCTCCACGCCGAGGATGTGCGCCTTGAGGCGCCGGCGGATCTACCTGCCGAGGTGGCCGAGCAGATCCGGGAGTTGGCGGTCGAGGCGTTTGTCGCGGCCGGGTGCGAAGGGCTCGCCCGAGTGGACTTTTTCGTCACGCCGCAGGGCCGCATCCTCCTCAACGAAATCAACACAATGCCCGGGTTCACCCCGACATCGATGTACCCCCGGATGTGGGCGGCCACCGGCGTGGACTACCAGGGCCTCATCGACGAGTTGATCGCCCTGGCCCTCGAGCGACGAGTCGGGCTGCGCTGACCGGTCAGCGGCACTGTAACCCGTTGGTGGGCAGGGCCTTAGCGGCCTTGCTGAAGGCGGGCAGGAGGAGCGGCTCGGGGGCGTAACGGGAGGGCACGAGGACTTCGAGGGCCGGGTCGGTGCCGAACGACGTGAACCGGGTCCCGTCACTGAGGGCTTGCGGAATCCACCCAACCCCGTCGACCTCGACGCACTCGACCTCGGTAGGGGCCAGCGGCGGCATACCGCACCGGGCGATGACCGCGGGGTCTCCCCACGCGGCCGTGGCGCTCGCCGTCACTCCCTCGACCCGGGCCATGGACGACACGCTCGCCGGGTAGGCCGCCGCGGCGGCCCGGCAGCCGTCGGTGTCGGCGCGCGGGGCGGCCGTGATCGCCGGGGGCCGGGAGCAGCCGCCCAACACCACGACGGCGGCAACGCTCAGCGCCGCCGCCGTCCGTGAGACGTGGGATCGCGACCTCACACGTGAACGACCGTGCAGGTGAGGGTGCGCGTGATCCCTTCGACGTCTTGGATTTTGGCGATGACGAGTTTGCCGAGGGCGTCGACGCTCTCGGCCTCGACGCGGGCGATGACGTCGTAGGGCCCGGTGACATCCTCGGCGAGGACGACGCCCTCCAAGCCGGCGATGGACTGGGCCACGCTCGCGGCGCGACCGACCTCGGTCTGAATCAGGATGTAGGCCTGGACCATGTGGTTCACCTCGGTGCTCGTGGGGATGGTCGATTAGGGCTGGTCTGGGCCGGCCGCACCTCAGACGCTACCGTGCCGATGGCCGGTTCGTCGCCGGAGGCGAGCCGCACGTCGAGTCAGGAGCCCGGGTTGAGATTGCGAGACCTTTCCGAGACTGACCTCCTCGCCCGGATCGTGCCCTTGTTCCGGTCTGCGCCGGGAGTGCTCGTTGGTCCCGGTGACGATGCGGCCGTGGTGGCCTCCGGTCACTCGGTGGTCGCGACGACCGACTCGATGGTCCGCGGCCGAGACTGGCGCGACGACTGGTCGAGCGGGGCGGACGTCGGACGCAAGGTGGTCGCCCAGAACCTCGCCGATGTCGCCGCCATGGGGGCGGTACCGACCGCGCTGCTCGTCTCGTTCGCCGCCGACCCGGACACCGAGGTGGCCTGGGTTCTCGACGTCACCGGCGGGCTGGCCGCGGCGGCTGGTGAAGCGGAGGTGGCGGTCGTTGGCGGGGATCTGTCGTCGGCGCCCGCGGGGGTGGTCGTCGTCTCCGTGACGGCGCTGGGCGATCTGCAGGGCCGCTCGCCGGTGTTACGCAGCGGCGCCCGGGTCGGTGATGTTGTGGCAGTGTGCGGCTCCTTGGGCTTCTCCGGCGGTGGTTTGGCTTTGTATGCCGCCGGCACGCCGGTGCCGCCCTCGTCACCGGCCGGCGGGGTCCCCGCCGCCAACAACGCCTCCCCAGCTGGCGCAGGTCTGGGCGAGCGAGAAGAGCGTGACGCCGCGGTGGCGACCCTCATGTGGGCCCACCGAACGGCGGGCCGGCCCCCGCGGCGGGCCGGGGTGGCGGCCGCCGATGCGGGGGCCAGTGCGCTCATCGACGTCTCGGACGGGTTGGTGCGTGACGCGGGCCGGATCGCTGCCGCCAGTGGGGTGAGCGTGGCGCTTTCGGGGCAGTTGCTGCGGGAGGGGTTTGCCGCTGGGCCGCTCACCCTCGCCCTGGGGGAGGAGGAGGCGATGCGTCAGGTGCTCTCCGGGGGTGAGGAGCATTCCCTCGTCGGGTGCTTTCCACGGCCGGCGTGGGAGCGGCTCCGGGCCGCGGCCCCGGCGCCCGGGGAGCCGGGGTGGCGCCGCATCGGCGAGGTCGTGTCGCGTGCTGACGGCGAGGGCGTGCTGGTGACCGTCGACGGGCAGGTGCCCAGCGTGACCGGCTGGGACCACTTCGCCGGCTGAGACGGCATACGGGATCCCTGCCCCCACCGCGATTCGAGGTATCAACGCGCGGATTCCGCGGCGCGTCGACCTCGAATCAGGGGGAGGCAGCAGCAACGCAGGAGGCCCCGGACGCATCGTCCGGGGCCTCCTGCGGTTTTGCTGAGGGTCAGCGCTTGACCTTGCCTGCCTTGAGGCAGGAGGTGCAGACGTTGAGCCGCTTCGGGGTCACTCCCGCGTCACCGACGAGGGCCTTGACGCGCTGGATGTTGGGGTTCCAGCGGCGCTTGGTGCGGCGGTGCGAGTGCGAGATGCTGTGGCCGAAGCCGGGTCCCTTGCCGCAGACATCGCAGTTGGCAGCCACGGGTGATCTCCTAGGTTGAGGTCTTGGTCGAACGTCGCGCGGTCGGGACGAACCGGTGATAACCGGTGCCGGGGCATGCGCAACCTGTAGATCGTACTCTGAGCCGCCCTGCGCCCCCAAATCGCCGATGAGGGCCCGGTGCAGCAGTCCGGCGGGCGCCGGCGGGCGACCGCTCGGGTGGGCTTCGCGGCGGCTCGACGAAAGCAAATCGAGACGAAGGTGCCCGCGCGGCGGGGGGCGGGGGGAGGGGGTCCGTGCGGCGGGGATGGGGTGTGGGCGCGGCACAGGAGGCGTCGCGTCGGTGCGGCATGGGGTGGGGTGTGGGTGCGGCCCGATAGCCTGCGGGCGTGCACACGCAGTTCACGGCCGACGACGCCCGGCGCTGGGCTCTGCTCACCCGCGCCGCCTTTGCCGCACGTCGCGCCGAGATCGACGCCCTCAACGTCTACCCCGTGCCGGACGGGGACACCGGCACCAACCTCTACCTCACCCTCGACGGTGCCCTCGACCAGGTCATCGAGATCCATACCCGGCTGGGCACGCTCGGCACCGCCTCGCTCGTCGCCGAATGCACGGCCCTCAGCCGAGCGGTGCTGTTGTCGGCGCGCGGCAACAGTGGCGTCATCTTGAGTCAGATCATCCGCGGCATCGCCCAGGTCGTCATCGAGGGTGACCACGAAGCGATCGACGCCTCCACCCTGGCCCGGTGTCTCGAACGCGGAGCCGACCTCGCCCGCCGGGCCGTGGCTCGTCCGCAGGCGGGCACGATGCTCACCATCGCCGATGCCGCGGCGGGTGCGGCTGCCACCGCGGCCGCGGCGGGCCAGTCCCTGCCCGAGGTCGCCGACGCCCTGGTCCGGGCCGCGACCGAGGCCCTGCGCCACACCCCCGAACAACTCCCCGCCCTCGCCGCTGCCGGGGTGGTCGATGCCGGTGGGGCCGGATGCGTCCTCATGCTCGAGGCGCTGCGGCGGGTGCTCACCGGTGACTGGTCCGCCGACGCCGACGGGCTCCTCGGGGGCGGGTCAGGGCGACGCGAGGAGTGGCACCGCGGCGACCTCGTCGTGCCGGCGGGGCTCTACGTCGCCGACCTGCCCGGGACGGTGGCCGAGACGACGACCGGCGGGCCGGCATACGAGGTGATGTTCCTCCTCGAAGAGTCCGGCGAGGAGAAAGTGAGCGCTCTGACGACGACCCTTGATCGTCTCGGTGACTCCCTCGTCGTCAGCGGCGGCCCCGACGTGTGGAACGTTCACGTCCATGTCGACGATGTGGGCGCCGCCATCGAGGCCGGGATCGACGCGGGCCGGCCGCGCCGCATCCAGGTGACCAATCTGGCGTTGCAGGTCGATCGACGGCGCGCCCATCAGGCCGTCGGTGTGGTTGCCTGCGCCGCGGGGCCGGGCATCGGGGCGATCCTCGCCGACGCCGGTGCCGTCGTCGTCCCCTCGGCGCCCGGGGGGCGCGCTTCGGCCGGTCAACTCCTCGACGCGGCCCGCGCCACCGGCGCCCACGCGGTCCTTGTGCTGCCCAACGACAAGGACACCCTGCTGGCCGCGCAGGCCACCGTCACCGCGGCCGCCCACCTGGGCATCGGGGCACACGTCATTCCCACGCGCACGGCCGTGCAGGGTCTGGCGGCGATGGCCGTTCACGACCCGAGCGCCTCGGTGCAGGACAACATCGTGGCGATGACCGGGGCGGCCCGGGCGACCCGCCACGGGGCCGTCACCGTCGCGACCAAGGAGGCCCTCACCATGGGCGGGCACTGCGTGCCCGGTGATGTCCTCGGCGTCGTCGACGGCGACATCGTCATCGTCGGGTCCGACCTCACCCAGGTCGCCGCCGAGGTGCTCCGCCGCCTCCTCGGCGCCGGTGGTGAACTCGTCACGCTCCTTCTCGGTGCCGACGCGCCCCCGCACCTCGCGGATGCTCTCGGCACGGGTCTGCGTCGGGAGGCCCAAGGCGTCGAGGTGAGCGTCCTCGACGGGGGGCAAGCGGCATACCCCCTCCTCATCGGCGTCGAATGAGGCGGGAGCACCGGTGATCACCGAAGCCAGCCGGCTCACGCGCATCCTGCCCGAACGGCAGGCCAAGAGCCTGGCGCGAGACCGGGGCCTGGAGACCGTCGGTGACCTGCTCGCCTTCTGGCCGCGTCGCTACCGCAGCCGCGAAAGCGACCTCGGGGGGTTGACCGAGGGTGAGTATGCCGTCGTCGTCGCCGAAGTCGCCAAGGCCACGACCCGCACCATGCAGTACCGCAAGGGCAAGATGCTCGAGGCGACGATCACCGACGGGCGCGACGAGTTGCGGGTGGCGTTCTTCAAGGCGCATGGCCATGACCGGGCGCTCGTGCCGGGGGCGCGGGGCATCTTCGCCGGCACGGTCAGCCGCTTCAAGAACGACCTGCAACTCACCCATCCCGGGTACACCCTGCTCGACGACTTCGACGCCGGCGCCCGCAAGTCCCTCATCCCCATCTACCTCGCCGTCGGCCGGCTGCACACGTGGACCGTCACCGAGATCGTGCGCACCGTCCTCGACCTCGTCGAGGAACCCGTCGACCTCATCCCCGAGGAAATCCGGGTCCGTCGCGACCTCCCCACCCGGGCCCAGGCGCTGCGCGGCATCCACACCCCCGACTCGTGGCCGGAGATCCATGCGGCCCGTCGGCGGTTGCGCTACGAAGAGGCGTTGCTGCTCCAACTCGTCCTCGCCCGCCGACGCGCCCAAACCGCGGCCCAGGTCACCAGGGCCCGTCGGCCCGCCCCCGACGGGTTGCTGGCGGCCTTCGATTCCCGGCTGCCCTTTGAGTTGACCGCCGGTCAGCGCGAGGTGGGGGAGACGATCGCGGCCGAACTTGCCCAGCCGACTCCGATGCATCGCCTCCTCCAGGGCGAGGTGGGATCGGGGAAAACGCTCGTCGCGCTGCGGGCCATGCTCACCGTCGTCGACAGCGGCGGCCAGGCGGCCCTGCTCGCCCCCACCGAAGTGCTCGCGGCCCAGCATCACCGCTCGATCACCGCCATGATGGGCGATCTCGCCGAGGGCGGGATGCTCGGCGGTGACACCCGGGGCACGCGGGTCGCGCTCCTCACCGGCAGCCAGAGCACCGCCCAACGCCGCCGGGCCCTGCTCGACATCGCCAGCGGCGAGGCCGGCATCGTCATCGGCACCCATGCCCTGCTCCAGGAGCACGTGTCGTTCGCCGACTTGGGTCTCGTCGTTGTCGATGAGCAGCACCGGTTCGGTGTCGAGCAGCGGGATGTGCTGCGCGGCAAGGCCACCCAGCCCCCGCACGTGCTCGTCATGACAGCGACCCCGATTCCGCGTACGGTCGCGATGACCGTGTTCGGGGACCTGGAGACCTCGATGCTGCGCGAGTTGCCCCCGGGGCGCGCGCCGATCACGACCCACGCCGTCGACGAGCGGCGTCCGGGGTGGCTCGCCCGAATCTGGGAACGGGTCGCCGAGGAGGCCCGCCAGGGCCGACAGACCTATGTCGTCTGCCCCCGCATCGGGGACGACGACCCGCCGAGCGGCGACGCCCCTGCGCGCGCGGACCGCGACGCCGAGGACTCGCCGTCCCCCGACGGCACCGAACCGGCCCCCGAACGTCCGCTCCACAGCGTCCAAACCGTGTATGCCGCGCTCACCGAAGAGCCCGCGCTCGCCGGCGTGCGCCTCGGTCTCCTCCACGGCCGGCTGAGCGGGGACGACAAGGATGCGGTCATGAACGCCTTCGCCCGTGGGGACCTCGACGTCCTCGTCGCGACCACGGTCATCGAGGTCGGCGTCGACGTGCCGAACGCCAGCCTCATGGTCGTTCTCGACGCCGACCGGTTCGGGGTCTCCCAGTTGCATCAGTTGCGTGGCCGCATCGGGCGCGGCGGCCTACCGGGGCTGTGCCTGCTCGTCACCGCGACCGACACCCCGAGCACGGTCGATCGCCTCCTCGCCGTTGCGGCCACCACCGACGGCTTCGAGCTGGCCCGTCTCGATCTGGCCCAGCGCCGAGAGGGCGACATCCTCGGCGCGGCCCAGCACGGCACGCGCAGCCAACTGGAGTTCCTTCACGTCCTCGAGCACGAGGACGTCATCGAAGACGCGCGCGCCGATGCGTTCGCCCTCGTCGCTGCCGACCCCGATCTCGTCGACCACCTCGACCTGCGGGCCGCGGTCGACGCCCGGATCGACGCCGAGCAGGGCGCCTGGCTGGAGCGCGGCTGATGACGCGCATCATCGCTGGCCGGGCCGGGGGACGGGTGTTGCGGACCCCGCCCGGTTCGGGCACCCGGCCGACCAGTGACCGGGTCCGCGAGGCCCTTTTCTCCGCGCTCACCGCTCGCGGCGCCGTCGAGGAGGCGAGCGTCCTCGATTTGTATGCCGGCAGCGGCGCCCTCGGTCTCGAAGCCGCCAGCCGGGGGGCGCGTGCCGTCGTCCTTGTCGAGTCCGACCGGCGCGCTGCTCGGGTCATCGAGAGCAACATCGTCGCGCTCGGGCTCCCCGGGGTCGGCGTGGTGACCGCCCCAGTGGCGACGTACCTCGCGAGGGAGGGCACGGCATACGATCTGGTCTTCCTCGACCCCCCCTACGACGTGGGGGAGGACGCCCTCGGTGCGGTCCTGGGCGCCCTGGCCGGCGGCGGCTGGACCGCCCCGGGCACCCTCGTCGTCGTCGAACGTTCCAGCCGCAGCCCGGAGCCGACCTGGCCGCTGGGCTGGGAGGCCACGAAACCTCGACGCTATGGCGAGACGACGCTGTGGCTGGCCACTTGCTAGGTTGCCGTCGTGAGTGAGCAAGCGATCCGCCGGGCCATGACGCCCGGCTCCTTCGACCCGGTGACCAACGGTCACCTCGACGTCATCGCCCGGGCCGCGGCCCTGTACGACGAGGTGATCGTCGCGATCCTCCACAACCCGGCCAAGGCGGGCACCTTCACCATCGAGGAACGGATCGCCTTCGTCGAGGAAGCCCTGGCCGCGACGCCGGAGGTTGCCGCCCGGGTGCGGGTCGAGGCGTTCGCCGGACGCCTCTTGGTCGACGTATGCCGCGATCTCGACGTCCAGGTCGTCGTCAAGGGCCTGCGCGGCGGCACCGACTTCGCCTACGAGTTGCCGATGGCGCTCATGAACCGGCACCTCACCGGCTTGGAGACCGTCTTCCTCCCCGGTGACCCCTCTTTGGAGCACGTGTCGAGTTCGCTGGTCAAGGAGGTCGTGCGCTACGGCGGGGACGTCCGCGGGCTGGTGCCCGATGCGGTCCACGCGGCACTGGTCGAACGGCTGCGCAACTAGCCCTCGGGACCGGCCCGACGAGGCCGGTCGCCGCGAAGGTTTGGGGACCCTGGCCCCCTCGGGTAGGCTGGTGCGTCGGCCCAAGTCCGCTCGGACCGGCCCCATCCACCTCGACCACGCAAGGGTAGATCGCGTCATGACCCGGCTCGACCCCCGGTCTCCGTTGGTGCTCGACACCAAGGAGCTCGGTCGCCGTCCCGGTGCCATGGTGCGGTTGCACCGCGAGGCCGAGGCGCCCGCCGATTTCGGCACGGCCGTCCTGAGCGTCCCCGAGGGTGAACCACTCGCCCTCGACGTGCGCCTGGAGTCCGTTGTCGAAGGCGTGCTCGTGACGGGAACGGTTCGAGCGCTGGCGACCGGCGCATGCGTGCGATGCCTGGACCCGGTGACCATCGAGGTCGATGCCGGGTTCCAGGAGTTGTTCGCGTATGCCGATCGGGCGGCCCACCACCGCGAGGTGGGGGACGAGGACGTGGCGCAGGAGTTCGAAGTCGAGGACGGTCTCATCGACCTCGACCCGCTTCTGCGGGACACGGTGGTGCCCGCACTGCCGTTCCGGCCGGTGTGCCGGGAAGACTGTCCCGGGTTGTGCTCCCAGTGTGGAGCCCGGCTCGCGGACGAGCCCGACCACCACCATGATGTGATCGACCCCCGATGGGCGGCGTTGTCGGACCTTAGGTCCACGCCCATCGCTGACGAAGAGAAGAGGACCTGACGTGGCCGTTCCGAAGCGGAAGATGTCGCGCTCCAACACCCGCTCGCGCCGCGCCAACTGGAAGGCGACCGCGGTCGGCCTGACCACGTGCCCGCAGTGCAAGTCCCCGACGCGCCCCCACATGGCCTGCCCGTCGTGCGGCACCTACAAGGGCCGGCACTTCGAGGCCGCCGAGCGTTCCGAGCACCAGGGCTGACGTCCGCGGTGCCGCGGCCAGCTGCGGCTGCGTCGATACCTCCCCGTCCGGTCGAGGAACTGGTCACCTATCTCCGTGAGGTGACGCAGGGCCTGATCGACCCCGGGGAGGTTCGTCGTGCCCTCACCCACCGCTCGTACGCCTACGAAGCCGGTGGGGTGCCGCACAACGAGCGGCACGAGTTCCTCGGCGATGCCGTCCTCGGCGTCGTCGTGACTTCCACCCTGTATGCCGAGTACCCCGATCTGCCCGAGGGGCAACTGGCGAAGTTGCGCTCGGCCGTCGTCAACATGCGCGCCCTCGCCGAGGTGGGGCGCACGATGGGGTTGGGGGACTACCTGTTCCTCGGGCGCGGCGAGGAGAGCACCGGGGGGCGGGAGAAGGATTCGATCCTCGCCGACGCCGTCGAGGCGGTCATCGGCGCGGTCTATGTGACCGGGGGTTTCGAAGGGGCCGGGGCGCTCGTCCACAGCCTGCTCGATCCGCTCATCGAGGCCAGCGCCCGGTTGGGGGCCGGCTTGGACTGGAAGACCAGCCTGCAGGAGTTGCTCGCGCGCCTCGAGCTGGGCTCGGTGACGTATGCCGTGGCCGAGGAGGGACCCGAGCACGCCAAGACGTTCACCGCCTCGGTCATCGTCGACGGGGTGGTCGAGGGCGTCGGGGTGGGGCGCACCAAGAAGGACGCCGAGCAGCAGGCTGCATCCCGGGCCTGGACGGCGCTCCAAGCTCGCCTCGACGAGGGTGAGCGTGCCTGAACTTCCCGAGGTCGAGGTGGTCCGCCGCGGCCTGGCCGCGCATGTCGTCGGCCGCACCCTGCAGACGGTGGAGTTGCGGGGCACCCGGGTGGCGCGGCGGCATACCCCCGGCCCGGCCGACCTCGCCGACCGACTCGCGGGGCGCACGGTCGCGGCCGCGCGTCGGCGCGGCAAGTACCTGTGGCTCGACCTGGCCGACGGGGAAGGGCCGACGGATGCGGCGCTGCTCATCCACTTGGGGATGAGCGGACAGCTGCTCGTCGAAGCGGCGGATGCGCCGGACGAGAAGCACCTGCATGCGCGGTTCACTTTCGCCGACGAGGGGCCGCAGTTGCGGTTCGTCGACCAGCGCACCTTCGGGGGGCTCGCGTGGGCACCGACGGGCGCGGACGGCATACCCGAGACCATCGCCCACATCGCGCCGGACCCGTTCGACCCGGCGTTCGACCGGGACGGATTGGCGCGACGGTGGCGCACCCGGCCCCGGGAAATCAAGCGGATCCTGCTCGACCAGGGCGAGGTGTCGGGGATCGGCAACATCTACGCCGACGAGGCGCTGTGGCGGGCGGGGATCCACGGGCGGCGGCTGGCGTCGAGCCTGACCGGGCCGGCGTTGGGGCGGCTGCTCGATCATGCGCGAGATGTCATGACCGAGGCGCTCGGGCAGGGCGGGACGAGTTTCGACGCGCTCTACGTCAACGTCAACGGCGCCTCGGGCTACTTCGACCGCTCGCTGGCGGCCTATGGCCAGCGGGGGCGGCCCTGTGGGCGATGCGGCACCCTCATCGGTCGTGAGGTGTTCATGAATCGCTCCTCCTTCTTCTGCCCCAAGTGCCAGCCAAGGCCACGGACGATTGGGCGATGATTGACCCATGGTCCGTTCCGCAGCGCAACTTGCTGATGTCGAGCAGCCAGCGTGGGCGGGGATATGCGCGCGCGCAGTTGCCCCACGCCCCCTACCCAGTACAGGCGCTGGCCGTCGACCGGGACCAAGCGGAGCGGGTGCTCGAACGACTCCAAGTGACCGCGCGATCGGTGCTGGGCGCGTTGGCGCTGGAGAGCGGCGGTCTCCTGATCGATCACGCCTGGCTGCGCATCCTCGGTGGGGGATCAGAGGGCTTGCCCGACCTCGCTGCTGCCAATGAGCTTGGCGAGGTATCTGAGTTCGCGTCGCCGCCCGGGTTACTGATCGTGGGGTGGGATGTCCTTGGAGGGAGGTTCGCCATCGATGGCGGTGTGCTCGGACTGGATCCTGGGCAAGTCTGCTATTTCGTACCCGACACGTTGGCTTGGGAGAGCCTCGGTGTCGGACACAGTGCGTTTGTGTCGAACATGATTGGCGGCGCTGCCACGCATTTCTACGAAGGTGCACGGTGGCCAGGCTGGGAGGAGGACTGTGCTGCGCTCCAACTCGACCACGGCTTCTCGCTGTGGCCGCCGCCCTTTTCCGCGGAAGGCAAGGACGCCGCAACTGTCTCACGTCGGCCGGTGCCGATGGTCGAACTCTTCCGCTTCTACGACGACGCGGGCCAGCAGCTGTCGCGACGTAGGTGATCAGCCGCCGAAGCCGAGGAACACCAGGAGTCGCCGTTCAAACTCCACGAGCGTGGTGCCCTCCAAGCGCCCGATGACGGTGTGGACGTTGGTGCGTCGGACGGTGGTGACCTTGTCCACCATCAGATGGGAGTCCTTGTCGAGGCCATTGCCGTCATCGGCTGGGACAGCGACACGGAGGAGCGGTGCGTCCACGATGGTCGTGGTGAAGGGGCAGACCGTGACGGAGTCGGTGGCGTCGAAGCGGTCGTCCTGAATCACCAGCGCGGGTCGCGGCTTGCTTGCGTAGACGCCACCGGCGACGGTGACGATGTCACCGCGCCTCACTCGGGCCAGTCTTCAGAGATCGCTTCGACAAAGTCCATGTCGTCGGATGTGCCCGCCGCTGTGGCGACACGAAGTGCTTGGCGGTGAGCTTCGGCGGCGAACTCGGGGGACCGCACGTCAGGCACCCAGATCTGCACGGGGCGCAAACCCTGTGCTCTCAGCTTTGCCCTGTGGGCCGCAACCCGCTCACGAACAGCCATGGACCGATGTTACATGTAACGGGCCGATCACATCGGGCGATGGCCCTTCGATGGCAGCGCTTTGACGAACCATGACTTTACCGGACAGGTGAACGTAGGTTTCTGCACTCGTCCGGCTACTTCGATCGCTCGCTGGCGGCCTATGGGCAGCGGGGGCGGCCCTGTGGGCGATGCGGGACCCTCATGGTGCGTGAGGTGTTCATGAACCGCTCCTGCTTCTTCTGCCCCAAGTGCCAGCCCAGACCGCCGTCTGCGGCGGCAGGTGTGGCAGTTCATCACAACTGAGGGTGGCGGAGGGGGGCGGGTAGGGGACGGTCTATGCCTGCCACGGGTCGATGAGGCGCACACCCGTGTGGAGGAAGTCCTTGGTGTTCCTTGTGGCGAGCGGCGCGCCGTGGACGCGGCAGATCGAGGCGATCTGTGCGTCGCCCGTGCTGATCGGTAGGCCCCTCGCCGTCCGGTCGGCGACGATCTGTGCGTATTCCTCCGCGGCGAGCGCCTCGAACGGCAGGATCCGAGCGGCTCGGTACGGCTCCAACGCCCGAAGAAGGGTCTGCGTCAACGTAGTGCGGCGCTGCCCGGGTGGCAGCCGACGCAGGCCTGCGAGGAGTTCACCCAGCGTGATGGCCGTGATGGCTTGCGGGCCGTCAGAACCTTCGAGCCACGCGACGACCACCGGGTCCGGCCGTGCCCGGAGGGCCTCCGAGACCACGTTTGTGTCCAGAATGATCATTCGAACTCGACGGTTCTTGCCCGATCCGTACGGGCTGGGATCGTGAGATCGTCGAAGCCTCCGACCTCTCTTGCAGCCCGCATGAGGGAAACACCAAGACCGGGGCGCTGGGCGGCCTTCGTGAGGATGTCGCGGACTTCTGCCTCCATCGACCGTCCGTGCTCCTTGGCGCTCGCGGCGAGTTGCTGCTTGACGGACTCATCGAGTCCTCGCACCACGATCGACGCCATCGCCACCTCCTTGATAGCAAGCATGATAGCGAAATGAAGGCGAGGGAGCGCCCGTGGCCGACCGGCCAATTCAAGGTCCGGTGGGCGGTCATCGGACGCGGTGGGCCCGGCGGCCGATCAGGGGATGGGAAGGTCGGGCAGCGGCGGTTTCACGCCGGTATGCCGTGCCGTCAGATCCGCGAGCGCGCTTCGGACGGTCTTGGCGAACAGGTGGGCGCCGACCAGCGAGGGGTGGATGCCGTCGGACTGCAACTGCCCGCTCGTGCCGGCAAGTGCGGCGTCCCAATCGGCGAGCCCGACGTTGTCGTGAGCCGAGGCGACTTGGCGCAAGATCGCGTTGTCGGCGGCCACTCGGGAGAACGGCCCATGCTCGGTCACAAGGACGACCATCCGGTGGGGGCCCAATGCGGCCAGGGTCGACTCGATCGCCGCCCGATCGGCGCCCGCGTTCGTCCCGAAGGCGAGGACGACCGCGCGCCGGTTGTCGACGCCCTTGGCCTGGACCGCTGCCAGCCCGTCCGACCAGCGTCGGTTCGAGTGGCCATCGAGGCGGATGTTCGGGAAGTAGTAGGTCATCGCGTGCAGGCTGCCCACGAGCATCGAGTCGCCGTAGGCATCGATTTCACTGCCCGTGGGCATGGCGAACACACTCGCCGGGTCGGTCGGCATCGGGGAGGCCGCGGCGGGCGGACTCGACGATGCGGTTGGCGACGCACTCGCCGGTGACGCATCGGGGAGAGGAGCGGCCGCCGCCGCGTTGGCGGACAGCAGCCGGGCCGTGCTCGTGTCCGCGGGCGCGGTGACGAGCACGGCGGCATACGCAATGGAAGCCACCAGCGTGCTGGCACCCGCCAAACGCAGGCCGCGGGGGGTGAACGCGGCGAGCGTCGACCGCACCCGCCGGGCGGTGGCGGCGAACCCGAAGCGACGGATCGGCACCTCGACGTAGCGGTAGGAGGCGGCCGCGACCACCAGCGTGAGCGTCACGGCCAGGACCCGAGAGGCGACGAATGCCGTCCCGCCCGGCGCGACCGGCCACAACCCTCCGACGAGCAGGATGATCGGCCAGTGCCACAGGTAGATGCCGTACGACCGCTGGCCGATCCACACGAGGGGGCGAACGGACGCCACGGCGCGTACCTGCGAGGGGGCCGACACCAGACCGAGGATGAGCCCGGCGGTCGCCAAGGACGTCAACGGGATGCCGGCCCGGAAGGTGAACGCGCTGCCCTCATCGGTGACGACGAACAAGGCGAGCAGAAGAACGAGGGACCACAGGGTCACGGGGAGGTGCAGCAGGCGCCAAGTGGCCGTTCGGGTTCCGGCGCGGCCGGGCGCGGCATACGCAAACGCAAGGGCGGCACCGAGCATGAGCCCCACAAGGTGGGTGTCGGTGCCGTAGTAGACGCGGGTGGGCGCACCGGGATCCACGTGCAATCCCATGAGCACGGCCGAGGCAATCGCCAAGGTGAGGGGCACAAGCGCCCGTCCAGGGCCGGCGCGGCGACGCCGCACGAGCACGAGGACCACGATCGGCCAGACCAGGTAGAACTGCTCCTCGACGGCGAGGGACCAGAGGTTGGCGAAGAGTTGGGGGCTCGTGGCGTGGAAGTAGTCGCTGCCGGCGGCGATCTCGACCCAGTTGGTGGAGAAGGTCAAGGCGCCCAGGGTCTGGCGGCCGATGCCGACGAGAAGGTCGGTCTCGACAAGGCGGGCCGCCAGGGGGGCGAGAAGGACGACGAGGAGCAGAGCGGGCAACAGGCGGCGGGCGCGGCGGGTCCAGAAGGCGGGCAGGTCGAGATGCCCTCGCCTCCGGTATTCGCGCACGAGGAGCGTCGTGATGAGGAAGCCGGAGACGACGAAGAACACGTCGACCCCAAGAAAACCGCCCGGCAACCACGACGCATGGGCATGGAAAAGCACCACCGCGGCCACGGCGAGCGCGCGGAGCCCGTCAAGTCCGGGCAGCCGGTCCTTGCTCATGGTCCTAGGCTAGAGACATGCGGGGCCAAAGTTGCGCGAGACACGCACGAGGCTGCTGAGGAACTTGTCGATATTTGTCCCGGATGTGACTAGTTAAGTCGCAGGACAATTGACCAACTCAGGCGAGGAACGCCGGAACCCGGTCCTTGGGACGCCCGATGATGGCCCGGTCGCCGCGGACGAGCACCGGCCGCTGCATGAGCCGGGGGTGGGCGAGGAGGACCGCCACGACCTGATCGGCGCTGGCCACGTCGGGGTCGGCCAATCCCTGATCGGCGAAGAAGGCGTCCCGGCGCACCAGATCGGTCACCGGGTCCTCGAGTTTGGCGATGAGCGCCCGCAGCGCCGGCTCGTCAAGGGGCTGCTTGAGGTACTGGATGACCTCGGCATCGACCCCTGCCTCGGTGACCGCGGCCAGCGCGGCGCGGGACGTCGAGCAGTTGGGGTTGTGGAGCAGGGTGATCATGAGAGTCCTTTCGTCACCAGGTCGTGGGCTGCCAGGGAGTCGGTATGCCGCGGCGGCGGGGGCCAGGAGCGGTCGCGCGACCAGCCGCCGAGCCCGCCGACTTGCCGTCTCCATCCTCACCCATGTTCGCTGATCCCATGACTCCTTCCGACTTATCGGACGGTGCCCCCGCCGACCCGGGCCCGGTGCCCGACGTGCGCGTCACCGTGTTCGTTCGCGGCCACGTCCAGGGCGTGGGGTTTCGGTGGTGGACCCGCGCCCGAGCCCTCGAACTCGGCCTCGTCGGGCACGCCCGCAACACCGACGACGGGAGGGTCGAGGTCGTCGTCCAGGGGTCGCGCGGAGCCGTCGACACGCTGGTCAGGCTGCTCGCCGAGCAACCCTCGATGGCGCGCCGCCCGGGGCGGGTCTTCGGACTCTCCGCACCGCTCATCTCGGCCCCGCACGAGGGGATCCGGGGGTTCCGCGAACGGTAATCCGCGGCGTGGCGAGGCGGGCACGGTTGGCCGCGGCGCGGCATACCTCCCTACGATGAACGACGTGACGGATCCGCACGCCGAACTCGCGCGCCTGCGCGGCAGCATCGACAACATCGATGCCGCCCTCGTGCATCTGCTCGCCGAGCGGTTCAAGTGCACCCAGCAGGTGGGTCACCTCAAGGCCGAATCCGGTATGCCGCCCGCCGACCCCGAGCGGGAAGCCCGCCAGATCGCCCGGCTGCGGACCTTGGCGCATGACGCGGGACTCGACCCGCACTTCGCGGAGAAGTTCTTGAACTTCATCATCGCCGAGGTCATCCGCCACCATGAGGCGCTGGCCGGCAACTGAGCACCCGTGTACGTCAAGACGCTCACCCTGCGCGGGTTCAAGTCGTTCGCCTCGGCGACGACCCTGCGCCTCGAACCCGGTATCACCTGCATCGTCGGCCCCAACGGGTCCGGGAAGTCCAATGTCGTCGATGCCCTCGCTTGGGTCATGGGGGAGCAGGGTGCCAAGAGCCTCCGGGGCGGCAAGATGGAGGACGTCATCTTCGCCGGCACCGCCGGTCGCCCGCCGCTGGGCCGGGCCGAGGTGAGCCTGACCATCGACAACACCGACGGTGCCTTGCCCATCGACTACGCCGAGGTGACGATCACCCGGACGATGTTCCGCAACGGTGGCTCGGACTATGCGATCAACGGCACTCCGAGTCGCCTGCTCGATATCCAGGAGTTGCTCTCCGACAGCGGGATCGGCCGCGAGATGCACGTCATCGTGGGCCAGGGCCAGCTCGATGCGGTGCTCCGGGCCACTCCCGAGGAGCGGCGCGGGTTCATCGAGGAAGCCGCCGGGGTCCTCAAGCACCGCAAACGCAAGGAACGGGCGCTGCGCAAGCTCGACGCCATGGAGGCCAACCTCACCCGGGTCGCCGACTTGACGACCGAGATCCGGCGCCAACTCGGTCCGCTGGGGCGCCAGGCCGAGGCCGCCCGCAAGGCGGCGGTCATCCAGGCCGACGCCCGCGATGCCCGGTTGCGCCTGCTCGCCGACGATTTGGTCCAGTTGACGTCGACGCTCGCGGCCGAGGTGGCCGATGAGGCCGCGCTCGCCGAGCACCGGGCCGCGGTCGAGGAGGCATTGGCCCTGTTGCGGTCGCGCCTGAGCGTGCTCGAGGAGGAGGCGGCGCTCGCCGCGCCGCTGCTCGCCCAGGCCCATGCCCGGTGGGCGCGGGTGCAGTCGGTCCGCGACCGGTTGGACTCGACCGGGGGCATCGCCCGGGAACGGTTGCGGTTGCTCGCCGACGACGACCGCGACGAGACGACCTCGGGTCGGGACCCCGACGAATTGCGGGCGCAGGCGGCCGCCGCCCGGGAGGCCGAGGCCGGGTTGCGCGCCGAGGTCGCCGCGATCGAAGCGGAGTTGGCGGCGGCGGTTACCGCTCGCGAGGCTGCCGAGCGTTCGTATGCCGCGGAGCAGGCCCGGCTGGCCACCCTCGCCCGGGCCGTCGCGGACCGCCGGGAGGGACTGGCCAAACTGGCGGGGCAGGTGGCGGCCCGCCGCAGCCGGATCGAGACCCGCGAGGCCGAGATCGGGCGCCTCGAAGGGATCGTCGCCGCATCGCTGGAGCGGGCCGCGGCGGCCGAGGTCGAGTTCGCCGCCTTGGAGTCGACGGTGGCCGACGACGAGGAGGGGGAAGTCGGCCTCGATGGCACCTATGAGGCGGCCGAGGCGGAGTTGGGGGCGATCGAGGCGCGGATCGAGCACCTGGAGGCGAGCGAGCGGGAGGCCGACCGGGACCGGTCGGCGGCCAAGGCTCGCCTGGAGGCCCTCGAACTGAGTTTGCGGCGCAAGGACGGCGCGGCGGCGTTGCTCGCCGCGGCTGCCTCGGGGGAGGGGGGCGCCGGCGGCGTCGAGGGCATCGTCGGTGCGGTCTCCGCGCTGGTCACGGTCCTCGGCGGGCACGAACACGCAGTGTCGGCGGCCCTGGGCTGGGCCTCGGAGGCGGTCGCGGTCGAGTCCACGGAGCGGGCGGCATCGGCGGTGGAGCGGTTGCGCACGCAGGACGCCGGGCACGCAACGTTGCTCGTCGGGGCGAGCGCCCGGCCGGTCTCACCGCGGGACTGGCCACCGCTGGACGCCGACGCGGTGTGGGCCCGCGACGTGGTGCAGGCGCCGGCAACCGTGCGACCCGCCCTGGAACAACTGCTCGAAAGGGTCGCTCTCGTCCCGACGCCCGAGCACGCGCTCGCCCTCGTCGCTCGCGGCGAGGGGATCACCGCGGTGACGGCGGAAGGAGATGTGTTCGGGCCGGGTTTCGTGCGCGGTGGCTCGAGCGCCGGACCGAGCCTGCTCGAGGTCCAGGCCGCCGCCGACGACACGCGGGCGGTCGTCGAGCGCTCCAGCGCGGCGGCGGAGCGGGCCCGGTTCGCACTCGTCGCGGCCCGTGATGAAGCGACGGTGGTTCGCGCCCGCGTGGAGGCGGCCTTGGAGGCCCTGCACGCGTCCGATGCCCGGATGGCGGCGGTCGCCGAAACCCTCGGCACGCTCGGGGCCACATCCCGCTCGGCTCGCGCCGAGGCCGAACGCACGACGCGAGCGATCGCGCAGGCGCGGCATACCCTGCAGGCCGACCGGGAGGAGTTGGTGACCCTCGCGGCCCGCCTCGAGGAGGCGAGTGCGGTTTCGGAGGAAGCCGCGGAGCCCTCGACGGCGGAGCGGGACCGGTGGGAGGGGGAGGCCAAGTTGGCGCGCGCGGCCGAGACCGAGGTCCGGTTGACCCTGCGGACCAAGGAGGAACGCGCGCGGGCGGTCAAGGGGCGGGCGGAGTCCTTGGAGGGGGCGGCGCGCAACGAGTTGGCCGCGCGGGAGCGGCTGCGGGCCCGTCAGGAGCGGCGGCGGCGGGAGGCGCAGATTGCCGAGGCGGTCGCGGCGGCGGCGGCCTACGGGGCGGCCCGGATGGCGGAGGCGCTGGCGCTGGCGGCGACCGAGCGGGACGCGGCCGAGGCGGACCGGGTGGCGCGGGAGGCGGCCCTGGCGCAGGTGCGCCGCGAGGTGGGGGCGCAGCAGGACGAACTGCGCGAACTCACCGACACCGCGCACCGCGACGAGGTAGCCCGAGCGCGCCAGGTCGCCCAGATCGAGCAGTTGCAGACGCGGGCCATCGAGACGCTCGGGGTCGAACCCGAGGTGCTCATGGAGGAGTACGGGCCGCATCAGCTCATTCCCGTGCTCGTCGGGGCGGACCATGAGGGGGAGCCGCCCGAGCCCGTGCCCTATGTGCGCGCCGAGCAGGAGAAGCGGTTGCGGCGGGCCGAGCGCGGGCTGAGCGCGCTGGGTCGGGTCAATCCGCTGGCCCTGGAGGAGTTCGCGGCCCTGGAGGAGCGCCACCAGTTCCTCGTCGAGCAACTGGACGACCTCAAACGCTCCAAACGCGATCTCCTCGAGATCGTCAAGGAGGTCGACGAGCGGGTCGAGCGGGTCTTCGCCGAGGCGTTCGCGGACACCGCGGTCCATTTCGAGGCGGTGTTCGAGCGGCTCTTTCCGGGGGGTGCGGGGGCGTTGGTGCTCACCGACCCCTCGGACATGTTGACGACGGGCATCGAGGTCGAGGCGCGGCCGCCGGGCAAGAAGGTCAAGCGGCTGTCGCTGCTGTCGGGCGGGGAGCGCTCGCTGGTGGCGGTGGCGCTGCTCGTGGCCATCTTCAAGGCCCGCCCGAGCCCCTTCTACGTCATGGACGAGGTGGAGGCGGCCCTCGACGACACGAACCTGGGCCGGCTGCTCACCTTGTTCGAGGAACTGCGCGATTCGAGCCAACTCATCGTCATCACCCACCAGAAGAAGACGATGGAGATCGCCGACGCACTATATGGCGTGAGCATGCGCGGCGACGGCATCACGACCGTCGTCTCTCAGCGCCTGCGCGACTGAGCGCCGATCGGTCGCGCCTCGCCTACGTGACCGTGCCGAACGCCGTCAGCGGCCAGAGGCGGAACACCACGGGCCCCACGATCCGATCTCGATGGACGAACTTGGCGCAGCCGATACCGCTCGCGGTGCTGCCTCGACACGCAATGACCGAGTCCGCTGACTGCGAGCGATGGTCGCCCATGACGAGATAACTGTCCTCGGGCACCCTGATCGGGCCGAAGCAGCGCATCGCCGGGGTCGCCGCCGCGCACCCACCCGCGCCCTCGTCAAAGGGGAGATTCTCGAAGATGTAGGTCTCGGTCAGCGGCTTGCCGTCGACGAGCACCTGCCCGGCAGTGGAGCAACATGACACCGTCTCCCCGGGCAAGCCGATGACCCGCTTGACCGTGTAGTTGGTGTTGCTCGGCCCGATCCCCGTGAGGTCGCCGAGGAAGCGCATCACGGCGGTCAACCCCGCGGCCGGCGGTCGGTGGGTCTGCTCCCACGTGTCGCCGTGGCCGAACACCACGATGTCGCCGCGGGCCACCTGGTGCGGGAGCCGGTTGACGACGATCCGGTCGCCGATGCCCAGCGTCGTCTCCATCGATTGCGACGGCACCCCGAACGGTTTGACGAGGAACGCCTGGACCAGCGCCACCGCCACAATGGCAATGAGGATTTCGAGCCCCAGCGGCATTCGCCGCCGTTTCGGTGCCGCCGGGGAAGCCATCGTCGACGCCCCGCCCGCCTCGGCTGCCGGCCGTTCGTGGCCCGCCTGCTGATCCTCGCTCACGGTCGAGCAGCCTAACGCCCGCCGGTCCCGCGGCGCCGACGAAGCCGCGCGTTTGCGGCATACCGGGGTGTCGATTTGGGTATGCCGCGCCGCTCAGTCAGGCTGAATGTATGACTGCGCTCATCCTTGCCATGCTGATCTGCCTCGGGATTGCCGTGGTGGTGGTCATGCTCGTGGCGGTGCCGGCCCGACGTGAGGGCCGTGACGTGTTGACCGCTCGTGGTGAGGCCATGGTCGGCAGCATCCGCGACAGGGCCGAGGGGGCCAAGGAGCGGGCCGAAGCGGTGCGGCCCCGTCGGCACGCGGTGGGTTCGAGCCAGTGACCGCCTCGGGTCTGGATTTCTCCGGCTTCGACCCCCAGGTGCGTCCGCAGGACGATTTGTTCCGGGCCGTCAACGGCCGCTGGATCGCGACGACGCCCATCCCCGACGACCGGGGCCGTTACGGCACTTTCGACGCGCTGCGTGAACAGGCCGAAGAGCAGGTGCGCGACATCATCACCGAGGTCGCCGCTGCCACCGGCGACGGCACCGCGACCGCCGCGGGGGCAGCCTCCTCGGTCGCGGCCCAGGTCGGTGGCCTCTATGCCAGTTTCATGGACACCGACACCGTCGAAACCCTCGGCCTGACCCCGATCGCCGCTGACTTGGAGGCCGCCGCGGCCGTCCAGACCCCACAGGACGTCATGGTCCTACTCGGCCGCTTTGAGCGCGCCGGCGTCGGTGGCCTCGCACAGCCCTACGTCAATACCGACGACCGCGACTCCAGCCGCTACGTCATCCATCTGGAGCAAGGTGGCATCGGCCTGCCCGATGAGTCCTACTACCGGGACGACGCCCACGTGAGTGTGCGCGCGGCATACCGGCAACACATCGCCACCATGCTGGAATTGGCCGGGCAACCCGACCCGGCCGGCGCCGCCGAGCGTATCTTCGCCCTCGAAACCCGCCTCGCGGCCGCCCACTGGGACAAGGTGACCAACCGTGACCCGGTGAAGACCTACACCCTCCTCGACGCCGCCGGCCTGACCGACATCACCCCCGGCGTCGATTGGGCCGGCTATCTCGCCGCTCTGGGGGCGCCCGTCGACGCCTTCGACGCGGTCATTGTCCGGCAGCCGAGCTACCTCTCCGCGATGGCGCAGGCGCTCGCCGACGAGCCGATCGAGACCTGGCGAGACTGGCTGCGGTGGAACGTCGTCCACGAGTGGGCCCCCTATCTCACGCAGGATCTCGTCGAGGCCAACTTCGACTTCTACGGCCGCACCCTCTCCGGCGTGCCCCAGATCCGGGAGCGCTGGAAGCGAGCCGTGGCTCTGGTCGAGGGCGCCGTCGGGGAGGCCGTCGGCCAGCTCTACGTCGAGCGGCACTTCCCGCCGCACGCCAAGGCGGCCATGGACGTGCTCGTTGCCCACCTGGTCGAGGCGTTCCGGCAGGCCTTCGACACTGTGCCCTGGATGGGCGCCGACACCCGCGCCCAGTCGCTGGCCAAACTCGAAGCCTTCACCCCCAAGGTGGGTTACCCCGCGCGGTGGCGCGACTATTCCGCTCTGGAGGTTCGGCCCGACGACCTGGTCGGCAACGTGCGTCGCGCGACCGCCTTCGAGGTGGATCGGGCGTTGGCCAAACTCGGCGGGCCCGTGGACCGGGACGAGTGGTTCATGACCCCCCAAACGGTCAACGCCTACTACAACCCCGGGCTCAATGAGATTGTCTTCCCCGCCGCAATCCTCCAGCCCCCGTTCTTCGATGTCGACGCCGACGACGCGGTCAACTACGGCGGGATCGGCGCGGTCATCGGTCACGAGATCGGGCACGGGTTCGACGACCAGGGCTCGCAGTACGACGGCGCGGGCAACTTGCGCAACTGGTGGACCGATGCCGACCGGGCCGCGTTCATGGAGCGCGCGGCGGCCCTCATCGCCCAGTTCGACACCCTCGAACCCCTCGATGCGCCCGGGCACAAGATCAACGGGGCGCTGACCGTCGGGGAGAACATCGGCGACCTGTGCGGGCTCGCGATCGGGCACGCGGCATACCGGCTCTCGGTGGGGGAGCAGAGCGCCCCGGTCCTCGACGGCTACACCGGTGACCAGCGATTCTTCCTCGGCTGGGCGCAGGTGTGGCGCGGCAAGGCCCGCGAGGCCGAGGCCAAGCGGCTGCTCCAGATCGACCCGCACGCCCCCATGGACCAGCGGGGCAACATCGCGCGCAACCTCGACGAGTTCCACGCGGCATTCGCGACGAGTGCGGGCGATGGCATGTGGTTGGCGCCGGCCGATCGGGTCCGGATCTTCTGAGGTGAGGTCGGTCGCCGTCGGCGGCCGGTATGCCGTCGCGGCGGCGAGGTGCCCGCGGCTCGGTGCGTTCGCCGACGGCATACCTGGGACAATGAGGACGTGACTGCTGTGAACAGTGTGTGGATGTATGCCGCGATCGGCGTCGGGCTGCTCGTCGTCCTCGGCGTCGTGGCCGCGTTGGTGCGGGGGCGAGGTGGGGCGCACAAGGAGTTGCCGCGCCCGAGCGCCCCGCCGGTGGGGCGCTCGGCGAGTGACGAGGGGGGCGCGAGCGACGACGGTGGCGGTGGTGTGGCCGTGCTGGCGCCACCGGCGGGGATCGACGTCGCCGATGAGGTGGTCGCCGAGCCGGTGCTCGTGCCCGAGGCCCCGGTGGTCGAGCGGCCGAGTTCGCCGGTCGGTCGGCTGCAGCGGCTGCGGGCCCGGCTCGCGCGGTCCAACACGGCCCTGGGCAAGGGGCTCCTCGCTCTGCTGTCGCGCGGTCGGCTCGACGAGGCCGAGTGGGAAGAAGTCGAAGACACCCTGCTCGCCGCGGACCTCGGCGTGGAGGCGACGACCGAACTCGTCGACCGGCTGCGGACCCGGATCAAGGTCGAGGGGGGCACCGACGAGGCCACCGTGCGCGGCTGGCTCAAGGAGGAATTGGTCGCCCTGGTCGACCCGAGCCTGGACCGCAGCATCGACACCCAGCGGGTCGAGGGGCGCCCGGCGGTCGTGCTCGTCGTCGGGGTCAACGGCACCGGCAAGACGACGACCGTGGGCAAGTTGGCTCGGGTGCTCGTCGCCGAGGACAAGGACGTCGTGCTCGGCGCGGCCGACACCTTCCGGGCCGCGGCCGCCGACCAGTTGCAGACGTGGGGCGAGCGGGTGGGCGTACCGACGATCAGGTCCGACCGAGAAGGGGCGGACCCGGCTTCCGTGGCCTTCGATGCGGTCAAGGCCGGCACCGAGATGGAGGCCGATGTGGTCCTGCTCGACACGGCCGGGCGCTTGCACAACAAGGTCGGCCTCATGGACGAGCTGGGCAAGATCAAGCGGGTCGTCGAGAAGTCGACCCCCATCGGTGAGGTGCTGCTGGTCCTTGACGCGACGACCGGCCAGAACGGCCTGCGCCAGGCCGAGGTGTTCGGTGAGGTCGCGGGGGTGACCGGGATCGTGCTGACCAAACTCGACGGCACCGCCAAGGGCGGCATCGTCGTCGCCGTGCAACGTCAACTCGGGGTGCCGGTCAAACTGGTCGGTCTCGGTGAGGGTCCGGACGACCTGGCGCCCTTCGACCCCGAGGCGTTCGTCGCCGCCATCGTCGACTGACGCGCTCCGCCGCCGCGACCAGTCAATCCCCGTCGAGTGAGGAGTTGTTGTCGCCTCGGAGCCTCCCAGGCGACAAGAACTCCTCACTCGACGGTCTCTGGGCCCCGACTGCGTCTCGACATGTGGGACTTCAGGGGTAAGGAAACGAGACGGCAACGGCATACGGCATCTCGCAACATCCCCGAAACATAGGCCACGTCACCGCGAAACCCAGGTGGCGCACAGTCCTTCCCATGACCATCACCACCGCGGCGACCGCAGCGGCGCCCACGATCGACTACGCGGCGACCGCGTTCATGATCCTGAGCGCCTCCCTCGTCCTGCTCATGACCGCCCCCGGGCTGGCCCTGTTCTACGGCGGCATGTCTCGGGCGAAGTCCGTCCTCAACATGATGATGATGTCGTTCGGGGCGTTCGGGCTCGTCGGCGTCCTCTACGTCCTCTACGGGTACTCGATGTCCTTCGGCAGCCACGACCTCGCCGGCATCATCGCCAACCCGTTCGAGAAGTTCGGGCTCGCCGGCACCGACGGACTGATCAACCCGTTCCACTTCGAGGGGCACGGCGACATCCCCGAACTCGTCTTCGTCGGTTTCCAGTTGACCTTCGCCGCGATCACCGTCGCCCTCATCAGCGGCGCCATCGCCGACCGCGTCAAGTTCTCGACCTGGATGGTCTTCTCCGGCCTCTGGGTGACGCTCGCCTACTTCCCGCTCGCCCACATGGTTTGGGGCGGCGGCCTGCTGTCGAGCACCGACTCCGGCCTGGCCGCGCACCTGTTCGGTGCCACCAACGGGGTCGCCACCATCGCCCCCATCGACTTCGCCGGCGGCACCGTCGTCCACATCAACGCGGGCATGGCGGGCCTGGTCCTTGCCCTCGTCATCGGCAAGCGGGTCGGCTTCGGCAAGGTCGCCATGCGGCCCCACAACGTCCCGCTGACGATGATCGGCGCGGGCCTGCTGTGGTTCGGCTGGTTCGGCTTCAACGCCGGCTCCGAACTGGCCCCGGACGCCACCGCCGCCCTCGTCTGGGTCAACACGACCGTCGCCACCTGCGCGGCGATGCTCGGCTGGCTCGTCGTCGAGAAGTTCCGCGACGGGCACGCCACCTCGATCGGCGCCGCGTCGGGGATCGTGGCCGGCCTGGTCGCCATCACCCCCGCCTGTGGGGCGCTCAGCCCGCTCGGCTCGATCGCCCTGGGCGCGGTGGCCGGAGGGATGAGTGCGTATGCCGTGGGCCTGAAGTTCCGCTTCGGTTTTGACGACAGCCTCGACGTTGTCGGCGTCCACCTCGTCTCGGGCATCTGGGGCACCATCGGGACCGGGCTGCTGTCGACGAGCACCGGGCTGTTCTACGGCCACGGGTTCCGCCAGACGATCCTCCAAGTCCTCGTCGCCCTCATCTCGCTCGTCTTCTCCGGGATCCTCACCACCGCCATCGCGGTCGCGCTCAAGGCCACGATGGGTTGGCGCATCCTGCCCGAGGCCGAAGTGTCCGGCATCGACACCGCCGAACACGCCGAAACGGCATACGATCTCGTCGCTCGCGGCGGTCGCATCGGCGTCACCGGCATCGGGGCGCTCCACGACGCGCGCCACCACAGCGAGTCCCTCCAGTCCGAAGGAGCCCAGTGATGAAACTCGTCACCGCGATCATCAAGCCGCACCAACTCGACGAGGTCAAGGAGGCCCTCGAAGCCTTCGGGATCACCGGCATGACGGTGAGCGAGGCCTCCGGCTATGGGCGGCAGCGCGGCCACGCCGAGGTCTACCGGGGCGCGGAGTACCAGATCGACTTCGTGCCCAAGGTCCGCCTGGAAATCCTCGTGGACGACCGCGACGCGGCCCCGGTGGCCGATGTCATCCTGCGAGCCGCCCAGACCGGGCGGATCGGGGACGGCAAGATCTGGATCGTGCCCGTCGAGGAGGTCGTGCGGGTGCGCACCGGCGAACGCGGCCACGACGCCCTCTGATGGGGTATGCCGTGACCCGACTTGCCCCGCCGCGCCTCGCCTCCGTGCGTCGGTCCCGCCGATGACGCCGGCGCAGGCCCGCGCCCAGCACGCCGCGTGGCGTGGCGGCAACGCCGATGCGCATACCTTCGCCCAACCGGGCGCGGGGGCGCGGCGGCGGACCGACCTCGATGCGCGCACCCGCGCCTGGTTGACGGGGATCTGGACCGACGCGACGGCGGGGCTGGCCTCCGGCACCGGGCTCGCGCTCGCTGCGGTCGGGAGCGTGGGGCGCGGCGAGGCCGGGCCGCTCAGCGACGTCGACCTCGTCCTCCTCCACAGCGGCCGAGCCCTCTCGGACCGGGAGGTCACCGCCCTCGCCGACCGGCTCTGGTACCCGGTCTGGGATGCCGGGGTGCGCCTGGACCACAGCGTCCGCACCGTGGCCCAGTGTCGCAGCGTCGCCCAGTCGGACCTCGCCGCGGCCGTCGGGCTGCTCGACCTGTCCTGGGTGGCCGGCGACGCCGACGTCGTGACCCAGGCGCGGACCGCCGTGGCCCAGGACTGGCGCGGCGCGGCCCGGCGGCGCCTCCCCGAGGTGGTCACCTCACTGGCGGCGCGGCATACCCGGCAGGGCGACCTGGCCCAATCCCTCGAACCGGACCTCAAAGAGGCGCACGGCGGCCTGCGGGACGTCACGGTGTTGGCCGCGCTCGTCCAGTCGTGGCTCGTCGACCGGCCGCACGGCCCCGTCGAGGAGGCGGCCGCGCGGCTGCTCGACGTGCGCGACGCGATCCACGTCGTCACCGGACGGGGCCGGGACCGGTTGCTGCGCGACGACCACGACGCGGTGGCCTCCCTGCTCGGATATGACGACGCCGACGACCTCCTCACCGACGTGTCCCGGGCCGGGCGCACGATCGCGCACGCCCTCGACGCCGCGGTGCGCCGGGCCGGGCAGGCGCAACGGGCCCGGGTGTTGCGGATCGGGCCGCGCCGGCCGCAGATGACCCCCCTCGGTCATGGGGTGTTCGCCAGCGACGGAGAGGTCGTGTTGGGTCGCGAGCCGGCGCTCACCGATCCGTTGCTGCCGCTGCGGGTCGCCGTCGTGGCCGCATCGGCGGCGCTGCCCATCGCGGCGCGCACGCTCGCCAACCTGGCGTCGGTGCCGCCACTGCCGCGGCCGTGGCCGGCGCCAGCCCGGGAGCTGCTCGGTGACCTGCTCGCGGCCGGCCCGGGATTGCTGCCCACCTGGGAGGACCTCGACCTCGCCGGGATCGTGGAGTCCTGGCTGCCGGAGTGGGCCGGCGTGCGCTCCCGCCCGCAACGCAGCCCGGTGCACCGGCATACCGTCGACCGGCACCTTCTCGAAACGGTGACGTATGCCGCGGGGCTGGTCCGCCGCGTCGCTCGCCCCGACCTGCTCCTCGTCGCGGCCTTGCTCCACGACATCGGCAAGGTGCGCGGGGCCCGGGATCACTCGGTGTCGGGGGCGCAACTCGCGGCGGGTGTGGTGGCCCGGATGGGCTTCGACGCAGCCGATGCCGAGACGATCGTCATGCTCGTGCGTGAACACCTCACCCTCATCGAACTGGCGACCCGCCGCGACCACGCCGACCCGGGGACGGTGGCCGCGGTGGTGTCTGCGGTCGGTGCTGACGCGGATCGGTTCGAGATGCTGCGCGCGCTCACCGAGGCGGATGCGGTCGCGGCCGGGCCGGCGGCGTGGACCGATTGGCGAGCCCGGCTGGTTGCACAGTTGAGCGGCCGCGTCACCGAGCGGCTCTCGGGCGCGGATGCCGGCGAGTCCGCTGCGAGCGAGGGAGCGGAGGTCGACCATGGCGCGGCCAGTCTCCGCAATCTCGACCCGGCCGACCTCGCGGCGGTTCGGTCCGGGCGGTTCGTCGTCCACGGCATACCGCTGGGGAGCGGTTGGCGCCTCGACGTGCTGGCCGCCGACCGGCTGGGGCTGTTCGCCGATACCGCGGGAGTGTTGGCCGCCGCCGGGCTCATCGTGAGGACGGCGATCGTGCGGACCCTCGACGGGGTCGCGGTCAACGAGTGGCACGTCGATGCCCCCCGCGGGGGCGCGCCGGTCATCGTCGACCTCGTGCGGTCCCTCGAACGGGTCAGCGCCGGGGACGCCACGCCACTCGGGCTGCTGGCGCGTGGCAGTGGCGGGGTGGCGCTGCCGAGCGGGTCCACGCCGACCTCGGCGCCGGGGCAGGCACGCGCGATGATCGTGCCCGGGGCGAGCCCCGAGGCGACGGTGCTGGAGGTGCGGGCCGGGGATCGGCCGGGTTTGCTGTACGACCTCGGGCGCGCCTTCGCCGGCGCCGGCATTTCGGTGCGGTCCGCGCATGTGGCGACGTATGCCGGCCAGACTCTCGACACGTTCTACCTCACCGATCCCGGCGGTGGGCCATTGGCCCCGTCGGTGGTGGCCCAGGTGGTCGGGCTCGTGATCGACGTTTGCGAGTCCTGAACTACGCTGGTCACCTGAACACCATTGGCCACACCAGCACCTCTCGCACCTGGGTATCCGGTTGGAGCCCGTCGAGTGAGGAGTTCTTGTCGCCTCGAGAGAGCCGAAGCGACAAGAACTCCTCACTCAACGGGCGCGCTCCTGTGACGCCGCTAGGGCACCACTGTCACCTCGAGTGCGCGGGCGTGACGCGCCAACCGCTCATCAAAGGTCGCCAGCACTTGGCCGGATCTGCGGGCCGCATCGAGGACCACGCAGTCGGGCATGGCAAGGCCGGTGTCAGCGCGGAGTGCTGCGAGACTCGCGGGGTCGACCCCGGCGGCGACCTCGATGCCCAGACCGGTCAGGACGAACTGAACTGGGCCGATCTGGCCGGTCCGCGCGGGCCCGACGAGCACCTCGGCCAACGTGAGTGGTGGGGTGATGAGCGGCTCCGCGGTGGCCAGCAGTTCGTGGGCAGCCGCGTGGTGGGCGTCCTCGGGATTCAGCGCGGCGATCAGCACGCAGGCGTCCAGAATCATGTAGGCCAGTCCTTGCGCAACTCAGCCAGGTAGCCCGGCGGGTAGCACTCAGTGAACCGGCTTCCGATGCGGGCCAGGGCGACGCGGCGGGCCGACGCAAGGTCATCCTGCTCCATCGCGAGAGCTGCGCCACCGTGCCGCGCCAATCGGGCCAGGAGTTGGGAATCGGGCAACTCGGGCCACTCGACCCGGGCTCGGTGTAACGCCTCACGCAAGCCATCGTCAAGCGTCACCTGGATGCGCTGCTTCGTGGTCACCATGGTTCAGTGTACCACCCTAGTGTGACAGCATCAGGTGTCGCGTCGGGGTGCGCGCCCGGTCGGAGCAGGCCGGTCCGACGACGCTCGAACAAGGGCAGCCACGTATGCCGGCCTGCGCCCTCGTATGCGCAGGCCTGGCGACGCGGCATACGAGGCGGGGCCCACAAGTTAGCCTTGTCCGGTGTTCACCTCACTGTCCGACCGGCTGACCGCGACCTTCAAGAACCTCCGGGGCAAGGGCCGGCTCTCCGAGTCCGACGTCAACAAGACCGTGCGCGACATCCGGCTCGCGCTGCTCGACGCCGACGTGGCGTTGCCGGTCGTCAAGGAGTTCACCGCGGCGGTGCGGGAGCGCGCGCTCGGGGCCGAGGTGTCCCAGGCCCTGAACCCGGCCCAGCAGATCGTCAAGATCGTCAACGACGAACTCGTCGAAATCCTCGGCGGGCAGACCCGTCAGATCCGGTTCGCCAAGCAGCCGCCGACCGTCATCATGCTCGCCGGCCTCCAGGGGTCGGGGAAGACCACCCTCGCCGGCAAACTCGGCCGGTGGCTCAAGGACGCCGGGCACACCCCCCTCCTCGTGGCCGCCGACCTGCAGCGCCCCAACGCCGTCACCCAACTCGAGGTCGTCGGGGAGCGAGCCGGGGTGCCGGTGTTCGCGCCCGAGCGGGGCAACATCGCCGGTCACGACGTGGTCGTCGAAACCGCCGAGGGCACCCGCTCCTACGGTGACCCCGTCCGAGTGGCCCGCGAAGGCATCGCCACGGCTCGGACCCGCCAGCACGACGTCGTCATCGTCGACACCGCGGGGCGGCTCGCCGTCGACGAGTCGCTCATGCGGCAAGCGGCCGACATCCGGGAGGCGATCGACCCCGACGAGGTCCTCTTCGTCATCGACGCGATGATCGGGCAGGCCGCCGTCGAAACCGCCGAAGCCTTCCTCGACGGCGTCGACTTCACCGGCGTGGTGCTCTCAAAACTCGACGGCGACGCCCGCGGCGGCGCGGCCCTGTCGGTCGCCTCGGTCACCGGACGGCCGATCATGTTCGCCTCCACCGGCGAGGGCGTCAAGGACTTCGAGGTCTTCCACCCCGACCGGATGGCGTCGCGGATCCTCGACATGGGCGATGTCCTCACCCTCATCGAGCAGGCCGAACGCGCCTTCGACCGCGCCCACGCCGCCGAGATGGAGCGCAAGTTCCTTGCTGCCGAGGACTTTACGTTCGACGACTTCCTCCAGCAGATGGCGGCCATCAAGAAGATGGGTTCGCTCAAGCAGTTGCTCGGGATGATGCCGGGCATGGGGCAGATGCGGGCTCAACTCGAATCTCTCGACGAGCGCGAGTTCGACCGGGTCGAGGCGATGGTCCACTCGATGACGCCGTTCGAGCGCACCCACCCCAAGCAGATCAACGGCTCGCGCCGGGCCCGGATCGCCAAGGGCTCGGGCGTGTCCGCCTCCGAGGTCAACGCCCTGCTGGAGCGCTTCTTCGAGGCGCAGAAACTGATGAAGTCGATGGCGCGCGGGGGCGGCATACCCGGGATGCCGGGGATGCCCGGAATGGGGGCCGGGCGCGGCAAACGCCAGCAGGCCCCGCAGCGGCGCAAGTCCAAGTCGGGCAACCCGGCCAAGCGCGCTGCCGAGGAGCGGGCCGCGGCAGCGCGGGGTGCCGGGGGTGGGCCGAGCGGGGGAGCCTTCGGGGTGCCCTCGGGCACCAGCCGCCTGGACCCCAGTGCCCTCGACATGTCGAACCTGCCCCCCGGATTCGAGAAGTTCCTGGGCAAGCAGTGAGCCTGCACACCCTGTCGTACGGCTTGGCAGGGCCGCGGATCGCGTTCTGCCACGGGCTTTTCGGTCAGGGCCGCAACTGGATGCAGATCGCCAAGGGCGTCTGCGGGCCGGACGGCGACCAGGCGCGCGCGCTGCTGATCGACCTGCCCGACCACGGCCGCTCCCCGTGGTCGGCTTCTTTCTCCTTTCCCGCGTATGCCGCCGCCGTCGCCGAGACGTTGGCGGCCGCGGCCCCCGGCGAGCGCTGGACCCTCGTCGGGCACTCCCTCGGCGGCAAGACCGCGATGGTCACCGCGCTGCAGCGCCCCGATCTCATCGAGCGACTCGCCGTCGTCGACATCGCGCCCAAGAGTTACGGCAATCTCCACCGGTTCACCGGCTATCTCGACGCGATGCAGCGTATGCCGCTGAGCCAGCTCCCGACCCGGGCTGCTGCGGACGAGTGGTTCGCTCAGGTGGAGCCGGACCCGGGGATCCGGGCCTTTCTCCTACAGAATCTGCGCCGCGACGGGCAGGGGTGGCGCTGGCAGGCCAACGTCGCGTTGTTCGCCGCCGACGCGGCCCGCGGTTCGGACTCGGTCATCGCGAACTGGCCGGTCGACGAGGTCGCCGAGTGCGCGGCATACGAGGGGCCGACGGTGTGGCTGCGGGGGAGCCGCTCGCCCTATATCGGCGACGAGGACGCCCCGGTGATGCGCGCGTACTTCCCGCGGGTACGCCAGGTGACGGTCAACGGGGCCGGGCATTGGGTCCACACCGATGCCCCCGGGGTCGTCATCGAGAGCCTGCGCCGACTGCTCGCCTCCCGCTAGCCCGACGCCCCGCCACATGACCGCCTACCGGGCAGTAGGTGGGGTGATCACCCCACCTACTGCCCGGTAGGCGGCGCGAACTCGGAGGGAGCGTCCCACAGGTCGTGCAGCGGCACCCGCGCTATGGCTAAGGTCAACCCATGGCAACGGTGCTGCATCTGACCGGTCCGATCCTCATCGGCCCGAACGAGACCCGACCCGAGGCGTGGGTCATCGACGGGCGGTTGACGTTCGAGCGGCCAACCGGCCCCGGCGTTGAGATCACCCAGCTGCCCGGGTGGGTCGTGCCCGGTGTCGTCGACGCCCACTGCCACGTCGGCCTCATCGCCACCGGCGCCGGTGACGACACCATCGCCGAGGAACAAGCGCGCACCGACCGCGACGCCGGCACCCTTCTCATCCGGGACGCCGGCTCCCCACTCGACACCCGGTGGATCGACGAGCGTGACGACCTGCCCAAACTCATCCGGGCCGGACGGCATATCGCCCGCTCTCGGCGCTATATCCGCAACTACGCTCACGAGGTCGAGCCCGAGCAGTTGGTCGAGCGGGTCCGCATCGAGGCCCGCGCCGGCGACGGCTGGGTCAAACTCGTCGGCGACTGGATCGAGCGCGACTGCGGCGACCTCGCTCCGTGCTGGCCTCGCGACGTGCTCACCGAGGCGATCGCCGCCGCTCACGAGGAGGGCGCGCGGGTGACCGCGCACTGTTTCGGGGAGGAATCGCTGCACGACTTCGCGGCGGCCGGGACCGACTGCATCGAGCACGCAACCGGCCTCGATCCGGAGTCCACCGCCGCGTTCGCCGCGCAGGGCATCGCCATCGTCCCGACGCTGGTCAACATCCGCACCTTCCGCGAGATCGCCGAGCCGGCCCGGGAAAAGTTCCCCACCTACTACGACCACATGATCGACCTCTATGCCCGACGGCATACGACAATCGGCACCGCCCACGAGGCCGGCATCCCCGTCTACGTCGGCACCGACGCCGGCGGCAACATCCCCCACGGGCTCGCCGTGGAGGAGATGCACGAGTTGCTCCTCGCCGGGTTCACCCCCGCCGAGGCCCTCAACGCCGGCACCTGGGCGGCGCGCGCTTGGCTGGGCCGGCCGGCCCTCGACGAGGGCGCCGACGCCGACCTGCTCGTCCTCGCCGGCGACCCGCGCGTGGATCTCAGCGTGCTGCGCACCCCCGAGGCCATCGTCTTGCGCGGTCGCACCATCTGAGGGCCCATCGTCGTCAGGCGACGCGCGATGTATGCATGTCAGGTGCCTCGCGAGCGCCCAGACCGTATTCTTTGCATCTATGACCGTGCCCCGGACCGAACTCCACGACCTCGTCGAACAGGTTCCTGACGACCAGGTCGAGGTGGTCGTGGCGGAGCTTCGGGCGATGATCGCACGCGGTGTTGCTACGTGGCCACCGGCGTGGTTCGGTGCGGCAGAAGGGTCACCCGGTGCCTCAGAGCGAAGCGAGCAGGTCTTGCGCAACGGCTTCGGTGAGTCGCGCAGTTGATGCTGATCGACACGGGGCCACTGGTCGCAGCGGCACTGACCCGGGATCGCCAACACCGGGCGTGCGTTGACCTGTTCACACGGGCGCATTGGGCCGGCGAGCGGCTCCTTATCCCTGCTCCGGTGGTGAGCGAAGTGGGGTATCTCCTGGAGCGCGAGGGCGGTCCCCGCGTTGAGGCGGCTTTCGCGCAGTCGCTGGCAGACCAGCAATTCGTCGTGGTCGATCTGCTCTTGGCTGATTGGCGGAGAGTGGCTGAACTATTGACAACGTATTCTGACCTGCCACTGGGGCTTGTGGACGCTTCCGTAGTGGCAGTGGCAGAGCGTCTCGGAGTCACTGAAATCGCAACCCTGGACCGCCGTCATTTCACGATTCTCCGCCCGCGCCACGTCGGGGCATTCACACTGATCCCCGAGTAGGGGAGAGACTCAGATCATGAGGATGAACCCCGGGGCCGACCCCGCCCCCTACCGGACTGAGGTGCCGCTGCGGTGGTCGGACATGGACGCCTATGGGCATGTCAACAATGTCCAGTACCTGCGCCTCCTGGAGGACGCGCGCGTCATCGGGTTCCGGTCGTGGTTCCCGGACCGGGATGTCGTGGGCGACGGGGTCGTCGTGTCGCGGCACGAGATCGAATACCTCGCCCCCCTTGTCTACCGCGCCGAACCCATCGAGGTCGAGATGTGGGTGACCCGCCTCGGCGGTGCCGGTTTCGACCTCGGCTATCGCGTCTGTGACCCGCCGACCGTCGGGCACACCGTGTATGCCGTCGCCGAAACCGGGCTCGTCACCTACGACCTGGCCGCCGCTCGTCCCCGCCGCCTCGGTGACGAGGCCCGCGCCTTGCTGCACGCCCACCTCGGGGCGCCGGTCACCTTCCGTTGGAAGCGGTCCTCGTGAGCGACGCCTTGGTCTTGACCGACCCCGACGCGATGGCGGACTTGGGCCGGTATGCCGCCCGCGCCGTCGCGCTCGACCCCGACGGCGCGCTGCGGCTCCAGGCGGTCGGATCGGTGCTGGCTGCGTGGGTGGGTGTCTTGCCGGGTCAGGGGCTGTTCGGCGACGGCACGGTCCTGGGGTTGCGGACCTTCGCGCTCGCCGAGCCTGCCGACCTCGACGCCAGTGTGCCGCTGCGGGCCGTCACCGAACGCACGGCCCGCACCGACCTCGGCGCCCGATTCCCGTTACCGCCCACGCGCGCCTTCGCGGGCTGGGCGGCGCTCTCACCGCCGCGGGGCGGCTGGGCCGAGGTGGGCACCGTCACCGCGACCGAGTTGGTCGAGGCTGCCCGTGCCGGGATCACCGAGATCGGGGCCGGCGCTGCCCCGGGCGCGGGTGCGCTCGCGGTCGCCGACCTGCGCGCCCGGGTGTGGGGACGGCCGCTGGGCACCCAACCGGAGCTGCGAGCGGGGGCCGGCTTCGCGGCATACGGGTTGGGGTTCTTGACCCCCGACGCGACGGTGAGCGTCCATCGGGCCGGGCCGTGGCGGCGCCTCACCTGCCCCGGTGGCTACGTCCTGATGCGCTGAGCGGCCCGGACGACCACGGCGGCCACCGCGCTCAACGCGAGGAAGATCGTCGTGAACAGCCACCGGTCGGTCGCCGGATCGTGCCACGTGGCGAACACCGCGCTGACCGCGGCGATCCCGAGGACGCTGCCGAGGACATCGGCGAGTTGCAGGCTGGAGGAGGCCGGGCCGTGGTCTTCGGGGGCGGCGAGCGCGAGGGCCAGGACGGTCGTCGTCGTCACCCCGACCCCCATCCCCAGGCCGCACAGCACGATCGGCACCGCGGTGAGCCACCACGGCAACGCCGCGGCGGTGACGAGACCGACTCCACCCAGGCCGGCGGCAAGGAGGACCGCCCCGCCGAGGACGAGACGTTCGCGGCCAGCGGTGACCCGGACCCGGCCCTGCCACCACGACCCGATCGCCCACCCGACCGACCCGATGGCGATGAGGATGCCGGCATCGCGCACGTCCCGCCCGGCCAACGAGACGATCATGAGCGGGACGTAACTGATGCCGGCGAAGAACGAGCCGCTGAGCAGCGCTCGCGCCAACATGACCGACGGTATGCCGCGTGCCATCCGCCAGGTGCCCGCCGGCACGAGCCGGGGAGCGGCGATGAGCACCCCGATCAGGCCGACCACGGCGACCGCGTGCTCGGCCCCCAGACCCCGGGTGTCTTCGGCTGCGGCCGATCCATATTGGATGGCGCCGGCAGCGAGGGCCAAGGCCAGGCCCCACCAGGCGATCCGCAGGTGCGAGGTGGCGTCGTCGTCGGAGGTCGCCACGACGAGACCGGTGAGGTCGACCCGGCGCTGCCCGATGAGGAAGAACGCGAAGGTCGCCAGCGTCGGTGGCACGACCACCGAGAACACCGCCCGCCACGAGATCGCGTGGGTGAGCCAGGCCGCGATCGACGGTCCGGCGAGTGAGGGGAGCACCCAGGCCGCCGAGACGAGGGTGAACAGGCGTGGGCGGATTGCCTCGGGGTAGAGGCGGGCGGCGATGACGTAGAGCATGACGACGAGCAGGCCACCGCCAAGACCCGTGGTGGCCCGGCCCAGGAGGAAGACGGGGTAGTGCGCCGCAGCGCCGCACAGGGCCGAACCGCCGGCGACGAGAAGTTGGCCGGTGAGGATGCCGGGCATCGGCCCGGACCGGTCGGTCCACACGCCGGCGAGGACGATGCCGAGGAGTTGGGCGGTGAGCATCGCCGAGAAGGCCAGCCCGTAGTTGCGCACCGATTCCAGGTCCGCGGCGACGGCCGGCATCGCCGTCGAGACCGCCATCGACTCGAACGCGACGATCGTCACGAGCGCGAGAGTGGCGATCGTGACGGCCAGGTAGCGCGCCGACAGGGGTCCGGCCGTTGGGGGCGGGGCGGACCCCACGGCGGGAACGGGTACGTCGGCAGGGGGGCTCATCAGCGCCCACGGTAACCAAGGCCGGTCCCGCGCTGGGGGACCTTGCGCGCGTGGCTCGTTCGTTGCTCAGGCCGCCTCGACCAGGGGGGTGCCGCGCTCGGCCAGGACGTCGCGCAGGACGTCGATGTGGTCGGTGACGACCCCGTCGACACCGAGGTCGAGGAGCCGGTGCATTTCGGCGGCATCCTCGGGGGTCCAGTCTTGGAACCAGACGTGGACGTGCTTGCCGAGTCGGTGGGCCAAGGTCACCAACGGCGCTGTCACGAGCGGGATGGTGCGTCCCTTGAACCGGTGTTCGACGGGGATCTGGAGCGCCGGCGCCGGGGTGTGGAGGAGGTGCGATATCTGGCGGGGCGCGAGGCGCAGGGCGCCTACGCCGACCTGCCCCGCCGAGGTCGCCAGGCGCGGGCCGAGGACCCGGCGGGCGGCCCGCAGCCGCCGTTCGGAGAAACTCCCGATGCAGACCCGGTCGATGACGCCGGTGCGCCGGATGATTTCAAGGGTCGGCCCGAGCGCCTGGTCGGCCTTGATATCGATGTTGAACCGGGTGTCGGGGAACTCTTCGAGCAATTCCAGGAGCGTCGGGATGGGCTCTCGACCGCCGATCCGTGCTTGGCGCACCGCGGCATACGGCTGGTCGGCGATCGTGCCCACGGTGTCGGTGACCCGGTCGAGGCGTTCGTCGTGGAAGGCGAGCACGACTCCGTCGCGGGTGGCGTGGACGTCGGTTTCGAGGTAGCGGTAGCCCATGGCGACGGCTTCGCGGAAGGCCGCGGTCGTGTTTTCGATGCCTTGGTTGGGTCCGTATGCCGCGCCGCCGCGGTGCGCCAACCCGGTGGGGAGGGGGCCGTCGAAGTAGGCGTAGTCGCGGGCCCTCATCGGGTCTCCTCCTGAGTGGTCGGCAGCCGGAGCCAGACGGTGGTGTCGGTGGGGACGGCGCCGTCGTCGGTGAGCGGGCCGGAGGCGATGAGGACGTCGCCTTCGGGGAGGGCCACGGGGTCGGGACCGAAGTTGGTGACGATCAGGGCGGTGCGGGTGCCGTCGCCGGAGGTGTTGCGGAACGCGAGGACGGTCGTGGAGGTGAGGGAGTCCCAGGCGAGGCTGCCGTGCCCGAAGCGGTGTTTGCGCCGGTAGTGGAGCAGGTCGCGGTACAACGTGAGGGTCGAGCCCGGTATGCCGTCCTGCCGGTCGACCGCGAGGTCGCCGTAGGTGTCGGGTTGGGGCAGCCAGGTGTTTGCCCCGGGGCCGAAGCCGAAACTGGGCTGATCGTGCCGCCAGGTCATGGGGATGCGGCACCCGTCGCGGCCGCGTTGGAACTCGTCGGTGCCGAGGGTGCGGTGGTAGGTGGGGTCCTGGCGGACCTCGTCGGGGAGGGTCGTGTGCTCGGGGAGGCCGAGTTCCTCGCCCTGGTAGAGGTAGGCCCCGCCGGGGAGGGCGAGCATCATCGCGGTCGCGGCGCGGGCGCGGCGCAGACCGAGGGCGGCGTCGGGTTGGGGGTCGTGCGCGCCGATGCCGTTGCGGCGCTGGCCGTCTTGGGGTAGCCCGAAGCGGGAGGCGTGCCGGATGACGTCGTGGTTGGCGAGCACCCAGGTCGTCGGGGCGCCGACGGCGTCGTTGCTTCTCAGGGAGGCCTCGATGACGTGGCGGTATGCCGCGGAGTCCCAGGGGGTTTCGAGGAAGGGGAAGTTGAAGGCCTGGTGCATTTCGTCGGGGCGCACGTAGTGGGAGAGCCGTTCCTCGGGGCGCACCCAGGCCTCGGCGCAGAGGATGCGTTGGCTGTCGGGGTCGCCGGGGATCGTGTAGGTGTCGAGGACGGCCCGCCAGCGCCGGTAGATGTCGTGGACGCCGTCCTGGTCCCACATGGGCATGACGTGTCCGACGGGGTTCTCGGTCAGGTGCATCGACCCGGTGGTGTCGGGTAGTGCCGGGTCCTTGACGAGTCCATGGGCGACGTCGACCCGAAAGCCGTCGACGCCGCGGTCGAGCCAGAACCGCAGGATCGCGTCGTATTCGTCGCGCACCTCAGGGTTGTCCCAGTCGACATCGGGCTGGGTGGTGTCGAAGAGGTGGAGGTACCACTGGCCCGGCGTGCCGTCGGGGTTCGGGACACGGCTCCAGCCGGTGCCGCCGAAGACCGAGCGCCAGTTGTTGGGGGGCAGGTCGCCATGCGGTCCTCGGCCATCGCGGAAGAGGTACCGGGCGCGTTCCGCCGACCCGGGGGGTGCGGTGAGGGCCTCCTGGAACCAGGGGTGGTCGCTGCTCGTGTGGTTGGGCACGAGGTCGACGACCACCTTGAGGCCCAGGTCGTGCGCGGTGTCGATGAGCCGGTCGGCATCGGCGAGGCGCCCGAACAGCGGGTCGATGTCGCGGTAGTCGGCGACGTCGTACCCGGCGTCGTGCATCGGCGAGACGTAGAACGGGGAGAGCCACACCGCGTCGACACCGAGGTCACGCAGGTAGGGCAGGTGGTCGATGATGCCGGGCAGATCCCCGATGCCGTCGCCGTCACTGTCGGCCCAACTGCGCGGATAGATCTGGTAGATCACCGCGTCCCGCCACCACGGGCTCTCCGGGGAGTCGGCGTGGTGGACGAGGTCGGGGGTGGTCGGGCTCACCCGCCCCATGCTTCCGTATGCCGTCCCCACCGCCAAGCCGCGGATAACCCTGTCGTCATCGATCGCTCATGGCGGCTTCATGCATCAACCTCGCTCCGGTGTCGGTGCGCGCGAGCCCGGATCTGTCGCGCCGCCAGCAGATACGCTGTCTCCATGAATGCGGCCATGCGTGCATTGATCGGCCCGACCACAGCCGAGGTATACGACGACTGGGCGGCCTCGCTCTTGGCGTTGGCGCGTGCCGAATCAGGGTTGTCGCAGGCCGCCCTCGCCGATCGTGCAGGGGTAGCGGAGTCGACGGTCCAACGCATTGAGCGAGGCACCATGCAACCAACGACGTCGATGCTCTTGGGTCTCCTGGCCGCCACGGGAAAAGAGTTGCGCGTGGCCCTCGTGGACTTCGACGCCCATGACCGCATTCTGGACGAGCGGGCGACCGCGTTCCCCGGCCGAGCAGCGGGCGCCCAGGCGCAGCGGGACTACCTCGTCGACCACTTGGTCCTGGGGTGACCTTCCAGCCGGGCCGGATTCTGGAGGTACTGGCCGAATTCGAGGTCCAGTTCATCCTGGTAGGTGGTATGCCTGCGCAAGTTCATGGTTCCCAGGTGCCAACGACCGACGTGGACATCACGCCCTTGATGGACGTCGAGAATCTCGAACGCCTCGCGCGTGCCCTGCAGGCGCTTGGGGCCGGGATTCGAGTCTCAGGAGTTCCCGAAGGATTGCCGTTCAACACCGACGCCCGCGCTATTCAAGGCCTCGGGTTCCTCAACCTCACTACGCCCTACGGGGATCTCGACCTGACGCTCATGCCAGCCGGCACGTCCGGCTACCCGGACTTGGTCCAGCAGGCCGTGGTCGGCCATGTCGGGCCAATCGCCGTCAGAGTCGCCTCCCTCGATGACATCATCAGATCGAAGACCGCTGCGGGTTGACCCAAAGACATCCGTGCGCTGCCGAAGTTGCACGCTCTCCGCGCTTCGCGCAAGGACAACCCGGCCGCCTCAGGTCTCGAGTCGCCCCTTTCCCCGACTGACGCGCAGCCCGACGAGTTCCCACTGCCAGACAGATGAGGACAACGGAGTTCCCCGACGGGTAATCATCGGGAGTTCCGAGGCCCAAAGTCGTGTCAATTCTTCGACCAGAGCGCTGTCATTTCGCCGGGTCGCGGCGTTCCCACCCGGTGTGGGGTTGCCCCTCAGGTGGCGGTGTTGACGAGCATGTCGGCGGCGCGGGCGAAGTAGTCGCGCATGGCTTCGGCGTGTGCGTCATCGATCACTCCGGGCTGCTCGGTCCGGACGCGCTCCAAGGCTGCGAGCATGTGCGTGAGCCAGCGGTCCCGCATGTCGAGCGTCACGGCATACGGGATGTGGCGTAGGCGTAACCGCGGGTGCCCGCGTTCCTCGCCGTAGGTGTGCGGCCCACCGAAGTACTGCTCCAGAAACAGCCGCAGTCGGCGCTCCGCCGGTCCCAGGTCGGCCTCGGGATACAGGGCCCGCAGCGGCTCGTCGGCCGCCACGCCCTCGTAGAACGCGGCCACCAGGCGCTCGAAGGTGGCCGCTCCGCCCACCTCGTCGTAGAAACTCATCGCGTCCCTCCAAACGGCACCGGTGCGGGCGCCTTGATCCCCGCCTCATCGAGGGCGGACTTGATCCGTTCGCGCAATTCGCGCTGGACGGCGAAGTTCTGGTTGGGCACGCACTTGGCCAGGGTCCGGATCGTCATGCCGGCCCCGGTCACGGACTCGACCCCGACGACACTGGGTTCCTCCATGAGCACCTCATGCCAGGTCGGGTCGGTGTCGAAGGCTTGGACCACGCCACGAATGAGCCCGATGACGGTCTCGGCGTTCTCGTCGTAGGCAACCGTCGTGTCGATGGTCGCCGTGGACCATCCTTGCGACCGGTTGCCGATGCGCAGAATCTCACCGTTGCGGACATACCAGACCACCCCGTTGGCGTCCCGCAACCGCGTCACCCGCAACCCGACGTCCTCGACGGTGCCGATTGCTTGTCCGGTGTCGATGACATCACCGACGCCGTACTGGTCCTCGAAGATCATGAACACCCCGGACAGGAAATCCTTGACCAGGGTCTGCGCGCCGAACCCCAACGCCAGACCACCCACCCCGGCCGAGGCGAGCAGCGGCCCCAACGGCAACCCGATGATCGCCATGACCGTCAGGATGGTCACCAGCGCGATGGCGAACGTGAGGATGCTGCTGAGCAGAGAGCCGAGGGTTGTCACCCGAGCCGTATGCCGCGCGCTCGCCAACCCGGTCGCCTGCGCCAACACCCGCCCGGCCCGGCCCGCATCGGCAACCTTCGCCGCGGACTTGCTCGTCATCATCTGGACGATCCGGCTGATGGCGCGCAACCCGAGCCAGCGGACGAGCACCGCAAAGCAGATGGTCACGAGAATGGGTATGCCATTGGCGAGCAGCCAATCACCCACGCGTTGCCACGTCATCGATTCAGTGCTCCCCGGCGTCTGCGCCGTCCCGGACCTGGGCCCGCAAGGCCCGCTCGATCGGGTCGAGGTTCTCGACGACGAGCCGGCGCAGGCCTGCAGGCGCGTCCGGATGCGCGGTCAGCCAGGCCCGGGTCGCGGCGGCCAGTTCCTCGCTGGCCAGTACCCGCGGGTAGAAGCCCCGGGCAATCGCCTCGACGAGCGCATGAGACCCCTTGTCCGGCAGCCCCATCAACATCTCGTGGTAGCGCCCGACGAACCCGGCGATCGCCCGCGTGTCGCCGCCGCGTCCGAAGCCCAGCCCCAGCGACTCGACCATCGCGTTGGACAGCCCCTCGCCGACGACCGCGGCCTGCCACGCCGCCTCCTTGGCCTCGACACTGGGTATGGAGGCCCGGGCCCGCGCGGCCCGTTCGCGTCCGGTCGCGGTGCGGTCGCGCTCGGCCTCGGCCGCGATCTCCGCCTCCCCGGCCGCGCCGGCCCCGGCCAGGGCCGTGAGCAGGGTCCACCGCACCTCGGTGTCGACGGTGAGGCCGGTGAGGGTCACGCTGCCGTCGAGCAACCCGGAGAGGTATGCCGGGTCGTCGCCGGTCGTCGTCAGGGCCGCGGCCGCGGTGACCAGTTGAAGTTGGGCATCGCTGCCCGGTTGGGCCTCGCGCGCAAGCGACCAGAGCCGGTCCAGGGTGGCGCGCCGGGTGGGTTCGCGGTGCTCGGGGGCGACATAGAAGCCGAGGGCGGTGGCCAGCTGTTGGAGGAGGGTGCGCAAGAGGGTGGAGTCGCTCTCGCCCGGCAGTGCGGCGAGCACGAGGTCGATGAACGACCGCGCTCCCATTTCCGCATCGCGGGTCATATCCCAGGCGCAGGCCAGCACGAGCGAGCGGGGGAGAGAGCCCACGAACGCCCGGGGGTAGGCCAGCGCGGTGACCAGCGAACGCTCGTCGAGGCGGATCTTCGCGTAGGCGAGATCGTCGTCGTTGACGAGCAGCAGATCCGGCTGGGCGCGCCCCACCAATTCGGGCACCTCGGTCAGCGGGCCGTCGACATCCAACTCGACCCGAGCGACCCGCTCGAGGCGACCATCGTGGAGGTCGTAGGCGCCCACGGCGAGCCGGTGCGGACGCAGCGTCGGGAAGCCCGCGGCATACGTCTGCTCGATGGCCACCCGGGTGTAGCGGCCCTCACCGTCGACCTCGACGAGCGGGCGCAGCGTGTTGACGCCGGCGGTTTCGAGCCAGAGCGCCGACCAGGAGCGCAGGTCCCGGCCCGACGTCGCCTCCAATTCGGCGAGCAAATCATCGAGGGTCGTGTTGCCCCAGGCATGCTTGGCGAAATAGGCCCGCAACCCGTCACGGAAGGCCTCGCGCCCGACATAGGCGACGAGTTGCTTGAGCACCGAGGCGCCCTTGGCGTAAGTGATGCCGTCGAAATTGACCTCGACATCGGCAAGGTCGCGGATATCGGCGACGATCGGGTGGGTCGAGGCGAGTTGGTCCTGCCGGTAGGCCCAGTCCTTCTCATGGGTCTGAAAGGTCGTCCACGCATCGGCCCATTGGGTGCGCTCGGCCTGGGCTGTGGTCGAGGCCCATTCGGCGAAGGACTCGTTGAGCCACAGGTCGTTCCACCAGCGCATGGTCACCAGGTTGCCGAACCACATGTGCGCCAACTCGTGGAGGATCGTCAGTGCGCGCCGCTCGATCATGGCCTCGGGGACCTTGGCCCGGAACAGGTAGATCTCGTTGATCGTCACGCATCCCGAGTTCTCCATCGCTCCCATGTTGTATTCGGGCGTGAAGATCTGGTCGTACTTCCGGAACGGGTATGCCGCGTCGAACTCCTCCTCGAAAAAGGCGAAGCCGCGCTTGGTGAGGTCGAAAATGTTGTCCGCGTCCAGGTGCGCGGTGAGCGATTTGCGGCAGAAGATCGCGAGCGGCACGGTGCCGCGCCGGGACTCCACCGCATCCCGGACGACGTCATAGGGGCCGGCAACCAAGGCGGTGATGTAACTCGACATCACCTCGGTCGGCGTGAACGACCACCGGGCGACCCCCTCGCGGACCGGCACCGGCTCCGGCGTCGGCGAGTTGGAGACGACCTGCCAGTGCGCCGGTGCCGTGACGGTGAAGGTGAAGCTCGCCTTGAGGTCGGGCTGCTCGAACACTGGATACATCCGCCGGCTGTCCGGCACCTCGAACTGGCTGTAGAGGTAAACCTCCCCGTCGACCGGGTCGACGAACCGGTGCAAACCCTCCCCGGTGTTGGTGAACCGCCCGGTCGCGGCAATCTCCAGGACGTTGTCGGCGGCCAGCCCGGTCACGGCGATCCGCCCGTCCTCGTATGCCGCGGGCTGCGGGATGCCGTTGAGGGTCACCGACTCGACGGACTCGCCGACGAAATCGACGAACGTGTCGGTGCCCGGCGCACTGCAAGTGAAGGTGATCCGGCTCGTTGTCGCGAAGGTGCGCTCGGAGGTCGTCACGTCGAGGTCGACGGCATACGACGACACGGACAACACCGCGGCGCGGGCGGCGGCTTCGACGGCGGTGAGGTTGGTTCCTGGCACGGCGGTTCTCCTGGTGCGGGGAGCCGCGGGTAGCGGCACGGTGAGATGCCATCCTGCCATCGCCGACTGACAAGCCCTGCCGCGTGAAGCGGTGGCACAAGACGCGCTCACCCGCCGCCCGCCATGTCGAGCAGGCATCGGCGAGCGGCCGCCAGGGGGTGTCGGACGTCGGTGGCAGGATGAAGCCATGACTGAACGGACCCGCGTGGAGTTCTGGTTCGACCCGGTGTGCCCCTGGGCGTGGATGACGAGTCGCTGGCTCATGGAGGTCGAGGCGTTGCGTCCGATCGACGTGACCTGGACCCAGATGAGCCTGTCTGCCCTCAACGAAGGGCGCGACCTGCCGCCGGATTACCGCGAACTCGTCGACCGCGCGTGGCGGCCCGCGCGCGTCGTTGCCGCTGCCACGGCCGGCCACGGGCAGGGGGTCGTCAAACCGCTCTACGACGCCCTCGGCACGAGGTTCCACCCCGGCGGGCGCACCGATCTCGACGCGGTGATCGCCGAGGCGCTCGCCGAGGTCGGACTGCCCGCGGCGCTGGCCGCCGAGGCCGACAACACCGCCTGGGACGACGGGTTGCGCGCGGCGCAGGCGCGCGTGGTCGGTTTGGTGGGCGACGACGTGGGGACGCCGGTCATCTCGGTCGACGGGGTCGCCTTCTTCGGCCCGGTCGTCACCCCTGCCCCCATGGGCGAGGCCGCGGCGCGCCTGTTCGATGGGTGTGTGCTCGTCGCGGGCACCCCCGGCTTTTTCGAACTCAAACGCAGCCGCTCTGCCGGCCCCCAGTTCTGATCCCTTCAAGACGTCCAGGAGACCCCACATGCGCGTCCACATCGGCGGCGACCACGCGGCATACGACCTCCACCAAGCCCTCGTGGCGCACCTGCGCGAGCACGGGCACGAGGTGAGCGACCACGGGCCGCACGGCTACGACGCACTCGACGACTACCCCGTCTTCGTCCTGCGCGCTGCCGAGACCGTGGCCGCGGACCCGGGATCGTTCGGGGTGGTCCTCGGCGGCTCGGGCAACGGGGAACAGATGGCGGCCAACAAGGTGCCCGGTATCCGGTGCGCCCTGGCCTACTCCACGGAGTTGGCCGTGCTCGCCCGCGCCCACAACAACGCCCAGATCGTCTCTCTCGGTGGGCGGTTCACGGCGATCGAGGAAGCGAAGGCGATCGTCGACGCATTCCTGGCCGAACCCTTCACCGGCGAGGCGCGTCATCAGCGGCGGATCGACATGGTCTCGGCCTACGAATCCGATCGCACCCTGCCGCCGTTGCCCTGACCATGACGGCCAAGTCCGTGGTCGCCGGACGGGTCGGAGTTCGTTCCGGCCCGCTGCGCACGGCCTCGGCTCGGTGGCGGCGCTCGCTGGAGCGGTTGTGGCGCCCCCGCCGGCAGGTGTTGGCCCTGGCGGGCTTCGCGCTTGGTGCTTTCGGCAACGGCGTGGCCATCCATGCGTGGCCGGATCGGGTGCCAACGGTCACGCTCGCCCTGTGGGTGGTCCTCGCCGCGCTCTTCCTCCCGACGCGACACCTGTTCGTCGTGTATGCCGTCGTCGCCACTGTCATCGTGTCGGCCGTGCCGGTGCGGCTCTTCGACGAGCGGTTCACGGCGTTGGTCATCGTGGGCGTGGGGGCGCTGATGGTCGTGATGGCGGTGCTCTCGGCGTCGCGGGCCCGGCTGGGCATCGTCGGGTTGACCGGTGAGGACGTGCTCGTCGATTTGCGCGACCGGCTCGCCGCAGGTGGGCGGATCCCGGTGTTGACCGACGGGTGGGAAGCCGACGATGTGGTGCGCTCGGCGGATGGGGAGCCGTTCTCGGGGGACTTCCTCGTCTGTGCGTTGACGGAGGACGGGCGCCGCTTCGAGGTCGTGCTGGTCGATGTGAGCGGAAAGGGGCGCGGGGCCGGGTCACGGTCGCTGCACCTGTCCGGGGCGGTCAGTGGGTTGCTGGGTTCGGTGACACCCGAGGAGTTCCTACCCGCCGCCAACGCCTATCTCTTGCGGCAGGAGTGGGACGAGGGATTCGCGACAGCGGTGCATCTTGCCGTCGATCTGGTGACCGGTGCCTACACCGTGGGCCGGGCCGGGCACCCACCGTCGGCGAGTTTCGACAGCGGGTCGGGGGCCTGGCTGGTGGACGAGGTGGCGGCGGGGCCGCCGCTCGGGGTCGTCGAGGGTGCGGTGTTTGTGCGGTCCGGCGGTGAACTCGCCTCTGGGGGTGCGGTTTTGCTGTATTCGGACGGGGTCGTGGAGTCCGAGGGGTTCGATGTCAGCGTGGGCGTCGAGCGGATGCTCGGGGCGGCCGCCGGTGCCCTGATGCGCACGGACGGCACGTTGCGCGAGTGCGTGGAGCAGATCGTCGACGTTGCCCGCGCCGGGCAGAGCGACGACCGTGCGGTATTCGCCATCCGGCGCCGCTGAGCCCGCAGAGGTCCTGCGCGCGCTTTGAGTGGTGGATCGTCGGGGTCCTGACCCGGACGATCCACCACCCAACGACGGGACTGGGCACGTCGCGGCGGCGGGGAGGCGCGCGGGCGCGGGCGGCATACGATGGCGCGTTGTGTCCATTCGCGAAACCCTCGATCACGAGCCCCGGCCCGGCGTGCGCACGTTCACGCCGCGGTGGCGGACGTCGGCGCTCACCGCGGAGCGGATGGCGACCTTGTTCCCGGCCGTCGAGGTGCCTCCGGGGCCGCTGGTGGCGGAGGAGCTCTTCGGGCGGGTGGCGCCACTGGTCGTGGAGATCGGCTCCGGGCACGGGGCCGCGGCGGTGGCGTATGCCGCGACCCATCCCCACGTCGACCTCATCACGGCCGAGGTGCATGTCCCTGGGGTGGCGCGCATGTTGGCCGCGGCGGAGGTGGCCGGGGTGGCGAACCTGCGGGTGTGGCGCGGGGATGCGCTGGAGTTGCTGCGCTCGGGGGTGGCGCCGATGAGTCTGGCGGCGGTCCACCTGTTCTTCCCCGACCCGTGGCCGAAGAAGAAGCACGGGAAGCGCCGCTTCATCCAGCAGCACACGCTGACGCTGCTCCACTCACGCCTGGCTCCCGACGGGGTGGTCCGGATCGCGACCGACCATGAGGTGTATGCCGCGCACGTCCGCGACCAGGTGGCCGCCCACGGCGGGTTCGAGGTGCGGGTCGTGGCCCGTCCGTCGTGGCGCCCGACCGACGGCTTCGAGGCCAAGGGCTTGGCCGCTGGTCGACGCGTGGTCGACCTCGAACTGCGCCCCCTGGCGTCACCCCTCGACCACCAGATGTAAACAATCGACCAATAGGGGGCTTGCGTGTCAACAATCGACCAATAGGTGGGTTGTGTACGCGGGTCCGCCCCGCTGGGGTAGCCGGAGCCGGGCTTGGGGTTGGCTCGTTCCTCGCCACCCCCGCGTCCTCGAGGGAGTGAGACTCGCCGTTCCGCCAGGGGTCCAACGGCAAGTCTCACTCCTTCGAGTGCCGGCCGCCTGCCCTCTCGGCGGAACGCGGTAGCCGGAGGCAGGCTTGGGGTTGGCTCGTTCCTCGCCACCCCCGCGCCCTCCCAGCGTCCGCCACCCCCGGGTAGCCGGAGCCTGGCTCGCGCTCGGCTCGTTCCTCGCCGTCCGCTCGCCCTCCCTGCGTCCGGCGTCCCCCGCCCACGATGGCCGGGCCCGCAAGCGGGCCAGGCCATCGTTGGTCGGGGTAGCCGGACTTGAACCGGCGGCCTTCCGCTCCCAAAGCGGACGCGCTACCAAACTGCGCCATACCCCGGATGCCGCGCGGGCGGCATACCGATCACCGCTCCGGCGCAACCGGAGACGGCACGATTTCGACCGCGCCACGGCAGCCACTAGGCTAGACCGGCCCCCGCGGTGCATGCCACGGGGTGCGCGGGCGTAGCTCAATGGTAGAGCCCCAGTCTTCCAAACTGGCTACGCGAGTTCGATTCTCGTCGCCCGCTCCACGTCGACCCCGACGGATTCGGCCCCCGGGTCCGCAGACGGCTAGCATGGGTCTTTGCGTATGCCGCGCGCCCGCTACCCCGCGGGTGCCTCCCGGATGCGGGCCCCGTCCCGAGCCGGGGGAGGAGCACACCAACGCCCGCCAACCGACCACCACCGTGGAGTGCCTGAAGTGAAGAGTGCCGTCGAGACCCTCAGCCCGACCAGGGTCAAGATCATCGTCGAGGTGCCGTTCGACGAGTTCAAGCCCGACCTCGACGCGGCATACCGCACGATCGGTTCGCAGATCCAGGTGCCCGGGTTCCGCAAGGGCAAGGTGCCGGCGCGCATCATCGACCAGCGCCTCGGCCGGGGCGCCGTCGTCCAGGAGGCCGTCAACGAGGCCCTCCCGCGGTTCTTCGCGGACGCCGTCGAGGCCGAGAAGGTCAAGGCGATCGGCCGCCCCGAGGTCGAGGTGACCGGTGTGCCGCTGGCCGACGGGGAGGACTTCGAGTTCACCGTCGAGACGAGCATCCGCCCCGAGATCACCCTTCCGGACCTGGCGGGGATCACCGTCGGCGTCGACGCCATCGAGGTCACCGAGGAGCAGATCCAGGAGCGGCTCGACGACCTGCGCGCCCGGTTCGGCACCCTGACCGCCGTCGAGCGCCCGGTCGAGACCGGTGACATGCTCACCATCGACCTCTCCGCCACCATCGGCGAGGAGAAGATCGACGCCGTCGAAGGCATCAGCTACGAAGTCGGCTCCGGCATCATGCTCGAAGGCATGGATGACGCGCTCGTCGGCCTCAACGCGGGCGACACCACGACCTTCACCGCCCCCCTGGCCGGCGGCGACCGCCAGGGCGAGGACGCCGAGGTCACCGTCACCGTCCAGAGCGTCAAGGTCCGCGAACTCCCCGAGGCCGACGACGACTTCGCCCAGCTCGCCTCCCAGTTCGACACGTTGGCGGAACTCACCGACGACCTGCGTACCCAGGTCGAGCGCAGCCACGCCATGGAGCAGGGCCTGCAGGCCCGGGACAAGGTCCTCGAACTGCTTCTCGACACCGTCGAGGTCCCGGTTCCCGAAGAGATGGTCGAGGCCGAGGTGCACGCCCACCTCGAAGGTGAGGACCGGCTCGCCGACGACGAGCACCGCGCCGAGGTCACCGAATCGACGACCAAGGCGATGCGGGCCCAGTTCCTCCTCGACGCCCTCGCCGAACACCTCGAGGTCACCGTCGAGCAGCCCGAACTCATCGAGTACCTCATCATGAGCGCCCAGCAGTACGGCATGGACCCCTCGCAGTTCGCCCAGGCCATCGACAGCCAGGGCCAGATCGCCTCGATGGTCGGTGAGGTGGCCCGCCGCAAGGCGCTCGCGAACGTCCTGGAGAGCGTCACCATCACCGACTCCAACGGCCAGACCGTCGACCTCAACGCTCTCACTCCGAACGCCGGCGCCGACGACGAAGCTTCCGACGAGGCCGAGGCCGAGGCCAGCGAAGGCGACGAGGCGGCCGAGGCCGACAGCGACGCGGAGACCGCCGACAAGACCGAGTGAGCGTTCCCCTCGGGGTGTAAACAATCCACCTATTGGTCGATTGTTTACGCCGAGTCTGTCCCGGAGCACGCACCCGGCGGTGTTGGTGTGTAAACAATCCACCTATTGGTCGATTGTTTACACCCCCGAGGCGTCTCACTGTATGCCGCTCGTATGCCGCGCACGTACCGTATGCCGCGCGCTCACCGGATGCCGCTCGTATGCCGCGCGCTCACCTGAAGTGCGCGGCATACGAGCGCTCGGACTACTGGCACGCGGCATACCTTTGTGCGAGGGCCGCTCGCCCGGACACTGGAAATCGAAACAGTGCGATTCGCAAGCCCGAAGGCCAGTTCATGACCCCCGCATCCGCCGACCACTCCACGGTCGCCCGTGCCCGACGGTCGACGTTCGTCTTCTTCGTCCTCGCCGGGGTCGGCTTCTCGACGTGGGCCAGCCGCATCCCCGATGCCAAGGCGCACCTCGTTCTCGGCGCCGGCGAACTCGGCGCCACCCTCTTCGCGCTCTCGGTGGGCTCGGTCCTCGCCCTGCCGCTCACCGGCCGGATCGTCGAACGGTTCGGGGTGCAGCGGGTCATCGGTGCGGGCGTGATCGTGGCCGCCTTCGGGACAGTCGCCGCGGGTCTGGCGGTCGACATCCTCAACTCGCGGGCCGCGCTCATGGCGGCCCTGTTCGTCCTCGGCTTGGGCATCGGGTCGTGGGACGTTGCGATGAACATCGAGGCCACCGATGTCGAACGCCACCTCGGCCGCGCGATCATGCCCCACTTCCATGCTGCTTTCAGCGCCGGCACGGTCGTGACCGCCCTCATCGGGTCGGCCCTGTCCTGGGCCGAGGTGCCGATCATGATCCACCTGGCCCTGAGCGCGGCCCTCGTCCTCGGCATCGGCCTCTGGGCGGTCCGCGGCACCCTCCCGCACGAGTCGACCGCTGCCGGAGCCGCCGCCGCCCACAAGGCCGCGACCGGGGAGCGGTCACGCTCGGCGTGGCTCGAACCCCGCACCCTCGTCATCGGGTTCGTCGTCCTCGTCGCCGCCTTCACCGAGGGCACCGCCAACGACTGGCTCGCGGTGGCCTTCCACGAGGGTCATCACCTCCCCACCTGGGCCGGGGTCCTCGCCTTCGCCACCTTCCTCGCCTCGATGACCGCCGGCCGGATCGTGGGCACCGGCCTGCTCGATCGCTACGGCCGGGTCCTCGTCCTCCGGGTCTGTTTCACGCTCGCCTTGCTCGGTTCGGCCCTGGTCATCCTCGGGAACGCCCCGCTCGCCTTCGCCGGTGCCGCCATCTGGGGGGTGGGGGCCTCGCTCGGGTTCCCGGTGGGCATGAGCGCCTCGGCGGACGACCAGCGCCGGGCCGCGGCCCGGATGTCGGTCATCTCCACCATTGGGTATGCCGCCTTCCTCGCCGGTCCGCCGCTGCTCGGCTTCCTCGGCGACCACGTGGGGGTACTCCGATCCCTCACCGTCGTCGGTGCCGGGGCGCTCCTCGCCCTGGTGTTGGTCCCGGCCGTCCGCGAACCCGCCAAGCCCGCCGCCTCCCAGACGCTCCCCACCGGACCGTCGGTGCCCGCCTCTTAAGACCACACCCCCGAGGTGCCGCGCCGGTGCGACCCCACGAGGTGGGTGTCGACGATCCCGATGGCCTCCATCAGGGCGAACATCGTCGTCGGCCCGACGAACACGAACCCGCGAGCCTTGAGGCCGCGCGCCAGCGCGACCGACTCCGGGGACCGGGTGGGCACCTGCGCCAGGGTCCGCGGCGCCGGCGTCACTGCCGGCCGGAACGACCACACGTATGCCGCGAGGTCACCCTCGTCGCTCTGGCGCAGCCGCACCGTGGCCACGGCGTTCGTGATGGTCGCGAGGATCTTCGCGCGGTTGCGCACGATCCCGGTATCGCCGAGCAGGCGGGCCACCTCGGGCTCCCCGAACGTGGCGACCACCTCCGGATCGAACCCGGCGAACGCCTCACGGAAGGCCGCGCGCTTGCGCAGGATCGTCGCCCAGGACAACCCGGACTGGAACGCCTCCAGGGACAGCCGCTCAAAGACGCCGCGTTCGTCGCGGATCGGCATCCCCCACTCGGTGTCGTAGTAGGCGCGCAGCAGCGGATCGGTGGCCGCCCAGGCCGGCCGGGCCAACCCGTCGGTGCCGACGACCAGGGCGCCACTCACGGCCGTGTCAGCCACGACGCAGGGTGATCAGCGGAATCTGCGGGTCGGCCGCCACTCGCACCGGCGGTCCCCAGGTGCCGACCCCGCGACTGGTGAGGACGGGTATGCCGTTGACCACGGCATACCCGTCGACCATGGGCTGCTGGATCGGGACAAGATAGCGGACCGGCCAAAGCTGGCCCCCATGGGTGTGTCCGCTCACCTGGAGGTCGACCAGGCGCGGATCGAGGTTGGTGGCCGCGCGCGGCTGGTGCGCCATGACGAGGGCGAAGTCCTTCGGTGCGATTCCGGCGAGGGTCGCGCGGTAGTCGGGCGCGAACGCGCCGACGCCGGACCAGTCGTTGACCCCGCCGATCCAGATCCGGTCACCACCGCGGGCCACCGGCACCGCGGCGTTGTTGAGCACCGTGATCCCGAGGGTGCGCCATTCCTGCTCCCAGCCGGCAATGGAGTCGGTGTACATCTCGTGGTTGCCGGTCACGGCATACACCCCGAGCGGCGCACGCAGTCCGGACAGGGGGACGATCTCCGGGCCGTAGCGCCCGACCGGACCGTCGACGAGATCGCCGGCGAGCAGGACGAGGTCGGGATGGGCCGCGTTGACCGTGTCGACGACCTCCTGGGTGAACGCGGCCGAGCGCACCGGGCCGGCGTGCAGATCGGTGACGAGCGCGACGGTGACCCCGTCGAAGGCGGCGGGCAGGTCGCCGGCAGCGACCGTGACCTGGGTGACCTCCGGGTTGCCGGCCCGGGCCACCCCCGCCCCCGTGACGACCAGGGCGCCCGCGACGACAAGCGGCACCCCGACGCGGTGCAGCCGCACCCGCCCGGCGCGCCGCCTCGCCTTGTCGGCACCCCGCAACCGCGCACCCACGCCGACGAGCAGCGAGAGCACGCTCACCGCGACCGCGCCGAGGCCGAGATAGAAGAACGCCGCCAGCCAGACCGCCCCCGCCCACACCAGGGGGCGGGCCGTCGCCGGGGACAGCGCGGTCAGGCCTGCTCCAAGTTGGAAGTAGTTGAGCCCGGTGAGGACGACGACGACCACGGGCACGGCCCACCGCAGCCATCGAGCCCGCCACTTCGGCACCCACACGAGCCGGTGGGTCAGCCACGCCAGGGCAGTGGCAATGACTGCCAGGCCCGCGAGGAGGAACAGCGACATCCGCACCCCCCTTAGGGACGGGGCGCGGCCAGGGCGGCCACGACGTCGGCCTCCAGGTCGGCCGGGGAGGTCGTGGGGGCATAGCGCCCCAGCACCTGGCCGTCACGGCCGATGAGGAACTTGGTGAAGTTCCACTTGATCCGCCCGCCGAGGAGCCCGGATTTCTCGTGCTTGAGCCACCCGAACAAGGGGTGCTCTTCGGAGCCGTTGACGTCGACCTTGGCGAACATCGGGAAGGTCACCCCGTAGTTGACCTGGCAGAACTCCTCGATCTCGGACTCGGCCCCCGGCTCCTGCCCCCCGAACTGGTTGCACGGGAAGCCGAGGACGACGAACCCCTCGTCGCGATGCGCGGCATACAGCTCCTCCAAACCGGCGTATTGCGGGGTGAAGCCGCACTTGCTCGCGGTGTTGACGACGAGGACGACGTCACCGGCATACGCGGACAGTGCCTGGTCGGCGCCGGCGAGCGTGGCGGCGTGGAAATCGGAAAGGGTCTTGGGCGCCTTGGTCATGGGCGGCATCGTGTCATAGCGCACCGACAGCCCCCTGGGACTGAGCACGACACCGACGACCGGCACCCCCGTAGATTGGACGCGTGGAGCCTTGTGATGTCGACGTCCTCATCATCGGCGCCGGCATCGCCGGCATCGACATGGCATACCGGCTCACCGAGTCCCTGCCCGACCACACCTTCGCCATCCTCGAGGCGCGCGCGGCCACCGGGGGCACCTGGGACACCTTCCGCTACCCGGGCATTCGCTCGGACTCGGACATGTACACCCTCGCCTTCCCGTTCCGGCCCTGGACCCACCCCGACGCGATCGCCAGCGGCGGCGCCATCCTCGACTACCTGCGCGCCACGATCCGCGACAGCGGCCTCACCGACCGCATCCACCTCAACCAGCGGGTCACCTCGGCGTCCTGGTCGAGCGCCACGGCCCGGTGGACCGTTCACACCGACACCCCCGACGGGCCGCTCACTCACACCGCGCGGTTCCTCTACCTGGCCACCGGCTATTTCGACCACGACCATGGGCACGAGGTCGATTTCCCGGGCCAGGAACGGTTCACCGGCACCCGGGTGCACCCGCAGCACTGGCCCGACGACCTGCCCATCGAGGGCCGCCGGTTCCTCGTCATCGGGTCCGGCGCAACGGCCGTCACCCTCGTGCCTGCGCTCGTCGACCGCGGCGCAGCGCACGTGACGATGCTGCAGCGCAGCCCCACCTATGTCGTCTCCCGGCCGGCCGCCGACCCGTTGGCCGGCGCGGCGTTCCGCGTGTTACCCCCACAGTGGGCGCATCGGGCCTTGCGCGCCAAGAACATCGGAGTCAACGTGCTCTCCTACCAGGCCGCCCGCCGGTTCCCCGGAGCCGCGCGATCGCTGATCACCAAAGGGGTCGCCCGCGCCCTCCCGACCGGGTATGCCGTGGACCCGCACTTCACCCCGCGCTACGACCCGTGGGACGAACGGCTCTGCCTCGTGCCCGATGGGGACCTCTTCACGGCGATCAGCGACGGGCGGGCCGAGGTCGTCACCGACACCATCGCGACATTCACCGAGACCGGGGTGCGCACGAGCAGTGGGCGCGACATCGACGCCGACGTCATCGTCACCGCGACCGGGCTCGAGCTCATCGTCGCCGGGCAGATCGCCGCCGAGGTCGACGGCATACCGGTCGACGTCCACGCCGGGCACGTCTATCGCGGGCTCATGCTCGACGGGGTTCCCAACATGGCCTGGTGCGTGGGCTACACGAACAACAGTTGGACCCTGCGCGCCGACCTCGCGGCGACCTGGACCTGCCGCCTGCTCGCCCACCTGCGTGCCCGCGGTTACGAACGGGTGACGCCGCGCTACGACCCGGGCGCGGCGGGGGCCTCGCGCCCGCTCATGGGGTTGAGCGCCGGTTACGTCCAGCGGGCCGCGCACCTGCTGCCGAGCCAAGGCAGCAACGACCCGTGGGTGCTGCGCCAGAACTATCTGCGCGAGGCCTGGACCCTTGGCCGGGCCGGTTTCGACGACAACGCTCTCGAATTCGCGACGGCGCCCCCGCACTCGTAGGGTGGCGCGCGTGCTGACCGCCTTGTGGATCGTTTTCGTCGTCGTCGCCGGACTCGATCTGTGGGCCAAGGCCGCGCCCCACCCGCGCCTCGAACGGGTCGTCAAACCGGGCGCCATGCTCGTCCTCCTCCTCATCGCGGCGCTCAGCCCGGCCGGCGGCAGCGGCCTGCGCTGGCTGCTCCTCGCGGCGTTGGTCGCCAGCCTCGCCGGGGACGTCTTCCTCCTCTCGGACGCGCCGAACGCCTTCGTCGCCGGCCTGGGCTCCTTTCTCGTCTCGCACCTGCTGTATGCCGTGCTCTTCGTCGCGCTCGGCCTGGCTGCGCCGCTGTGGGCGGGGCTGGCCGCCCTGGTCCTCGTGGGGGTCCTGGTCGCGGCCCGCCGCATCGTGCTCGGCGCCCGCAGCGCAGGGGGAGGGGCGCTGGGGGGTGCGGTCACGGCATACATGCTCGTCATCGCGGCGATGGCCGTGCTCGGCTGGGGGACCGGCGCGGTCCTCGTGGGGCTGGGAGCGAACGCGTTCGTCGTCTCCGACACGATCCTTGGCTGGGACCGGTTCGTCGCCGCCAAGAGGTGGGGTGGGGTGGCCGTCATGGCGACCTATCTCGGCGCGCAGGCCCTGCTGGTGCTCGGCGTCCTCGGGCGGCTCACCCCCTGACGAGCGCGCGGGCCTTATTCGCGTCCGCGATATCTTTGGGGGTCACTGTGTACCCCCGACGAGGACGAGATGAGCCAGACCCCGCATCGCTACACCGCCGAATTGGCCAACCGGATCGAGGTTGCCTGGCAGGACCGGTGGCTGGAAGAGGGCACCTTCCGCGCGCCCAACCCCGCCGGCCCGTGGGCCGACCCGGCCGCCACGACGGACTTTCCCGGGGGGCACCAACTCGTCCTCGACATGTTCCCCTACCCCAGCGGTAAGGGCCTGCACATCGGGCACCCGCTCGGCTACATCGCCACCGACACCTTTGCCCGGTTCAACCGGATGCTCGGCAAGAACGTCCTCTACTGCCTGGGCTACGACGCCTTCGGGTTGCCGGCGGAGCAGTATGCCGTGCAGACCGGTCAGCACCCGCGTAAGACGACCGAGGACAACATCGTCATCATGGCGCGCCAGTTGCGCCGGCTCGGGATGAGCCATGACGACCGGCGCGCAATCCGCACCATCGACCCCGAGTACTACAAGTGGACCCAGTGGATCTTCCTCCAGATCTTCAACTCCTGGTACGACCCGGAAGCGGTGCGACCCGACGGTGGGGTGGGGCGGGCGCGTCCGATCGCCGAGTTGGCGGCCCAGTTCGCGTCCGGCGAACGACCCACGCCCGGTGAGGTGGCGTGGGCCGACCTGTCCGACGCGCAGCGGGCCGAGATCCTCGACGACTACCGGTTGGCCTACACCTCGCACGCCCCGGTCAACTGGGCCCCGGGTCTGGGCACCGTCTTGGCCAACGAGGAGGTGACGAGCGACGGGCGTTCCGAGCGCGGCAACTTCCCGGTCTTCAAGAAGGACCTGCGCCAGTGGATGATGCGGATCACCGCGTATGCCGACCGGCTCGCCGATGACCTCGACCGGGTGAACTGGCCCGAAAAGGTCAAGATCATGCAGCGCAACTGGATCGGGCGCAGCCAGGGCGCGCTCGTCCGGTTCCCCATTGCGGTGCCGGGGGAGGGGTATGCCGCGTCCGACCCGGCGATCGAGGTGTTCACCACCCGCCCGGACACCTTGTTCGGGGCAACGTTCATGGTGTTGGCGCCCGAGCATCCCTTGGTGGGCGAGCTCGTGCCCGACGGCGACTGGCCCGAGGGAACCAAGCCCGCCTGGACGGGAGGTGCGGCCACCCCGGGGGAGGCGGTCGCGGCATACCGGCTGGCGGCCTCCCGCAAAACCGACCTGGAGCGCCAGGCCGACACCAAGGACAAGACCGGCGTTTTCACCGGTGGGTATGCCGTCAACCCGACCAACGGCGCGCGCATCCCGGTTTTCATCGCCGACTACGTCCTCATGGGTTACGGCACCGGCGCGATCATGGCCGTCCCCGGCGGCGACGAGCGCGACTACGCCTTCGCGACCGCCTTCGAGTTGCCGATCGTCTACACGGTGCAGCCGCCGGCCGACCACGACGGGGCCAGCGCGTATGCCGGTGCGGGCCTGGTCATCAACAGCCGCAGCGCCGAACTCGACCTCGACGGGCTCGAGGTGCCCGACGCCAAGGCGCGGATGATCGACTGGCTTGCCGCCGGCGGCTGGGGCGAGGGCACAATCAACTACCGGTTGCGCGACTGGCTGTTCTCACGGCAGCGCTACTGGGGCGAGCCGTTCCCGATCGTCTTCGACTCCTCCGGGGTGGCCCACGCGTTGCCCGAGTCGATGCTGCCGCTCGAACTGCCCGACGTGCCCGACTACAGCCCGAAAACCTTCGACCCCGAAGACAATTCGAGTGAGCCCGAGGCCCCCCTGGCGCGCGCGACCAAGTGGGTTGAGGTGTCCTTGGATCTCGGCGACGGGCGCGGGGTTCAGCGCTACCGGCGCGAGACGAACACGATGCCCAACTGGGCCGGTTCGTGCTGGTACTACCTGCGCTACCTCGACCCCGCCAACGACGCCTCGTTCGTCGACCCCACCAACGAGGCCTACTGGATGGGGCCGCGGGCCACGACCGTCGAGGGCGCGCCTGAAGGGGTGCGCGACCCCGGCGGCGTCGACCTCTATGTCGGTGGGGTCGAGCACGCGGTGCTCCACTTGTTGTACGCCCGGTTCTGGCACAAGGTGCTCTACGACCTCGGGCATCTGAGTTCGGACGAGCCGTTCCGCACCTACTTCTCGCAGGGGTACATCCAGGCGCCCGCCTATAAGGATGCGCGGGGCCAGTACGTCGAGGCCAGCGAGGTCGAGCAGTCGGTCGGCCCGGACGGCGAGGCGGTGTTCAGTTGGCGTGGCGAGGTCGTCACCCAGGAGTTCGGCAAGGTCGGCAAGTCCTTGAAGAACATGATCAGCCCGGACGACATGTACGAGTCCTACGGGGCCGACACGCTGCGCCTTTACGAAATGGGCATGGGCCCGCTTGAGCAGTCCAAGCCGTGGGAGACCAAGGCGGTCGTCGGGTCGCACCGGTTCCTCCAGCGGCTCTGGCGCAACGTCGTCGACGAGGACACCGGCGCGGTGCGCGTGGTCGACGCGGCGCCCAGCCCCGAGTTGGAGCGGGTCCTGCACCGCACCATTGCCGCGGTGCGCCACGACTACGCGACGCTTGGCTTCAACACGGCGATCGCCCGGTTGACCGAACTCAACAACGCGGTGACCAAGCTCGATGCGCCCCCGCGCGGCGTCGTCGAACAGTTGATTCTCATGACCGCGCCGTTGGCGCCGCACATCGCCGAGGAGTTGTGGTCCCGGTTGGGGCACGAGTCGACCCTGGCCTACGAGGCGTTCCCGGTCGCCGACGAGTCGCTGCTCGTCGACGAGACGACGACGTGTGTCATCCAGATCCGGGGCAAGGTCCGCGACCGGGTCGAGGTGCCCTCGGACATCGGCGAAGAGGCGCTGCGCGAGCTGGCCTTGGCCCGGCCCAAGGTGGCCGAGGCGACCCCGAACGGCATTCGCACCGTCATCGTCCGCGCCCCGAAGTTGGTCAACGTCGTCCCGCTATAAGCACTCTCCTGTCACGATCTCCGGCCCCCGCCCTGTTCACAATCGACCAATAGGTGGGTTGTGAACAGGGCGGGCTGAGGCCACCGTCCGAAGAGTCCGGATCGCCTCAACATGTCCCGCCTCCCGCTAGCCTGAACCCGTGCCCGTCGCCCTCGTCACCGACTCCACGGCATACCTCCCGGCGGCCTGGCAGGCGAGGTTGAGCGTTGGTGTCGTGCCCCTCCATGTCGTCGTCGGCGGCCACGAGTACAACGAAGGTGTCGACATCACCGCCGACGAGGTCGCCGAGGCGTTGCGGTCGTTCACGCCGGTGACGACGTCGCGGCCGGCGCCGCAGGCGTTCCTGGCGGCCTACCAAGCCGCGGCCGATGCCGGCGCCGAGGCGGTCGTCTCGGTCCACCTCTCCTCGGATCTGTCGGCGACCATCGGCGGGGCGACGTTGGCGGCCACCCGGGCGCCGATCCCGGTCACCGTGGTCGACTCGCGTTCGCTCGGCATGGTCATGGGGTATGCCGTCGCCTCGGGTTCGGCGCTCGCCGCCACCGGGGCCTCGGTCGAGACGGTCGCCGACCACGTGCGGGCCCGGTGCGCGGCCTCGGAGGCCATCTTCTACGTCGACACCCTCGAATACCTCCGGCGTGGTGGGCGGATCGGCAAGGCCGGTGCGCTCGTCGGGTCGGCGTTGGCGATCAAGCCGATCCTCGGCATCCGCGACGGCGCGATCGTGCTGCTGGAGAAGGTGCGCACCGCGAGTCGAGCCCTGGCCCGCCTCGAAGAACGGGCCATCGAGGCGGTGAGCGCCGCCCACGACGAGGGCCGAGAGGTCGATGTCGCGGTCCAGCATCTGGGGTCGGGGGTGCGGGCGGCGACCCTGGCCGAACGGTTGCGGTCCCGGGTGGGGGATGAGGACCAGGTGCGGGTGGTCGAGTTAGGGGCGGTGGTCGGCGCGCATGTCGGGCCGGGCGCAGTGGCGATCGCGGTGAGCCCCCGCCTGGTCTGAGCGTCAGTCCCGGCAGGCGCGTTGTCCACAAGGTGGGGTGGCGCGGGTGTGTCGTCCACAGGGGTCGCGATGGTGGTGCGGCCGGTCGTCGCGGTTCCTACTGTCGAGGGTATGCCGCTTCGCCGACCCCCCGAGCCCGTCTCGGATCGGGTGTGGTCCCGGCTGCGGCCCCGAGCGGTCGCTGGCGCGGACGAGCCGTCGCCGCCCCGGCGCCAGGCGGAGGTCGGGGTCGCTGACGCGCGGGACGAGCCACCCGAGGGTCGCGGTGAACCGGCGGGGTGGGTGCCGGACCGCGAGAGCATCCCGGGCTCATCCCGGCGTCGCCCTCCCGGTGCCCGGCGTCGGGTGCGGGTCGAAGTGCCCGAACGGCTGCGGACCGGCGAGTGGCTGCCCTCCAAGGCGGCCGCGATCGGCCTGCTCGCCGTCGTCGTCGTCGCAGCCCTGATCTTCGCGCTGCGATGGGGCTGGGCCAGTTCCCGGGACGCGCCCGCCCTCATCCGCGCGGCCGCGACCCCGTCGACGAGTGCGGGCGGTGGGACCTCGGCGAGTGCGCGCGCTGCTCCGCTGGGGTCGGCCTCGCCCGGCGCCCCGGGGGACGGCATGGTCGTGGTCGATGTGGCGGGGCAGGTGATGCATCCCGGGGTGTTCCGGCTGCCGGCGGGCTCAAGGGTGGACGATGCTCTGACAGCCGCCGGCGGGGTGACCCCCGAGGCCGATGTCGGGGCGCTCAACCGGGCCAGGCTCCTGGTCGATGGGGAACAGGTGCGGGTGCCGCGTCCCGGGGAGGTGGTGACGACCGGCTCTGCGGGGGGCGGGGCCGGTGGCGCCACGGCCGCCGGCGGGCACCCGCTGGTGTCACTCAACAACGCCGATCTGTCTGCGCTCGACGGACTGCCCGGGGTCGGGCCGGTCCTGGCTCAGCGCATCCTCGATTGGCGGGCCGCCCACGGGCGGTTCACCTCGGTCGACGAACTCGGTGAGGTCAGCGGTATCGGCGGCAAACTGCTCAGCCAACTCAAGCCCTTGGTGACGCTATGAGCACCCGAAAACACCGCCACTACCCGCCCGGGCCGTTCGACCCTCCCGGGCCGCGGGCCCCGTCCGATACGGCATCGGGTTCCGGCGGTCAGCGGGCCGATGACGCGGCCGACACCCCGGCGCCGGTGGCCGACCTCCGGCTGCTGTCCGTTGCCGTGCTCGCGTGGGCCGTGCTCGCTGCCACGGTCGCCTGGCCGCTCGGCACCCGCGTCCGGTGCTTGACGGCCCTGGCCGCCGTGACCATCGCCGGGTGGGTGATGGGGCGGGTGCGGACTCGGCGGCGGCGCGCACGGCATACTGGGCGCCACTCCCGCAGCGCCCGGCTGCCCGCGTTCGCGCTGTTGGCCGTGGGCGCCGTGGCCCTCCTCCAAGTGGGGGCTGGGGGCCACGACCTCATCCATCGGATCGGGCCGCTGACCGACCTGGCCGCCCAACGGGCGACGGCCACCGTCGTCGGGCAGGTGAGCAGTGAACCCCGGGCGAGTGCGTCCCGGTTCGGTGCCGAGACGGTCATCCTCACTCTCGACGTGCACGAGGTCGCGGGGCGCGCCGGGGACCGCGCGGCATACGCCCCGGTAACCGTGCGGGGCGGGACCGAACTCCTTCAGGTGCGCTGGTGGTCGACCATCCAGGTGACCGGGCGACTCAGCCTGCCGCCGGAGCCGGGCCCGCAAGTTGCCGACCTCCGGGCGACCGGTCCGCCCGTGCTGGTCGCCGAACCCAATCTCGTCGCACGTGGTGCGGAGGTGCTGCGAGCGGCGTTGCGGGACAGCGTTTCCGGGTTGCCGGCCGACGCTCGTGGCTTGCTCCCCGGGCTGGTCATCGGCGACACGAGCGCCGTGCCCGGTGACCTCGACCAGGCGATGCGGGCCACGGGGATGACCCACCTGACAGCGGTCAGCGG
>JAKOPT010000124.1 GCA_029778715.1 Actinomycetes bacterium | reverse complement strand
TACGTCACAAACTCACTTCTCGCTGGCGTCGCTCTCGACGGCGTCGCTGGTCTCCTCGACGGGCGCCTCGACGACCTCGGCCTCGGCAGCCTTCGCCTCGGCCTTGTCGGCCTTCTCCGCCTTCTTGGCGTCCTTGGCGGCCCGCTTGGTCACGGCCTCGGCTTCCTTGACGGTGGCCTTCTTGGCGATCGGCTCGCGGACCAGCTCGATGACGGCCATGGGAGCGTTGTCGCCCTTGCGGGCCCCGATCTTGGTGATCCGGGTGTAGCCGCCGGGACGACCCTCCATGTCGGGGGCGATCTCGACGAAGAGGCGGTGAACCACGCCCTTGTCGCGAACCACAGTCATGACCCGGCGGCGGGCGTGCAGGTCACCGCGCTTGGCGAAAGTGACGAGCCGCTCGGCCAACGGGCGCAGGCGCTTGGCCTTGGCCTCGGTGGTCGTGATCGCGTCGTGCTCGAAGAGCGCGGTGGCGAGGTTGGCGAGGATGAGGCGCTCGTGCGCCGGACCGCCTCCGAGGCGGGGACCCTTGGTGGGGGTGGGCATTGCTTACTCCTTGGGATGGAACGTGCCTGGAGGCAGGGTCAGAGCTGCTCGTCCTCGGCGAAGGACAGGTCGTCGTCGTCGCCACCGAAGTGGAAGTCGTCGTAACCGCCGATCGCGCTGGGGTCGAAGCCGGGGGGGCTGTCCTTGAGGGCCAGGCCCATACCGACGAGCTTGAGCTTGACCTCGTCGATGGACTTGGCGCCGAAGTTGCGGATGTCGAGCAGGTCGGCCTCACTGCGGGAGACGAGCTCGCCGACGGTGTGGATGCCTTCGCGCTTCAGGCAGTTGTAGGACCGGACGGTGAGGTCGAGGTCTTCGATCGGCAGCGCGAGGTCCTGGGCGAGGGCCGCGTCACTCGGCGAGGGGCCCATGTCGATGCCCTCGGCCTCGACGTTGAGTTCGCGGGCCAGGCCGAAGAGTTCGACGAGCGTCTTGCCGGCCGACGCGAGCGCGTCGCGGGGGGCCATCGACTTCTTGGTCTCGACGTCGACGATGAGCCGGTCGAAGTCGGTGCGCTGCTCGACACGGGTGGCCTCGACCTTGTAGGTCACGTTGAGGACCGGGCTGTAGATCGAGTCCACGGGGATGCGGCCGATCTCCTGGTCGCCGGACTTGTTCTGCTGCGCCGAGACGTAGCCACGGCCGCGCTCGACGGTCAGTTCCATCTCGACCGAACCCTTGTCGTTGAGGGTGGCCAGGTGCAGGTCCGGGTTGTGGATCTCGACCCCGGCGGGCGGGGCGATGTCGGCGGCGGTGACGGCGCCGGCGCCCTGCTTGCGGAGGTACATGACGACCGGTTCGTCATGCTCGGAGGAGACGACGAGGTCCTTGATGTTGAGGATGATCTCGGTGACGTCTTCCTTGACCCCGGGGATCGTGGAGAACTCGTGGAGCACACCGTCGACGCGGATGCTCGTCACGGCCGCGCCCGGGATGCTCGAGAGCAGGGTGCGACGCAGGGAGTTGCCGAGGGTGTAGCCGAAGCCCGGCTCCAGCGGCTCGATGACGAACCGGCTGCGGTATTCGTTGACGGCGTCCTCGGAGAGGACGGGGCGCTGTGCGATGAGCACTGATTCTTTCCTTCCCGTGACCGACCGCTATATGACGATCACGTATGCCGGGGGCTCACCCCGGCGGCGCGGCATACCTCTGTCCGTATGTCCGTGCCTGTCTCGTGCCCACTCGTCTCCCTTTTCCCGCCTGAACCACCTAACGGGCAGTTCGCACCCGAAATGACGGGGTGCGAAGTGCACCTTGGACGGTTGAGGCGGGAAAAGGGTGACTGGTGGGACGAGGTTGGTTCTTGTGGAGCCAAGAACCAGGAGCGCGAAGCGCTACTAGATCTTGTGGAGCCAAGAACCAGGAGCGCGAAGCGCTACTAGTTCTTGTGGAGCCAAGAACCAGGAGCGCGAAGCGCTACTAGTTCTTGGAGTAGTACTCGACGATGAGCTGCTCGGTGAGCACCGTGTCGATTTGGGCGCGCGTCGGCAGCTGGTGGATGAGGATCTGCAGCGAGCCGGGCACGACCTGCATCCAGGCCGGGGTCGGACGGTCACCGAACGTCTGGCGGGCCAGTTCGAACGGGAACGTTTCGACGCTCTGCTTGCGCACCGTGATGATGTCGTACTGCTCGACCCGGTAGGACGGGACGTCGACGCGGTGGCCGTTGACCTCGAAGTGGCCGTGGGTGACCAACTGGCGAGCCTGGCGGCGCGTGCGGGCGAGACCGGCACGGTAAACGACGTTGTCGAGCCGGGACTCGAGGATCGTCAAGATGTTCTCACCGGTCTTGCCGGGGCGGTTGGCCGCTTCCTTGTAGTAGCGGCGGAACTGCTTCTCCATGACGCCGTAGGTGAAGCGAGCCTTCTGCTTCTCCTGCAGCTGGGTGAGATATTCCTTCTCCTGGCTCCGGCGCCGGCCGTGCTGGCCGGGCGGGAACGGACGCATGTCGAAGTTCTTGTCGCCACCGACGAGGTCGGTCTTGAGGCGACGGGACTTCTTCGTGATGGGGCCGGTGTAACGGGCCATATCTGTTCAGTCTCTCTTTCGCGAAGTCGCTGTGTCGTCAGTGGCGTTCAGACGCGGCGGCGCTTGGGCGGGCGCACACCGTTGAACGGGGTGGGGCTGACATCCTGGATGGTGCCGACCTCGAGTCCGGCCGCGGTAAGCGAGCGGATGGCGGTCTCCCGGCCGGAACCGGGACCCTTGACGAACACGTCGACCTTCTTCATGCCGTGTTCCATCGCCCGGCGGGCGGCGGCTTCGGCAGCGGTCTGCGCCGCGAACGGGGTGGACTTACGCGAACCCTTGAAGCCGACCTGGCCCGCGGAGGCCCAGGAAATGACGGCCCCGGTGGGGTCGGTGATCGAGATGATCGTGTTGTTGAACGTGCTCTTGATGTGGGCCTGGCCCACGGCGACGTTCTTCTTCTCCTTGCGGCGCACCTTCTTGGCGCCGGCAGCCGTACGGCCCTTGGGAGGCATGTGTTTTCTCTCCTACGAATCTTCGACGAAAGTCGCGGCGTAACCTCGGCTCGCGCGGGCGGCATACGGTGTGGTGGGTATGCCGCGGGCGGGCGGAGGTTACTTGCCGGCCTTCTTCTTGCCGGCGACGGTCCGCTTGGGACCCTTACGGGTGCGCGCGTTGGTCTTGGTGCGCTGACCGCGCACCGGCAGACCGCGGCGGTGACGAAGACCCTCGTAGCTGCCGATCTCGACCTTGCGGCGGATGTCGGCGGCCACCTCGCGGCGCAGGTCACCTTCGACCTTGAGGTTTTCCTCGATCCAGTCACGGAGCTTGACGAGGTCCTCGTCGACGAGGTTCTTGACGCGGGTGTCGGGGTTGACGCCGGTGGCAGCGAGAGCCTTCTGGGCGCTCGTGCGACCAACACCGAAGATGTAGGTCAGTGCGACCTCAACGCGCTTTTCACGCGGGAGATCGACTCCAACAAGACGTGCCATCTTTGTTGATGGTTCCTTTGCATTCATCCGGAGGTCTGGTGCAACACCGTTTCGGATTCGGCTCCGATCCGCGGCCTCCGGGCCACGGGTGACGTCCCGCTCGAACAATCTGGTCGCGGGGAACGGGTGCTGCGATTCTTCTCTTCTGTTGTGCGTGTGCGCGAAGCCTGTGCTTCGTGCTCGGGTGGGGATCTGGTGCGATCAGCCCTGGCGCTGCTTGTGGCGCAGGTTCTCGCAGATCACCATGACCCGCCCGTTGCGGCGGATCACCTTGCACTTGTCACAGATCTTCTTGACGCTCGGCTGAACCTTCATGGCCTGCCCTTTGTCGTGTCGATCCGTCCCGAGACGGGGTTGGCACCTCGGGTCTTGCGGGTGTCGGCGGGGCCGACGAGTCGGCCGGTGAGCCGACGGTGTCGGCGCGAGACCGACGGGTGCTGGCGGCATACGAGACCCCCAGCGGTGCCGACGACGAGTCGTCAGCGGTAGCGGAAGACGATCCGGCCGCGAGTGAGGTCGTAGGGGCTGAGCTCCACCACCACGCGGTCCTCGGGGAGGATCCGGATGTAGTGCTGGCGCATCTTGCCCGAGATGTGGGCGAGCACCTTGTGACCGTTGGAGAGCTCCACGCGGAACATCGCGTTGGGGAGCGCTTCGACGATGGTGCCCTCGATCTCGATGACGCCGTCCTTCTTGGCCATACCCTCTCAATCCGTCGAGCGGGCCGCCCCTTGGGTGTCGAGGCCGCCCATGAATGATCGGCCCGTGGTTGCGCTTGCACGCGCGCACACGTGACCGACGTTCCATGGTACGTCAGGGGTAGGTGCCCCACGAAATCGCGACGTTGGTCACCGCGCCTCCCGTCCCACCCGTCCCCCTTTTCCCGCCTGAAGTGCCTAACGTCCACTTCGCACCCCGACTGTCGGGGGGCGAAGTGCACCTTTCCCACCCGAAGCCCTTCACCGACTCGGTCAGGGCGTCAGCCAGGCCCCACTCGCGCAGGATGCATGCCCACGCGCGATCGGCATGCGCGCGCCACGCGAGACGAAGCGCCACGCGAGACGAACCCTGGCCCTGCCCGGCGGCATACCTGCACATGTGCATGCGGATGTGTTACTTTGCGCTATGTCCACTATGGAGCGTCGGTTGCATCTGCTCATCGACCAGGAGCGCTACGACAAGTTGAGCGCCGAGTCGGCCCGCACCGGCCGTTCGGTGGCCGACATCGTCCGCGCCTCGATCGACCTGCACTTCGACGAGTACCGCGACCAGGCGCGACGGGCCGAGGCGGCTCGCCGCTTGCTGGCGTACGCGCCCGACGACGGTGCTGGCGAGTCGTGGGACGAGATGCTCGAAGCACGCGCCCGTGACATCCAGGACATGTTGGAGTGCTCTTGATGGGGACGCTCTTCCTCGACTCGTCCATCCCCCTGCGCGCGCTCGGCGGCGACCATCCTGCCCGTGCTCCTGCGCGCGCCCTGCTGGAGCGAGCGATGCAGGGGGGAGTCAGACTCCACATGAGCGCAGATAGCGTCCAGGAGTTCCTGTTTCACCGCATGCGGCGCACCCACCGATTCGCGGCGATTGACCAGACCCACCTCCTTCGAAGCCTGGCGGTCACCCACCCCATGGACGACGAGGTGATCGAGCGCGCCCTCCGACTCGTCAGCAGCACCGAGATCCGGGGCCGGGATGCCTTCATCGCCGCCACCGCGCTCATCGCCGGCTTCGACACGGTCGTCACCACCGACACCCGGTTCGTGGCCGTTCCCGGGCTGCGACCCCTATCGCCCGCCGAGGCCCTCGCTCACCTCGGCCCGTAACGCGAAGCCGACGGACACGGCATACCGTATGCCGGGTGCCCACCGTGACCTTGGCCGACCCGTTGGTGTGGTCCGCCCGCCGCATCCTCCTACTCGGGGTGACGGGCAGCGGCAAGTCGACGCTGGCCCAGCGGATTGAGAGCGACTGCGGCATACCGGCCATCGACGTCGACGCCCTCGCGTGGCGACCCGGTTGGATCAAGGCGCCTGACGCGGACTTGGCCGCCGCGGCCGCGGCGATCGCCGCGGGGCCGTCGTGGGTGTTCGACTCGACGTGGTCGGCGACCTTGCCCGCCGTCCTGCCGCGCACCGAACTGATCGTCGCCCTCGACCTGCCCCGGGTGGTCAGCCTGACCCGCCTGCTCGCTCGGACCGCGCGGCGGCTGCGCACCCGCGAGCCGGTGTGTGGCGAGAACGTCGAGACGCTGCGCTCGGTGTTGAGTAGGGACTCGATCCTGCTCTGGCATGCCCGTTCGTTCGCCCGGAAGCGAGCTCAGGTCCACGCGTGGGGTGCGGAGCCCGGTATGCCGCCCCTGTTGCGCTTGCGGTCGGCCCGCGAGATCGAGACGTGGCTGGGCCTGCTCGCCTGTGGTGAGCGGTCGGCATAGGAGCAACTGCGCATAACAAGCGTGCACTTCGCACCCCGACAGTTGGGGTGCGAAGTGCACGTTGGGCTGTTCAGGCGGGAAAAGGGTGACGCGGGGGCGTCACTTGAGCAGTTGGATGTTGCCGATGACCGGGAGGGTCTTGGCGCGCCCGTTGGCCGCGTTGACCAGGCCGAGGATCATGAACACGAGGGGCACGAACCACAACAGCCACGCGAAGTAGCGGACGAACGGGATGAAACTGACGATGAGTTGCACGACCCACAGCCCGGCCCACGCGATGAAGAGCACCAGCCCCTGATTGCTGTGGAAACGCGCGTAGCGGTTGTTGGGCATGGCAAGCATGGGCACGAGGAACAGGATGCCGAGGTAGGCGAGAATCGACATCCCCTTGGCCTCGGCGACCTCGGCCGCGCTGAACTGGTCGGTGTAGTCGGCACCGGCCGCGAGCGGCGAGAGTTGCCCGCCGCCACCCGGAGTTGTCGGTGCCGAGTATGCCGGGGGCGGCGGATAGGAGGGAGGCGCCGGGTATGAGGGCGGCGGCGGCGGGACCGATGCCCCAGGCGGTGGCGGTGCTGGGACGGACGCCCCAGGCGGCGGCGGTGGCGGCGGCGGGACCGATGCCCCAGGCGGTGGCGGTGCTGGGACGGACGCCCCAGGCGGCGGCGGTGGCGGCGGCGGGACCGATGCCCCAGGCGGCGGTGGCGGCGGGACGGCGGAGCCGCCGTCGTTCGGCGAAGCGGTGTCACTCATGGAGGACCTCCTAGACATGGTCTCCTCGACCAGTTGTGGCGGGGCGCCATCCACTATGCCCATCTACCCACGAGTACATGGGCTTTTGGAGCAGTATGTGAGCGTTTCCCCCCAGGCCGCGATCGTGGCCTACCCTCATGATTCACCCAGATCCAGGTCCGCGCAAGCAGTTCGAGACCCCCTTGACGCGCCGAGCGAGCACCCTCGCCGCGCGTGCGTCTCCCCCGCGCCGAGCCCTCCATCGCGGACAGGTGTCAGCGGGCGGGCGCCCCACACCACTACTGGGCAAGTTCTGCATGGCCCTTGACCGTCACGCCCCACAGCCCCCAACCCCTCACCCGAGGGGAAGTTTTGTCAACCCTGACGCAGACCCGCGGCGAGCCTGCGACAGGGGACTGAAATTGAACTCTAAAGTGGATGCAAGCGTTTTCACAAGCCCGTTCTGGCCTCCGGAACACGTCACCGCCCCACTCTCAGGTGGTTGCCAGGTTGACCGTGACCCCCGTCTCTCTAACTCCTCGCAGCGCCGGGCTCGGTTGAGGCGTACAGCGGGCTGGTCGTTGATGTGGGGGCCGGCAAGAGACGGTTCGCTCCAACTCACCGCACCCGCACGACGCCGGGGCTGTCGCACACCGGAAGTCGGCACCCAGCGCCGAGTGGCCGGGCGCCCTACCCTGCGAGAAGTGGGGTGATCACAACGCCTACGGCAGGGTAGAGCGCAGCCCATGGGGCTCGTCGGGCCGTTCGGGCTTCCAACCGAGGCAGGTGGGGTTGAAGTGACCCGTGAGGCATGCCAGGTGCTCCCACGGCATCCCTGACGAAGGCCCGGCGCCCGCGCCGAGTGGCCGGGCGCCCTACCCTGCGAGAAGTGGGGTGATCACAACGCCTACGGCAGGGTAGAGCGCAGCCCAAGGGGCTCATCGGACCGTTCGAGCCTCCAAGCAGAGGCATCTGGGGTTGAAGTGACCCGTGAGGCATGTCGGGCGCTCCCACGGCATCCGTGACGAAGGCCAGGCGTCCCCACGGCATCCGTGACGAAGGCCAGGCGTCCCCACGGCATCCGTGACGAAGGCCAGGCGTCCCCACGGCATCCGTGACGAAGGCCAGGCGCTCCCACGGCATCCGTGACGAAGGCCCAGCGCTCCCACGGCATACGGGTTGCAAGGCAGGCGCCCACGCCGCGTCCGGCGCAGGGGCCCCGCGCGCGACAACCCCCCACTCCGGAGTGCTCAAGGTTCACTCCCCGACTCAGCACTCAGGTGGGCGCCGAGCGGGCCGCGCCACGCGCGCATACCGGGGTATCCCCTGACACGAGACCGACCGCGGCCGACAATGGCGCCATGCCCGTGCGGATTGCGATCATCGGCGACTTCGACCCGGCGAAGGAGAGCCACCGCGAACTCGACGGGGCCCGTCGACTTCTCGGGCCCGATATCGAGACCTCCTGGGTCGCCACCGATTCGCCACACATGGCCGAAATCGCCAGCGGCAGCGCGGCATACGACGGCTTCTGGATCGCCCCCGGGCGTCCCTATGTCGACCACGAGGCCGTCCGGGCCGTCATCCGTTACGCCCGCGAGACCGGGCTGCCGCTACTCGCCACGTGCGGGGGACTGCAAGCGGCGGTCATCGAGTTCGTCCGGACTGTCCTCGGCGAGCCCGGGACGCACGCCGAGACCGACGGCGTCGCACCCGACAACGCCGTGGCTCCACTCGCCTGCTCTCTCATCGGGGAGCAACGGCTCGTCACCCCCGTCCCCGGCACAGCCTTCGCGGCGCTGGTGGGTGGGCAGCCCTTCATGGGCATGCACTACTGCGGATACGCACCGACCGAGCACACGATCGCCCAACTGCTCGAACATGGTTGGGTGATCGAGGCAAGTGCCCCCGATGCCCCGGTCGAGGTGTTGACCTACACGCCCCACCCGTTCTTCGTTCTTACCCTCTTCCAGCCCCACGCCGGCGCGATCAGGTGGGGACGCATGCACCCGATCATCCACGCCTTCGTGGACCAAGCCCGCCGGGTGGCACCCGTGCGAGCGGCGGCGCTCGCCCGCCGGGCGCAGGCCGCCGCCGAGCGCATCCCACGGCCCTACGTCCACCAGATGCGCGGTCCCCGATATCGGTGGTGGCGCCCGCTGCTCACTCTCGTCCTGTTCCTCGTGCTCTTGGTCGTGGCGGCCATCCCGCTCACGGTGCCGTTCTATCTGGCCGGAGCGCTGCCCGACTCCGAGACCTTCGACCTCACGCCGGGCACCACCTTGTGGATGAACCTGCTGCTCGCCACCTCGATCCCCGTGGGGCTGCTCGCGACCCGTCTCGGGCATTGGCGTCCGGCCGGCCGACTCCTCTCGGTGACGGGCAGGGTGCGATGGGGCTGGCTCGGGCTCTCGCTCGTGCTCGTCCTGCCGTTGTGGATCGCCTATCTCGCGCTCTCCTGGGTCGTCGAGGGCCAACACATCACGGCCCGCCCGGCCGATTGGGGGGCGCTGCTCGTCGTCACCCTGCTCACGACACCCCTGCAGGCCGCGGGCGAGGAGATCGCCTTCCGCGGGGTTCTCGTCCAAGCGGTGGGCGCGTGGTTCGCCAACCGCTGGGTCGCCCTCGCCGTCTCAACGGCCTGCTCGTTTGCGCTGTTCGCTGCGGCCCACGGGTCGAGGGATCCGTGGATCTGGCTCGACCTGGGCTCCCTGGCCCTCGCCGGGTGTTGGTTGACGTGGCGCACCGGCGGCCTCGAAGCCTCGACCGCCATCCACGTCGTCAACAACCTCACCATCATCGGCTCCGGGCTGCTGCTCGGCGGGCTCGAGGACTCCTACGTCTCCACGGATACGACCGGCAGCCCGCTTGCCGCCGCCATGAGCCTGGCCGTCATGGCGATCGCCACCTGGATTCTCACGTATGCCGCGCAGCGCCGGGGCATTGCCCCCGCCGGCGCCACCGTCCCCGCCGAGGGCTAACCGGGGCGGCCACGCGCCCTCACCGCAGGTGGTCAGCGCTTCAGTCCGCGGTCCCCCGGGTCTGGACGTCCACGGCATACGCCGCCAGGATGCGCGAGCACCCCTCGACGGCACTGATTCGGCCCGAGCGCACCTCCGCCTCGACCCGGGCGCGGATGCCACGCGCCGATTCGCGGACGGCGTCCTGCAGGTGCGCGTCGACCATGGCCCACATCCAGTCTTCCTGCTGCTGGGCGCGGCGGGCAGCGAGCGAGCCCTGCCCGACGAGCCACTCCCGGTGCGCCAACACCGCCGCCCAGACCTCGTCGAGCCCAGCCCCGGTCAACGCCGAACAGGTGAGCACCGGCGGTCGGCGCACGTCCCCGGGCATCATCAGGCGCATCGCCCCGGACAGTTCGCGCGCCGCGACCCGGGCCGGCCCCTCGCCCTCGCCGTCGGCCTTGTTGACGGCGATGACATCGGCCAACTCGAGGATGCCGCGCTTGATCCCCTGCAACTGGTCCCCCGAGCGGGCCAGCGTGAGCAGCAGAAACGTGTCGACCATCTCGGACACGGCGATCTCGTTCTGGCCCACGCCGACGGTCTCGACGATGACGACGCCGTAGCCGGCGGCCTCCAAGACCAGCATCGACTCACGGGTCGCGCGCGCCACCCCGCCGAGGTGCCGCCCGGACGGCGAGGGCCGCACGAACGCCCCCTCGAGCGCGGTGAGGTCGGCCATCCGGGTGCGGTCCCCGAGGATCGAGCCACCGGTGCGCCGCGAGGACGGGTCGACCGCGACGACCGCGACCCGTTCGCCGCGCTCGACCAGGCGCACCCCGAGGGCGTTGACGAAGGTCGACTTGCCCGCGCCGGGCACGCCGGTGATCCCGACCCGGACGGCCTTTCCGGTGTATGCCGCGAGCCGGCTGAGCAGTTCACTCGCCTTGTCGCGGTGGTCCGGGCGGGCCGACTCGACGACGGTGATGGCGCGCGCGATGGCGCCCCGATTCCCGGCGAGCACCCCGTCAGCGAGCGCGACGACGTCAATGGGCGGACGCGGCATACCTCACCTCTGGCGCACGTCCGGCACGACGAAAGCGACGGCCACTCTCCCGGTACACAATCGACCAATAGGTGGATTGTGTACCGGGAGCGACCGCGGAACTCGACGGGTGCGGCATACCTCAGGCGTCCAAGCGGGTCCGCAACTCGCGGATCAACTCGATGGCCGCGGCCGAAATCACCGTGCCGGGAGGGTAGATCGCGTCGGCGCCGTTGGCGCGCAGCTCCGCGAAGTCCTGGCTCGGGATGACCCCGCCGACGACGATCATCAGGTCGTCGCGACCCAGGGCGTCGAGCGCGGCCCGCAACGCCGGCACGAGGGTGAGGTGACCCGCGGCCAGCGACGACACCCCGACGACGTGCACGTCGGCCTCGACGGCCTGGCGCGCAACCTCCTCGGGGGTCTGGAAGAGCGGGCCCACGTCGACGTCGAACCCGAGGTCGGCGAAGGCGGTGGCGATGACCTTCTGGCCGCGGTCGTGCCCGTCCTGGCCCATCTTGGCCACGAGGATGCGCGGACGCCGCCCCTCGGCCTCGGCGAACTCCTCGACGAGGGCTTGGGCCTGGGCGACGGTGGCGTCGGTGCCTGCTTCGGCGCTGTACACGCCTCCGATCGTACGGATCTGCGCGGTGTAGCGGCCGAAGACCTCCTCCATTGCCGCCGAGATCTCCCCGACGGTGGCCTTGGCGCGGCCGGCGTCGATCGCCAGGGCGAGCAGGTTGGTGTCGAGGTCCCGACCGCCCCCGGCGCGGCAGGCGGCGGTGATCCGCGCGAGCGCGGCCTGGCAGGCGTCCTCGTCGCGTTCGGCCCGCAGCCGCTCGAGTTTGGCGATCTGCTGGGCGCGCACGCTGGCGTTGTCGACCTTGAGGACCTCGATCTCCTCGTCGCCGTCGACCGGGTAGAGGTTGACGCCGATGACCGGCTGCTGGCCGGAGTCGATGCGGGCCTGGGTGCGAGCCGCGGCCTCCTCGATGCGCATCTTGGGTATGCCGGCCTCGATCGCCTTGGCCATCCCACCGGCGGCCTCGACCTCTTCGATGTGACCCCACGCGCGGCGGGCCAGATCGTAGGTGAGGCGCTCGACGTACGCCGAGCCGGCCCACGGGTCGATGGTGCGGGTCGTGCCCGACTCCTGCTGGATGAGCAACTGGGTGTTGCGGGCGATCCGCGCCGAGAAGTCGGTCGGCAGCGCGATGGCCTCGTCGAGGGCGTTGGTGTGCAGGCTCTGGGTGTGGCCCTGGGTCGAGGCCATCGCCTCGATGCCGGTGCGGACGACGTTGTTGAACACGTCCTGGGCGGTCAGCGACCAGCCCGAGGTCTGCGAGTGGGTGCGCAGCGAGAGGGACTTGTCCTTCAGGGCCCCCTGGTCCTTGACGAGCCGGGCCCAGATGAGTCGGGCCGCGCGCATCTTGGCGACCTCCATGAAGAAGTTCATCCCGATCGCCCAGAAGAACGACAGCCGGGGGGCGAACAGGTCCACGTCGAGGCCTACGGCCTTGCCGGCCCGGATGTATTCGACCCCGTCGGCGAGGGTGTAGGCCAACTCCAGGTCCTGAGTCGCCCCGGCCTCCTGCATGTGGTAACCCGAGATGGAGATCGAGTTGAACCGCGGCATCTTCGCGCTCGTGTAGGCGAAGATGTCGGAGATGATCCGCATGCTCGGCTCGGGCGGGTAGATGTAGGTGTTGCGGACCATGAACTCCTTGAGGATGTCGTTCTGGATGGTCCCGGTCAGGTGCTCCGGGGCAACCCCCTGCTCCTCGGCGGCGACGACGAACAGGGCGAGGATCGGGATGACCGCGCCGTTCATCGTCATCGACACGCTCATCTGGTCGAGCGGTATGCCGTCGAACAGGGTGCGCATGTCGTAAATCGAGTCGATGGCCACGCCGGCCATGCCCACGTCACCGGTGACCCGGGGGTGGTCGGAGTCGTAGCCGCGGTGGGTGGCCAGGTCGAAGGCCACCGATAGGCCCTTCTGGCCGGCGGCAAGGTTGCGCCGGTAGAAGGCGTTGGACTCCTCGGCGGTGGAGAACCCGGCATACTGGCGGATCGTCCACGGCTGCTTGACGTACATCGTCGCGTAGGGGCCGCGCAGGAACGGCGGGGCACCCGGGACGGTGTCGAGGAAGTCCAGGCCCTCGAGGTCGGCCTCGGTGTAGAGGGCCTTGACCTCGATCTGCTCGGGGGTGTGCCAGGGCGCGGGTAGTTCGCCCGTCAACTTCCCACCTATTGGTCGATTGTTGACGGGGTCGGTCAGGGGGATGTCGGCGAAGCTGGGGATCGCGCTCATCGGTCCGCTCCTTCCGCGGGGGCGCCGAGTCTGGTCAGCAGGTCATCGAGCAGGGCGAGGATGTCGGCGCCGTCGAACGCCTCGACGTCGACCTGGTCGGCCGCTTCGCCGAGTTCGCGGGCCCGGCCGGCGACGACGATCGTGGCGATGCCCGCGGCGCGCAGGCCGGAGATGGCGTCGGCGGCGTGTGCGGCATACCCCTTGGGTGAGGAGGCGAGGGCGACGACGGAGGTATGCCGGGCGCTCGCTGCGGCGGCCACCTCCTCCGGGGTGCCTTCGACGGTCTGGGTGACGATGCCGCCGGCAGCAAGGAGGTTGGCCACGAAGGTTTCGCGGGCACCGAAGTCGCGGCGGGTGCCGAGTGCGGCGATGACGACGGCCGGCGGGGTGTCGAGGGCGGCGGCCCGGTCCCGCAGCGCCTCGTATGCCGTGGCGTCCCGGCGCGGTTCGAGGCCGCCGCCGGGAAGGGCGGCGCGGGCCGGACGGGCGAGCGGGGTTTCACCGGCGAGGGGGAACATGCTCACGCCGGTGAGCGGGAGTCGGCGGGTCGCCAGCCCCTTCTCGGTCTCGGCGATCGCGGCAGCGAGGCGCTGCATGACCAGGCCGTCGGCCAGCGCCGCGGCCATGCCACCGGCGGCCTCGACCTCCTGCAGGACCGTCCAGGCGGCCTCGGCGACGTCGTCGGTGAGGGCCTCGACGTACCAGGAGCCACCGGCGGGGTCGCTCACCCGCGCGATGTTGGACTCGTCGGAGAGGACGATCTGGGTGTTGCGGGCCAGGCGGCGCGAGAAGCGTTCGGGCAGGCCGGCGACGGTGTCGTAGGGCAGGACGGTGATGGCGTCGGCGCCGCCGACACTCGCGGCGAAGGTGGAGATGGTCGAGCGCAGGACGTTGACCCAGGGGTCGTCGCGGGTGAACATCCGCAGGGCGGTCACGGCGTGGATGCGGGCGCCGCGCTCGGCCTCGGGGACGTCGAGAACCTCGCCAACGCGGGCCCACAGGTGGCGCAGGGCGCGCAGCGAGGCGATCGTGAGGAACTGGTCGGCGCTCGCCGATACCCGGAACTCGATGTGCGGGAAAGCGCTCGCCGCCGCGATCCCGGCGGCCTCGCAAGCCCGCAGGTAGGCCAGACCGGTGGCCACGGCATACCCGACTTCTTCGACGGCGGTCGCGCCGGCGTCCCGGTAGACCCGCGCGTCGACGGTGACAGCCCGGATGTGGGCGGCGTCGAGGCCCTCAAGGGCTGCGGGGAGGGCTTCTAGGCCCGCGGCCGGGTCGGTGCCCAGGCGGGCGGCGGCGCCGAGCGGGTCGAGCCCGAGGTTGCCGCTCGCGCCGGGGGCCGCGGTGAGAATCGCGCGCAGGGCGGCGGCGGCTTCGGGTTGGGCGTCGACCGAGGAGACGACGACGGGGGCCAGCGCCAGGTCCACGTCGGCGAGGGCCTCGGGGAGGTCCGCGGCGGCCAAGCCATCGGTGCCGATGTGGACCCAGACGCTGCTCACCCCGTGTTCGAGGTCATCGAGGATGGCGGCGCGGGTCGTGGCGACCGCGGGGTCGTCGTGGAGTTGGCGCACGTCCCAGGGCCGGACCGGGTCGCGCAGGGCGCGTCCGCGGGTGAACGGCATCGCGCCCGGCACCCCGAGCGGGCGGGGGCTGGCCGGGCGCAGGTAGAGCGGGTCGACGGTGAGACCGCCAGCGAGGTGGGTCCGCAACGAATCCTCGGCCGCTTCCCCACTCAACGCGGCGTCGGCGGCCCTGGTCTTGTTGACGACCGCGGCGGCCAGGTCACGCCACTCCTCGTGGGTGCGGGCCGGGAAATCACCGGCAAGGGTCATGGGTGCATCCGTGCTCATCGTTGCTCCTGCGCCGCGGGGGACGTTCCTCCCCCCGACCCTACTCACCCGGCGTCTCCGGATCACTGCCGGGCGGGTGTTATCGGGCTTACAAGGGCGCGAACAGTATGCCGTGCTCCGCCAGCCGCGCTTGTCCCCCGTCGAAGGCGGTCAGGACGTGGAGGAGTGAGTGCGGTGGGGCAAGAAGACCCTTGCCGCCAATGGCAGCAAGCCGCAACCCCTCTCAATGGGACCTGAGTCTTCGTTCACGTCTCGCCCTTGAACTCCAGCGCCATGCGAACACCGAGCCACGCAGCACGATCCACAGCAGAGCAAAGATGAAGAGAAAACCGACGGAAGGAGCCGACTGCCCGAAGAGGAACGGAACCAATACCATCAAACTCACTACGACAAGCAGGGCAAGAAACTCTCGTACGATGGCACTCATCCTGAATCGCGCCTATCGAATGCAGGTCTTGTAGTACGAGTCGTACGCTGGGAGAGCGACAGCGCCCGCCGAAGCCGGCAGTCTGACTTTGTAACATTTCCCGACCGCTACAGCCTCATTTACTGTACTCTTGACGTCCGCCTTCATAAGTATGTATGTGGCCCCACACACGATTCGCCCCGTCGTCGATGGAATATAACCACAAAGAAGGGCCGGCGCACTCGAGGCGTCGCTGTTAACAGCACTCCGGAGCGACAGGGTTTCCGCTCTCGAAAGTTCTACATAGTACACAGGGGTTGTATACCACCATCCAGTCGTCACCCACGGGTCTGCAACGATGGGATACCGTGCATCCTTGACATCAATGAGTTGGATGACCGCGCGCCCCGAAATGACGTAACGTGTCGGGAGGGAGCGACCAGTTGCGTCGACAGCCCACGGGGCTGCGATCAAACCAGCAACCCGACCCGAGGGATCTGAGACCTCGATAGTCCCATCCTCGAGCAACCTCATGGTCATGTCTTCCGGCACGAAATCTGGGTAGAGCGCCTGGCTCTGCCCGGGATCAAGGGCTGCGACGAATCTGACGCCTTCCCCTACTTGCTGCACCCATGTGCGTAAAAGTCGCCCCCCTGAGCGAGCTGGTTGCATGAGATAACCCGTCTTTTCATGTCGGACACCGCCGGCGGGCAACTCGCGACCAACGGCTCCGGTCTTGACAGCGATGAGCCGCTCAGGAGAATTAGGCGCCTGCGACTGCGCCACAGCCAAAGTTGGGCTGACGACAAGAACCAACAAGGCCGCCAGGGCCAGACCGGCACGACGAGCAGAACTTGCCCATCGTACCTTGGGGGCACTACTTACGATGGGATCACCTGCCACTTTGCCTGCGATTACTGGTCTTTATCAAGGGTACCCCCCCTCCGCGAAAGTACAAGGGTCTCGGTGGTGACCAGTTCGCTGCGGAAGTGGTCAGCGATGGCCCACCCGATGAGTTTGCGGGAGTACAAGTCGATGACCGTGGCCTTGTAAGCCCACCCGCACATGGTCTTGATGTAGGTCACAATCCACACCGCCGCTGCCCCGGGGCATCGGCGGTGAACGAGCGCCCGATCAGGTCTTTGGTGGCCGCCACGTCGTCGGCGGGGATCGTGGTGGTCCGCCACACCCTGGGGTAGCGCCCGTGCAGGCCCGTGGCGTGCATGAGGCGCCGGACCCGGCCCACTCCCAACCTGATGGCCGGAGGCGACCAGGTCGGCGTGGATCCGGCGGACCCCGGCATTCGCGCGGGAGGCCTCACGAAACACCGTGACCAAGCTGGCCAGCGCGCAGTCGCCCCGGTCCCGTTGCGCGGGGCCTCGGTTGCGCCAGGCGTACTACCCGGCCCGGGACACACCCAGGCGGGTGCACATGAAGGACACATCAAATAGACCCTGAGCAGCCCAGGCAAGGGATCGCAGCGAATCTCACTGCTTTTGGATCGCGAACCAGGTCGCTACTTTTCTTGCGAACTCGATCTTTAACGCCTGTTCGGCGATCGTGGCCCGGTCCGTCTTGGCCTGTTCGCGTAACCGGAAACCAGCTCGACACGTTCCGACTCGTTCAACTCGGCATCGGCCGGCACCGAGCACGCCCGCCATTCACGTTCTATTTTCACCCATTTACCTAACGATGCTTCACTGGTACCGATATGTTCAGCCACACCCTTAATCGACCTGTTCTGATCGAGGACGAACCCTACCGCACTCGGTTTAAACTCCGACGTGAACCGGCGACGCGTCGAACCCATCACCCAAAATCCCTTCCACTCAATACCTCACCCAACCCCGTGTCCACCAACCCCGACCCCTCCAACTTCGCCATGACCCTGGCAGTTGTCCGACCTTGCGCGCCAACTACAAGGGCGCGAACGGTATGCCGTGCTCCGCCAGCCGCGCTTGCCCCCCGTCGAGGGCGGTCAGGACGTGGAGGCCCCGGCTCGTGACGGCGATGGAGTGCTCCCAGTGGGCGGCGCGCTGACCGTCGTCGGTGACGACGGTCCAGTCGTCGTCGAGGACGTGATTGTCCTGCTCGCCGAGGGTCACCATCGGCTCGATGCAGATCGTCGTGCCTTCCACGACCCGCGGCCCTTTGCTCGTCACCCGGTAGTTCGGCACCTGCGGGTCCATGTGCATCGACGTGCCGATCCCATGGCCGACGTAGTCCTCGACGATCCCGTACTCCCAGCCGCGCCGCTCCCCCGCCTCGGTGAGGGCGTCTTCGACGGCCGCGCCGACGGCATACAGGGTCTTGCCGACCCCGAGCGCGAGGATGCCGGCCCACAAACTGGCCTCGGTGTCCTCGATGAGGGCGACATCCTGCGGGCGTGCGGCCGCCGGGCCGCCGACGATCGCGGAGAAGGCCGCGTCACCGTTCCAGCCGGCCACCTCGGCGCCGCAGTCGATGGAGAGCAGGTCCCCCTCGCGCAGCACCCGCTTGCCGGGTATGCCGTGAACGATTTCCTCGTTGACGCTCGTGCAGAGGGTATGCCGATAGCCCGGCACGAGCTGGAAGTTCGGGATGCCGCCGTGGTCGCGGATGAAGGTTTCGGCGAGGGTGTCGAGTTCGAGGGTGGTGATGCCGGGCCGGATCGCGGCATCGAGCATCTCGAGGGTGCGGCCAACTAGCAGGCCCGCGACGCGCATGAGCGCCAGTTCCTCGGGCTTCTTGCCGATGATGCGCTCGCGCCCGAAGATTCCCATGGTCCGCAAGCCTAGGCGACCGGTTGGCTCTACAGCCTCGACGCCGCCTGTGGAAAACTTCCGCAGCGTTGTGGTCGATTGGGTCAGGGTGAGACTCATGAATACGCGCCTCCACACTCTCCTTGCCGCGCAGGACGGTGTGCTGTCCACCGCCGACGCCGCGAGTGTCGGGGTCGATGTGCCCGGTTTGAGGCGAGCCTGTCGAAACGGTGAACTCGTCCGTATCCGCCGTGGGGCCTACGCCGATGCCCAGCTGTATGCCGCCGCCACCCATGAGCGTCGGTACCGGTTCGATGTCAAGGCAATCCTGCGCAGCCGACCCGGCGACGCTGCCAGTCACCATGCCGCACTGGTGCTGGCCGGCGTGCCCACCTACGACGTCGACCTGGGAATCGTTGACATCTCGAGCACAGTGGCGGGCACGCGCCGACAGGCGGGCGTGCGCGTTCACCCCCCTCCCACGCACTATGTCCCTCGTGGGATGTGGCTCAGCGTGCCACTGCCTCTTGCGCTGGTGCAGGTGGGCGCCAGCAGCGGGCTGGTCGCGGGAGTGTGCTCGATGGATCACGCGCTGTTCCGCGGCTGGTGTACCCACGACCGGCTGCAGGCAGCCGCCCTTGCTCTTCCCGGCCCGCGGGCCCGGAAAGCCGCCTTCCGTGCCCTCGAACGCGTCGACGGTGCGGCCGAGTCGGTCGGTGAGACTCGGACTCGGTTAGTCCTCACCGATCTGGGATTCGGGTGCCGCTCTCAGGTCAGGCTCGACACCGATCAGGGGCCGGCGCGCGTCGATCTCCTCATCGATGACCTGGTGGTTGTCGAGTTCGACGGGCTCATCAAGTACGCCGGCGCCGACGGCCGCGACGCCCTAACCCGAGAAAAGCTCCGCGAGTCTGCCCTGGTGCGCCTTGGCTACGAGGTGGAGCGCATCATCTGGAGCGACCTGAACAATCCGGCAGCGTTGGCGCGCCGCATCCACCAAGCCCGCACCCGCGCGCTCAGCCGCCGACACCACGGGGACGCCTATCCTTCGCAGGCATCGGCGAACCAACGCGGAAAGTGGTGAAGGCACGTGGAAGTTTCCACGTCCCTTCACCACTTTCCGCGTGCCTTCCCGCGAATGAGCCAGGTCGGGCCCCCGATCGGCTCAGGCGAGGGCGGCGAGGAGTCGCTCGGTCACCTCATCGACCTCGCCGGTGCCATCGACCTCGACCAAAAGGCCCCGCTCGCGGTAGGCGTCGGACAGCGGCCGGGTTTCGCGGTGGTAGATCGCCATCCGTTCGCGGATGACGTCCTCGGTGTCGTCGGCGCGGCCCTCGATGGCCGCCCGCTTGAGCAGGCGTGCCACGACGGCGTCGTCGGCCACGACCAGTTCGAGGACCCGCTGCAGGGGCCGGTCACCCGCGGCGAGCAACTCCTCGAGAGCCTCGACCTGGGCCATCGTCCGCGGATAGCCGTCGAGCAAGAACCCGGGAGCGCAGTCGGGCTGGGCCAATCGGTCGGCCACGATCGCGTTCGTGATGTCGTCGGACACGTAGCCGCCCGCGGCCAGGATCGCCTTGACCTGCTTGCCGAGGTCGGTCTCGGCCTTGATGTTGGCTCGGAAAATGTCACCGGTCGAAATGGCCGGTATGCCGACCGCGGCGGCAATGCGCGCGGCTTGCGTGCCCTTGCCCGCACCGGGTGGACCAAGGATCAACAGGCGACTGGCCAGCCCTCCGACCATCGGAGCCGAACCCTCAGGACCAGAGACATCAGCAGGAGTCATGACCGCAAGAACCCTTCGTAGTGGCGCTGCTGGAGCTGGGACTCGATCTGCTTCACCGTCTCAAGGCCCACGCCCACGATAATCAGGATAGAGGTCCCACCGAAGGGGAAGTTCTGGTTGGCCCCGACAAGCACCAATGCGACGAGCGGCACGAGCGAGATGGCTGCTAGGTAGAGCGCCCCGGGCACCGTGATCCGGGTGAGGACGTACTGGAGGTACTCGGCGGTGGGGCGGCCGGCGCGGATGCCGGGGATGAACCCGCCGTACTTCTTCATGTTGTCGGCGACCTCGACCGGGTTGAAGGTGATCGAGACGTAGAAGAACGTGAAGAACAGAATGAGCAGGGTGTAGGCGAACATGTACCAGGGGTGGTCGCCCTTGACGAGGTAGGAGTGGATCCACGTCGCCCAGCCGGGCCCGGTGCCGTCGGGCTTGATGGCGAACTGGGCCGCCAACGCGGGCAGTGCCAGGATCGACGAGGCGAAAATCACCGGGATAACACCGGCCATGTTGACCTTGAGCGGGATGTACGTCGAGGTGCCACCGTAGACGCGCCGCCCGACCATCCGCTTGGCGTACTGCACCGGGATACGGCGCTGGCTCTGCTCGACGAAGACGACGAGGGCGATGATGAGGAAGCCGAGCAGGATGACGCCAATGAAGATGTCCCATCGGCCCTCGCGCTGCTGGATGGCCCACAACGAGCCCGGGAACCCGGCCGCGATCGACGTGAAGATGAGGATCGACATCCCGTTGCCGACGCCCCGGTCCGTGATCAACTCACCGAGCCACATGATCAGGCCAGTGCCGGCCGTCATCGTCAACACCATGATGAGGATCGTCACCACCGAGGTGTCGGTGAGGATCGTCGTACACCCCGGGTTGCCGAACAGTTGGCTGGGGTTCTGGGCGAACGTGATGAGCGTCGAGGACTGCAAAATGGCCAGCCCGATCGTGAGATAGCGCGTGTACTGCGTCATCTTCGTCTGCCCGGCCTGCCCCTCCTTCTTCAACGTCTCGAAGCGGGGGATGACGACGGTGAGCAACTGGATGATGATGCTCGCCGTGATGTAGGGCATGATCCCCAGCGCGAAAATCGACAACTGGAGCAGGGCGCCGCCACTGAACAGGTTGGCCAACCCCAAGAACCCGGTGTTGGTGTTCGCCCCGGCCATGCACTGCTGGACCCGTTTGAAACTGACCCCCGGCGTCGGCACGTGCGCGCCCATCCGGTACACCACGATGATGAACAGCGTGAACAGCAGCTTCTTACGCAGGTCCGGCGTCTTGAACGCGCGGCCGAAAGCGGTGAGCACGGGTCCTCCAGGTCAGCGGCCAAGCGCCGCGTCGATAAGTCGAGCGAAGTCAATCCGCGCCACGATACCCCGCGGGGCTGGCGATCACGCCGCCGTGGGGTGTGGCTCGGTGGAGAACGCGGTATGCCGCAGGGCTGGCGTCGCGCGAAAGGTGACCCTTCGCGCCGAGCCAGCCCTGCGGCATACCGGTCAAGAGGTGCAGCGGTCGGAGGTCAACCCGCGAGGGTGACCGACCCGCCCGCCGCCTCGATCTTGTCCTTGGCGCTGCCCGAGGCGGCATCCACGGTGACGTGGACGGCCACGGTGATCTCGCCGGTGCCGAGCACCTTGACGAGTTCGCCGTCGCGGACCGCACCCTTGGCGACCAGGTCGGCAACGGTGACGTCGCCGCCCTCGGGGAAGAGCGAGGAGATCTTGTCGAGGTTGACGACCTGGTAGCTCGTCTTGAACGGGTTCTTGAAACCGCGCAACTTCGGGAAGCGCATGTGCAGCGGGGTGGTGCCCCCCTGGAACCGCTCGGGCACCTGGTAGCGGGCCTTGGTGCCCTTGGTGCCGCGACCGGCGGTCTTACCCTTGGAACCCTCACCGCGACCCACGCGGGTCTTGGCGGTCTTGGCCCCGGGCGCCGGGCGCAGGTGATGCACCTTGAGCGCCGCACCCTTCTTGGTGGTGTCGGCCATGATCAGTCAACCTCCTCGACGGTGACCAGGTGGGCCACCGCCCGAACCATGCCCCGGATCTCGGGACGGTCCTCTTTGACGACGACGTCGTGAATGCGCTTGAGCCCGAGGCTGCGCAGGGTCTCACGGTGCTCCCGCAACGTGCCGACCTTGCCGCGAACCTGGGTGACCTTGAGGCGTGCCATCACGCACCTGCCTTCGCGGCGGCGCGCTTGGCCTCGCGAGCGGCGGCCTGGGCGCGCAGCATGGCGGCCGGGGCGACGGCGTCGACGGGCAGGCCACGACGAGCCGCGACCGCCTCCGGACGCTCCAGGCCCTTGAGGGCAGCCACGGTGGCGTGAACGATGTTGATCGCGTTGTCGGAGCCAAGGCTCTTGGACAGCACGTCGTGAACGCCCGCGCACTCCAGGACCGCACGCACCGGGCCACCGGCGATGACACCGGTACCGGGGCTGGCGGGGCGGAGCATGACGACACCGGCAGCGGCCTCGCCCTGGACGGGGTGAGGGATGGTGCCCTGGATCCGGGGAACCTTGAAGAACTGCTTCTTGGCTTCCTCGACGCCCTTGGCGATGGCCGCGGGCACTTCCTTGGCCTTGCCGTAGCCGACACCGACGGTGCCGTCGCCGTCACCGACAACGACGAGCGCGGTGAAACTGAACCGGCGACCACCCTTGACGACCTTCGCGACCCGGTTGATGGTCACGACGCGCTCCAGGTACTGGCTCTTCTCGGCCTCGCGGGCATCACGCCCGCCACGACGGTCGTCGCGACGGTCCCGGCGCTCCCCCCGCTCGCCGCGGTCGGCGGTGGCGGGCCCGGTGCCTCGACGCTGGGGTCCTGGCATCAGATGTTCCTCATCTCAATCGAAAACGTGCGGCGCAGCGGGGTCGGGGTCCCCGGGCAGAGGCGCGCGCAGCGAGCAGCGGTCTGGGGTGCCATCAGAGGGTCAGCCCTCCCTCGCGGGCGCCGTCGGCGATCGCCGCGACCCGACCGTGGTACTTGTTGCCGCCGCGGTCGAACACCACGGCCTCGATGCCGGCCGCCTTGGCCCGGAAGGCGACGAGTTCGCCGACCTTCTTGGCCTTGGCGGTCTTGTCACCCTCGAAGGCGCGCAGGTCGGCTTCCATCGTCGACGCCGAGGCGACGGTGCGCCCCACGGTGTCGTCGACGACCTGGACGAAGACGTGCCGGGCGCTGCGGGAGACCACGAGCCGGGGCCGCGTGGCGGTGCCGGCCAGGTGCTTGCGCAGGCGGTTGTGGCGACGACCGCGCGCAGCGGCCTTGCCCTTGCCTCGCTTGATGATCTGTCCCATGGCTTACTTCTTCCCAGCCTTCCCGACCTTGCGGCGGATGTGTTCGCCGGCGTAGCGCACGCCCTTGGCCTTGTAGGGGTCGGGCTTGCGGAGCTTACGGATGTTGGCGGCCACCTCACCGACGAGCTGCTTGTCGATGCCCTGCACCGAGAACCGGGTCTGGGTCTCGACGGCGAAGGTGATGCCGGCCGGCGGTTCGATGGTGATTGGGTGGCTGTAGCCGAGCGCGAACTCGAGGTTGGCGCCGCGCGCCAGCACGCGGTAACCGGTGCCGTGGATTTCGAGTTTCTTCTCGTAGCCGTCGGTGACCCCGATGACCATGTTGTTGATGAGGGTGCGGGTCAACCCGTGGAGCGAGCGCGACTGACGCTCGTCGTCGGGGCGCGCCACGGTGAGGTTGCCGTCTTCCTGGGCCACCGTGATGGGGGCGGCGACGGTGTGGCTGAGTTCGCCCTTGGGGCCCTTGACCGTGACGGTCTGACCGTCGACGGCGATGCTCACCCCGGCCGGGATGACGACCGGCTGGCGTCCGATACGCGACATGGCAGGTCTCCTCTCACCAGATGTAGGCGAGGACTTCCCCACCCACACCCTTGTTGGCGGCCTGCTTGTCGGTAAGCAGCCCGGAAGACGTCGAAATGATCGCGATTCCGAGGCCACCGAGCACCTTGGGCAGGTTGGTGGACTTGGCGTAGACGCGAAGGCCCGGCTTGGACACCCGGCGCAGCCCCGCGATGGAGCGCTCCCGGTTGGGGCCGTACTTGAGGTTGATCGTCAGCGTCTGGCCGACCTCGGCGTCCTCGACGGCCCAGGAGGCGATGTAGCCCTCGGCCTGGAGGATTTCGGCGATGTGCGACTTGAGCTTGCTGAACGGCATGGACACCGAGTCCTTGTGCGCCGAGTTGGCGTTCCGGACGCGGGTCAGCATGTCCGCGATCGGGTCTGTCATGGTCATGTGGGCTTCGTGCCCCTTCTCACCGCGGTTTCCTCCCCGGGCGGGGCGGACCTGCGCTGTAGATCGTGTGGGTTGGTCATGCGGTATGCCGTGGCCTGGGCCCCAGCAGGTGGTGCGGTATGCCGTGAGGTGAGCTCACGGCATACGGGTCAGGGGTGGGTCACCAACTGGACTTGGTGACGCCCGGGAGTTCGCCGCGGTGGGCCATCTCCCGCAGGCAAATGCGGCACAGGCCGAACTTGCGGTAGACCGAGTGCGGACGCCCGCAGCGCTGGCAGCGCGTGTAGGCGCGAACCGCGAACTTGGGCTTCTTGTTCGCCTTGTTGATCAGGGCAGTCTTGGCCATGCTCAGTTCTCCTTGAACGGGAAGCCGAGCGCCTTGAGCAGCGCGCGTCCCTCGTCGTCGTTGCTCGCGGTCGTCACGACCGTGATGTCCATGCCGCGGACGCGGTCGATGCGGTCCTGGTCGATCTCGTGGAACATCGACTGCTCGGTCAGACCGAAGGTGTAGTTGCCGCGCCCGTCGAACTGCTTGGGCGAGAGGCCG
>JAKOPT010000123.1 GCA_029778715.1 Actinomycetes bacterium | reverse complement strand
GGCTGCGGGGCCGGTTCGGGATGTACGTCCCGCCCCTGCTGGAGCATCTCGGCCTGGCAGAGGTCGAGCACAACCCCCGTGGCAATCGGATGCGCGCGATCTAGCCTGACGCGGCGAGGGTCAGCCCGAGGGGCGGGTGCGGGGCCGGGCTGGGAGCAGTCGGCGCAGTCGCAGGGCGAGTTGAACCTCAAGGGCGCGCTCGGGCTCGTCCCAGTCGGCGCCAAGGAGCCGACCAACGCGGCTCAGCCGCTGGACGACGGTGTTGACGTGCACGTGCAGCGGCTCGCTCGCCCGCGCCGCGCTGCCGCCTGCGGCGAAATAGGCCTCCAGGGTCTTGACGAGCTCTGCCCCGCGCTCGCGGTCGTAGTCGATCACCGGGCCGATGACCCGCTCGACGTACGCGGCGATGTCCGGAGCCGAGCCGACGACGAGCCCAGCGAAGCCGAGGTCGTCAGCAGCAGCGCTCTCCCCACGCCGGTCGAGGGCGAACATCGCATCAAGGGTTCGGCGGGCCTCCCCAAAGGCATCCGGTATGCCGTCCATCCCCGCCACGGGTCCCACGCCCGCAGCGGTCACCTCACCGAAGGAGCGCAGCCGAGCGGCCAGGCGGGCCGCTGCCGCGCTCGGGTCGGCGTCGGCGACGAGGGCCACGGCGGTGCGGCCGGCCTCGCCGACGATCCCGGAGCGGCCGACGGCGACCGCGGCGGCGAGCACGAGAGCTGACACCGGTGCCGCGGTGGCCCGCATCGCGACGACACAGACCGGCACAGCCGGATCGAGCCCCTCCTTGCGCAGAATCCGCGACGCTTCGGCGGACGGGAGCACACCGGCGAGCAGCTCCGTGACCAGATCCGAGACCCGGCGCTGTCGGGCGGCCTCGGTGTCGCGCTCGAAGAGCAGGACGAGCGCGGAGACGGCTGCGGCCCGTTCGACGATGCGCCAGTCAGCGTCGTCGAGCTGGCTGGCGGCGCCGACGAGGGTGCCGAGGTGGTGGTGGCCGGCCCGGACGGGCACGGCATACCTCATGTCTTCGACGGTGAGCCGGCCGGACGCCCGAGCCGTGCGCGCGAGCGGCGTGTCGGCGAGGGGATCGACCGCACCGGCTTCGACGGGTTCGCCGGGAGGTATGCCGTGGGCGCTGCGGCGGGTTCCCGCGGCGTCGGTGAGCACCGCCCAGCCTCCGACCAGTCCGACGAGAGCGGTCGTGAGGTCGGTGACCCCGCCGCCGGCGCCGATGAGTTCGGTGAAACGGTCGTGGGCCGCCGCCGAGCGCTCGATGACCTCGGTATGCCGCCGGACCGCGTCATGGGCGACAGACAACGCGGCCAAGGCTCGCGCCGTCTCTTGATGGGCCCGCGCCTGGACCATTGAGACCGCAGCGAGGTCAGCGAGCGACCCGAGGAGGGCGACCTCCTCCTGCGTGAAGGTATGCCGCGTCCGATGCGCGGCGAAGAGGACCCCGACGAACTCGCCCTCGGCGACTAGCGGGGTGCCGCAGATGGCGACCAAACCTTCGTCCTGGACGCCCGTGTCGATCGTCGTTGTATGGGCGAAGCGGTCGTCGTGGGGGTAGTCGGTGCTCCACCACGGCGAGAGGGACGAGGCAACCACCCCGCCGAGCCCGACCCCGAGCTCCAGCCTCAGCGCGCGGAAGGGCGGGGCGACGGCGCCGTCGGTCGCCCGCATGTAGGTATCGCCGCGCTCGGGATCGTCGAGGGTGAGATACGAGACGTCGGTGCCCATGAGGGCCCGGGCCCGACGAACGATCGCATCGAGCACCCCCGACGGGTCGCGCGCCGCAGCCAGATCCCGGGCGGGGTCGACGAGGGCTCGAAGTTGACCCTCGCGACGGCGCTGGTCCTCGGCGCGCAGGGCGACCGCGCGGGCCAACCGGTGCGCCTCGGGCTGCGCGCCGATCCGGTCGAGGTGATGGGTCGGCGCGCTGTCGGCGAGCAGCCGCAGCAGTTCGAGGGACCCGTCCTGCGCCACGACCGTCGAGC
>JAKOPT010000016.1 GCA_029778715.1 Actinomycetes bacterium | reverse complement strand
GTGGCGCGGCAGCGAGAGCATCAGCGGCGCGGCGACCGACGTCAGCGCGGGCGTGTTCATCGCGGCATACCCCGCGTTGCTGGCGGGCTTCGCGATGCTCCTGCTCGCCGCTCCGGATGGCGCGTGGCGTAGCTTCACCTTCCTGTGCGTGACCGTCGCGAGCGACGTCGGAGGGTATGCCGTCGGCGTCCTCGCCGGGCGCCACCCGATGGCGCCGCGGATCAGCCCGAAGAAGACCTGGGAAGGCTTCGCCGGCTCGTTCCTCGGCTGCATCCTCGTCGGCATCATCTGCGTCACCGTCGGCCTGCACGGGCCATGGTGGGTCGGCGCGATCCTCGGGGCGGTCACCGCGCCCGCCGCCACGCTGGGCGACCTGGTCGAGTCGGCGATCAAGCGTGACCTCGGGATCAAGGACATGTCCAACATCCTGCCCGGCCACGGCGGCCTGATGGACCGGCTCGACTCGCTGATGGTCTCGGCGCCGTTCATCTGGGCCACGCTGACCATCCTCCTTCCGCTGCCCAAGTGACTCGGTGATCCGGTGACCAACCCGCCCGAAGCGACCGGCGTTCCTTCCGCCGCGCCCGCACCCCGTGCCACGCGGCGGCCCGCCCCCGGCGAGCTCACCTTCGAAGCCCCCCGGCGCGGTATGCCGCCGCGTCACCTCGCTGACCTCGACGCAGCCGGGCGCAAGGCAGCCGTCGAAGCCTTGGGCCACAAAGGATTCCGGGCCGGCCAACTGTCCAAGCACTACTTCGAGCGGCTCGTCGACGCGCCGGAGGAGATGACCGACCTGCCCGGCGCCGCCCGCACTGAGCTCGTCGACGCCCTCCTGCCTCGTCTGCTCACCCCGGTCAAGCACCTCGTCGCGGACGAAGGCCGCACCGTTAAGTCGGTGTGGCGACTGCATGACGGCGCCCTCGTCGAATCGGTACTCATGCGTTACCCCGAGCGGGTGACGATGTGCATCTCCAGCCAGGCCGGCTGCGGGATGAACTGCCCCTTCTGTGCGACCGGTCAGGGCGGGCTGACCCGCAACCTGTCGACGGCCGAGATCGTCGAGCAGGTCGTCGCCGGAGCCAGGATGCTGCGTCGAGGTGAAGTCCCCGGAGGCGACGCCGACGCCGAGCGCGAGCGTCCCCTGCGGGTGTCGAACGTCGTCTTCATGGGGATGGGGGAGGCCCTGGCCAACTACTCCCGGGCCATCGCCGCGATCCGCCGGCTTACTGACCCGGCGCCCGATGGCCTGGGGCTGTCGGCCCGAGGGCTGACGATGTCGACGGTCGGGCTCGTGCCGGCCATCGACCGACTGGCCGGCGAGGGCATCCCCGTCACCTTGGCGCTGCCACTGCATGCCCCCGACGACGAGTTGCGCGACGAACTCGTGCCCATCAACACGCGGTGGCGGGTCGATGAGGCGCTGGACGCGGCATACCGCTATTTCGAGGCGACCGGCC
>JAKOPT010000122.1 GCA_029778715.1 Actinomycetes bacterium | reverse complement strand
TCGACTACCGCGACCCCGAGGGCCTGGCCCAGGAAGTTGCCGGGTTCGGCCCGGATGTCGTCGTCGAAGCGCCCGACAGCGTGCGCGACGCGGTGATCCGTCTGCTCGGTGCGGCGCGCGAGCGGCATACCGCGACGCCCGCTGACGCCCACGCGCCTGGAGGTATGCCGTGACCGCCACCCGCGCCGGCCGCCCCGTGCAGGAGAGCGCCACCGCGCGGCTGTCCCGGCTGTTGACCATGGTGCCGTGGCTACTGGCTCGTCAAGGCGTCGATGTCGACGTGGCTGCCGCTCAATTCGGGGTGAGCCGCGAGCAACTCGAGTCCGACTTGGCGCTGCTGTTCGTCTGCGGCACCCCCGGCCACTTGCCTGACGACCTCATCGAGGCCGACTGGGAGGACGGACAGATCTATGTCGGCAATGCCGACGCCATCTCACGCCCGCTGCGGTTCACCGTCGACGAGGCCCTCACCCTCATGGTGGGGCTGCGTGCCCTCGCCGCGACCCCCGGAGTCACGGGAGCAAGCGGCGCGGACGGCGGAGAAGCGATTCTGCGGGCCCTGACCAAGCTCGAACAGGCGACAGGTGAGGCGGCCGGTGTCGCCGCGCGGGTGCGGGTCACCCTCGACGACGGCGCTGCCGAGACGATCCTCGCCGACGCCTCCCGAGCCGTTCAGGAGCGCCGCCGCGTGCGGCTGAGCTACCAGTCGTTCGGTCGGGACGAGGTGACCGAGCGCGAGGTCGACCCCATGCGGGTGACCAGCCTGGATGCCCGTTGGTATCTCGAGGGGTGGTGCCACCGTGCCGAGGACGTGCGGCTGTTCCGCCTGGATCGGGTGCAATCGCTGCAGGTCCTCGACGTCGACGGGACCCCGCCGGAGTCGGCCCAACTGCGCGACCTCGCCGGCGAGACCTACCAACCCTCGCCGGACGACGTGCTCGTCGAGTTGCTCGTCGAGCCGGCGGCCGCGTGGGTCGCTGACTACTACCCCGTGGACTCCGTGGCCGATGCCGGCGACGGACGCCGCCGGATCCTCCTGCGCGCCGCCGACCCCAGTTGGGTCCGCCGATTGGCCTGGCGCCTGGGCGGGCACGTGCAGATCCTCGCCCCCGAGTCGCTGGCCGACCAGGTGGCCGCCGGCGCGCAGGCCGCGCTCGCGGCATACCCCGTGGAGGTCGTGCAAGGGCTGGCACCGGCGGGTATGCCGCCCGCCTCCGATGACGTGCGCTGATGCGCGGCCTCGTCTGGACGCTGATCTGGCTCGCGCTGGTCGCTGGGGCCGCCTGGTATCTCTGGCGCCGGCTGCGGTGGCTGTGGGGCCGGACCGAGATGTTGGGCGACACCCTCGCCGAGGCTGAGACCCTCTTCGCGGCGGCGACGGAACGCGAGGTCGACCTCCGCGATGGGGTGACCGATCACCGACCCCAGGTCGAGTTGGCGATCTTTCGCGCACCCGCCGACGTGGCTCAGGAACGAGACCTCATCCGAGAAACGTTGCGGGGGGAGCGAGCGGCGCGTCGTCGGGCATCCCTACCAGGGTGGGCACGCCGCGTAGACTC
>JAKOPT010000121.1 GCA_029778715.1 Actinomycetes bacterium | reverse complement strand
GTCAGGTCGGCGGTGATCTCGGACAGCGGGGGCATGGGGGCGCGGTGCCGGCGCGGGGGTGGGGTGATGCCGTCGAGCTGGGCGTGCAGCTCGGCGATGCGCTGGGCGTTGCCGGCGGTGACCTGGTCGGTCTTCAGCTGCAGTGCGGTGCCGAGGCCGGCCTCGCGGGCGATCCAGCCCTTGGGCCAGCCTCGAGCGACCATGTCGTTGATCAGCTGCCAGGTGGGGGCGGCGGGCACGAGGGTGCCGGGCGCGTGGGACTGGCGGACGTCGTTCATGGTGATGGCCAGGACGATGCGCTCGGTGTCTGGCTGGATCCGGGTCCGCTGGCCCTCGAGGATGTCGACGATGGTCTTGACGTTGAGGTCGGCGGCGCGGGCCAGTCCCTTCTGGCTGGCGCCTTGACCGGTCAGGATCCGCAGGTGGCCGCGGGCTCGGGCTGCGCTGATCAGGTCGGTGGACGGGCCGCCGGAGCGGGCCCGTTGGTCACGGCTGGCCTGGGCGACCCGGTTGGCGTCGGTGCAGGGTTGGCAGCGGCAGCCCTTGACGTAGCCGGTGCGGGTGCCGTGTCGGGCGTCGCCGATGTCGATGCTGATCCGTGGGGTGGGCTGGATCTCCCAGAGCCAGCCGGGGACCGCTTCCAGGGCGGCGGCCCGAGCCGGGTCGAGGTTGTCGTAGCGGTGGTCGTGTCGCTGCCGCCGGCACCACACGTACAGCGGGTAGTCGATGCCCTCGAAGGGCTCGGTGTGGTTCTCCGGCATCCGGCAGCGGCCTTCGCGGGCGGCGTACTGGTGCAGCACCTCCAGGCCGATCTGCCACTGGGTCTGACGAGTCTCCCAGCGCAGGGTGCCCGGGGAGCCGGTGCTGGGGGTGGTGACCGCGAGCTCGTCCAGGAGCGCTTGGCTCAGGGTGCCCAAGACCTTGGTACGGCGGATCTGGTTGAGCCAGCGGCCGATGGGCAGGTCGTCGTCGACGTAGTCGGCCGGTGGGTTGGCCTCTCCCTTCCAGGCGACGTACTCGGCGACCAGGTCCAGGCAGGCGGCGTCGACGTCGGAGAGTGCGTGGTAGGTCCAGCCGGGCAGTTCCTTGAGGTAGTTGCGGCGGGCGGTGTCCAGGTCGCCCCGGCGTGCCAGGACGCGCTGGTGGGCGCACCAGCGGCCGATGGTGGTGGCTCTGTTGCGTCCGGAGACGGTCTGCAGCGGGCGG
>JAKOPT010000120.1 GCA_029778715.1 Actinomycetes bacterium | reverse complement strand
GCCAAGGTGGCCTCGTATAGGGGGATGGCCCGGGTCAGGTCCCCCGCGGCCCGGTAGGCGCCAGCGAGGTTGTTACGGGAGGTCAGGGTGTCCGGGTGGTCTGGTCCCAGGACCCGCTCACTGTCGGTCAGGGTGGCCTCGTAGAGGGGGAGGGCCCGGGTCAGGTCCCCCGCGGCCCGGTAGGCGCCAGCGAGGTCGTTGCGGGAGGTCAGGGTGTCCGGGTGGTCTGGTCCCAGGACCCGCTCACTGTCGGCCAGGGTGGCCTCGTAGAGGGCGATGGCCCGGGTCAGGTCCCCCGCGGCCCGGTAGGCGCCAGCGAGGTTGTTACGGGAGGTCAGGGTGTCCGGGTGGTCTGGTCCCAGGACCCGCTCACGGTCGGCCAAGGCGGCCTCGTAGAGGGCGATGGCCCGGGTCAGGTCCCCCGCGGACTGGTAGGCGCCAGCGAGGTTGTTACGGGAGGTCAGGGTGTGCGGGTGGTCTGGTCCCAGGACCCGCTCACGGTCGGCCAAGGTGGCCTCGTAGAGGGCGATGGCCCGGGTCAGGTCCCCCGCGGCCCGGTAGGCGCCAGCGAGGTTGTTACGGGAGGTCAGGGTGTCCGGGTGGTCTGGTCCCAGGACCCGCTCACGGTCGGCCAAGGCGGCCTCGTATAGGGGGATGGCCCGGGTCAGGTCCCCCGCGGACTCGTAGGCACCGGCGAGGTTGTTGCGGGAGGTCAGGGTGGCCGGGTGGTCCGATCCCAGCACCCGCTCGGCCAGATCACCCAGACCCCGGCCCACCGTGATGGCGCGTCCCGCCTCTGCGACCTCCTGCAGCCGCCACACCAAATGAACAGGTGCGCGCAGGATCGACTCGTCGATGTCTGTTAGTTCCGCCGGTGTCAGCCCGGCGATGGCCGCAGTGAGGTGATCGGCGACCTCCGCGAGCAGGGGGCGATGTGGCCAATCGGGCCCCTCGACCTTAGCCGCACGCCCCAGGGCACCAAGAAGCACCCACCGCGCCGTGACGTCCTCGTGGAGCACCCGAAGACGATCCCGCAGCACGAGCCCGGTCACCCCGTGGATCACCAGCGCGTCCCCGGTTTCCGACCACTGGGCGAGGGACGAGTGTACGAGGGCGCCTCCAGCCTCACGCACAGTCGAAAGGTTGGGTGGCGAGACCACGTGCGCGAGAATCGCCAGCGACATCCCACCCGCATCGCCGAGCGCCAGAGCGGTCAGCGTCTCCGCGACCGCCGGGTGGTTTTCGACAACCGCCACCGATTGCAGGATCGCTTCGGCAATCGTCCGCCCGTAGGCCGTCGTCGCGGGTAACACCTTGGCCAACTCGCCCCGCTCGAGAAGGGCGGCATACTCCTCAAGAGTGACGCTCGGCAGTTGCCCAAGGTAGGCGGCAGCCGCGGCCAGACCTAGCGGGGAGTTGCCGAGTACGCGGCATACGACAGCGGCGCCGTCACGATCCGTGCGACCGGTGGCCTCCAAGAGGTAGGCGAGGGCCTCGTCGTCGTCGTACACGTCGACGCGGACCGGCCCGGCGGTCTGGCCGAACGACTCCTCGGTCGTCGTGAAGAGCACGCGACAGCGCCCGGCCGGGGTGAGGTCCTCCGCGTGCGCCGCCGCCGTCGCGTTGTCGATGACGAGCAGGCTGTCCCGGTCGCTGGACTGGAGGTGGTGGACGGCACGCCGGGCCGACGTGAGGTCGTCGCGGTCGGGGTCGCTCACCCCGAGTTCGCGGGCCAAGTCACTCAGGTCGCGGACGAGGGTGTCGCGGTCTTCGCCCGAGACCCAGGCGACGATCGGTATGCCGCGCGCGTGCGCAGCCCGGGCGATCTCCCCAGCGACGACGGTCTTGCCGACGCCGCGCATACCGTGGAGAGCGACGAGGGCGACTTGGCCGTGCTCAAGGGCCTCGGTGGCCCGCGCGACCTCGCCCCGCGGGACGAAATGCCGCGGCTGCGCCGGAACCCGGCCGAACAGGAGCGCGTCCGGACTGGAGGTCCCGGAGGGAGCTTGGTCCATGGTCACGTTGACGACAGCCCCCGGGGCCGCCTCGATGTAGGGGGCGTGGACCGCGGTGCGCGGGCCGTGGACCATTCCGCCGGTGACAGTGCCGATGGCCTGGGCGCCGGGACCCCCGGCTTCGATGTGTGTCGTCGGCTCGTTTTGCTCGGTGAGACCCCAGCGTCGGAGGGCCAGGGACCCGGCGAAGAGGAGCACGACCGAGCCCCAGACGAGCCAGGGATGGCCCTGTGACCAGGAGAGGGGCACCAGCGAGGCGGCGACGTTCCCGGTGATCGCCAGGGCCAGGTCGAGCAGCGCCACAACCAGCACGATCAGCCAGGTCCAACGGGGTGGCCGTCTCATGCTCGCATCCTGCCACCCTGGTTGTGCCGGTGCGCGAAACGGCTCCACGCAGCCATCCGATAGCGCGCGGACCCGTCGCGCGATGGCTCAACTACCGGCAGTCATCAGGGCGAGTCAGCGGGAGCGCCAGCGGCTCCGGTAGTTCACACGGTGACGACATCAAGCAGCCCTAGCTCGGCCAGGATCGCGAAGTCGTCGTCTTGGGTGACGACGGGCAGGCCGTTTGCCCGGGCTGTCGCGCCAATCCACAGATCGTTGATGTTGGCGCGTCGCCCCGCTCGGGCAATCTCGTAGCGCAGCAATGCCCACTCCCGCGCCACGGCGGCGTCGATCGGCAACGGTTCGATGGCCTGCGCGCGTTCAAGGGTTCGCAAGCGCTCGGTTTGGATGATCGCATTCGGGGCAGCGAGCACTCCGGCATGCAACTCCGCCAGGGTGACGACACTGACACGCGACACCTCAGGCATCAGGTCACGGTTGATGAGCCGATCCTTCTCGAGCGCCACCCAAACACTGGTATCAACCAAGGCGACCGTCATCGCGGTCATTCAATGGGCCCCAAATCATCGGTGGTGCCGTCGCTGATCCAGGCGAGGTCGCTTGCCAGCGTGGGATCAGGAACGCGCGGGCGGTCCAAGTGAGCGAAGAACTCGGCCTTGGTCAGGCCCAGCGGCTTGGTATGCCGCGGGCGGGTGAGCACCGCGACCGGCTCACCGTGAACGGTAATAGTGACATCGGTCCCCTCGGCAACCTGTCGCAGCACGGCCGACGTGTGATTGCGAAGATCACGGCTCGCAATGATTGTCATGTGCGCAAGTGTAGCCGTCATGCCACACAGGGGCATCGGTCAGCGAGCGCGCACCACTCGGGACTCGTCCCACACGGGCTCGGGCGCCTCGTAGACCACCCCGTCGGCGCCGAACACCACGAACCGGTCGAAGCCGCGCGCAAACCACCGGTCATGAGTCACCGCCAGCACCGTCCCCTCGAACCCGGCCAGCCCCGCGTCCAGGGCCTCCGCACTATGCAGATCGAGGTTGTCCGTCGGTTCGTCGAGGAGCAGCAACGTCGCCCCGGACAGTTCCAACAGCAAGATCTGCAACCGGGCCTGCTGCCCACCGGAGAGCGACTCGAAAACCTGCTCCGCGGCATACGCCAACTCGTAACGGTCCAACACGCGAGCGGCGGCCTCGCGCCCCAAACCGGACCGGTGCGCGTCCCCGCGGTGGAGGATGTCGAGGAGGGTGCGCCCCACCAACTCCGGGTGCTCCTGGGTCTGGACGAACCAGCCCGGCCGCACCCGCGCGCCGAGCCGGGCCACCCCGCGATGCCGCACCGGCGCCACCGCCAACTCCCCGACGGGCAGGTGCTCGACGTCCGGGGAGGTCCCGCCACCGGCGAGCAGGCGCAGGAAATGGCTCTTGCCCGAACCGTTCGAGCCGAGCACCGCGACCCGCTCCCCGAACCACACCTCGAGGTCGAAAGGCCGCATCAGCCCCGTCAACTCCAGCCCCTCGCAGACCACCGCCCGCTTGCCGGTGCGCCCGCCCGTGAGACGCATGACGACCTGCTGCTCGCGCGGCTGCTCGATAGGCGGGCCGGCCGCCTCGAACCGCTCCAACCGCGTCTTCGCCGCCTGATAACGCGAGGACATGCCGTCGTTGTAGGCCGCCTTCTGCTTGTACATGAGCATCTGCGCCCGCAACTTGGCCCGCTCCTCGTCCCAGCGCTTGCGCAGCTCCTCGAACCGGGCGAAGCGCGCCTCCCGCGCCGCGTGGTAGGTCGCGAACCCGCCCGGGTGCGTCCACACGAGGTTGCCCGCCGAGCCGAGTTCGACGGTGACGACGCGGGTGGCCGTGTGGGCGAGCAACTCCCGGTCGTGGCTGACAAACAGGATGGTCTTGGCCGACCCGCGGATCGCCTCCTCCAGCCACACCTTGCCCGGCACGTCAAGGAAGTTGTCGGGTTCGTCGAGGAGCAGCACCTCTTCGGGCGCCCGCAGCAGGTACTCGAGGACGAGCCGCTTCTGCTCGCCTCCCGAGAGCGTATCCAGCCCCCGCCGCCGCGCCCGCTCGAACGCAATCCCCAGCGCCGCAACGCAACACACATCCCAGGTCACCTCCGCGTCGTACCCCCCGGCGTCGGCGTATGCCGCGAGCGCCGCGGCATACCGCATCTGCGTCTTTTCGTCCTCGGCCTCCATGAGGGCGCGTTCGCAGGCGTCGATGTCGGCGGCGGCCGCGCGGATCGCGGGCGGGGCGACGGAGAGAAGGAGGTCCTCGACGGTGGCGTGCGGGCCGAGGCCGTCGCCGACCATCTGGCGCATGACGGCCAGGCCGCCGCTGCGGGCGATGGCGCCGGCGTGCGGGGCGAGGTCGCCGGTGACCAGGCGGAGCAGGGTGGTCTTGCCCGACCCGTTCGCGCCGACGAGAGCGACCTTGGCGCCCTCGCCGACCCGGAACGAGACGTCATCGAGGAGGACCCGCCCGTCGGGGAGTTCGTAGCGCACCCCGGCCACGTCGACATGACCCATGGCGTGACTACTCCCTCGTGGTGCTGAACCGGTGCCCTCGGTGAGGCTACCCGCCCGGCCGGCCCGCCCGCTCCCGAGTTTTCGGCGGGCCGCCGAGGTCAACAATCGACCAATTGGTCAGTTGTTGACGCACAACCCACCTATTGGTCGATTGTTGACACACAACCCACCTATTGGTCGGTTGTGTACGCCGGCTGGCTACGGGGAGACCCCGCCGTTGGCGGCTGCCGCGCGGAACGCCGGCAGGTGCATTTCCAGCGACGCCCGCCGCAGGTTGGTGAACACCCGAGTCGCCTGGGCGTCACCGCTGACCTGGGTCAGGAGCCGGTCGTACATCGCGACGTTGGCCACTTCCCCGTCGGCCCAGGCAGTGGCCGCGGTCGTGAGGTCGGCCGGCGCGACCGCCGTGTCGGCATACGGGTTGGGCGGCACCGCCACGCCGAGCGCGGTGAGGCGGCGGGTCAGCGCGGCGATGTGCCGTTCCTCGGCCGCTTGGATGGAGGCGTAGGGCTCAACGGCGCCGAACTTGTCGAGGACGGCGGCATAACTTGCCGACGCGGCATACTCCCCGACCGGGCTCATCAGGGCTTCCCACAAGGCGACGACCGTGGGGTCCTTGGACGGGGCGGCGGGTATGCCGCTGGGCGTCGTCGCGGTGCCGCCGGTGGCCGACGCTGCCGGGCTGGGCCCCTTCGGTTGAGCCGCCGAGGTCGCCGTGGCGCGCGGTCCTTGGCGGGCCGCCGCCCCCTGCGGAGCTGCGCAAGACGCGACCGCGAGGGCGGCGACGAGGGCGAGTGAAGCGGTGGCGATCAGTGTCTTTCTCATGACTCTGGTATACGCCCCGGGGTATAGGCGCTCGCCATGAGAATCCTGTGAGGAGGCTATGTGAGCCAAGTCGCGGGTTCACGGACCCTTATTCGGGTCTTTTGTTAACCTTCCGTCATGAGCATCGTTCCGCTGACCGAGGCCAAGGCCAGGCTCAACGATTTGGTCGACAGTGTCGTCAACACTCATGAGCGGGTCACGATCACGCGTCACGGGCGCCCCGCTGTGGTGGTGATGTCGGTCGACGACTACGAGTCCATGGAGGAGACGCTCTACTGGCAGGGAGTGCCCGATGCGATCAAGGACGTGCAGGCCGCTCGCGACGAGGCGACTCGGGGTGAACTGACGAGCGTCGACGAGGTGCGCGCCATGTTCGGCATCGCTAGCAAATGACCTGGGACGTGACGTTCTCCAGTGCAGCCATTCGTGACCTGGGACGTCTCCCTGCTCGAGTGCTTCCTGGGGTCGTCGAGTTCGTCGATGGTGCCTTGCGCGAGAACCCCTGGCGCGTGGGTAAGGAGATGCGCGCGGAGTTCGCTGGCATTCACTCTGCGCGCCGCGGGGCGTACCGCGTCCTCTACGAAATCGATCCCGAGCGGCAGAGTGTCCGCGTCGTGCGCGTGGGGCATCGCGCGACCGTCTACCGTCCGATGAGGTAGGTAGTCCCGGGGGCATAGGTCCTATTCCCTGAGAATCCGGTGCGACGACATATCTGCCTTCAGGTCGCCCCTACGTCGAGGGTGCGACAGTGGACGGATGGAGTCGCCCTTGTTGCTCGACCGCCTCGCCGCGCATCTGCGCGCCCGCCGGCTCGACCACCCCGTGCGGGTCGGCATCGATGGTCCCTGCGGCGTCGGCAAGTCGACTCTCGCCCGGGCCCTCGTTGCCGAACTCGTCGCGCGCGGGCACCCCGCGGTCTATCTCGACTCCGACGGCTTCCACAACGTGCGTGAGGTGCGCTATCGCCAAGGACGGGATTCGGCGCGCGGCTACTACGAGGACGGCTACGATTTCGCGGCCCTCGCCGAGCGGGTGCTCGTTCCGCTCGGTCCGATGGGGCCAAGCCACAGCGGCCCCCGCCCCCGCCGCTATCCGACCAAGATCCACGACCTCGCGAGTGACGCCGTCGTCGACGACGCGGTTGCCGTCGCCCCTGAGGACGCGATCATCGTCGTCGACGCGACCTTCCTCCAGCGCGGATCTCTGCGCGACCTCTGGGATGAGGTGATCTACCTCGACGCGCCCCGGGACATCTGCCTCGAGCGCGGCATCGCCCGCGACGCCGAAGCCCTCGGCGGCCCCGAAGCGGCCCGGGCGGCATACGAACACCGCTATCTCGCAGCATGGGACATCTACGTCGAGGAGGAGTCACCACGGGATCGAGCGAGCATCGTCCTCGCCTATGACGACCCTGCGCATCCACGAGTCATCCGTGGCTTGGCGAGTTGACGGTGTCGGCGCATATGTCGGGGTGGGTCGAGCCCAACGGCATCCGGGCAGTGCTCGAGGTTGCGGCTCGGCCCGAATCCGACAGGCCCACTCCGCTTTCGTTTTGTTCGTTTACGGTACGCTTGGGGGACTCGTCGAGGAGGTCCGCCATGTCCCGGTCGGCTGCCGGCACCGATGCCCGCACGTACGTTGGAACCCATGACGATGAAGACCTTTACCGAGCCTTCGCGCGTGTGCTAGCGGCTGTGCCCGAGTCGACGACCCGTCGACCGGCGCTCGTGGCAGCGGACGGCACCGAGATGCCCCTGCCTGAACAACTGCATGAGGTGCTGCTCCAGGTCGCCCAGGCACTTCAATCGGGGATGGGTGTCAACGTCGCTCCGTTGAACGCCATCCTCACGACCCAAGAAGCGGCTGAGTATCTGGGTGTCTCTCGCCCCACGATCGTGCGCATGTTGGATGCCGGAGACATTCCCATGAGCCGTCCGGGCCGTCATCGGTACGTGCGTCTGGTCGATCTCATCGACTACGCGGAGCGGGCACGCGTGGCACGCAGCGACATTCTCGACGAGATGGCTCGGGAGGCAGAGGAAGCCGGCCTCTACGACCTGCTGGCTGGGCCCCCGCCCGCCGCGTGCTGAACAATGCACTTCCCGGTCTTCCTCGACTCGTGCGTCCTCTACCCCATCGTGCTCACCGACACGCTGCTGAGGATTGCGGAGCAGTCGGTCTTCCGGCCGTACTGGTCCAGCGATGTCATGGAGGAACTTCAGCGCAACCTCCAGTTGATCCCGCAGATTTCGCCCGAGATGGCCACGCGCCGGATCGAGCAGATGAACCGAGCCTTCCCGGACGCGATGGTGACGGGCTACGAGGCGCTGGTGGATGGCATGGGTTGTGACGCGAAGGACCGACACGTACTGGCGGCCGCCGTGCACTCGGATTGCCAGATCGTCGTCACGTTCAACCTCAAACACTTCCCCAGCGACGAAATGCGGCGCCACCACCTGGAGGCAGTCCACCCCGACGCGTTCTTGCTCGATCAACTTGAGCTCTATCCGGAGGCAGTGGTCCATGCGTTGTGGCGGCAATCGACGGAATCTGCACGTCCAAAACTGACGCCCCTGCAACTGATGGCCTCGTTCGAGCGGCTCCAACTGCGGGACTTTTCCGCTGAACTCCGCCGGCGCTGGCCCAACCTCGCGCGAGATCGCTGGTAACAACCGGGGTGGGGCGCCGACTGACAAGGAGGTGCCGCGGAAGTGACGCCAGCGGCCTACGAAGGGTGGGCGGTGGCGTGGACGAAGAAGCCGTCCGTGCGCAGGTTGTCGAGCCGGTATGCCGCCCGCTCCACTTCCGCGGGAATGTCCCGGTCGAGGCGGCAGCCGCCGGCCAAGGCGCCCCAGATCGGCTGGATGCCCCGCTCGAACGCGGCCACGAGGCGCTGGTCGCTGATCGTGTGTTCGGCGAAGACCAACTGCCCGCCCGGACGGAGCACGCGCCGCATCTGGGCCAGGGCGCCCTGGGTGTCGGGGATCGTGCAGAGGGTCCACGTCGAGATGACGGTGTCGACGCTCGCGTCGGGCAGGTCGAGCACGGCCGCGTCGTGACCGATGCGCTCGACGGGCCGTCCGAACTCGGCGCGGCGCGACTCGGCCATGGTCCAGGCAAGGTCGGCGGGCTCGACGGCGAGCACGCGGCATACGGCATCGGGGTAGTGCGGGAGGTTGCGCCCCGACCCGAACCCGACTTCGAGCACGACCCCGGTGGCCGCGGCGCAGGTGCGTTCGCGCCAGTGCTGCGCCACCGGGGAGCGCAGCGCCCGGTCGGTGAGGCGCGGCAGCACGGAGGTATCCCACCACTGGCCCAAGCTCATCCGCCCAGTCTTCCGTATGCCGTGTGCTCACCTCGCGCGTCGCCCGCCCCATGATCGCCTCTCGTGTCTCCCCTTTCCCGCCTGAACCGTCCAAGGTCCACTTCGCACCCCAACTGTCGGGGTGCGAAGTGCCCCTTTCCCACCTGTAGCTCGCTGGGGCTGGCCCGGGGCAGCCTGGCCCAGTCGAAAGTACGCAACTCGCCGTGCGGATAGCGCCGACACGGCGAGTCGCGTACTTTCGACTACCTGGGGCAGGTGGGCCCCGAAGCGGCCCCCCGCCCCGACCGGGCCAGCGGCGCGAGGGCGCATTGGCCGAAGCGTCCAACCAAGGCGGGCTAGACCGCACTCGGGGGCCACGTCCCTGATGGCTGGACTCGACCCAAGGTCGGCGCGCGCTGAAGAGCCCAATCCCGATCGAGTCGGCTCTGTCAGGCCACCCTGATCTGTAATACAATTTAAGTGTGGAGACCATCAACGGGGTCCCTGTCACCGAGGAACTCATCAGTCAGGTCGTTGAGGAGGCGGAGCGGGGCTACGACATCGGACAACTGCGCAAACGGGGCCGCAAGCCGCTCGGGACTGGTCCGGCGCGCGTAGTTCCGGTGCGCGTTGATGATGCCCTCCTCCTGGCCGTGGACAGTAGGGCCAAGGCCGAGAACGTCTCACGTTCAGAACTGATCCGTGCGGCGCTGCGAGCCTACGTCGCATGAAGGTCAATGCGTCGGCGCTCAAACATGGCATCGGCGAGGCGGACATTCGGTATGCCGTCGAGAACTGGCATATGCGGGCGAACCGGACGACGACATGCCCGCCAAGCAGTTTCTCCTGGGGTTCGACCGCACAGGCCGGCTCTTGGAACTCGTCATCCTCACCTTTGACAGCGGACATCGGCTCGTGATCCACGCCATGAAGGCCCGTCGGCAGTACCTTCACCTTCTGGACTAGCACAGCGACGCGGCAGGCAACCTAGTCGTGCCTGACCAAGTCACACCCCAACTGTCGGGGTGACAAGTGCCCCTTTCCCACCTGTAGTTCGCTGGGGCTGGCCCGGGGTGGCCTGGCCCAGTCGAAAGTACGCAACTCGCCGCGTGGACAGCGCCGACACGGCGAGTTGCGTACTTTCGACTACGCGGGGAGGGCAAAGCGGGCGGATCGACTCGGGCGCCACCCGACTCGTGCCACTCACTCGATTTCGACCTGCCTTGCCTGCATCGTCCCAGTTCAGCGCCTTGCCGACGCCGCAGGGAACGTACCCCGCCCGACCAGCGCTCACTCGCGGCGGCGCGGATCCCTCAGGGCGCTGACCTGCGACGATGCGGAGGCGGGCTCGCGGATCTCGCCCTCGGACTCCTCGTCGAGCCTCATTGACGCACCCCGGTGGCACGAGTCGGGTCGAAAGTACGCAACTCGCCGCGTGGACAGCGCCGACACGGCGAGTCGCGTACTTTCGACGACCCCGGCAGGGCGCGCCGGATGCGATGGAGGCGCGGGACAAAACGCCCATTTGGGTCACTTTGTCTCACGGCGGGGGTCGACGAGGACGATGCCGCGGTGGAAGCTCGACCCCATGTCGGGCAGCGCCTTCGCTGCCTCCGCCAGGCTGAGCGGCGCCCGCCCGGACAGCAACACGCCCAGCGGCAGCCGCCCGGCCGCCACCTCGGCGAGCATCGGCGGGTAGTCGCGCGCATCCATCCCATGGCTGCCGAGCACCACCAACTCCCACGCGATCACCCGGTCCATCGGCAGCGGCGTCGGCCCGCTCGCGGCCGGCAGCAACCCCACCTGGACATGCCGCCCGCCGCGCCCCAACGACAACAGGCCCGCGCGCGCCGTCGCCACCGCGCCCAACGCATCGATACTCACCTGGGCGCCGCCGCCGGTCAGGGCATGAACCCGCTCGGGCAGGTCGTCGCCGGCGATCAGGGTATGCCGCGCCCCGAGTTCGGCTGCCGCCGCCAATGCGTCCTTGGAAACGTCGACGGCGATGATCTGGGCTCTGCGCGCTGCAGCCGTCGCAATCGCGGCCAATCCCACTCCGCCACAGCCAAGGACGACGACCCACTCGCCTTCGGTCACCCCGGCGCGCGCCGTCACCGCCCGGTATGCCGTGGCCACCCGACATCCCAAACCCGCCGCTTCCGCTGCCCCCACGTCGTCGGGGAGCGCCACCAGGTTGGTGGCGGCGGCATACACGACGACCTGCTCGGCGAACGACCCGGGATCGGTGAAGCCGGGTTGGCGCTGGTGCGGACAGATCTGGCCATCGCCGCGACGGCATACCGGGCAGCGACCGCAGGCGAACACGAACGGGGCGGTTACCCGGCGGCCCAGCCAGGCGCGGTCCACCCCCTCGCCGACGGCCCTCACCGTGCCCGCGAACTCGTGCCCAGGCACGTGCGGGAAGGTCACGATGTCGCTGTCGTGGCCGAGCCACCCGTGCCAGTCGCTGCGGCACAGGCCACTGGCCTCGACGTCAACGACAACGGCGCCGGGTGCGGCCACCGGGTCGGGCACCTCGGTGACGGAGAGCGGGCCGCCGAATGCGGCATACGTCAAGGCGCGCATGCCCCCACTGTGCCAGGCGAGGGGTGGTGAACCGCCGACTGGACGGCGGCAGGGGGACGGCCAGGTCCGTGGCGCCGGGCACTGGCCGACTTGAGGGAGGGGCGCGGGGCGTCTCTCGGGGCACGACACGGCCGGCCGGGGGCACGCCGCTGGGCGCCGCGCCGGGAGCACTGGGCGCACCGGGCCCGAAAGCCTCGCCGACACCGCGGCATACCTGATATCCACGACGCATGGCCCTCGATGTCGAGCTCTCCGAAATCCGCGACTTCCTCGCGCGCCATGCGCCCTTCGATGAGTTGCCCGAGAAGGTGCTGGCCGACCTGCCGCGGAAGATGACCATCGAGTACTACCGGCGCGGCCGCTCCATCATCGCGCGCGGCGCCGACAACCACAGCCTCTTCGTGCTCCGGTCCGGGGCCGTCGACATCCACGACGACCGGGGCATGCTTGTCGATCGGGGCGAGGTGGGGGAGACCTTCGGCGCGATCACGCTGGTTCTGGGCAACCCCTCGACCTATGAGGTGACGGCCATCGAGGACTCGCTCGTGCTCGTGCTGCCCGAGGCGGAGTTCCGCACCTTGTCGGCGGCGCACGCGGACTTCGCCCACTACTTCGATGTGCAGCGGGCGCACCGAATGCGCGGCGCCGTGGCCCGGCTGCAGGCGACCGGCACCACGGGCGCCATCCTCAAGACGAGCGTGCGCGACCTCATCCGGCGCGAACCCATCCTCGTGACGACCCGCGCGACGATTCGGGAGGCCGCGCAGGCGATGAGCGAGCAGGGCGCCTCGTCGCTGCTTGTCGTGGCGGACGGAGCGGACGAAACAGCCGGAGCGGTCGGAGGCAAGGGAGCGGGCGGAGCCAAGGGAGCGGGAGGCGGCGTTACCAACGGGGGCCAGCTGGTCGGCATACTCACCGACCGAGACCTGCGCAACCGGGTGCTGGCCGCGGGCGTATCGCCGGAGAAGCCGGTCGCCGAAGTCATGACGACCGACCCGGTGACCGGGGACGTGGGCGCGCTCGCGTTCGAGGTGCTCCTGGAAATGGTGGGGCGCAACATCCACCACCTCCCCATCCTCGAGGAGGGGCGACCGCTCGGCATCATCACGACGACCGACCTCATGCGGATGGTGCAGGCGAGCCCGATCTACCTCGTCGGCGACCTCAAGAAGCAGACCACACCCGCCGGAGTGGCCGCCGTCAGCGCCCGGTTGCCCGCCGTGGTCGAGGCGCTGGCCGCGCAGGACGCGAGCGCGGAGGACGTCGGGCGGGTGGTCACCGCCATCGGAGATGCCGTCGAGCGCCGCCTCATCGCGCTCGCCGAGGCCGAGTTGGGCGCGCCGCCGGTGCCCTACACCTGGGTCACGCTGGGCTCGCGGGCCCGGCTCGAACAGGCCCTCGCCGCGGATCAGGACAACGCGCTCATCATCCACGACGACGCGACCGATGCCGACCTCGAATGGTTCGCCGCGCTCGCCGAGCGGGTCAGCGCCGGGCTCGTCGAGGCCGGCTATCCCCTGTGCCCCGGGGAGATCATGGCGACCAACCCCAAGTGGCGGCTGCGGGCCCGCGAGTGGCGGCGCGAGTTCACCGAATGGCTCACCCGGCCGGTGCCCGACGCGATTCTGCGGGCGAGCATCTTCTTCGACATGCGCCCCGTCCACGGCGACATCAAGCCCTTCACCAAGTTGCAGCACAAGGTGTTAGCGCGGTCCCCGCAGGCCCGGCTGTTCCTCGCCCACCTGGCCAAGTCGGCCACGAAGAACGAGCCACCGCTCGGCTTTTTCCGCGGGTTCGTGTTGGCCAAGGAGGGGGCGCACGCCGACACCCTCGACATCAAACGCGGCGGGATCGGGGCCGTCGTCGAGTTGGCCCGCGTCCACGCCCTCGCCCTGGGCTCGCCCGCGGTCAACACGCACGCGCGCATCGCCGCGGCCGTGTCGGGCGGGATCATGAGCGAGGAGAAGGGCGCCGACCTCCACGACGCCTTCGAGTTCATCTCGTACGTCCGGATGCGCCACCAGGCCGCCCAGGTCCGCGCCGGGCTGCCCGTCGACAATCACGTCAACCCCGAACAGTTGAGTTCGTTCGACAAACGGCACCTGCGCGAGGCGTTCGCCATCGTCCGGTCGGCGCAGTCGTCGATGGCCTCGCGCTATCCGACGAGTTTCATGTGAGCGCGGTGGGTATGCCGTGAGGTGGTTTCGGCGCTCCCCCGAGGAGCAGCGGGTCAAGGCGGCGCGCACCGTGCGCGACGGGCCGCTCGCGGCATACCTCAACGCTCCCTTTCCCGACGAGAACGCGGCCGTGCTCGACGCGGAGTTCCTTGCCCTCGACTTCGAGGCGACCGGGGTCGATCCCAAGAAGGACCACGTCGTCGCCGTCGGGTTCGTGCCGGTCGTGGGGGGTCGCATCGAACTCGCCGGCGCCCGGTCCTTCCTCGTCAACGCACCCGTGGAGGTGGGGGCGAGCGCCACGGTCCACGGCCTCACCGACGACACGGTGGCGACCGGTATGCCGATCGCGCAGGCCGCCGAGACCGTGCTGGCCGCGCTGCGGGGCCGGGTGTTACTGGCCCATTTCGCGCCGATCGAGGTGGGGTTCTTGCGGCGGGCGTGTGCCGAGTTGTTCGGGGGCCCGTTTCCGTGTCTGGTCGTCGACACGTTGGCGTTGCAGCGCCGCCTGGTGGCCGGGGCTTTCCCCACCGATCCGCCGCCGGGATCGCTGCGGTTGTGGGCGGCGCGAGAGCGCTATCGGTTGCCGGTCTATCGCGCCCACGACCCCCTCATCGACGCCCAGTCGTGCGCCGAGTTGTTCCTCGCCCAGGTCGCCGAGTTGGGGGCCGACAAGCCGCTCACGCTCAAGCGAATCCTGGTGTGAGGGAACATGAAACAGCCCCTTCCGGGCGAGCGGAAGGGGCTGCGTGGCTCGCCGTCGGCGAGCGGTGGATCAGAAGATGCGGTAGGGACCGGCCTGGGCCACGATCTGGATCTCGGCGGCTTCGCGCTGCAGATCGCGGTCTTCGGCCTTGCTCCAGCCGCGCCCGGCCCGGCGGACGGTGCGGAAGCGGTCGGCGAGGTGGTGGGCGGCCTCAAGGGAGAAGTGGCGGTGCGTCGTCATATCTCTATTGTGAGCGCTCCGATCGTTAAGGACAAGGCGAAGTTACTGCAAGGTAGTTAAGAGATGCTTAAGGGTTGGTAGGGTGGATTCATGCTCGATCCGCACCGTCTCAGCATCTTCCGCTCGGTCATGGCCAGCGGCTCGATTCAGGCCGCCGCCGACAATCTGCGGATGACCCCGTCGGCCGTGAGCCAACACATGGCCGCGCTCCAGAAGCAGACCGGGCTGGCCCTCTTCGACCGGGTCGGTCGGGGGATCGTGCCCACTCCGGCGGCCGAGGCGCTCCTCGTCCATAGCGAGCAGGTGATGGAGCAGTGGGGCCGTCTCGACTCGTTCGTCGCCGACCTGCGCGACGGGCGCTCGGGCCGCCTCGTGCTCGGCTATTTCGCCTCGGCCGGTGCCGTGTGGATGCCCTCGGTCGTCAAGCGCCTCAACCGGGAGATGCCCGACCTCGTCGTCGAACTCGTCCTCACCGAACTCGGTGCCCGTTCGACCCTGCCCGACATCGACATCGCCATGGACAACACCGAAAACGCCCGCCGCCCCGGCTACCGCAAGGTCCACTTGACCGACGACCCGTTCGTCGCCGCGGTCAACCGCGACCACCCGCTCGCCCGCCGCGACATCATCGAACTGACCGACCTCAAGGGCGAGGCCTGGGTGACCAACGACTACCTCGCCGCCCCCGGGCACCGGATGGTCGTCGCGGCCTGCCAGGCCCGCGGTTTCACGCCCCGCTTCGCCGTCCAGGCCCAGGACCATTACAGCGCGATGGCGTTCGTCGCCGCCGGGGTCGGGGTCACCGTGCTGCCCCGCCTGGCGGCCCGCTCGGTGCCCAGCCCGGTGGCGCTGGTCAAGATCGCCGACCCGCCCGTGCGGCACCTGCTCGCCATGGTCCGCGAGGGCGGCCCGCGCAACACCGCGGCCGACCGGGTCGTGACGCTCCTGCTCGAGTTGAGTCATCACCCGGCCCGCGGCCGACGCGCACCCGGACTGCATCGCGCCCGCACCCAACCGCACGCGGAAAGTGACGGAGCGACGCGGTAGTTTCCACGTCGCTACGTCACTTTCCGCGTTGCATTGCCGGGCTCAGCCCGGGGTCGGGGCCCAGTAGAGGGCGCGGGCCGGGCACCAGCGGATCGCGCGTTCACCGTCGTGGTCGCTGGGGTGGGGGCCGGCCAGGATCGGGTAGCCCCACTCGTCGAGCCGGACCCGCTGCGGCAGCAAACTCGCGCACACGCCGTGCCCGCTGCAGGCCACCCGGTCGATGCGCAACTCCCGCTGAGTCACCTGTTCAGACACCGGCATGAGCCTTCCTTTCGCTCGTGATCGGTCGGTCTACGGGTATGCCGCCCGCGCACCGCCCGCTGCGATGCGCCACCAGGTCCGCCTCGAACACCCGCAGCGCGCTCGCGGCGAAACCCGCCACGCCATCGGGGTAGCGGCAGGCACCGCGCCCGGGTAACAGCGCCACCCGCGATCGCACCTGGGCCAGCAGTTCGGGTGTGGGTGAGGCGACGAGCGCGGCCCAGTCGCGGGCGAGCGCGGGCACCCCGAACAGGCACGGCCCGCACTGACCGGCGCTCTCCCCGCCGGCCCAGGCGAGGACATCGCGCACCCAGGCGAGCGGGCAGCCACGCGGGTCGAGCGCGTGGATCACTCCAGGGCCGATCCCGGTCCCGTATGCCGTGAGCCCCGCCCCGCACCACAGCGCACCGCGCGCTTCGGTGGCGGTGAGGAACGCCCCGCCGAGCCCGTTGAGGAGGATCGCGCCGTGGTCGTCGGGTATGCCGCCGCGCCTGAGCAACTCGGAGACCGGCACGCCCGCCTCGGTCTCGAGGACGATGGGCGAGTCAAAGTGACCCAAATGCGCGTTTTGTCTCGCCCGCGCACTTGCCGGCGACTCGCCGCGCGCCCGACAAGTACCCCCGTCACGCTCCGCGCGCGGGACAAAGTGACCCAAATGCTCGTCTTCTCTCGCCCGCGCACTCGCCGGCAATGGCGGCATACCGGAGGGGCGAGACCGACTGACCGACACCAGGCGCGGCCCCGGTTCGGCGGCCGTTCCGAACGACCGGAACCACGGCGCGCCCCGGTCGGCGATCTGCGCGACCCGCCACACGGTCTCGGCGTTGAGGACGACCGTCGGTTCGATGGTGTGCCCGGCGCTGTCCCGGCCGCCGGACACGAACCGGTCGCGCTTGGTCATCGGTCGGGCCAGGTGCCCATGCGCGAGCGATACCAAGGCCGTTTCCTCCGAGGAGACGTAGCGCGCGGGCACCTCCAGCACGTCCAGCCCGGCCGCGGCCAACCGGGACGCGGTCGCCGAGCCGCGGTGCGCGGCATACCGGATGCGGCGACCCCGACGGGAGGTGACCAACGACGCCCCGGCGACCACCTCGGGAAGGTGATGGGTGACGACCCAGCCGTCCTTGGCGGCGCCGAGTTCGCCGTCGCACAAGTTGACGATGAGGTCCGCCCCGGCGTGGGTGGCGGCGGCGATCTTGACGTGCGTGGCGAAGGCGGCGCCGCCGCGGCCGGTGAGGCCCGCGCTCTCGAGCAGGGCCGGCAGGGTGGCGTCCGTCATGACCACTCCCCGGCGAGGGCGGCCTGGCGGCCGGCGCGGTCGGGGTGATTGGCGCGCGTCCGCCAGGCCAGCGCGGCCATCCCGGCGGCGCCGCATGCCACGGTGGCGGCGCGCAGCAGCGGCTGGTCCGCCGTGCCGAGCATGAACCCGTGGATCAGCGCGATGGGCCACAGCAGGTAACTCGCCCAATGCACGGTGCGCCAGGCGCGTTCGGGCAGCCGGTGCCGCAGCCACGAGGTGACGACGATGGCCACCAGCAGGTCGACGGCCAGCGTGCCCAGGCCCACCCAGAACGTCGCATATCCGCTGGTGAAGGGCACCAGAGCCGAGACGAGGTCGATGGAGACGTAGGTTTCGGCGATGGCCGTCGCGACGTGGGCGGTGAGGAACGCCACCATGCCGAGCGACAGCCACCGGTGCAGCGCCATGACCACGGTCGCCCGGTCCGCGCTGGGGGAGCGGCGCCCGGCGGTGACCATCCCGAGGATGAACGTCACGGTGAGCAGCGCCATGCTCGCGACGCCGGTGGCTCGCGAGAGGTACCACAGGGCCTCGTTCATGCCGCCACCTCCACGCTCGTGGGTGCGGGCCAGCCGGAGGTGGTCGTGAGGGTCCCGTCGGTGCCGTCGAGGCGAGCCGGTATGCCGTGCCGCTCCAGCCACGCCGGGGCGTCGGGTCCCAGCACGATGGCCGCGGTCGTGGCCGCGTTGGCTTTGAGGGCGGTGGGGGCGACGCAGGTGACTTGCGCCCAAGTCACGGCGGCGGTGCGGCCGGTGCGCGGGTCGACGATGTGGTGGCGGGTCGTGCCATCGGTCGCGGCCCAGGTGCGCAGCCGGGTCGAACTGGTCGCCACGGCATACCCGTCGAGGAGGGCGACGACCTGCACGGTGGCGCCGTCGGCGTCCTCGATTCCGATGGGCCAGCCGCCGATGGGGCTTTCGCCGGCGATGGCGATGTCGCCGCCGAGGTTGACGAGGAACCCGCCGGGGTGACGCCGGCCCAATTCGGCGGCGATGAGGTCGGCCGCGTGGGCTTTCGCGGTGGCGCCGAAGTCGAGGAGTATGCCGGCCGGCGTGCTCACCTCGTCGGTGCGGGGGTCGATGGTGATCGCCTGCCAGCCGGGGGTGGCCTGCGCGTCGGGGCGGGGTGCAGCGGCGGCGGCGTGGGGGTTGGTGGCGCTGGCGGCGTGGGGGTTGGTTGCGCGGGAGCGGATCACGTCCATGTCCGCGTCATATCCGGAGGCGACGACCGCCGACCCGATGGTGGGGTCCACCAGACCCTCGGTGAAGCGGGCCATCCGCAGGGCGGCCCGCAGGTGGTTGGCGAACGTCGGAGAAACGCGCGCGCTCGCCGGGGCCTGGGCGGCGGCCGCGGCGAGGCGGCATACCTCCGAGTCGGGGCGAAACCGGGAGAGGGCGGCGTCGAGTTCGGCGAGCCGCTGGCGGGCGATGTCCATGGCCGGGGCGAGGGTGTCCTCGCGGGTGGTGAGGATCTCGACGGTCGTGCCGATCGCCGAGAAGTAATCCGCGAAGTGGCGGGCGGCGGGGCGCATGGTCATGAGCCCTTCGTGGTGGTCGCGGCCGCGGCGCTCGTCGTCGTGACGCCGCTGCTGGCGGAGTTCGTCGACGTCGTCGAGGTGTTGCTCGTCGTCGTGCCGGAGGCCGTGGTCATGCCGGAGGCCGTGGTCGTGCCGGAGGCTGCGGTCGTGGTGGTCGCCGTGGTGGTGGTGGCACTCTGGAGGAGTTCGTAGCCGACGGCGCCGGTGAGGAGCGCGGCCGAAGCCACGATGCCGGTGGTCCAGAGTTTGGCGGTGGTGAGGGCACGGGGCGTGGTGCTCATGGTCGGTCGCTTTCGGGTGGTCCGTGGGGGTGACGGTTCCACCGTGGCGAGCGGTCCTGTGGGGTTGCTGTGCGACCTCAATGCGGGGTCGATGAGTCCATCCGGGGCGGCGGCGGCCCGCCCGGCAGGCGGCGCGGAAGTCGAAAGTACGCAACTCGCCGTGCGCGCTTCCGCGACACGGCGAGTTGCGTACTTTCGACTGCAGGATCGGGGGCGGGGGCGCACCGCCGGCGGATCAGAGGCGGGGAGCACCGCTGGCGGATCAGGGGCGACCCTGGGCCACTTCAGCCCCGGCCCAGTGGGACCCGGCCCTGCGAAAGTGAGGTGCCCTCGACATCGAGGTTGGGCGTGATCCGGTCCAGCCAGCGCGGCAGCCACCAGGCCCGATCGCCGAGGAGGTGCATGAGCGCCGGCGTCAGCGTCATCCGCACCAGCACCGCGTCGACCAGCACCCCGATCGCCAATCCGAACCCCATCGGCCGGACCATCGTCAGGTGCGAGAACACGAACCCGCCGAACACCGCGAACATGATGACCGCCGCGGCCGTCACCACCTTGGCGCCGTGCATGAACCCGGTCTTGACGGCCGTGCGGGCATCCTCACCGTGGGAGACGCCCTCGCGCATCCCGGACACGAGGAACATCTGGTAGTCCATGGCGAGCCCGAAGAGCACCCCGATCAGGATGATCGGCATGAACGACAGGATCGGCCCGGGCTCGTGGACCCCGAAGAGCGCGCCGAGCCAGCCCCACTGGAAGACCGCGACCGTCGCCCCGAACGCCGCCGCCACCGAGAGGAGGAACCCGCCGGTGGCCACCAGCGGCACGACGAGCGAGCGGAACACCCCGGTCAGGATGAGCAGGCTCAACCCCACGACGACCAGCAGATACATCGGCAAAGCCGCCCCGAGCCGTTCGGAAATCTCGATGTTCGCCACGGTCTGCCCGGTCAGCCCCAGTTTCGTTCCCGATGTCATCTCGAAGGTCGGCAGGCTGCCGCGCAGGGCATGCACCGTCTCGACGGTCGCGGCATCGGCCGGCCCGGACGTGGGCACCACCTGGAACGCCAGGGTCCGGTGGTCTGCGCTCATCCCGAACGGCACCACGTGCTCGACGCCGCGCACCCCGGCGAGCCCGGTCGCCAACGCCGCCTGCGCGGCATACGCCTGGGCTTCCGTCGGGGACCCGGGGAGGTCGGCGACCGCCAGCAGTGGGCCGTTCATCCCCGGACCGAAGGCCGAGGCGATGGTCGAGTAGGACCGGTATGCCGTGGAGTTCGCGGGCTCGTTGCCGCCGCCGGGCAGGCCCAGGCGCAGGTCAAGGGCGGGGACGGCGAGCAGCCCGACGAGGACCAGGACGCCGGCGACGGTCAGCCAGGGGCGGCGGGTGAGCAGCTGGACGTACCAGCCGCCGTGTTCCTCCTCGTGGTCGTCGGCGGGCACGACCCGGGTCGCGACTTCACCTGGGGTGGTGAACCCGGCTGCCCGCCAGGCCCGCCGGGAGAGGACTCGGTTGCCGAGCAACGCAAGCAGGGCCGGGACGAAGGTGAGCGCCACGACGACGACCGCGGCCACCGTGCCCGCGGCCACCAGCCCCATCTGGGCGAGGATCGGTATGCCGCTGAGCACCAAGGCGGCGAGCGCAATGACGACGGTGGCTCCGGCGAAGAGCACCGCGTTGCCGGCGGTGCCGGTGGCCCGGGCGATCGACTCGGTGCGCTCCATGCCGTGGACGAGGTGGCCGCGGTGCCGGTTGACGATGAACAGCGAGTAGTCGATGCCGACGGCCAGGCCGAGCATGAGGGCGAGCGCGGGCGTGACCGAGTTCATCTCGTAGAAGGTTGTCAACGCCACCGCCCCGGCGAGCCCGGCGCCCACCCCGACGAGGGCGGTGAGCAGTGGCAGGCCCGCGGCGATCAGGGTGCCGAGCATCACGACGAGCACGAGGGCGGCCAGGACGAGACCGGCGATCTCCCCGGCGCCGACAACACTCGTGTTCTGGGTGATCTCGACGCCGTAATCAGCCTGCAGCCCAGCCGAGGTGAGGGTTTCGCCGAGGGCCGGGATCTGCTTGCGCACCTTCGGGTCGAGGGACTGGACGTTGCGGTCGAACTGGATTTGCACCATCGCCGTCGTGCCGTCGGTGCTCACCACGCGCATCCCGTTCATCGCCGTGACGATGGCTTGCCCCTCGTCGTAGCGGGCCTGCCCCGCGGCATACTTCGCCTGGCCGTCATCCCACTGCGCCTTGCCCGCGGCATACTGCGCCTCGCCGTCGGCGAGTTGGGCCCGCAGGCCGGGCAGCGACGGGTCGGCGGGGTTGGCCGCCTCGGCGTTCTTGAGATAGGCCGCGCCGGCGTCGAGTTGGGCGCGAGCGGCGCGGAGTTGGTCCTCGCCGGCGAGGAGTTGGGTGCGGGCCTGCTGCAGTTGTGGCGCGTTCGCGGCGAGGTCGGTGCCGCTGTGGTCGAGTTGGGCCTGCGCGGCGAACGGGTCGATGACCCGCTTGACGTTGGGGAGCGCGGCCCACTTGGTGAAGACCTCCTGGATTGCGGTGCGCTGGCTGGGCGTGAATGCGCCGGTCGTGCTGTGGATGACGATGGTGCCGAACCCGCCGCCGGCCTCCGGGATCTGCGTCGACAGATGGTCGAGGACCTTCTCGAAGGAGCTCCCGGGGATGCTCACCTGCTCGGTCGGCGGCTTGCCGAGGGTGAGCGCGCCGCCCCCGAGGGCCGCCAGGATCACGAGCCAGGAGACGAGGACGAGGCGGGCGTGGGTCGCGCACCAGCGTCCGAGACGGTAGAGGGCCGTGGCCATGGGGTTGTCCTTTTCGTATGCCGTCGGGCTCGGTATGCCGTTGCGTCGGTTATGCCGGGGGCGGCGTATGCAGTTGGGCGGGCTTGGTGGTGTGGGTGCTGCGGGTCGAGGTGATGGGGGGTCTGGGTGCTGACGGGCTGGGGACGGTGGCGAGGTCGGTGGCTAGGGGGCGTGGCGTTCAAAGCCGGCCCGCACGAGGGTGAGGGCCTGCGCGAACAGGTCCTGGTAGGTCGACAGGGACGTGCTGGTGACGGTGCCCCCGGTGCGCTCCAACCAGAGACGCAAGGCGGCCTCGGCGGCGGCGACGACCGACCCGGCGAGCGTCGCGGCATACAGGTCCGGGTCGGGAGATGAGGACTGGTGTGGGGTGCTCGGGTCTGCGACCGGGGCGCGGTCGGCGACGGTGCGTGATGGTGAACCCGCCGCTCCTGTAACGGAATCCGTGCCAGTCGCGGGCGCGGCCAAGCGGGCGGTGAGCCAGGACGTCAACCACCCGACGAAGGCCTCGGCGTGGTCGCGGGCGAGGTGGTTGGCGAGGCGGGAGCGGTCCGCAGTGGCGCCGAGAACGGCCACGCGCTCGACGATCGCCGTGCCGTGGGGGCCCGTCATGAGCGCCTCGATGGTGTCCCAGATGGGCTCATCGGCGGGCCGGTCGCTGAGCATTTCGGTGAGATCGTCCAGCAGGCTCTCGACCGAGCCGGCGACGGCGGCATCGACCGAGGGGAAGTAGTTGAAGAAGGTGCGGCGCGAGACTCCGGCGCGTTCGGCGATCGCCTCGGCGGTGAGGGCTTCCGGGCCCTGGTCGCGGACCAGATCGAAGGCGGCGGCGGCGATCGTGGCCCGGGTGGTGGCCTTCTTGCGTTCCCGCCAGGTGGCCGAGGGTGCGGCAGGGTTCGTTCGGTTCGGCTGCGACTCGTCGCCCATACCTGCACTCTAGAGCAAGTTTGCACGGGCGTGCATCGGGGGGTGGCTGAGACAGGGTTGCCGGGCGTAGCTCTACGTCAGTGACTATCTTGAGTAATGCCGTGTTATGCGGGGAGGGGATTGCATCAGCGCAAGTTATGGACAGCGGCATACCCGACTGGCACGCTGGTGTCATGGAACAGTCCGGCGCCCCCGTCGACCCCGCTGCCCACCCCCTGCTCGCCCGCATCCGCGACAGCGTCATCGGCGACGACCACGTGATGACCACCCCCTACGGGCGGCGCCTCGTCACCTATGCCGACTACACCGCATCCGGGCGCGCCCTGTCCTTCCTCGAAGACGTCATCCGCGACCACGTGCTCCCCGCCTACGCCAACACCCACACGATGTCGAGCGGCACCGGCTTGCAGACGACCCGGCTGCGCGAGGACGCCCGCGAAATCATCCGCCGAGCCGTCCAAGGCGACGACGACACGATCGTGCTGTTCACCGGTGCCGGCGCGACCGCCGCCATCGACAAACTCATCGGCATCCTCGGGCTGCGCATACCCTCCGCGCTCGAGGATCGGTGGCACGTGACCGACCACATCCCCGCCGACCAACGACCCGTCGTCTTCATCGGCCCCTACGAGCACCACAGCAACGAAATCCCTTGGCGCGAAACGATCGCCGACGTCGTCGTCATCGCGCAAGACGCCGACGGTGGCGTCTGCCTCACCGACCTCGAGACCCAGTTGGCCGCGTATGCCGCCCGCCCCCTCAAGATCGGCTCCTTCAGCGCCGCGTCCAACGTCACCGGCATCGTCTCCGACACCGCCGCCATCGCCGCGCTGCTCCATGCCCATGGGGCACTGTCCTTCTGGGACTACGCCGCCGCCGGTCCCTACGTCGAGATCTCGATGACGGCGCCTGCGGACGGTGAGCCCACGGCATACAAGGACGCGGTCTTCCTCTCGCCGCACAAGTTCATCGGCGGGCCCTCGACGCCGGGGGTGCTCGTCGCGCGGCGCGAGTTGTTCGCCAACCGGGTGCCCGACGTGCCCGGCGGGGGCACGGTGCGGTTCGTCAACGCGGACGCGCACAGTTTCCTCGACGACCCGGTGGAGCGGGAGGAGGGGGGCACGCCGGCGATCGTCGATTCGATCCGGGCCGGGCTGGTGTTCCAGCTCAAGGAGGCCGTCGGGGTCGAGACGATCCGGGCCTGCGAGGAGCGGCTGCTGCGCCGCGCGGTGTCGGCCTGGCAGGGCGAGCCCGGGCTGGAAATTCTCGGCAACCTCGAGCGCGAGCGCCTCTCGATCGTGTCGTTCACCGTGCGCGGGCGCTCACGGGCCTACCTGCACCACAACTTCGTCGTCGCCCTCCTCAACGACCTGTTCGGCATCCAGGCCCGGGGCGGCTGCTCGTGTGCGGGTCCGTACGGGCATCGGCTGCTCGGCATCGACGGGGCGCATTCGCACGCCCTCGAACGCTCGATCCTTGGCGGCTGCGGCGGCATCAAACCGGGCTGGGTGCGGGTCAACTTCAACTACTTCGTCTCGGACGCGGTCGCCGACTACGTCATCGAGGCGGTGCGGATGATCGCCCGCGACGGCTGGCGCCTCCTCGGGGACTACCTCTACGACCCGGCGACCGGGCGGTGGCGTCACCGGCGTGGGGCGGTCGAGCCGCCGCTGCGGTTGACCGATTTTGCGTATGCCGCCGACGGTCGCCTCACGCTGCCCCACGGCCTGGGCGCGTCGGCCGCGGAGAGCGGGTCGCGCCTGGACCCGGAGCGGATGCTGCGCGACCACGTCGCCGAGGCGGCGGCGATCCTGGCTGCCGCGGTCGCACCCGACCTCGTCGGGGGCGCCGATGCGCTCGCGGCCGTCGGCCCGGATTTCGACGAACTGCGGTTCTTCGACCTCCCGGCCTCATCGCTGCTGCCCACCTGACGCGGTGGTCGGCTCTGGTGGTGGATCGTCGGGGTTGGGACCCGGACGATCCACCACCAGAGCCGTGCCGGCGGCCGCTGGCTACGCGTCGGGCACGTTGCGGTGCAACTCGGCCAACCAGGCGCGCGCCGAGGCATCCGAGGGCATCCGCCAGTCCCCGCGCGGGGAGAGGGTGCCGCCGGTGACCACCTTGGGCCCGTTGGGCAGCGCCGACCGTTTGAACTGGTGGGCGAAGAACCGCGTGAGGAACACCTCCAGCCAGCGCTTGATGGTTCCGATGTCGTATGCCGTCCGCTCACCCTCGGGGTATCCCGGCGGCCAGTTGCCCCGGGCCGCGTCGCCCCAGGCGTGCAGCGCGAGGAAGGCGATGGTGCTGGGCCGGTAGCCGCGCCGGAGCACGTGGTAAAGGGTGAAATCCTGAAGGGCATACGGGCCGACCATGTCCTGGGTGGACTGGATCTTCTCGCCCTCGCCGGGCGGCACGAGTTCGGGGGATATCTCGGTGTCGAGGATCGACAGGAGCGTGTCGTCGACGCCCGCGTCGGCGAACTGGCCGCTGCTCACGACCCACCGGATCAGGTGCTGCATGAGCGTCTTGGGGACCCCGGCGTTGACGCCGTAGTGGGACATGTGGTCGCCGACCCCGTAGGTGCACCAGCCCAGGGCCAGCTCGGACAGGTCGCCGGTGCCCAGGACGATGCCGCCGCGTTGGTTGGCGGCGCGGAAGAGGAAGTCGGTGCGGACCCCGGCCTGGACGTTCTCGAAGGTCACGTCGTAGACGGGTTCACCGTCGCCGGCCGGATGCCCGAGGTCGCGCAACAACTGGGTGGCCATCGGCCGGATATCCACCTTCGCCCAGGCGATCCCCAGGGCCTCCATGAGCGCGATGGCGTTGGTCTTGGTGCCGCTGCTGGTGGCGAACCCGGGCATGGTGAACCCGAGAATATGGGTGCGCGGCAAGCCAAGACGGTCGCAGGCCTTGGCCGCGACGATGAGCGCGTGCGTGGAGTCCAAGCCGCCGCTGACGCCGATGACGACCCGCGGCATACGCTCGACCGACCCGCCTCCGATGGCCCGCAACCGCTGCTCCAGCCCGGACACCTGGATGTTGTAGGCCTCGTAGCAGTCCTGCGCGAGCCGGGCCGGGTCGTCGGGCACGAACGGGAACCGGTCGACCTGCCGCCGCAACCCGAGGTTGCCGCCCGGGGGGCGGAGGGTGAACTCGACCACCCGGAAGAGGTCGCCGTCGACGGTGCCGATGAGTTCACCGCGCCGGTTGTCGTCGAACGAGCCCTGCCGTTGGCGCTCCTGCCGCAGCCGGGTCAGGTCGACGTCGACGATGGTGGCCTGCGGCCCGTCGGGGAATCGCCCACTCTCGCCGAGGAGTTCGCCGACTTCGTAGATCATCGTGGGCCCGTCCCAGGACAGGTCGGTGGTCGACTCCCCGGCCGAGGACGCGGCATACAGGTATGCCGCGTTGCACCGTACGCTGGCCGCGCGGGCGAGCAGGTGGCGTTCGTCGCCACGGGCGATCATGAGTGGGGACGCGGAGAGGTTGACCAGGACGTGGGCGCCGGCGAGGGCGGCGCGGTGGCTCGGCGGGATGGGCACCCAGAGGTCCTCGCAGACCTCGGCGTGGACGGTGAGGTCGGGCAGGTCCGCGGCGCGGAAGATGAGGTCGGGGCCGAACGGGATGTCGCCGTCCTCGTCGGCGCCGGGCCAGTGGGGGCGGCTGAGGAGGGTGCCGCGAGCGTCGTCGCCGCTGGCGTACCAGCGCTTTTCGTAGAACTCGCGATAGTTGGGCAGGTGCACCTTGGGGGCGACGCCGAGGACTTGGCCGCGGTGGATGACGACGGCGCAGTTGTAGAGGCGCGCGCCGCTGCGGATCGGGGCGCCGACGACGACGAGCGGGCGCAGTGTGGTGGTGGCGCGCGCCAGGTCCACGATTGCGGCGTCGACGGCGTCGAGGAGCACGTCCTGGAGGACGAGGTCATCGAGCGAGTAGCCGGACAGGCTCAATTCGGGGAAGAGCGCGACGGCGACGCCCTCGTCGTGGAGGGTCCGCACCTGCTCGGCGATCCGCTCCTGGTTGGTCGCCGGGTCGGCGAGCGCGACCGGGAGAGTGCAGGCCGCGACCCGGGCGAAACCGTGGGCATAGAGGTTGCCGAAGTCCATGCCGGTCAGCCTAGTTCTGTGCCCTGACGCCGCGCCCCCGCCGGGACCGCGCGGTGCCCCCTCCTCGCCCACCGTTCCTGCGTGCCAAGGGTGTCGTATGCCGCACCCCCGGCACGCGGGTGTTGGTCCGGCCGGCGAAGTGCGTGCCGAAGGTGTCGTATGCCGCACCCCCGGCACGCGCTTGCCCGTTGCCCGTTGCCCGTAAACATTCGACCAATAGGTGGATTGTTAACGGGTGTGACTCGCGACCGGACCCGTCGGGAGACCTCACCACCCTCTTTGGTCCCATCCGACCCGCTGGTGCCCCCTGGGTTCGACCCTCCTGCGCCCTACCCTGCGCGCGCTTGCCCGTTGTCCGTCAACATTCGACCAATAGGTGGATTGTTTACGGGTGTGACTCGCGACCGGACTCGCCGGGAGATCTCACTAGCCTCTTTGGTCCCATCCGACCCGCTGGCGCCTCGTGGGCTCGCCCCTCCTGCGCCCTACCCTGCGCGCGCTTGCCCGTTGCCCGTCAACATTCGACCAATAGGTGGATTGTTTACGGGCGTGACTCGCTACCGGACTCGCCGGCAGACCCCACCAGCCTCTTTGGTCCCATCCGACCCGCTAGTGCCTGGTGGGCTCGACCATCCAACGCCCTACCCTGCACGAGGAGGGGTGATCACAACCCTTACGGCACGGTAGGGCGCTCGGCACGCGCGATCGACGCTGCGCGGAGGCTTGGTGCCCCTGTCGCCTCGACGCTGCGCGGAGGCTCCGTGCCCCTGCCGCCTCGGCGCTTCCACGCGGCACCTTCGCGGACCGCAGCCCGTTGCGTAGTTGTTTGTAATACGCCTACCATGGCCAGGTGGTCGTCCCACTGGACCTCGACGCGCTGGATGATCTTGACCCCTTCGAGTTCGACACCCAGTCAGCGCACTTGTTCAAGCACGGGCCGCTTGGCGCGTCGGACGTGCTGGACGCCTGGGAGAGCGACCCGCTCTTCTATCCAGCCAAACCACCCGCACATTGGCTCATGGTCGCTGAATTGGCGGGACGGGTAGTCGCCGTTCCGCTCGCCCCGTCCCGATCGGGCAACCCGACGAAATGCAGGCCGATCGGGTGCTACGAGGCATCAGCACACCTGGCCCGGATCTATCGGAGAGACCGAGATGACTACTGAATCCATGACTCCCGACGAGGAATACGCGTTCTATGCCGACCCGCGCAACCAGGAGCCGCAGGGTAAGCCGCGCCGTCGTCGACCGCGACTCACAGACCCCGTGCCGGTGCGCTTCGCCCCGGACGTTCTGGATGAGGTGAAACGGCGCGCCGAGGCCGACGACCGGTCAGTGTCTTCGTGGATCCGGCGCGCCGTGGAACAGGAGTTGCGGCGGCCGGCGTGATCGCGGCATACCCAACCGAAGCGAACCTCTGGTAGACCGGGCCCGTGACCATCGTCTACTGGGTGCGGCACGGCGAAAATGTCGCCAACGTCAGCAGGACGTTGTCGCACCGGGTTTTCGACGGCGACCTGACGGCGGTGGGCCGGTCCCAGGCCCAGGCCTTGGCCGCGAGACTGGCCGGTGAGGGGTTCGACTTCGGGAGCGCCTGGGTCTCGCCGTTGCGTCGAGCGCGTCAGACCGCGCAGATCCTCACCGCCGAGTTGGGGCTCGGGGACGCCGAGGTGGTCGAGGCGTTGCGGGAGGTCGATGTCGGCGTTCTCGACGGGCGCAGTGACGACGAGGCGTGGCGGGTCTACGAGACCACCCTGACTCGCTGGCGGTCGGGTGACCTCGGTGCGCGGTTCCCTGGCGGCGAGGATGGGCAGCAATTGGCGGATCGGCTGGCCGGCGCCTTGACCACCATCGCTCGTCGCGACCGCGGCCCCGCCCTGGTCGTCGGACACGGCGCCAACCTGCGGGCCGCCCTCCCCGTGCTGGCCGGTGGCGCCGACCCCGGGCGCGACCTCGGGACCGGGTACGCCGCCCGCCTTGCCGTGATCGTTGGCCGCCACCCGTTGGTGACGGTGCTCGACTGGCCGTAGCGACTGGTATGCCGCCCGCCGCCCAGGCTTCGCTGTGGAGTTCTCGTGGTCCCCACCACGAGAACTCCACACTCAAGGCCCGACGGCATCGGCTTCCACGGGAAGGCGAGCCAACTCGACAGGGCCGTCGACGTCAGGGATAGAGGGTCACTCGGCGAGGCGCCGACGACCTCAGGGATGGAGCAGCAACTTGCCGGTCGCCCGGCGTTCATCGACCTCGGTCAGGGCCACACCCACCTGCGCCAGCGGGTACGAACCACCCAGCACCGGGTCGAGCGCGCCCGCTTCCAACAACCGCAGCAAGGCGTCCCACTGCTCGCGCACGAACCCGATCCCGCCGGCCCCCATCCAATAGGCACCCCACCCCACGCCCACGACACTCACGTTGTTGAGGAGCAGCCGGTTGACCTTGACCTCGGGGATCGCGCCCGCGGTGAACCCGATGACGAGCAACCGGCCCAGCGGCGCCAACGCCCGCAGCGAGTCGGTGAACCGGTCCCCACCCACCGGGTCGACGACGATGTCGACCCCGCGCCCGCCCGTCAGCGACTTGACCGCCCCCAAGAACCCCTCGGCGAGCACCACCTCATCAGCCCCGGCCGACCGCGCGACCGCGGCCTTGGACTCGCTGGAGACCACGGCATACACGGTCGCGCCGAGAGCCTTGGCGAGTTGGACGGCCGCGGTGCCGACCCCGCCGGCCGCGCCGTGGACGAGGACGCTGTCCCCGGTGCGCAGCCCACCGCGGGTGACGAGGGCGAAATGGCTGGTCAGGTAGTTCATCGGGAGCGCAGCGGCCGCGTCCAGGCCGAACCCGTCGGGGAGCGGGAAGACGAACTCCGGGTCGACGGCCACCTGCTCGGCGAACCCACCGAACCCCGGGAACGCCGCCACCTGCTGCCCCACCACGAACCCCGACCCCGCCGGGGCGTGCGTGACCGTCCCCGCAACCTCGCTGCCGGGGATGAAGGGGGGCGGCGGCTTGAGCTGGTACTCCCCACGGGTCAGCAGCACGTCGGGGAAGCAGATGCCGGCCGCCGCGACCTCGATGACGACCTGCCGGGCCGTGGGCGTCGGGTCGGGGACGTCGATCACCTCCACCGCGAGCGGGCCGTCGAGTCGGGTCACCAGAGCTGCACGCATGGCCCCACCCCATCACACGCCAGCCGGGCCGGGCACGCGGAGGTGAGGTTGGTCGCGCTCGGTTGAGGGTGGCATCCGGTATGCCGTCGCGCTGCGGTATGCCGTCGCGCCGAGTATGCCGTCGCGCGGCGGTATGCCGTTCGCTCCGGTGTGCCGTTGCCTCGTGGGTCGCGTTCAGCGGCTGTCAAGCAGTTCGACGTAGCGGCGGTCTTCGGGGGCGAGGGATGCGGCAAGCGCGGCATCGAAGGTTGCGAGGACACAGCCCGAAGCGGCGGCGAGGTTGACGAGATGGAGGTCGGTGACCTGCCGGTGGCCCATGAGGACGGCCGGTTCGATGGTGGGATCGGCCAGCGACGACGTGTCCGGGATGAATCGCCAGCGCGGGTCGCCACGCATGCCGGCGAGGATGCCGAGGGCGTCGGCGCCAGTCAACGGGACGCCGGCCACCTGCGGTTGCATGAGGAGTCGCACGAGCGCTGACTCGGTGAGCGGCGTCGTGGCCCAGGACCGGAGGTCGGCGAGGGCGCGATGGGCGGCGCGATGATGCACGTGTGCCGGGAGTGCGAGTGCCACGAGCACGTTGACGTCGAAGAGGACGGTGGGCGCGGGTGGCGCACTCGCCGATTCGCCACCGCCGGAAGCGGCGGCCGACGGCGCGGCGGGCACGCTGCCGGTCGCCGGGCGCGACTCGATCTGGGGTGCCGGACTACTCATCGCGCAGGGCAGCGATCAACTCGTCGGTGACGAGGTGGCCGGTCGGCGTCGCGACGACCGGGAATGGCGACCACGTCACGGTCGTCGTCGGTTCGGTGGCTGGGCCGTTGTGGGAGGTGGAGGCGCGGAGCCCCCGCCGGGCCAACTCGGACACGGCCGCACCCAACGACGTGCGCGAACTCGAGGCCAGCGCACGAGCCGCAGCCAGGACGGTGTCGTCAATATCGAGGGTGGTGCGCATCGATGAATCATAGCATCAGCGCATCAATGGGGAGTGGCCGATGCGGCTGTGTGGGCGACGAGGGTGGGCAAGAAGGGTCTCGGGTGAGGTGCCTCGCCCCCTGGGTGAGCCGCCATGGTCGGGAGAATCGGGTCTTTCGGTGAGTAGTAAGAGGGGACGCCAGTCAGGGGCCGCCGCTCAGGCCGTATGCCGTGTAGCGCCCCTCGCCCGTCTCGAGGAACACGCCCATCGGGCAGGGGGCACCAGGCTCAACGCGGCGTTGCTCGGGTACGGCGGCGGCGAACACGCGCTGACCGATGAGCGGCGGCACCCGGGTCACTTCCACCGGCTCGGTCAGGACCTGCCCCGAGGACGAGGGCGTCGCGAAGGCCTGCACCTGCGCCCAGGTGAGGCCCTGCGTCCCCTTGTCATAGGTCCGCCCGCAGTAGGCGATCCGTTCGGGAGTGCCCCACCAGGTGCCGTAGGACTTCCGGTAGAAAAAGGTGCTCCCCAGGGCCAGCGCGGCAAGGAGCGCGACGGTGACCAAGAGGCTGACGCGGCGGCGCGGCATACCGCCGAGCGTAGGCCCGAGTGTCCGCAGGCGCCGGGCCAAAGCGGGACACACCGCGCAATTGGGTCGCTTTGTCCCGCAGACGCTGGGTGCGAGCGAGACGGAATGAGCAATTGGGTGACTTTGCCCCGCCTGTCGCCACTCGCCGTGCTCGCCGCGCGGGGACAATGGCGGCATGGCGCAGGTGAGCACCCGGCATACCGCGTGTGTCCTCTGCGAGGCCATGTGCGGCCTCGAGGTCACCGTGACCGACGGCGAGATCAGCGGCATCCGGGGCCACCGCGGCGACCCGCTGAGCCGGGGCCACATCTGCCCCAAGGGCGTCGCCCTCCAAGACCTGCACGCCGACCCCGACCGGCTCCGCCGGCCGCTGCGGCGACGCGGCACAACCTGGGAGGAGATCGGCTGGGACGAGGCGATCCCCCTCGTCGCGCGCCGCCTCGCCGCGATCCAGCGCGAGCACGGCCGGGACGCGGTCGGGGTCTACCTCGGCAACCCCAACTCCCATTCCCTCGGCGCCCTCACCCACGGCATCCAACTCGTGCGCACCATCCGCTCGAAGAACTCCTTCAGCGCCACGAGTGTCGACCAACTCCCGCATCACGTCGTGTCGTGGGGGCTCTACGGGCACCAGTTCCTGCTGCCGGTGCCCGATATCGACCGCACCGACCTGCTCGTGTTGATCGGCCACAACCCGATGGCGTCCAACGGCTCGATCTGGACCGTTCCCGACTTCCCGGCGCGGCGGCGGGCCTTGCGCGAACGCGGCGGGCGGCTCGTCGTCATCGACCCGCGCCGCACCGAGACGGCCAAGATCGCCGACGCCCACCACCGGGTGCGGCCCGGCACCGACGTGTGGGTGTTGCTCGCGATCGTGCGCGAGGTGTGTGCGCTGGGCCCGCGGCCCGCGGCATACGTCGACGGGGTCGAGACGGTGCGCGAGGCCGTGGCGCCGTTCACTCCCGAGGTGGCGCAGGCGCTGTCCGGTATGCCGGCCGCGACCGTTCGCGAGTTGGCGGCGGCGCTGCTCGGGGCGCGGTCGGCGGCGGTCCACGGCCGGATGGGGGTGTCCACGCAGGCCCATGGGGTGTTGTGCCAGTGGGCGATTCAGGTCATCAACCTGCTCACCGGGCATCTGGACCAGCCGGGTGGGCTCATGTTCACCTCGCCGGCGATCGACCTGGCCGGCCGCGGCTTGATGGGGGCCGGGCACTACGGCGCGTGGCGCTCGCGGGTGCGCGGGTTGCCGGAGTTCGGCGGCGAACTGCCGAGTTCGGTGCTTGCCGAAGAGATCACGACCCCGGGCCCGGGCCAGATTCGAGGGCTCGTGACCATCGCCGGAAACCCGGTGTCCTCGACGCCGGGCGGTCGGGCGCTCGATGCGGCCTTGGACAGCCTCGACTTCATGGTCGCCATCGACATCTACGTCAACGAGACGACCCGGCACGCCGACGTCATCCTGCCGCCGACGGGTCCGCTCGAACGCGACCACTACGACCTCATCTTCCACACCCTCGCCGTCCGCAACACGGCACGGTTTACACCGGCGCTGTTCGAGCGGCCCGCGGATGCCCGCCACGACTGGGAAATCGCCCGCGACCTTGCGTTGGCGCTGGTGCGGGCCCGGGGCGAGCGGGTCTCACCGGTCGATCAGGCCCGGCTGCGCACCTCGCCGACGCTCCAACTCGACGCGCTGCTGCGCACGGGCGAGGCGGCCCTCGACGGGCGGCGGCTCAGCGTGAAGAAGCTGCGGCAGACCCCCGGCGGAGTGGACTTGGGTCCGCTGCGGTCGGTCTTGCCCGGTCGGTTGCGCACCCCCGAGCACCGCATCGATCTCGGTATGCCGTTGGCGCTCGACGCGATCGCGGCGCTGGCCCGCGATGTGGCCGGTGCGGTCGAGGCGGCGGCGACCCGGGGTGCGGGTGAGTTGCTGCTCATCGGTCGTCGGCACCAGCGCGACAACAACTCCTGGCTCCACAACCTGCCCCGGCTGACCCGCGGCCGACCCCGCCACTGGCTCGAGGTGCACCCGGACGACTTGGCCGCGCGCGGCATACCCGATGGGGCACTCGTGCGGGTGCGTTCGGCCGCCGGCGCCGTCGAGGTCGAATGCCAGGCGAGCGACGACGTCATGCCCGGGGTGGTGTGCCTGCCCCACGGGTATGGGCAGGGGACGTTCGACGGGGTGCGGCTGCGGGAGGCTGCGGCGTTGCCGGGGGTGTCGATGAACGACCTGACCGACCCGGCGCGCGTCGAGGCGGTCGCGGGCAACGCCGTGGTCAACGGGGTGCCGGTGACGATCGAGCGCGCCTGATCTCGGCCGCTCCGCGCCGGGGCGAGGTATGTCACGGAGGCAGCGGCGCGGCATACGGGCCGACATAGGCTCGCGCGCATGACCCAACTCGTGACCTGCGCCGTGGCCGACGGCATCGCCGACGTCCGCCTCAACCGCCCCGACAAACTCAACGCGCTCACCATCGACACGCTTGTGCAGTTGCGGGACACGGCACGCGACCTCGCCCGCGATCGCAGTCTGCGGGGGGTCGTGCTCTCGGGGGAGGGTGACTCGTTCTGCGCGGGCCTGGACATCGCGACCGTCCTCAAGCAGCCGCGCCGGATCGTGACCGCGCTCGTGCCGCGTCCGCGGCTGGGCACCAACGTTTTTCAAGAGGCATGCTGGGCCTGGCGGAGGGTGCCCGTGCCGGTGGTGGCGGCGGTGCGCGGGCACTGCTACGGCGGCGGGCTGCAGATCGCGCTCGGCGCGGACTACCGCTTCACGACCCCGGACGCCCAGTGGTCGGTGCTCGAAGCCAAGTGGGGCCTGATCCCGGACATGTCCGGCGTCCACGCGCTCTCGCAGCAGGTCGGGCTCGACGTCGCCAAGCGGCTCACCTGGACGGCCGAGGTTATCGACGGTGCTGAGGCGGTCCGGTTGGGCGTGGCTTCGGAGGTTGCCGACGACCCGTATGCCGCGGCGCGCGTCTTCCTCGCCAAGGTCGCCACCCGCTCCCCGGACACGGTGGCCGCGGGCAAGCGCCTGTTCGAGGACACCTGGGGTCGGGGGGCGCGTCGGACGTTCGCGCGTGAGCGGATTGAGCAGGTGCGGATGCTGCTCAACCCGAACACGCGCCGCGCCCAGCAGGCCGGCATGAAGCGGG
>JAKOPT010000119.1 GCA_029778715.1 Actinomycetes bacterium | reverse complement strand
CCCGCACCTGCGCCGCCGTGGTGACCGCTTTCAACTCTTCGAGGGCACCAATCAGAACCAACCGGTCCGTGTCCGAGAGGCCTTCTCCGGTGATGTTCGACAGCACTGCTCGCACCCTGGTGAGGGGTTCGAGGGTGGTGGTTGTCGACATACTTAATCGTACACCCGTACACCCCTGGAGGCAACCTCTGGGGGAGGGTAATTGTGTTGTATGGCAGGTTTCTTCCGCTGAAACGAAGTCTCCCATCGGCCCCCCGGGACGGGTCTCCACCGACCCGGGATCGGGGGCCTGCGGTGGGGCCCCACGGGTGAGGCTCGGGCGGGAAAGGGACACTTCGCACCCGAACATTCGGGGTGCGAAGTGGACGTGAGGCACTTCAGGCGGGAAAGGGATGGACAGGTGAGGCAAGAGCACGCGCCGCATCCGGGATCGGGTCTGCCGCCGAGCCGAGATCAGGTCCGGTGCGTGTCGGTGGCGGCTCGCCCTTGAACTTGGGGTGGGAAAGGGGCAGTTCGCACCCGAACAGTCGGGGTGCGAAGTGGACGTGAGGCACTTCAGGCGGGAAAAGCGGGACGGGCGGGGCGTGTGGGAGCCGGGGGGCTACTTGTCGACGTCGCCCACCACGAAGAACATCGAGCCCAGGATCGAGACCATGTCGGACACGAGCTGCCCGGGCAGCATGTGCGACAACACCTGGACATTGCTGAACGACGCCGAGCGCAGCTTGAGCCGCCAGGGCGTCTTCTCACCCCGCGAGACCAGGTAGTAGCCGTTGTGCCCCAGCGGGTTCTCGGTCGCGGCATAGTAGGCGCCCTCGGGCACCTTGAGCACCTTGGGCAGCCGCTGATTGACCGGCCCGGCCGGCAGCGATCCCAATCGATCCAGGCACGCGTCGGCCAAGTCCAAGGACACGTGGACCTGCTCCATGAGCACTTCAAGGCGCGCGAGCGCATCCCCCTCGGCGCGCGTCACGACCCGCCCCGGGCCGCCGGGAGCGAACAATTCGGCATACGCCAAATAGGGCGCGTCCCGCCGCAGGTCCATGGACAGTCCCGAGGCGCGCGCGATCGGCCCGGTCACCCCGTATGCCGCGGCCGTCGTCGCATCCAACACCCCGACACCGCGGGCCCGGGCGAGGACGATCTCGTTGCCGACGAGGAGGGACTCCAACTCGGGCAGCCGGGCACGCACCGCAGCGACCGCGGCGCCGACCCGGCCGACCCAGCCCAGGGGCACGTCCTCCTTGAGCCCGCCGACCCGGTTGTAGGCGTAGTGGAGCCGTCCGCCGGTCGCCTCCTCGAGGACGGCCTGGATCTCCTCGCGCTCCCGGAACGCGTAGAACATCGGGGTGATCGCGCCCAACTCAAGGGAATACGACCCAAGGAACATGAGGTGCGAGAGGACCCGGTTGAGCTCGGCCAGCAGCGTGCGCAGCCACACGGCCCGCTCCGGCACCTCCATCCCGAGCAGGTGCTCGACGGCCAACACCACCCCCAGCTCGTTGCCGAACGCCGAGAGCCAGTCGTGCCGGTTCGTCAAGGCGATGATCTGGCGGTAGTCCCGGACCTCGAAGAGTTTCTCGACCCCGCGGTGCATGTAGCCGATGATCGGGTCGGCGCTGACGAGCCGCTCCCCGTCGAGGACGATCCGCAACCGGAGCACCCCATGGGTGGCGGGGTGTTGCGGCCCGATGTTGAGCACCATGTCCGTGCTCGCGAACCCGTCGGCCCCCAGGGTCGCGGTCGTCTCGATCGGTGCGGCGCTCACGCTGGCGACCCTACTCCCGCCGGGCGCGCCGAGGGGGTCATCGCGCCGATCGTCGCGCCGATCCTCGCGCCGGCCGGCCGCGCTCCGAGCCGGAGACGGCGCGCCCATCACTCCCGGGCGGGTAGGGTCGCGCGGGTGGACGCTCGCTCGCACCCCGCCCGACTGCGTGTCGGCGTCGTCGGCGCCGGTCGCGTCGGCGCCGTCCTCGGTGCCGCGCTGCGCCGCGCCGGCCACGAGATTGCGGGGGTGTATGCCGTGAGCGCGGCCTCCCGGGACCGCGCCGCCGACCTCCTCCCCGGCGTCCCCGTCGTCGATCTGCCCACGGCCGTTGCCGGCATGGACCTCGTTCTGCTCGCCGTGCCCGACGACGTGCTCGGTGACCTCGTCGCGGGTCTCGCAGCGACGAACACCTGGGAAGCCGGCCAACTCGTCGCGCACACGAGCGGGCGCGACGGGGTGGCGGTCCTAGAACCGGTGCGGGCGGCATACGCCCTGCCGCTGGCCCTCCACCCGGCAATGACGTTCACCGGGACCGCGATGGATCTGGAGCGGCTCGCCGACTGCGTCTTCGGGGTGACCGCCCCGGAGGGGTTGCGCGAACTGGCGATGGCCCTGGTCCTGGACATGGGCGGCACCCCGGTGTGGATCGCCGAGGAGATGCGGGTGACCTACCACGCGGCCCTGGCGCACGGCGCCAACCATCTCGTCACCCTGATTGCCCAGGCCATGGAGGTCCTCGCCGCCGCGGGGGTCGAACACCCCGACCGGGCCCTGGGTCCGCTCGTGCGGGCCGCCCTCGACAACGCCCTGCGGCTGCGTGATGCGGCCCTCACCGGGCCAGTGGCCCGCGGCGATGTGGGTACCGTGGAACGGCATCTTGCCGCCCTCGAGGCGCTCGCACCGCAGGTCAAGGACACCTATGTGGCCCTGGCCCGGGCTACCGCGGTGCGTGCCCTCGACTCCGGTCGGTTGCGCCCGGCCGCCGCCGAGCCCTTGCTGGCCACTCTCGCCGAGGAGTCCTAGGTGACGCAGACCCCGATCGTTGCCCGTACCCGCACCGAGTTGGCCACGGCCCGCAGCGCTATCGACAGTGCCGATGTCGCCGTCGTCATGACGATGGGCGCGCTCCACGACGGGCATGCCCAGTTGGTGCGCCGGGCACGTGCCGAGCACGACCAGGTCATCGTCACGATCTTCCTCAACCCGCTCCAGTTCGGGCCCAAGGAGGACCTCTCGCGCTATCCGCGCACCTTCGATGCCGATCTCGCCATCTGCACCGACGCCGGCGTCGACCTTGTCTTCGCGCCCACGCCCGACGTCGTCTACCCCGACGGCGACCCGGGGGTGCGGATTTCCGCCGGCCCGCTCGGGCGGGTCCTCGAGGGGCAGTCGCGGCCCGGGCATTTCGACGGGATGCTCACGGTCGTCGCCAAACTCCTCCACCTGACGGCGCCGCGCTCGGCCTATTTCGGCCAGAAGGACGCCCAGCAACTCCTCCTCATCCGCCGCATGGTCCGCGACCTCGACATGCCCGTCGAGGTCGTCGCCGTGCCCACGGTCCGCGAGCCCGACGGGTTGGCGATGAGCAGCCGCAACACCTACCTCACCCCCTCGGACCGCGACGTCGCCCTCTGCCTGTCGCGCGCCTTGCGCCGGGGCGCCGAGGCCGCGGCCTACGGGCCGTCGGCAATCCGGCGCGCGGCCCGGGAGGTCGTCGTCGAGGAACCCTTGGCGCTCGTCGACTACCTCGTCCTGGTGCACCCCGACACCCTCGCCGACGTTCCCGAGTGGTACCGCGGGGAGGCGCTGCTCGCGGTCGCGGCCCGGGTCGGCACGACGCGCCTCATCGACAACACCCCGGTGCTCGTCGGGCCGGGCGGTGGCGCTCTCGACGTGTTTTCTCCCGACGGGGCCGGCGAACCGATCCCGCACCCCCACTGACCCAAGGTTGAGTATGCCGTTGTCGCCCGCTGCCGTGCCGCACCCCGCCGCACCCGTTCCCGAGGGGGGCACCCGGGTGCCGCGTTGGCTGGCCGCGCCCGCACCCGGCTGGACCACCCAGGCCGACGTCATCGTTGTCGGGTCCGGGATTGCCGGGCTGACCTGCGCCTTGGAGTTGCGCCGCCGGGTCGACCGGGTGCTCCTCGTCACCAAGACCGTCCTCGACGAGGGGTCGACGGCGTGGGCGCAGGGCGGCATCGCGGCAGCCCTCGACCCCGAGGATTCACCGCAGGACCACCTGCACGACACCCTCGTCGCCGGCGTCGGGCTCTGCGACCCCGAGGCGGTGCGCATCCTCGTCACCGAGGGGCCCGAGCGGGTGCGCCAACTCGTCGCCTTGGGAGCCCGCTTCGACACCGACGAGGGCGGTGATCTGAAACTGACCCGCGAGGGCGGGCACCACCGGGACCGGATCGCGCACGCGGGCGGGGACTCGACGGGCAAGGAGATTTCGCGGGCCCTCATCGAGGCGCTCCATGCCGTCCAGGACGACCCGGGCATCGAGGTCATCGAACACGCCCTCGTCGTCGACCTCATCACGGCGGCCCCGCCCGCGGGGGAGGCGACCGTCTGCGGGGTCACCCTCCACGTCCTTGGTGAGGGACAAATCGACGGGGTCGGCGCGGCATACGCCCGGGCCGTGGTGTTGGCGACCGGTGGCCTGGGCCAGATCTACACCTCGACGACCAACCCGCCGGTGGCCACCGGCGATGGGATGGCCGCGGCGTTGCGGGCCGGGGCGCGCATCACCGACCTGGAGTTCATCCAGTTCCACCCGACGGTGCTCTTCCTCGGCGAGGGGTCCACCGGGCAGCAGCCGCTCATCTCGGAGGCGGTCCGCGGCGAGGGCGCCGTGCTCGTCGACCGGGACGGGGTCCGGTTCATGCAGGGCGTCCACCCGCTCGCCGACCTCGCCCCGCGCGACGTCGTGGCCCGGGCCATCCTCGCCCGGATGGCCCTCACCGGCACCGACCACGTGTTCCTCGATGCCCGGCACCTCGGGCGCGAGTTCCTGGAGGCGCGGTTCCCCTCGATCGTGGCCCGCTGCCGCGAGTTGGGGTTCGACCCGGCGACCGACCTGCTGCCGGTGGCGCCCGCGCAGCACTACATCTCCGGCGGGGTCGCCACCGATCACGACGGCCGGACCAGCCTGCCGGGTCTGTATGCCGCGGGCGAGGTCGCCTGCTCGGGCGTCCACGGCGCCAACCGGCTCGCGTCGAACTCCCTCCTCGAAGGGCTCGTCTTCGCGCACCGGATCGCCGCCGACATCGGCGCGCGGCTCGCGGGGGGCGAGTTGCCGCAGGTGGCTGCGGTGGCGGCGCCGGCGCGGCATACGTCCTCGTCGGCCGACGGGGGCGAGGAGTCGGCCGCGATCCTCGACAGCCGGCACCGGTTGGCGTTGCAACGCATCCTCACCGCAGGAGTCGGCCCGGTCCGTTCGGCGGACTCGACCCGAGCCGCCTTGACCGCGTGCGCCGAACTCGCCGCGCTGCCCATGGTCGAACTCATCGGGCCGCGCTCGTGGGAGACGACGAACCTGCTCCACCTCGGACTCGTCCTCGCCAGCGTCGCCGGCCGCCGGGAGGAAACGCGCGGCGGGCACGTGCGCAGCGACTTCCCCGAGCGCGACGATGCCCGATGGCTCTGCCGTCAGCATGCGGTGCGCCGCCTCGACGGCACCCTCGACGTGACCCGCACCGATGTCGACCACCCCGAAGGATTGTCATGACCGACCACGAGTTTCCGTATGCCGCGGCCCGCCGGGTCGTTCAGACCGCGCTCGACGAGGACCTGGGTCCGGACAACCTCGACGTGACGACCTTCGCGACCATCCCGCCCGAGCAGGTGACGGTCGGCCATGTGGTGGCGCGCGCCGACGGGGTGGTGGCCGGGTTGCCCGCGATTGCCCTGGTCATCGAGGCGGTGGCGGCCCGCATCGGGGCGCTCGCCCCCCGCGTCGAGGTCCACGTGAGCGACGGCACGCCGGTCGAGCGCGGCGTCCAGGTGGCGACCATTGCGGGTTCGACGCAGGCCACCCTGATCGCCGAACGGACCATCCTCAACATCATCTGCCGGGTCTCGGGGATCGCCACCCACACGTCCTTGTGGGCCCGGGAACTGGCGGGCACGCAGGCGTTGGTGCTCGACACCCGCAAGACGACCCCAGGGCTGCGGGCGCTGGAGAAGTACGCCGTGCGCTGCGGGGGTGGCACGAACAAGCGGATGGGCCTCTACGACGTCGCCATGATCAAGGACAACCACAAGTTGGCCGCGGGCGGGCTCACGGGGGCGTATGCCGCGATCCGCGCGGCCTACCCGGCGGTGCCGATCCAGGTCGAGGTGACGACGACGCCCGAGGCGCTCGAAGCAGTCGCGGCGGGGGCCCGATTCTTGCTGTGCGACAACATGTCCGCGGAGTTGTTGAGGGAGACGGTGGCGGCCGTGCGGGCGCTGGAGTCCGAGGTGGGGGAGCGGGTCGAGATCGAGGCGACCGGTGGGCTCACCCTGGGCGTGGCGGCGCGCTATGCCGCGACCGGCGTCGACTACCTCTCGGTGGGCGGCCTGACGCACTCCTCGCCGATCCTCGACCTCGCCCTCGACCTCGACGTCTGAGCGCCGTCCGCCCCGCGCGCGGGACAAAGTGACCCAAATGGGCATTTTGTCCCGCCCGCTCCCGCGCCCCGTCACGGACAGCCCCCGCCAACCGGCAGGTGGTGTCGGCGGGAGTTGCCTCAGCCGGGGGCGCGGCGCCAGCGCAGGACGACGGCGTAGTCGACGCTCAGCCCCGCGTGCTCGCCGAGGAAGCGGGCCGCGGCTTCGGGCGGGAACTCGATGCCGACGACGGCCTCCAGGTCGGCGCGGCTCTCGAAGCGCCACTGGATCGTCAGCCGGTGCGCCTCGAATCCGGTTCGGTGCCAGAACCTTTCGATTCCCTCCGGGTCGAAGGCCGGGTATGCCGCGGCAAACCATCGCGAGAACGTCGAGTCGGTTGACACGTCGTTGTCGACGAACACCGCCAACCCGCCCGGGCGCAGCACCCGCTCGACCTCGGCCAGGCCCGGTTCGCAGCCGGGCCCGAAAAAGTAGGCCCACCGGGCGTGGACGATGTCGACGCTCGCGTTCGCCACAGGAAGGGCTTCGGCCGATCCGGCGATGACCGCCGCAGTTCGACGCGCAGGCGGGACAAAATGCCCATTTGGGTCACTTTGTCCCGGGAGGGAGGCGCGGAGGCGGGCGGCGGCGGTGCGCACGAGCGGCAGGTGCGGTTCGACGCCGAGGACGCCGGCGGCATACCCGGCGAAGCGCGGCAGGTGAAAACCCGACCCGCACCCCACGTCGAGCACCCGGGAGCCCGCCCACGGGTGGAGCGCGTCGATGGCCGCGTCGATGCGGCCCTCATGATCGCTCGCGCGGTTCTCCACCTCGTAGACGTCCGGGGCGGACCAGATGTTCGGGCTGGGGATGACCCCCCGGCCGGGCGTCCCCTCGCCCGCGTATGCCGCAGCGCTCACCGGCGCTTGCCGCCGATGGTGCGGGCCGCCACCGTCGCCGGATGCACCATGAGCGGCAGCAACTTCTTGGCCTCGACGGACCGGAAGGTGCGCACCGAGGTCAGGTGGGCCTGGCAGCGCACCTCGAGCGCGGCATACGCGGCGGCCCCCATGAGTTCGGTCAGTTCGGCGCGGCAACTGCGGAAGACCGGTTCGCGGCCGACGTGGGCCGACGGGTGGGCCGAGCAGTACCAGTCGAGGTCGTGGCCACCGGCGCCCCACCCGCGGCGGTCGAACTCGGTGATGGTGATCTCCAGGTAGGTCGTGCCGTCGGGGCGGGTCACGGTGCGGTAGGAGCGGCGGATCGGCAACTGCCAGCACACGTCCGGCTTGACCCGGTGCGGGGCCCGGCCGGTGTGCACGCCGCGCTGGTGCAGGGCGCACCCCTCCCCGCCCGGGAAGCCGGGCCGGTTGAGGAAGATGCAGGCGCCGTCGACGACGAGTGTCTTGCGGGCCTCGCCGTCGATCTCGGTCCACCGCGACAGGCGGGTCGGGTCCTTGTCGCCGCGTCGCCCGTATCCGGGGTGGAACTGCCACTCGTCGGGGCTCAACTCCGCGGCCACCGCGCGCACCCGCTCGACATCGTCGTCGTCGGTGAAATGCGCCCCCAGGGTGCAGCACCCGTCGGCGGGCCGGTCGGCATAGATCCCTGGGCAGCCGACCCCGAACAGGCAGGTCCACGACGACGTCAACCACGACAGGTCGACCCGGAACCGCTGATCCTCGTCCGCGGGATCGGTGAACTCGGCCCAGGTGCGCGGCGCATCGAGCGGGGTCTCGATGACGGGCGGGGGCGCCGGGCGCTTGGCCCGGGGACGGGCAGGGGGCACCGCGGGATCGTTCCGCTGGGGGGTCGCCGGCACGGGCCCACCCTAAAGCCCATTACCGTTGACCTCATGCGTCTAGGTGTCATCGACGTGGGCTCGAACACCGTCCACCTGCTCGTCGTCGATGCTCACGACGGCGCCCAGCCTCTCCCCGCGAGTTCGCACAAGATCGAATTGCGGCTCTCCGAGCACGTCAACGACGACGGAACCATCGCCACCAAGGGCCGGGACCGGCTTGCCACCTTTGTCGGCGAATGCCTCACCGTCGCCGAGGATCAAGGTGTCGAGGAACTCATGGGGTTCGCCACGAGCGCCATCCGGGAAGCCCCCAACGGTGACGACGTCCTCGCCTATGTCCGCGACCGCACCGGGGTCACCCTCGATGTGCTGTCCGGCGAGGACGAGGCGCGCCTGACCTTCCTCGCGGCCCGGCGCTGGTTCGGCTGGTCGGCGGGCCGGTTGCTCCTCGCCGACATCGGCGGCGGTTCCCTCGAATTGGCTGTCGGCACCGACGAAGATCCCGACGTCGCCGTCTCGCTGCCGCTGGGGGCCGGTCGGGTCACTCGTGACCTGCTCCCCGGCGACCCGCCCGACCCCGAGGTCGTCCGCGAGGCCCGCCGCCACGTACGCGCCCAACTCGCCACCCAGATGCGCCCGTTCGCCAAGGCCGGTGCCCCCGATCACGCGGTCGGCACGTCGAAGACGATGCGGTCGTTGGCGCGCATTTGTGGGGCGGCGCCCAGTTCGGAGGGCATGTATGCCGTCCGCGTCCTCAAACGGGCCGCGCTCAGTGAGGTGTTGCCCGAGATCGCCGCCAAGTCGGCCGCGCAGCGCCGGTCCCTGCCCGGGGTGTCGGCCTCCCGTGCCCCCCAGCTCCTCGCCGGCGCCATCGTCGCCGAGGCCGCCATGGACCTGCTCGGTGTCGATCAACTCGAAATTGCCCCCTGGGCGCTGCGCGAGGGACTCATCCTGCGCCGCCTCGACGGGATGCACAGCGCGTGACCGCGGTCCACGTCCCCAACATCCCGGTGGCCCTCTCGACGAGTTCGGCCTACCCCGAGAACTGCGCCGCCGCCTTCGGTCTGGCCAGCCGCCTCGGCTACGACGGGATCGAGGTCATGGTGTGGTCGGACCCGGTGACCCAAGAGGCCGGCGCCTTGCGGTCCCTCATGGAGCACCACGGCATACCCATCGTCTCCATCCACGCCCCGACCCTGCTCATTTCGCAGCGGGTCTGGGGCGACCCCTGGGAAAAGGTCGACCGCACCCTCGCGCTCGCTGCCGAGGTGGGGGCCCCGACCGTCGTGGTCCACCCGCCGTTTCGCTGGCAGAAGGAGTATGCCGCGAGCTTCGCCTACGGGGTCGCGCTGCGGGAGGTCGAGACCGGGCTGCGGATCGCGGTGGAGAACATGTACCCGTGGCGGGTGCGCCGCCTCCCCGGGACCCGCGAAATCGAGGCCTACCTGCCTCACTGGGACCCGGTGCCCCAGCCCTATGACCATGTGACGCTCGACCTGTCGCACACATCGACGGCGCATACGGATGCCCTCGAGATGGCGCGGGCGTTGGGTCCGCGGCTCACGCACCTGCACCTGGCCGACGGGTCGGGGTCGGTCCTCGACGAGCACCTCGTGCCCGGGCGGGGGGACCAGCCGTGCGGCGAGGTGCTGGAGCAACTGACGACGAGCGGCTTCGCCGGCGCCGTGGTCGTCGAGGTGTCGACCCGTCGGGGGGATGCCGCCCAGCGCGAGGTGGATCTGGCCGAGGCCCTGGCCTTCGCCCGGCTGCACCTCGATGTTCGTGCCAGTGATGCGCCGGCTGCGGTCGCCCCGAGCCCGACGGCAGGGGCCGAGGACTCTCCGGGGACGGTGGGCCCCGACGGGGTGGCCCCGTGAACCCGCGGGGGCGGCGCCCCGGGGGGGCGGACACCCGAACGGCGATCCTCGAGGCCGCCCGTGGGGAGTTCGCGGCGCGCGGGTATGCCGGGGCGAGCCTGAGGGGGATCGCGCGGGCGGCTGGCGTGGACCCGCGGCTCGTCCACCACTACTTCGAGGGGGGCAAGAGCGCGCTCTTCACCGAGGTGATGGCCATTCCCCTCGACCCGGCCGCGACGGTCGCCAAGATCCTCCAGGGCCCGCCCGAGCAGATCGGGGAACGGATCGTGCGCACCTTCCTCACCGTGTGGGACGACCCGCAGTATCAACCGACGCTCGTCGGGTTCATTCGATCGGTTTTCGTCGACGAGGCGCGCATGGTCCAGGTGCAGGGGTACGTCGCTACCGACATCTTCGGCCAGGTCATCGCCGCCCACCCCCACGCTCGTCAGCTCCCCCCGCGGGAGCGGGCCCTGCGCGCGGGGCTGATCGCCTCGCAGATGCTCGGCCTGGCGTTGGGTCGCTACGTTGTCGGGCTACCCGGCCTGGTCCGTGCCCCGGCCGGCACCCTCGTCGAGCGCATCGCCCCGGTGATCCAGGGCCACCTGGAGCGCTGACCGGCGACGACCGCGCGCGCCTGCTTGCGCGTCGGGGGCGGACGGCATACATTTCATCACATGATGAATAAAGATCAGGGTCGGGATGCGGCCGGCGCGCCCGCTCAAGGGTCCGCCGGGCGCGACTCGATCGTCGTTGAGCACCTCCAGGTCAACCGCGGTGGGCGGGTGGTGCTGCCGGACCTGTCGGTGACGATTCCCGCGGGCCAGGTCGTCGGCATCCTCGGCCCGAGCGGCGGCGGCAAGTCCACGCTCATGCGCGCGATCGTGGGTGTCCAGATCGTCGCCGGCGGCACGGTGCGCGTCCTGGGCGAACCCGCCGGGTCGCCCGCGCTCCGTCGCCGGGTCGGCTACCAGACGCAGGCGCCGAGCGTGTATGCCGACCTGTCGGTCCGCGCGAACATCGCCTACTTCGCCCGGGTCCTCGGGGTCGAACGCGCGGCTGTCGACCGGGCCATCGAGGAGGTCGACCTCGCCGATCACGCCGATGCGCTCGTGGCCAACCTCTCCGGCGGGCAACGGTCGCGGGCCAGCCTGGCCTGCACGCTCGTCGGCGACCCCGAGGTCCTCGTCCTCGACGAACCCACGGTCGGTCTCGACCCGGTGCTGCGCCGCGACCTGTGGGGCCTCTTCCGCCGCCAAGCGGAGCAGGGGCGCACGGTCCTGGTGTCCAGTCACGTCATGGATGAGGCGGTGCGCTGCGACCGGCTCATCCTCGTGCGTGAGGGGCGCGTCCTCTCCGACTCGACCCTGCCGGAGTTGCTCGACCGCACCGGCACCGCCGATGCCGAAGCGGCCTTCCTCGCCCTCATCGACGCGGCGGAGGCGGCAGCATGAACCCGCGCATCACGCTCGCCACCGCCGGGCGCATCCTGCACCAGCTCCGCAACGACCGGCGCACCATCGCCCTGCTCCTCCTCGTCCCGTGCGTCCTCATCGGGCTGCTCGCCTGGGTGTTCGCCGACGCCCCCGGTGGGGTGTTCAACCTGATCGGGGCCTCGCTGCTCGGGGTGTTCCCCTTCGTCATCATGTTCATCGTCACCTCGGTCTCGACGCTGCGCGAACGCACCTCCGGCACCCTCGAACGTCTCCTCACCACCCCGCTCGGCAAGGCCGATCTCATGCTCGGGTATGCCGTCGCCTTCGGGTTGGTCGCCATCGTCCAGTCGCTCGTGGCGACCGGTTTCGCGGTGTGGGTCTGTGGGCTCGACATCGCCGGGCCGGTGTGGATGCTCACCGTCGTCGCGCTCTTCGACGCGGTCCTGGGCACCGCCCTCGGGCTGCTCGCCTCGGGGTTTGCCCGCACCGAGTTTCAGGCGGTGCAGTTCATGCCGGCCTTCGTGCTGCCCCAGTTCCTCCTGTGCGGTCTGCTCGTTCCGCGCGCGCACATGCCGTCGGTGCTGTCGACCATTTCGGACTGGCTCCCCTTGTCGTATGCCGTCGACGCCATGAAGAACGTCACCGGGTCCGCGACCCCGACGATCGGCAAGGAACTGCTCGTCATGGGCGCGTGGATCGTGATCTCGTTGGCCCTGGGGTCGTTGACGTTGCGCCGCCGCACCCCGTAGGGCGGCCAGGCCTGGCCCTCTCGACGGGTGGCTTGACCAACCGGTGAGAGACAACGGCATACCGGCATCGCGGGCCCCTCGCCCGGGAGTAGCGTGACCTTCGTGGAAGCCAGTGACCTGCTCCGAGGCGCGCTCTTGCGTCTCTCTTCGTCCGCCGCCGTCCGTCAAGCCGTCGAGAAGGCCCCGGTCAGCCGGGGAGTCGTCGCGCGGTTCGTGCCCGGTGATTCGGTCCCCGACGCGGTGCGGGCGAGCGGGCAGTTGCGGGCGACGAATCGCCGGGTGACGATCGACTATCTCGGCGAGGACACGACCGAGCGGGCGCAGGCGCAGCACACGCGCGACATGTACGTGAAACTGCTCACGGCCTTGTCCGACGAGGGCCTGACCGAGGGCGGCGCGGTCGAGGTGAGCCTGAAACTGAGCGCTCTCGGGCAGGCGCTGCCGGCCGGTGGCGACGCGTTCGCGCTCGACCTGGCGCGCGAGATTTGCGAGGTGGCCAAGACCGCGGGCACGACGGTCACCCTCGACATGGAGGACCACACGACGACCGACCGCACCTTGACCGCGTTGCACGAGTTGCGGGCGGACTTCCCGTGGGTCGGTGCGGTGCTGCAGGCCTACCTGCACCGCACCCTCGACGATTGCCGGGCCCTGGCGGTCGAGGGCAGCCGAGTGCGGCTGTGCAAGGGGGCCTATCGGGAGCCGGGTTCGGTGGCCTACCAGGAAAAGGACCAGGTGGACCTGTCCTACGTGCGCTGCCTCAAGGTCCTCATGGCCGGCGCCGGGTACCCGATGGTGGCCAGCCACGATCCGCGCCTGATCGGCATCGCCGAGGCGTTGGCGACGCACAACGGGCGTTCGACCGATTCCTTCGAGTTCCAGATGCTCTACGGCGTGCGCCCGGCCGAGCAGGAGCGCATCGCCGACCGGGGTCACCAGATGCGGGTCTACCTGCCCTTCGGGGACGAGTGGTACGGCTACCTCATGCGCCGGATGGCCGAGCGCCCGGCGAACACCATGTTCTTCGTCCGCTCCTTGCTGTCCAAGGGCTGAACTCCCGGTTCACGCTCCCTCGAGCGCGGCGCGCAGACTGCGCGCCCGTTTCCCGCCGCGTGCGGCGTTGGCTCGCGCCCTGAAGGGTGGGGCGCGGACGCGACGGCGACGCGCAGGCCGCCCACGGCATACTTGCCGGTCATGCGAACCGTTGCGATCTTCGGCGCCGGCGTCATGGGCGAAACCCTCCTCTCGGGCCTGCTGCGGGCCGGCCACGACCCCGAGCACCTCGTCATCACCGAACGCCGCGCCGACCGCGCCGCCGAACTCACCGCCAAATACGGCGTGCGCGCCGTCACCAACGCCGAGGCGGCGACCCTCGCCGACACCCTCGTCCTCGTCGTCAAGCCGCAGGACATGGAGGCCCTCCTCACCGAGATCGCCCCGGCCGTCGCACCCGACAACCTCGTGGTCTCCATCGCCGCGGGCATTCCCACGGCGACCATCGAGGCGGCCCTCCCCGAGGGACAGGCCGTCGTGCGGGTCATGCCCAACACGCCCGCTCTCGTCGATCAGGGGATGGCCGCGGTGTCCCCGGGGCGCTCCGTGAGCGAGGCGCAGTTGCGTGAGGCGATGGATCTGCTCGCCGCGACCGGCAGGGTCGCCGAGGTCCCCGAGAAACTCCAGGACGCCGTGACCGCCATCTCCGGCTCGGGACCGGCATACATCTTCTACGTCGTCGAGGCGATGATCGAGGCGGGCGTCGTTTTGGGTATGCCGCGGGTCACCGCCACCGAGTTGGTCGTCCAGACCCTCTTCGGGGCGGCGACGATGATCAAGGAAACCGGGCAGCACCCCACCGTCCTGCGCGAACAGGTGACCAGCCCGGGGGGGACAACCGCCGCCGCCCTGCGCACCCTCGACGACCACAAGGTGCGCGCCGCGTTCATCACCGCGATGGAGGCCGCCGCCAAGCGCTCGGCCCAGTTGTCGGCCGGCTGAGCCGCCGCCCGTGGGGGTATGCCGCCGTCGGGGTTCCGCGCGGCATACCGGCCGGCGGGCCGTCGCCAACGGGTACGGGGGAGGGTGTGCGAGTGAACAACAGGTGACTCGGATACCAGCCGAGGCGCTTCCCATGTCAGAGTAGGGCGCATGGGTGACGTCATAGTGCGCAAACTGACCGAGGACGACTGGCAGCTCTACCGGTCCGTGCGGCTGCGGGCGCTCGAGGAGTCTCCCGAAGCGTTCGTCGCGGTGCTGGCCGACGAGGTGCAGCGCGACGACGACTACTGGAAGGCGCGGATGCAGCGCTCGCAGCGCCTCCTCGCCGAGATCGACCACGAGGTCGTCGGCATCGCGAGCGTCGGGGCGGTGCATGGCCGTGACGAAGCGGCCCAGTTGTTCGGGCTCTGGGTCGACCCCGAGCGGCGCGGGACCGGGGCGGCCACCGAGTTGGTTCGGGCGGGCGCGATCGTCGCTCGGGCTCAGGGCAAGCGGCACCTGCTCTACTGGGTCGGCACCGAGAACGGGCGGGCGGTGGCATTTGCCTCCGGGTTCGGGTTCCGGCCCACGTCCGAGCGCCGCCCGATGCGGGTGGTCAGCGAGGACGACGGTGAGGAAGAAATCGCCATGGACCTGCCGTTGGCCGATCGGATCGGGAACGCGCCGCGCCCCTGAGCGGTCGGCGATGTCCACAACCCACCTATTGGTCGATTGTTGACGCGGCCGAGTGCGAGCCCGGCCCCTACGGCCGGGCGGCGAGTCGTTCGATCAGCCCCGTCGGCCCACTCACGATCAGCGTGTCGTGCGCCGACACCTTCGTCGAGGGCACGGCATACGTGAAATCGCGGCCGGGAGATTTCACCCCGATGACAGTCACGCCGTACTTTGAGCGAATCTGGCTCTGTTCCAACGTAAAACCGACGCTCTCCTGCGGCGGGCGCATCTTGACGATGGCGAACCCGTCCTCGAACTCGATGTAGTCCTGCAACTTGCCGCTGGCCATGTGCGCGACGCGCCGGCCGGTGTCGGATTCGGGGCGGACGATGTGATGCACCCCGATCCGGTCGAGGATGCGCGCGTGCTCGACCGACATGGCCTTGCACCAAATGTCGGGCACCCCGACGTCGACGAGGTTGGCCGCCGCGAGCACCGAGCCCTCGATGGAGGAGCCGATGCCGATGACCGCGATCGGGAATCGGGCGGCCTTGACGTCGCGGATGACGGCGGGGTCGCTGCCGTCGCCGTGGATGACCTGGGTGAGGCTGCCGAGGAAGCGTTCGGCGAGGACCGCGTCGCGTTCGACGCCGACCACCTTGTGCCCCAGGCGGCGCAACTCCATCGCCGCCGCTGCGCCGAACCGGCCCAGCCCGATGACGAGGACATCGCTCTGGCTCGTGCTGCGCGGGGACATCGGTTGCTCCTCGAGATGGGACCGGTCAACCCCGCGATCCGGGGTCTTCGGCCACAGGCTAGAGGAGGCGAGTACCGTGCGGGGTATGGCCCCACGGACGCGCGTCATCTGGGACGATGCCTTCACGGCATACAACTTCGGCCCCGACCATCCGATGGGTCCGGCACGGCTGGAGTTGACCACCGCCTTGGCCCGCCAACTCGGGGTCCTCGACAGCGTCGAGGTGAGTTCGCCGGGAGTCGCGACCGACGACGAGTTGGCCCTCGCCCACGACCGCGACTACGTGGCCGCCGTCAAGGTCGCGTCGGCCAATCCCGCGCTCGCCGACCCGCGGCGGGGGATCGGCACCGAGGACGATCCGGCGTTCGAGGGGATGCACGAGGCGTCGGCGCGGGTCGTGCGCGGCACCTTGGAGTTGTGCCAGGCCTTGTATGCCGGTGAGATCGATCATGGGGTCAACTACTGCGGCGGTTTGCACCACGCGATGGCGACCCATGCGGCCGGGTTCTGCATCTACAACGACGCGGCCGTGGGGATCCAGTGGCTGCTGGACCAGGGGGTCGAGCGGGTCGCCTATGTCGACATCGACGTCCACCACGGCGATGGGGTCGAGCGGATCTTCTGGCACGACCCGCGGGTGCTCACCGTCTCGATCCATGAGACGGGGCGCGCCCTGTTTCCGGGGACGGGCTGGCCGGCGGACATCGGCGGCTCGGCGGCGCGCGGGACGGCGGTGAACGTCGCGTTGCCGCCGGCGACGAACGACGCGTCCTGGCTGCGGGCGATCGACGCGGTCGTGCCGGCGGTGCTGCACGCGTTCAAACCGCAGTTCCTCGTGACCCAGCACGGATGCGACACGCACTTCGACGACCCGTTGGCGCACTTCTCGGTGTCCATGGACGCGCAGCGGCGAGCCCATGAGACCCTGCATTACCTCTCGCATGAGGTGTCGGAGGGTCGGTGGATTGCGCTGGGCGGCGGGGGCTATGAGTTGGTGGATGTCGTGCCGCGGTCCTGGACGCACCTGGCCGCGATTGCGGCGCACCGGCCTATCACTCCTGACACGCTCGTGCCCCAGGCGTGGCGGGATGACGTGCAGCGCCGGTTCGGTCGTCCCGGGCCCAAGCGCATGGGCGACCTGCCCCCGGAGGCGCTGCCGATCTGGGTGCGGCCGTGGGCGATGGGCCACAACCCCGACAATCCGACCGATCGGGCGATCATGGCCACCCGCGAAGCGGTCTTCTCCCACCATGGTCTCGACCCCTGGTTCGACTGAGCACCTGCTGGGGTCGGTGGGCGCGGGGCGCCCTACCGTGCAGTAGGTGGGGTGATCGCCCCACTTCGTGCAGGGTAGGTGGTGTGGGGGCGGTTGTGGTGGGGGTGCCCGAGGGGGTGCGGGTGGTGTCGCAGGGGGCTCGGTGTTCCGTCGCCGCGGCCTACCGTGCAGTAGGTGGGGTGATCGCCCCACTTCGTGCAAGGTAGGTCGTCCGGGGGCCGGGGCGGAAAGCGCGGCATACGAAACGCAAGCCGACCGGCCTATGAACTGGACCAACCAACTGCCCCGCGGGCCCTGTTAGCCACCGAAACCGGCCCGTCGACGGCGTGTCGGCTGGACAACGTGGGATTTTCCGCCCTTCGACTTCCCCAATCGTCACTTGAGCCCCTATGGTTACCCATGCATCGCGTAGACATCGGTCGATGGGGAAGTCGGCCCTGCGCGGAGGCAGAGATCGAGGTCCCTACATGTCGGAGCGTCAGCTCGGTGAGGTCCAGTTCCTCACCGTCGCGGAGGTTGCCTCGATCATGCGCGTGTCGAAGATGACCGTTTACCGCATGGTGCACGCCGGCGAGTTGCCGGCCATCCGCGTCGGCCGGTCGTTCCGCGTGCCCGAGGACGAGGTGCACAAGTACCTCCGCTCCTCGTTCGTCGACACCGCATGAGCGAGTCATGAGTTGCAGCGAGGGGCGGCCCCGGGATGGCGAGCCGCCCCTCGTTGCTTTCTCCGAGGGAGGTATGCCGCGCCGCTGGGGCAGCTTGCGGTGGGAAAGGGGCACTTCGCACTGGGACTGTTGGGGTGCGAAGTGGACGTTGGGCGGTTCAGGCGGGAAAGGGGGGACAGGTGAGGTGGGGGGGAAACGTCGTTTTGGGGGGCAACGGCGGGCTTCGCTAGGCTGAGCAGTCGACGTCGTCCGCTTCTGCGCGCGCGGCGCGCGAAATCATCGGTACGACAAGGACAACACATGGGTTCAGTCATCAAGAAGCGCCGCAAGCGGATGGCGAAGAAGAAGCACCGCAAACTGCTGCGCAAGACGCGTCACCAGCGTCGCAACAAGAAGTGAGCGGCGCGGCCGACGCGCCGCGCCATCGATAGCGGGCCCCACGTCGCCACGTCGGGGCCCCTTGTCGTTCGCCGAGATCTGGCCCTCTTGTGGTGGGG
>JAKOPT010000118.1 GCA_029778715.1 Actinomycetes bacterium | reverse complement strand
TTTGACGGCCGTGGCTCCGTCGTTCGCGTGGTGCGCCGTCCCGGTGGCCTTTGCCGTGCTGCGGGTGCTGCCGTTCGGCTGGGCGGTCGGTGTGGTGGTGGCCATGGTGGGGTTGCTGACCCTGGCGTGGCAGCGGATCAGCGCCGACGTCGACCCCGTGCAGGTGGCCGGCCCCATCGGCGTCGCCCTGCTGACCGTCCTAGCCTACCGGGCGCTTGACCTGGAGTCCCGTGCCCGCCAGGACCTGCTCGACCGGCTGGTCGACGCCCAACAGGAGCTGGCAGAGGAGCAGCGCCGCACCGGTGCGCTCGCCGAGCGGACCCGGTTGTCCCGGGAGATCCACGACTCGGTGGGTCAGGGGCTCTCCAGCATCAACCTGCTCTTGCAGGCTGCGGAGCAGGACTGGGAGACCCACGCCGGCCGCGCTCGCGAGCACGTGGCGACGGCGGCGGTGACGGCCCGAGACGGGCTGGACGAGGTCCGGCGCGTGGTGCGCGACCTCGCCCCGGCGGATCTCGACGTCGGCGGCCCAGCCAGTGCCCTGCCCGCGGCCTTGGAGCGGGTCGCCGTGCTGGCGCCCTCCCGTCCGCCGGTCGAGGTTCGGGTCGATGGTGATCCGGTGCAGGTCCCTCCGCCGGTCGCTGCGGCGCTGGTCCGGACCGCCCGCGGAGCCCTCGCCAACGCTTATGAGCACGCCCAGGCCGACCGCGTGGTGCTCACCCTGACCTACCACCACGACGAGGTGGTCCTCGATGTGCGAGATGACGGCCGAGGTTTTGATCCGGAGCACGTCCATGCTCGCGGTTCGCGTGGTCGGGGGCTGACCGGCATACAGCAGCGCGCTGCCTTGCTCGGCGGAGTGGCGCACGTTGAGAGTGCCCCTGGGGAGGGCACCACCGTCTCGGTGCGCTTCCCGCTGGCGGAGGGAGGCGACCGGTGATCCGGATCGTGTTGGTTGACGACCACCCCGTGGTGCGGGCGGGTCTGCGTGCCCTCATCGAGGGGCAGGAGGACCTCAGCGTCGTCGCCGAAGCGGATGGGCTGACGGGCGCCGTCGCGGTCGTCGCTGACGAGCGGCCGGACGTGGTCCTAATGGACCTCAATCTGGGCGTCGACGAGCCCGGGGGAGCCGAGGTGACGGCCGCCTTGCGGGCGCTGGAGCACCCGCCGGAGGTCTTGGTGTTGACGACCTATGACACCGAAGCCGACATCCTGCGTGCCCTGCAGGCGGGGGCACGTGGCTACCTGCTCAAGGATGCGCCGCCGCCGGAGTTGTTCGCGGGCATCCGCTCGACGGCGCGTGGTGAGACGGTGCTGGCGTCGTCCGTGGCCGCCACGCTGGTCCGGCGGACCGTCCCCGGCGCGGGCGCGATCACCGAACGCGAGGTCGAGGTCCTCGAGCTGCTTTCGCGCGGCCTGGGCAACAAGGAGATCGCCAAGGAGCTGTTTGTGTCGGAGGCGACCGTCAAGTCGCACCTGTCGCACATCTACACCAAGCTAGCCGTCGACACCCGCGCCGGC
>JAKOPT010000117.1 GCA_029778715.1 Actinomycetes bacterium | reverse complement strand
CCTTGGCCGACCGTGAGCGGGTCCTGGGACCAGACCACCCGGACACCCTGACCTCCCGTAACAACCTCGCTGGCGCCTACCGGGCCGCGGGGGACCTGACCCGGGCCATCCCCCTATACGAGGCCACCTTGGCCGACCGTGAGCGGGTCCTGGGACCAGACCACCCGGACACCCTGACCTCCCGTAACAACCTCGCTGGCGCCTACCGGGCCGCGGGGGACCTGACCCGGGCCATCCCCCTATACGAGGCCACCTTGGCCGACCGTGAGCGGGTCCTGGGACCAGTCCACCCGGACACCCTGACCTCCCGCAACGACCTCGCCGCCGCCTACCACGCCGCGGGAGACCTCACCCGGGCCATCCCCCTCTACGAAGAGGCGGTGAAGGAATGCCGGAAGGTCCTCAGCCCGGGCCATCCCACGATGGCTGTGATCGAAGCCAACCTCAAGGCCGCCTTGGAATCACAGCGCCGCCAACGCGGCCAGTGATTGACCGACTCAGCGGCCGAACAACTTGCCCAGGAACCCGCCAGTGCTCGGCTCGTTCTCGTGGCCCTGGCAGCGCTGGGCCGCGGGCACACCGCGCATCACCTGGTTGACGTGCTGGCCGCAGCCGGCCCAGGTCGTCTTGCCACACTTGCGGCAGGTCACGGCGCGGCACATAAGGATCTCCTCGAAGTCAGGGGCAGAACGACAGACAACATACCCCAGGGGGTATCCTGATGTCATGTCCACGAGCGCTCCCCAGACCCCCAAGCACTACGTCATCGTCGGCGGTGTCGCCGGTGGCATGTCGGCGGCCACTCGGCTGCGCCGCCTCGACGAACACGCCACCATCACCGTCCTGGAGCGCAGCGGACACGTCTCCTTCGCCAACTGCGGCCTGCCCTACCACGTCGGCGGCGTCATCGAAAAGCGCTCGGCCCTGCTCCTCCAGACCCCTGCTTCCCTCGGCGCCCGCTTCAACCTCGACGTCCGCGTCCGCACCGAAGCCGTCGCCATCGACACCGCGCGCCAGGTCGTCCGCGTCCGCGACCTCGCCGCCCAGGCCGCCGCCGAAGCCGCCCACGCCGACGGCGACGACGCGGTATACGAAGAGACGGCATACGAAACCGAACTTCCCTACGACGCCCTCGTCCTCTCCCCCGGCGCCCGCCCGGTCCGCCCGCCCATCCCCGGCATCGAACGCGCCCTCACCCTGCGCGACATCGAGGACACCGACGCGCTCGTCGCCGCGACCGCCGGCGCGCGGACCGCGGTCGTCGTCGGCGGCGGGTTCATCGGGGTCGAGGTCGCCGAAAACCTCCTCCACCGCGGCCTCACCGTCACCCTCGTCGAGGCCACCCCCCAGGTCCTCGCCCCCCTCGACCCCGAAATGGTCGCGCCCGTCCACGCCGCCATGCGCAAGGCCGGCATCGACCTGCGCCTCGGCGTCTCCGTCACCGACATCGGGGCCGACGACGTGACGCTCGCGGACGGCATACGGGTGCCCGCCGACGTCGTCGTCGCCGCGATCGGGGTCCGCCCCGACGCCTCCCTCGCGAGCGCCGCGGGCCTCGCGCTCGGGCCTGGCGGCGGGATCGCGGTCGACGGCCAGTTCCGCACGAGCGACCCCCACGTGTATGCCGTCGGCGACGCCGTCGAAAAGGTCGACGCCTTGTCTGGCGGGTCTGGCCTTGTGCCCCTGGCGAATACGGCGAACCTCCAGGGCCGTCGGGTCGCCGACGTCATTGCCGGTATGCCGTCCGCGGACCGCCCCGTGCTCGGCACCGCGATCGTCGGCGTCCTCGGGTTGCAGGTGGCCGCGACCGGGTGGAACGAGAAGCGGCTGCGGGCGGCGGGCCGGGCGTACCGGGCGATCCACACGCACCCGGCCTCGCACGCGACGTACTACCCCGGCGCCGACGGGATGGCCCTGAAACTGCTGGTCGACCCGGAAACCGACGCGATCCTGGGGGCGCAAGGCGTGGGCCGCTCCGGCGTCGACAAGCGGATCGACGTCATCGCGACGGCAATGGCCGGCGGGTTGCCGGCGTCGGCGCTGGCCGAACTCGAGTTGGCGTATGCGCCCCAGTTCGGGTCGGCCAAGGACGCGGTCAACATGCTCGGGTGGGTCGCCGAGAACCTCCGGCTCGGGATCGCGCGCAGCGTGCAGTGGCACGAGGTTGCTGCTGCGGTGGAGGCGGGTGCGCGGGTGCTGGATGTGCGGACCCCGCGGGAGTTTTCGCGAGGGTCGCTGCCGGGCGCGATCAATGTGCCGGTCGACTCGTTGCGCGAGCGGCTGGCTGACGTGCCGGGGCCGGAGGTGCCCCTGATCGTGACCTGCGCGGTGGGCGTGCGCGGGCATGTGGCCTCGCGGATGCTGCGCCAGTTGGGTTGGGATGACGTGCGCAACCTGGACGGCGGGTACACGACGTGGCGCGCCGGCATGGACGCCTCTTCCTGAGTCGACCGCGGTTTCGCTGCTGGGCGTGCGCGGCGGGACAAAGTGACCCAAATGGGCATTTTGTCCCGCCCCGACCTCGACGTTATCCACAGGCGATTCGTCTCGCCCAGCGCTCGGGCGTCGCACTGCCTATGGTGGAGGTCATGTGGAACCTCTCCAGGGGGTGGCGTTCCCCCGTCCGGTATGCCGTGCTGCTGGCTGTCGCTGTCGGCGCCGGTTCGCTGACGGCCGGCTGTCAGGGTGGGTCGACGAGCCCGTCGCCGTCAGTGTCGGCGTCCCACTCGGGGACGGCGAGCCCGTCGGCGAGTTCGAGTGCGTCGCCGTCTCCCAGCCCGTCCTACTCGGTCCCGCCCGAGGCCCGCACGCACGACGAGGCCGGCGCGATGGCATTTGTGCGCTTCTACATCGAGCAGGTCAACCGCGCTTGGACAACGCCTGATGATAAGTTGCTTCCACCACTAATCGAGCCAGAGTGCAAATCCTGCAAGGCGATGCAGGACAATGCCGTTGAGTACGTCTCACTCAAACACAGGTACGCCACCCCCGCCGTCGAAATAACCAACCTCGTGATAGCCCCAGGCTCACCTGACGGCCAACAGTTCCTTTCGTTCAAATATCACCAACTCGCTGCCAACGTGATCGATAAGGACGGCACGGTCATCTCAACTAAAGCAGAGTCATCGGGCGAAAGGCGCGTACTCCTCACATGGAAGGGGGACCGATGGTCCGTTTCTGGCATTGGTTAATGGCCGGCGCCTTGGCCATGTTTCTCGCTTGCCCCTCGGCAATCGCAGGTGACGATGACTTTACCGGCACCTCGTCGAATGATGGTAGTCGCGTGTCCGGCTGGTCACCGGGCGACTTGAGCGAGTTAGGCTCAAAGACAAGAGGTTCAGCGACCGCGCCGTCGGGGTTCACCGGCCCGTGGTCGAAGTTCACGGCCACCTCATACTGCACCAATGCCTCCCCCGGCTCAGAAAACACCGACATCTTCTGCCCACGAGCAGTGTCCGTGTGCGCCGCGAACCAAGATGTCCAAGGCCGCGGACCTGCGGTCTGGATCTGGCGCTCCTACGTCAACGCCGATGACCAACCCGTCACCGCGGACAACGCCCCGCTGTCTGCGCCCCAATGGGAACGCATCGGCTTCACCTGTTTCCCCCAGGCAGTGCCCGGCGCCGGCCGCACCCTCACCCTCGCCGACATTCAAGCCGCCTTCCACGACACCAAATTCTCCGTCCCCGAACTCGCCATTCAACCCCGCAAAGGCCGCACCCTCGTCAACCTGAAAACCTTCTACCAAACCACGTTCCCCACCACCGGGTATGCCCCCGGCGCCACCGACACCACCACGCTTCTGGGCCACCAGGTTCGCATCCGCCCCAGCCTGGTCTCCGCCGTCTACGACTTCGGCGACGGCACCACCTCCGCCTCCACTACCTCGCTGGGCGGCACCTACCCCAACGGCGACATCACCCACACCTACCGCCACAAGGGCACCGTGCAACCGCGCGTGGACGTGACCTACACCGCCGACTTCACCGTCGACGGGTCCGACTGGATCCCTATCAACGACACCGTCACCATCACCGGCGCCCCCGCAACCCTCGAAGTCCTCGAAGCCCGCGCCCAACTGGTTCCTTGACCGACGCAGCCCCCACCGAAAGTGGGTGACCCCTTACTCCTCAGGGCAGGCGACGGAAGACCACCACGGTGTCCAGCGCCGCACGGTCCGCGCCCTCGACGGCCCGTTCGCGCAACTCCGCAATCTCGACCGACAGCGGTAGCCCGCCCGCCGACTCCACGGCCATCCCGGGGTCAAGCAGCACCGACGCATCCCCCGGGCCCCCGACGCCCTCGGTCAGATTGCGCAGGGCATGCGCTACCACGAACACCACGCCACCGGGCGCACTCGCCGCCGTCGCCGCCTCCAGCGCCAGCCGCCAATCAGCCGGCGGCAGATGGAGATACGCAATCAGCACGAGGTCGTATGCCGCCTGGTCGCCCTCCGCGGCCACCCGCGCGTCCCCGACCCGGGCCGTCACCGCCGACGCCCCCGCGCCAAGGTGCTCGTCAACCAACACCCGCAGCCGGTCGATCGCCACCGCAGAGAAGTCGACCGCCGTCACCGACCAGCCGCGCTGCGCCAGCCAGATCGCGTGCCGGCCCTCGCCGGCGGCCAGGTCGAGAGCCCGGCCCGGCGGCATACTCGCAAGAAACTCCTCGACCCACACGTTCGGGTGCGGTGACCAGACAAGGTCGGACGCGGCATACCGGGCGTCCCAATCGGCGGCGTCCATGCTCAGGCGAGCGAGAGGAAGAGCTTTTCCATGGCCGCGATGTCCATGGTGTTGTGCTCGGGGTCGGCGACGCACTGGCGCAGGCCAAGGGAAATCGTCGCAAAGCCCGCCCGGTCGAGCGCCTTGGAGACCGCGGCGAGTTGCGTGACGATGTCCTGACATGGGCGACCGTCATCGATCATCTTGATGATGCCGCCGATCTGACCCTGAGCGCGCTTGAGCCGCTTGACAACTGCTTGCATCTCGTCGGGGTTGAGCTCCATGCGGCGCCTCCTCGAGGCTCGGGCTGACGCTAGGAATGATACCCGGGGAGGTATGTGCGCGCAGGTCTTGTCGGCGGTGATCCGGGTGCTTGAGGTGGAAAAGGGTCACTTCGCCCCCCGACAGTCGGGGTGCGAAGTGGACACTGGACGGTTCAGGCGGGAAAAGAGTGGCCCACGGGGGTGGCGGCCGCGTCGGCGCGAACTGTCAACACGGCCCGCACCTGCCCGCTGCGCCTCCCCGCTTCGAGCCCGGCGGGGCAGTTGATCGGCGAGGATGGGCCCGTGCGAGAACTGGCCACCGTCCTCCGAGACGCCCTCCCGAGCGCTGCGACACCCGCGGCTCGACGGGCGGTCGAGGACCTGCGCACCATCTACCGTTCTGGAGCCGCCCCAGACACCCTCGCCGTGAGCGACCCACAACGCGCCGCCGCCTACGCCGCCTATCGCATGCCCGCCACCAGCGCTGCCCTGTATGCCGCGCTCACCGCCGGGCTCACCGCCCACCCCGGGCTCGCTCTGTCCGCCGACCTCGCCACCCAGGCCCCGCTCACGCACCTCGACGTCGGCGGCGGCACCGGCGCGGCCGTGTGGGCCGTCCACCGCGCCTGGCCGGGCCGGGTTCGCAGCACCGTCATCGACGCCTCCGCCCCGGCGCTCGCCCTCGGCGCCGACCTGGCCCGCCGCAGCGGCGACCCGGCGCTCGCCAGCACCACCTGGGAATCGCGCCGCCTCGCAGCCCCCCTCACGCTCCCGGCCGCCGACCTGGTCACCATCGGCTACGTCCTCGGCGAACTCCCCGATCCGCTCGCCACCGCGCTCGTCGACGCCGCGCTCAACGCCGCGCGCACCCTCCTCATCGTCGAGCCAGGCACCCCCCGGGGGTATGCCGCGGTGCTCTCCGCTCGCACACGAACCCTGGCCGCGGGCTGGCGGCTCCTCGCGCCCTGCCCGCACGCCCGAGCGTGCCCCCTGCCCGACAACGACTGGTGTCACATGGCCGTCCGCGTCCCCCGCTCGGGCCTGCATCGCGACCTCAAGGGCGGCGAATTGGGCTGGGAGGACGAGAAATACACCTACCTCATGGCAGCCGCGCCAACGCCCCGCGACCCCCTCGCCCCACCCACGAGCCACGCCGACGCCACGGCCCCCAGCCCCGCCCAACCCACTCCAGCGCGCGTCTTGCGCCACCCCCTCATCCGCAAGGGCCTGGTCCAACTGACCCTCTGCCGCCCCGACGGAACCACTGCGCAGGTGACGGTCAGCAAACGGCAGGGCGCGGCATACCGGCTGGCGCGGCATACCGCGTGGGGCGACACCTTCCCCGACCCACGGGCAAGTCCACCGTCGTGACGGACCCCGCCGAACGCCCCCGGCATCCGACGGGCCCGCCACGCGACGACGGCGACCTCAGCCCTGCGGCGCGTCGGTGATGTTGACCATCCAGGCCGTGCCGAACTTGTCCTTGCACATCCCGAACGTGTCGCCCCACACCTGACGCTCCAACGGCATCTCGACCAGGCCGCCCTCGACGAGTCGGTCCCAGTAGCCGCGCAACTCCGCCTCGTCGTCACCAAAGACGCTGATCGAGTAGTTGTTGCCGTTGACGAGTTGGCGGAACGGCGGGAGGTCCGAGGCCATGAGCGTGAAGCCGGCCGGGGTCTCGAGGATCGCGTGCATCGTGCCGTTCGGGTCGACCCCCTCGGGCGCGCCGTACTCGCCGAAGGTGCTGATCCGCAGTTCCCCGCCGAACACCTCCTGGTAGAACGTCATGGCCGCGGCCGACGTCCCGTCGAAGTTGAGGTACGGGTTGAGTCGGCTGGCCATGGGCGCTCCTTGACGGTCGGGCCGGGCGCGCGGTTGCGTCCCAGGTGGGCAGTATGCCGCGGATTCGGCTCGCCGAGGCGCCGGCAGTCGCGGGTCAGGGCAGTGTCGGCACCGGCGCCCCGCACTTCTCGGCGGCGGTCTTGACCTTGGCCAGCAACGCCGTCCGCTCGTCCTTGGTCAGCGGCCCCCACGGGCGGTTGACGATTTCCTTCTTGAGGCAACTGCGCTGGTCGGGCGTCAACGACTTGGCCCAGGTCTTGAGGGCCTCGCGCTTGGCCTTGCCGGGCAGGGTGATGTGGCACGTGTCCGCAGCCTTCTTCGCCTTGGCGAGCAAGTCCTTCTTCTGCTCGGCGGTGAGGTGACCGGTCGGCTTGGTGATGCCCTGGTCCTTGAGGCAGGTGCGTTGGGCGTCGGTGAGCGAGGCGTACCACGCAGCCAGCGGATGCGTGGCCGTCGTCGCACTCGGCTTCGGGCTCGGGTCGGCGTTCGGGGACGCGAGCGCGACCCCGCCGCCGCCGATGGCGACGAGCGAGCCGAGCGCGGTCGCGGCGAGCGTGACACGGGTAGCGCGAGTGGCGCCGACGAGGAAGCGGAACATGGCGGGCCTTTCGAGTCTGATCGACACCCCGTGCGTCGATGACACCACGGTGCGTCGCCGACCTCAAGGCCGACGGGAGGCCACCTCGCGATTGGCTGAAGACGCCCGCGATTCGAGGTAATAACGCGCGGATTCCGCGGCGTGTTTACCTCGAATGGCGGAGAGGGAAGCGGGGCGAGACACAGCAACTCTCCAGGAACTCCCCAGGTATGCCGCGGGCCCACCTGCCAGAGTGGACCCGTGCCTGCCGCCGCGACGCCCCGCGTCCTCGTCGTCGACGACGAGGAAAACATCACCTACCTCGTGGCCTCCGCGCTGCGGCTGGCCGGTTTCGAGGCGACCACTGCCGACACCGGCACCACCGCCCTCACCGCGCAGGAACGCGCGCCCGCCGACGTCATCGTGCTCGACGTCATGCTGCCCGACGTCGACGGGTTCGAGGTGCTGCGCCGGCTGCGCGCCCGCGGCGACCACACGCCCGTCGTCTTCCTCACCGCCCGGTCCGACACCGCCGACCGGGTCCGCGGCCTCACCGCCGGCGGCGACGACTACGTCGTCAAACCCTTCGCTCTCGAGGAACTCGTCGCCCGCGTGCAGGTCGCGCTGCGGCGCGGCATACGGGGAACCGACGGGGCCGGCGGGCGAGGTGGCACGACCGATCGCCGGCTGCGGGTCCACGACCTCGTCCTCGACGAGGACCAGCATCGGGTCTGGCGCGGGGAGAGCGAGGCGTTCCTCACCCCGACCGAGTACACGCTGCTGCGCTACCTCCTCGTCAACGCCGGGCGCGTCGTCAGCCGGGCCCAGATCCTCGACCACGTGTGGAATTACGACTTCGCCGGGGAGTCCGCGATCGTCGAATCGTTCGTCTCGACGCTGCGCAAGAAGGTCGACGCGAAGCCGCCGCGCCTCATCCACACGGTCCGTGGCGTCGGGTATGCCGTCCGGGAGCCCTCGTGACGTTGCGGCGCCGCGTGCGGTGGGCCGTGGCGGTGCTGCTCGTGGCGGTGATGGCATCGGGGGTGGCGGTGCTCGGGCTCTATCGGCGCACCCTCCTGCGCCAGGTCGACACCCAGGTGACCGCGTTGGCCGCCAGTCCGCGCCTCATCGTCCAAGTGGGCCGGCTCGACACCGGTCGCCAGGGGTTGCCGGCGGGGTTGGCCGAGGTGTACGTCGGGAGGCTGGCCGCGGATGGCACCTGGACGACGTTGCTCACGCCCTTCGCCGACCCCGCTACACACCCCAAGGTCGCCGTCGACGAGGTGCTGACGACGGCGGTCGGCCGCGGGACGACGACGGCCGGGCCGGTCCGCACGTCGGGTGATGCGTCGGCGGGTGGCACGACCGGGACGTCGCCGTCGGGTGCCTCGAATGCGGCCGGCAGTCCGGCACCGACGGTGCGGGTGGCCACGGGTCGGCTCCCCAACGGCTCACTGGCCGTGGTCGCCGTGCCCACGACCCGGGTCGAGGCCGCCCTCGACCGGCTCCGCCTGCTCCTCGCCGTCGTCGGCATCGTCGTCATCGCCGTGGCCGCGCTGCTCCTCTGGTGGGTCGAGCGCCTCGGCCTGGCCCCCATCACCCGGATGACCGCGGTCGCCGACGCCATCACCGCGGGCGATTCGGCCGCCCGGGTCGACCCCGCCGACCTGGGGTCGGAGGCCACCGAGGCGGCCCGGCTCGGGCGCGCCCTCAACGCGATGGCCGACGCGACGAGTGCCAGCGCGGCCCGCCTGGAACGGTTCGTCGCCGACGCCTCCCACGAGTTGCGCACCCCGCTCACCACGTTGCGGGGGTATGCCGCGCTGCACCGCGACGATGCCGCCGTCCCGGAGGCGACCCGAGACGCGTTGCGGCGCATCGAATCAGAAGCGGGGCGGATGGGGCGGCTCGTCGATGCGCTGCTCGAACTGACCACCCTGGACGAGCGGGGCCTGACCCACCGCGAACCCGTCGACGTGAGCGCGCTCCTGGCGGACATCGTCAGCGACCTGCGAGTGCTGGCGCCCGGGCATGAGGTGGCCTCGGACATCGCGCCAGGGCTCGTCGTACTCGGGGATCGCGACCGGATCACCCAGGCGGTGACAGGCCTGACAAGCAATGCGGCGCGGCATACACCCTCGGGGAGCACGATCACGGTGCGCGGGATGGCTGAGCCCGGTGAGCCCGGCGCCGCGGGGGCGGGTTCTGTGGTGCGGATCGAGGTGGCCGACGACGGGCCGGGGATTCCGGCCGAGCACCTGGCGCGGGTGTTCGACCGGTTCCATCGAGTGGACGGCTCGCGCAGTTCGGCCCGCGGCGGCACGGGTCTGGGGTTGGCGCTCGTCGCCGCGATCGCGCGAGCCCACGGTGGCAGCGCGACCGTCGAGTCCGGCCCCGGCGGTGGTGCACGTTTCGCCGTGACCCTTCCCGCCGTGACCCTCCCCGCTGCCCCCGCCCCCGCCGCCCCCGCCCCCCTCGCCGATTCGAGGTAAAAACGCCGCTGGATCCGTGCGGTAATACCTCGAATCAGCGGACGCGTCAGGGCGCGACAGGACGGGTCAGGTGAACAGGTCGAGGGGCGCAGGCGCCTTGGCGATGATCGAGCCCGGGTCCACACCCAAGACCGAGTGAGCGAGCGCGGCATACACGGACCGGAAGTCCGTCGTCGCCTTGAGGTCGCCGTTGTCGAGGGAGGTGAGCGCGGGCTGCTCGCCGTGGAAACCGGCGCGGACCCGGTCTCCGATGACGAACACATCGCTCGCCGTGCCGTGGTCGGTGCCTTGGGAGGCGTTCGCGTGAACCCGGCGGCCGAACTCGGAGTAGGCGACGACCACGACGTCGGACGCGCGCTCATGGCCCGCCAGCGCCGCCCGAAACCGGGTCAGCGCGGCATCGAGCGCCCCGAGCAGCGCCTCGTGCGCCTCCTTCTCGCCCGCGTGCGTGTCGAACCCGCCGAGCGAGACCGAATACACCCGGGTCGGCGCCCCGGCGCGGATGCAGGCCGCGACCGTCTGGAACTGCGCGCCCACATTGCCCGCGTTCCCTCGATCGCCGACGGGGGCGCTGCTCTCGTCGGCGAGCAGGTCCGCGGCCGGCCCGGGGTTGCGCAGCGCCGAGACCAGGCGGGCGTCGAGGCTGAGCGCATCGGCATACGTCTGCGCGACCGCGGCCATCGTCTCGGTGTCCGCCGCATCCGAGGCCCCGAGGGCACTCAGCAGAGCGGAGCGGTCGGCCGGAAGCCGCCCGGCCCCCACCTCCAGGGCCGACCCGGCCCGCGACGCCCCGACGAGCATCGGCGGCAGCGTCGAGCCGATGACGAGCGCCTGCAGCGGGTCCGCGGACGCCGTGGGAGTCGTGTCGAGCCAGCGCCCGAGCCACCCGGTGGGTTCGGCGTGGTCGGGCACCGCGGTCTGCCAGATGTCCATGGACCGGAAGTGGCTGCGGTCCGGCTGCGGGTACCCCACGCCCCGAACGATGGCCAAGTGCTTCTCGTCCCACAGCGACTTCAGGCCCTTCAACGCCGGGTTGAGCCCGAGCCCGGAGCCGAGGTCGAGGACCTTGTCCGCGGCATACGCCAACTCGGGGCGAGCGTCGTGATAGGCCGAATCGGCATACGGGACAACGGTGTTGAGACCGTCGTTGCCGCCGAAGAGGGTCACAAGGACCAGGATGGGGGTGCCAGCCGGCAGCGGCTTGCGCGCGGCGCCGGCGAAGACGTCCGAGAGTGAGCAGCCGGCGGTTGCGGCGAGCGCGGCGGCGACGCCCGCGCCACACGAGGCGCGGAGCAGGCCGCGGCGGGTGAGTCCGTCGAGGGGTTGGCCGGGGCGGTAGGGGGCGCGGGGCATGGCTAGTTCACCAGGTATTCGGGGCTGAGGGCGAGGGTGGTGACGAGGGCGCGCGGGTCGGTTTTCGCGGCGGCGAGGGCCGCGGCCGTGCGGGTGCCGACGCGGGCCAACCCGAGGAGGTGGAGGGCGGCGTCGCTGCGGGCGGTGGGCGTCGCGGCGGCGTCGGCAACGGCACTGAGGTCACCGGCGGTCACGAGGTGGTCGGCCGCTTGCAGGCGCACGGTCGCCGCCGCGGTGGACAGCCACGCCCGCCCCGAGGGCCAGCCGGAGACGTCGGGCGGCACCATCGGGAGTTGGCCCAGTTGGGTGAGGGCTTCGCGGACGCGCTTGCGGGTCGCGTCGGTGAGCGGCACCTTGAGGGCACGGACCAGGCCCAGGGTCCACTCGACGGGCGTGACGACCAGGCTGTTGGTCGCCGGCGCCGCCGCGAACGCCGGGTCGGTGAGGATGGCCCGGAGCAGGGCTCCGTTGTCGCGCCCGCTGCCGTATGCCGCGAGCAACCGGCCCAGGGTGTCCGCGCCCGGGTCGGTGGGCGAGGCGAGGCGGTGCCACCACCGGGTGGCGAGGTGGATGGGGTGTTCGAGGCGGGCGAGGATCGCGGCGAGGACCTCCTCGACGCCGAGGTTGCCGGTGACCCCGAGGACGGTCTTGGTGCCCTGGTCGTGCCGTTTGGCGTCGAAGGTGGCCGTGCCGTCATCGGCGATCCGCCAGCCGGTGAGGGCGCGCGCGGCCTCCTTGACATCGGTTTCGGTGTACCCGTGGCCCTGGCCCAGGGTGAAGAGCTCCATGAGTTCGCGGGCCAGGTTTTCGTTGGGGGCCTTCGCGGTGTTCTTCTGCGCATCAAGCCAATGGAGCAGCGCCGGGTCGCGGGTGAGGGCGGTGGCCATGGTGGTGAAACTGCCGGTCCCGTGCTCGCGGAGGGTGAGGTTCTGGGCGAGCATAAGCCGCCCGGCCTTGACCTTCTTCACCGACGTCGCCCAGTGTTCGTGCCAACCAAAGGTGATCTTCTCCACGACCGGCTTCGTGGTGGTCCAGATCCGCTCGACCCACCAGGCGATGACCTGTTCGGCCGCCTTGCGTTGGGCCGCGTTGGCGGCCCTCTTCGCCTCGCGGGTGGCCGAGTGGTCGCGCGGGGCGGGCATGGGCACGTCCGGTGCCGTATGCCGCGCCTCGGCTGCCGCTGCGGCGAACGTTTCGCTGCTCACGGTCGCGGCGACCCAGGTGGTGATGCCCTGGGCGTGGGCCGCGTCGATGTCGGTGCCGGTCGCGCCGAAACTGGCCCGTTTGAGGACCCGGGCCGTCGCCTCCCAGGGGGTGCTGGTCATGCCTCGACGGTGCGCCAGATTCCTCGGCCCTGGTTCAAGAAGCGCTGCGGATCAGGTGCGTTGCGGATGCCGTCGTCCCAGCATCGAAGGAGTGAGACTTGCCGTTAGATCGCAGGTGCAACGGCGAGTCTCACTCCCTCGATGAGGTTGACCCCAGAAGGTCCGCCTCAGGCGCCTCAGACGCCTCATAAGCCACTTCCGCACCGCGCACGGTCCCAAACCCCCCGACCGAGGACCACCCGTCGCCTGCCAGGGCATGAGACACCCAGCCGGGGCGGGTGGGATTGATGTGGCGGCAGTTCTCGGATCGGGGGGCAGGAGTTTGTTACCCGGCCCAGTGACTGGCCACCGTGGTGCGGGCAGGACAGTGAAACAGTCGGAGCGATCAGAGGGCGCGCAGGACGAAGCCGGTGCGGACCTTGGGCGTGAAGAACGTCGACTTCGGGGGCATGAGCAACCGCTCGCGCGCGGTCCGCTCGATCTCGGCGAGCGACACCGGCCGGATGAGCACCCCAGAGTGCGCCGCGCCAGTGACCACTGCCTCCACCACGTCGGCCACCTCATGCTGATACGACACCTCGACCGGCACCCCGGCCAGCGCATGCTCCAACCACGCACCATCGAGCGAGCGCACCCCCTCGAACGCCCCCTCCTTGGGGACGAGCCACTCGGCTTGCCCGCCAGGACCGATCAGCGCCAGCGCCCCCTTGTCGACGAGGTCGGAGAGCATGGCGAGCGAGGGCATCGGCGCATCGACAATCTCGAAGAAGACCCCCAGGGCTGACCGCACCGCCTCGTGCTCGCACCCGGCATACAAGCGATGAATCGCCTTGATGCTCAACTGATCCGGTACGAGTTCCCCGACGTACGCCAAGATCAGTTCCGCCGGACCATCGGCCCGCCCGGTGCGTGCCCGCTCCTCGTCGCGGAAGGCGCGGGCCACGGCATACCGATGATGACCATCGGCGATCAGCACCTCGTCCGACTCGACCAGAGCGCAGATCGCGGCAATCCGCTTGGGATCGCGCACCCGCTCCACCGCATGCTCGACCCCGTCCGCGACGACTCGGCCCAGCGGCTCCCCCGGCTCGCGCAGCAACCCGGTCAGCCCGCCCGCGAGCGACAGCCCCCACACCGGGGAGAGGTTGGCCCGGGTCGCGCGCGTGAGGTCGAGCCGGTCGCTGGAGTCCTTGGGGGTCGTCCGTTCGTGCGCGAGCACCCCGCCGGCGCCCTCGTCGACCACCTCGAGGAGCCCGACGACCGCCGCGAGGTCGCGGTCGTGCCCGCCGTCGTCGGTGAACCGCATCCGGTAGATCGTCAGCGACGGCTCCGTGTCGGCGGCGAGCACCCCCTCGGCGCGCCACCGCTCGAACGTCGCGGCCGCCGCGGCATACGGGTCCGCGGCTGACTCCTCAACGACCGCCGGCACGTCGATGCGGACGACCTGATGCGGCGAACGCGCCGCCAACGCCCGCGTCTGGGCCGCCGACTGGACGTCGTACGGGGGCGCGGTGACCTCGGCGAGGTCGGCCGCGGCATACCGGAGGGCGTTGAACGGCGCGAAGCGAGGCATTCCTCCACCCTGCCAGACGGCGCCGATATGCCGTCACCGACCCCGGCCGGTATGCCGCCCGCGGCCGCTCGGGTTACGGTGGCGGCAAGGAGGTGGGCACGTCATGGCTGCTCAGGGCGAGCGGGTCGCCGTCGCACTCGGCGCGGGCGGGGCGCGCGGGTATGCGCATATCGGGGCGTTGCAGGTGCTGCGGGAGCGGGGCTACGAGGTGGTCGCTCTCGCCGGCACCTCGATGGGGGCCCTCGTCGGCGGGGTGACGGCCGCGGGGGTGCTCGAGCCCTACACCGAATGGGCGCTCAGCCTCACCCAGCGCGACGTGTTCCGGCTGTTGGACCCCACGCTCAGCGGGGGCGGCGCGATCCGGGCCGAGCGCGTCATCGGGAAGGTCGCCGAGTTCCTCCAGGGCGCGCGGATCGAGGATCTGCCGGTGCCGTTCACGGCGGTGGCCACCGACCTGGGGGCGCGGCGCGAGGTGTGGTTCCAGCGGGGGTTGGTGAGCACCGCCATTAGGGCCTCGGTGGCGATCCCGGGCGTGGTGACCCCGATTGTGGTGGACGGGCGGGTGCTCGTCGACGGGGGTCTGATGAATCCGGTGCCCATCGAACCGACCGCCGCGGTGACTGCGGACTGGGTGTTCGCCGTCAACCTGACCGGGCCGCGCACTGGATCGCCGGTGCCGGTGGGCTCGGGTCTGGTCGCGGCTGCGTCGACGTCGGCCGAGGAGGCGGGTGGCGACCCGCTCGGGAGCAGTTCGCCGGTGTCGTCCGAGTCGGTGTCGTCCGAGTCGCGGTCGGCCACGCGACGGGGGGCTGGTTCTGTCGGTGAGCCGTCGTCCGGGGCGAGTGGTGAGGGTGGCCTTGTGCCTCCGACGGGGCCCGCGGCCGGGTCGCAACTCGGGACGCCGGTGCCCCCCGTCAGTGGGTCCACCGGTTCCCCGGTGCGCACGATCACCGGCGGCCGGCTCGTCGGCGAATGGGGTGAACGCTTGCGCGCCAGCGCGGCTGGGGTCCTCGAGTCCGAACCGGTCAAGGCGCTGTCGAAGAGTTGGGCGACGTTCGCCGAGTCCACGCTGGGCGATGGCGGTGAGGCTTCGGAGTCGGGTGGCCCGGATGCGGCGAACCCGCCCGCACCGTATGCCGCCGCGCCCAAGGAACTCGGCACCTTCGAGATCTTCAACCGCTCGTTCGACACGATGGCCTCACTCATCACCCGATATCGGATGGCGAGCAACCCGCCCGACGTGCTGGTCACGGTGCCCTCGGACGCCTGCCGGACCATGGACTTCCACCGGGCGGCGGACATGATCGCCCTCGGTCGCCGGCTCACTATCGAGGCGCTCGACGCCGCCGGCCGCTGACTTCTGGCGGCCGACATGATCGCCTCGGTCGCCGGCCAACCATCGAGGGGCTCGGCGCGGCTGCCGCTGACCTTCCCCTCACCGGGGACGCTCTTCATGAGTCCGGGCTGCCTTCCCCCTGGCCTCTGGCTGGCGAGTGTCCTTGCCGTCAGTCGAGTCGGATGAGGATGCCGGCACGCGGCTTGGGGGTGACGAAGGGCATGAACCTGCTCAGCGGTTCGACGATTTCGAAGAGATTAGCTGCGAGCCCGTACTTCGCGGTGATGGCCCGCCGCACCCGTGCCACGTCGGCGGGGTCACGGACGACCCGGGCCGTGCCGGCATACACCGTCGCACCCTCCTCGACTCGGCCTCGAATATCGCACTCGCGCAACTCAACACGCGCGGTGTTCGCGAGTCGTTTGGTCTTGCCGACGTTGTCGACGGTGATGACGGCGAGTTCACCGCCGCCCCCGATGGGCGCGATCCACACCGGGGTGGCGACCGGCTGCCCAGTGCGCCGGAAGGTCGTCAACGACACGTACTTCGCCGCGGCCGGCGTGCTCATACTCACTCGCCCAGGCTAACCCCGGGGCCCCGTGACGGAAGCCCCGCGACGGCGTGCGTTCCGCCGCGCCCCCTCGTTTACGCCCCCGGTGAGGCCGCCCGCGCACTCCCGGTGCGGCCGCGCCCCTGCAGCCCCTCCCGGCGGCTCTCCTGCAGCCTCCCCTGCGAAAGGCGGGGTGATCACCCCCCTCCTGCACGGTAGCCCGCAGCACGCCCCGGCGAACCACACCTACGGCACGGTAGGACGCAGCACACCCCGGCTCACCCCACTTACTGCACGGTAGCCCGCAGCACACCCCGTCAGGATGGCGATTCCTCGCTTGGCTGCAGCGTGGAGGTCGTCCCGACGACCACCACGCTGCAGCCAAGGCCCATACGACGAGCACCGCGGCGGGATCGACGTCGACTTCCGCGACGGGCCCGGGGAAGAGGGTCGGGGCGGGGCTCTCAGCACCACCGCGGTGGGAGGTCAAGACGCCGATCGCTCGCGTTCGGGAGGTCAACGACGCAGATTCGCCTCACGGCGTGGGTCCTGTGCAAGATGGGACGCAGGTGGTTCCTGAGGTATGCCCACGAGATCCCGAGTCGTGCCTCGTGCGGGCTCCCCTGCGAAAGGCGGGGTGATCACCCCACCTCCTGCACGGTAGGCCGCAGCACGCCCCGGCGAACCCCACTTACTGCACAGTAGGCCGCAGCACGCCCCGGCGCACCCCACCTAGCGCACGGTAGGTTCGCCTCGTGGCGTGGGTCCTGTGCAAGGTGGGGCGCAGGTCGTTCCTGAGGTATGCCCCCGAGGTCTCGAGTCGCACCTCGTGCGGCCTCCCCTGCGAAAGGCGGGGTGATCACCCCACCTCCTGCACGGTAGGCCGCAGCACGCCCCAGCGCACCCCACTTACTGCACGGTAGGGCGCAGCACGCCCCGGCTCGCCCCACCTAGTGCACGGTAGGTTCGCCTCGTGGCGTGGGTCCTGTGCAAGGTGGGGCGCAGGTCGTTCCTGAGGTATGCCCACGAGGTCTCGAGTCGCACCTCGTGCGGGCTCCCCTGCGAAAGGCGGGGTGATCACCCCAACCTCCTGCACGGTAGGCCGCAGCACGCCCCGGCGAACCCCACTTACTGCACAGTAGGCCGCAGCACGCCCCGGCTCACCACACCTACGGCACGGTGGGGCGCAGCACGCCGACGCGGCACGGCACCCTCAGGCGCCCGCCCGGGCCTCGTCGTCGAGGATGGCGAGCACCTCACGGCACCACTGGGCCCCATTGCGCTCGAACCGCAGCCCGGCGTCGAGGATCGCGCGGCGCACCCGGGCGGTCCGGTCCGCGCCGTCCCCGTCGCCGAAATCGCGGTCGGCAATCGCCTCGTATGCCGCGAGCCGGCGTTCGTGGTCGGCCAGCCGGTCGCGCAGTTGGTCGGCCAGGTCGAGGGGCCCGAGGATCGCGTCGGCGCGCAACCGGATGAGCAAGGGATCACGCACGACCGGGACTTCGCCACCCGCAGCCACCCAGCGCAGGAGCTCGGCACGCCCAGCCGGGAGGACGGCATACACCTTCTTGCGCGCATTGCCGCTGTCACCGTCGACGCGGACCCAGCCGGCCTGTTCCATCCGGGCAAGCTCGCGGTAAATCTGCTGGTGAGAGGCCCTCCAGAAGAACCCCATCGAGGAGTCGAACCGACGCGCCAAGTCGTAGCCGGACGAAGGCCGCTCCAGGAGCGAGGTGAGGAGGGCGTGCGGCAACGACATGTTCCCAGTGTGACGCGCACAACGACCTATTGCAACTAGTTGCATAGTGACCCGCACCGGCCCTACCGTGGTGGCATGACGGCATACGAGCACGCGACCCCTGCCCCCACAGACCCCACGTCCAGCCACCCGACGGCGACCGACGACAGCGGCGCGGGCGCCGCGGCATACCCCCATCTGCTGGCCCCGCTCGACCTGGGCTTCACCACCTTGGCCAACCGCGTCATCATGGGCTCGATGCACGTCGGGCTCGAGGAGACCGAGGGCGGGTTCGAGCGGATGGCGGCGTTCTACGCCGAGCGGGCTCGCGGCGGGGTCGGGCTCATCGTCACCGGCGGGATTGCGCCCAACGATGCCGGCCGCCCCTTCCCCGGCGGGTCGCGGCTGACGTCGGAGGCGGACGTGCCCAACCACCGGCTCGTGACCGACGCGGTCCACGCCGAGGGCGGCAAGATCGCCATGCAGATCCTCCACTTCGGCCGCTACGCCTACCACGAGGGGCTGGTCGCGCCGAGCCCGTTGCAGGCGCCCATTGCCTTCCACCAACCGCACGAGTTGACCGGCGCCGAGGTCGAGGCGACCATCGACGACTTCGCGCGCTGCGCCGGCCTCGCCCAGGCCGCGGGCTATGACGGGGTCGAGATCATGGGCTCGGAGGGCTACCTCATCAACGAGTTCATTGCCGCCCGCACAAACCACCGCACCGACGAGTGGGGCGGTTCGTATGCCGCACGCATCCGGTTCCCCGTCGAGATCGTCCGGCGGGCCCGCGAGCGGGTCGGGGCCGAGTTCATCATCATCTACCGGCTGTCCATGCTCGACCTCGTCGAGGGGGGCTCGACGCTCGAGGAGGTCCGCGAGTTGGCCCAGGCCATCGAGGCCGCGGGCGCGACCATCATCAACACCGGCATCGGCTGGCATGAGGCGCGCATCCCCACGATTGCGACGTCGGTGCCGCGCGCCGGGTTCGCCTGGGTGACCAAGGAACTCATGGGTTCGGTGTCGATCCCGCTCGTGGCGACCAACCGGATCAACGCCCCCGAGGTCGCCGAGGAGGTCCTCGCGTCCGGGTCCGCCGACCTGGTCTCGATGGCCCGCCCGTTCCTCGCCGACCCCGACCTGGTCGCCAAGGCCGCTGCCGGACAGGCAGATCGGATCAACACCTGCATCGGCTGCAACCAGGCCTGCCTGGACCACACCTTCTCCGGCCTGGTGACCTCGTGCCTGGTCAACCCGCGCGCCTGCCACGAGACGATCCTCACCATCGAGCCGGTGGCCGAGAAGTCCGCGGCGCGGCGGGTGGCCGTCGTCGGCGCCGGTCCGGCGGGGTTGGCCTGCGCGACGACCGCAGCCCGCCGGGGACACGCCGTGACCCTCTTCGAGGCCGATGCGGCGATCGGGGGCCAGTTCAACCTGGCCCGCCAGATCCCGGGCAAGGAAGAGTTCTCGCAGACCCTGCGCTACTTCGGTCGGGAGGTCGAGGAGACCGGGGTCGACCTGCGCCTGTCCACCCGCGTGGGTGCCGAGGACCTCGCCGACTTCGACGTCGTCGTCCTGGCCACCGGGGTCACCCCGCGCATCCCCGACGTCGAGGGCGTGGACCACCCCAAGGTCGTCACCTACCTCGACGTGTTGCGCGACCACGTGCCCGTGGGCGACAAGGTCGTCCTCCTGGGCGCCGGCGGCATCGGTTTCGACGTCGCCGAGTACCTCACCCAGAACGGGCCGAGCGGAGCGGTCGCTCCCGAGGTCTTCAACGCCGAGTGGGGCATCGACACGACGTATGCCGCGCGCGGCGGTCTCGTCGCCCCGCACCTGGAGCCCCCGGCCCGGTCGGTGGCCCTGCTCCAGCGCAAGGCGAGCAAACTCGGTGCAGGACTGGGCAAGACGACCGGCTGGATCCACCGGGCCACGCTCAAGGCGCGCGGGGTGACGATGGTGCCCGGCGTGACCTACGACCGGATCGACGACCTCGGGGTCCACATCACCGCCAACGGCAAGCAGACGGTGATCGAGGCCGACACGGTCGTGCTGTGTACCGGTCAGGAGCCGATGCGCGAGTTGTACGACGCGCTGGTGGCCGCCGGTGGCGAGGTCCACCTCATCGGGGGCGCCGATGTCGCCGCCGAACTCGACGCCAAGCGCGCCATCAAGCAGGGCACCGAGGTCGCCGCCGCCCTCTGAGGCGGCCGCGGCATACGAAAGGACTGTCCATGACCACGACCGACCCGGTGCTCGCCGCCACCTTGGAGCGGTGGCACCACTGCGTGACCACCCGTGACATGACCACGCTGCGCGAACTGCTCCATCCGGATGCGGTGTTCCGCTCGCCGGTGGCGCACAAGCCCTACCCGGGGGCGGCGGCGGTCGAGTTGATCCTCTCGACCGTGGTGCAGGTCTTCGAGGACTTCACCTATCACCGCACCTTCGTCACCGACGACTCGCGCTCGGTCGTCCTGGAGTTCTCGGCGCGGGTCGGCGACCGGGCACTCAAGGGCATCGACATGATCCGGATCGACGACGACGGCCGGATCGTCGACTTCGAGGTGATGGTGCGGCCCCGCTCGGGCCTGCAGGCGTTGGCCGACGAGATGGGCGCCCGGCTCGCGGCATACCTGTAGGAGGTTTTGCGCTCCGACTTGGGCCACCGAACCGCACGGACATACACATGCTACTGTATGTGTATGTCCGTGCTGGAGCGTCGCCTCCAACTGCTTCTCGATCAGGCCCGCTACGACCGCCTGGCCGAAGCGTCGGCGCGCTCGGGGCGCAGCGTCTCCGCGCTGATCCGGGAGGCCATCGACTACCGCTTCCCCGACAACGGCGACGCGCAGCGCGCCGCGTCGCTGCGCTTGCTCCTCGATGCCACCGAGGTGCCCGACAGCGCGCAGGCAGCGGGCCCCGAGTCGGCGGCGGACCTCAAGGCGGCGTATGCCGAGTGGCTGGACGCCAAACTGGCCCGGGGTATGCCGTCGTGAGACCGCTGTTTCTCGACTCCTCCGTGCCCATCGTGGCTTTCGGAGCGGCCAGCCCTCTCCGCGACGCCTGCCGGGCGGTGCTGGCGGCGGGAAGTGCCGGCCTAGCTCGCCTCCACCTCAGCGTCGAGGGTGGGCAGGAGTTCTTGTTCCACCGTCTGCGCCGCACCGGCGATCCCGGGCGGACGGCTCGCGAGTTCGCGTTGCTCGATGGCGGAGTGGTGTGGCACCCGTTCGACGACGACATCCTGCGCGCCGCCGCCGACGTTGTCGGACGCGGCCAGTTGCGGGGGCGTGACGCCGTGCATGCCGTGACGGCCGTGCGGGCAGGCTTCACCGAGTTCGTCAGCCCCGATCCCGACTTCGATGCCGCGCCCGGATTGACCCGCCTCGACCCGCGCGACCTGCGCTTCTAGCCGGGCGGAGGTCCGCGGCATACCCAAGAGCCGGTATGCCGCGCTCAGGACTCAAGGCCTTGATCGGCGCGTCAGACCCGCGGGTCCACGAGCGCATCGAGATCGGCACGCAGCCCAGCACTGTCCACGGCCGGCAGGTGCTCGCGGCGGGCCCGCAGTTCGGCCACTTCAAGAGGCCAAGGATCAGCGCTCACCGCAGGCCATCGGCGTTGATAGTCGGCCGCCTTGGCCTCGTACACCGCGCGCGGCGCCAGCCGCGGATTGGGCCGCAGCCGCATCTCGAACACGTCCGTCAGTCCGTGGGGTGCATAGACGGTCAGTTGGCCATCACGTGCGGTCACTCCGACACAGCAGGTGGTCGCGGCGAACGCGTCGATCGCATCCCTGGCGCTGACGAAGGGCGCGGCCGCGACGCCGAACTTCGCCTCGTACCACAGGTGGACTCGCGCCTGATTGCGCACCTCAATGGTCGCGTCCAAGTCCGCGCACACGCTGGTTACCTCCCGGATCACCCGATCCTCTGCCTCCCAGGACAGGTCGTCGCCGTCACAGTAGAAGACGTCGTAGTCCTTGATCCCCTCTCCCGGGGGTCGGCCCGAGAGGCTGTTCCACACGTTCTGGAACACCGCACCCGCGGTGAGCCACCAGTCCGGCAGCCCAAGAGCGGGCAGCCGGCCGAGGATTCCGGCGCACACGGGGTCGGCGAGCACCGCCTCAACCAGGCGATCAGTGAGCGAACCAGCGGTCATGGGCCAAGTGTCTCCCACGCACAGCGCCCCTCCCCTTGCGCCGAGGCGCCTCCACCGCCCAACGCGCGGTTCCCGGACATCCGGGCCCGACTAGCCTTGAGTCATGCCCGCTGCCACCGCGCCGACCCCCCCCGAACTTGTCGACATCCACTGTCACGGAGCCGTGGGCCACGCGTTCGGGGACACCGACCAGGGCTCACGGGAGGCCGCGAACTACCTGCGGCAGCGCGGCATACGCCAGATCGTCGCGAGCCTGGTCTCAGGCCCGCCGGCCACCCTCGAACGGCAGGTCGCCACCCTGGCCCCCCTCGTCGCCGACGGGACACTCGCCGGGATCCACCTCGAGGGGCCGTTCCTCGCCCCGGCGTGCCGAGGCGCGCACGACCCGGCCGCGCTGCGCCACCCGGACCCCGCTCTGGTCGAGCACCTCGCCGCCGTCGCCGCCGACCTCGGTGCCCCGCGCGCCATCCGCCAACTCACCTTCGCCCCCGAACTCCCCGGCGCCGACCGCCTCATCGCCACCTTGGCGCGCCTGGGCGTCCACCCCGCGGTCGGGCACACCGCGGCCAGCGCCGCCCAGGTGCGCGCCGCGCTCGCGGCCGTCGCCGAGGCCACCGGTCGCCCCGCGCTCGTCACGCACCTGTTCAACGGTATGCCGGCCTTCCACCACCGCGACGGGGGCCCGGCCGCCGCTGCCCTCGCCGCGGCCGCCCGGGGCGAGGCGGTCGTCGAACTCATTGCCGACGGCGTCCACGTCGCACCCGAGGTGGTCCAGTTGGTGTTCGACACGGTGCCGCAGGGGCATGTCGTGCTCATCTCGGATGCGATGGCGGCGACCGGACTCGGCGACGGCGACTACATGCTGGGCACCTTGCCGGTGCGGGTGGCCGGCGGCACGGCGCGCATCGTCGACCCCGACGGTCACGCCGGCGCCATCGCCGGGAGCACCTCGACGGTCGCGGACTGCCTGCGCTGGGCGATCGAGGTGGCCGGCATACCGGCGTCGTATGCCGTGCCCGCCGCCACCACCTCGCCCCGCCTCGCGCTCGACCTGCCCTGACCCCGATTCGAGGTATAAGCGCGCGGATCCAGCGGCGTTTTTACCTCGAATCGGCGGCGGGGGAACCGGGCTAGAAGCCCTGCCAGACCGGCTTGTTGGCCCAGGTATCGCGGTAGTAGGCGCCCAACTGCAACCGGCTCGCGGCGGCCTCATCGACGATGACGCTCACGTGCGGGTGGAACTGCAACACGCTCGCCGGCCACATCGCCGACACCGGCCCCTCGACCAGTTGGTGGATCGCCTCGGCCTTGCCGCGCCCGGTCGCGAGCAGCACCAGGTGCCGGGCCGCCATGATCGTCCCGATCCCCTGGGTGAGGCAGTGCACCGGCACCGCCTCGACGTCCCCGCCGAAGAAGCGCGCGTTGTCGATCCGGGTCTGCGGGGTCAAGGTCTTGATCCGGGTCCGCGATGCCAGCGAGGACCCTGGCTCGTTGAAGGCGATGTGCCCGTCCGCGCCGATGCCGAGGATCTGCAGGTCCACCCCGCCGGCCGCGGTCAAGGCCGCCTCGTATGCCGCGCACGCGGCGACGAGGTCCTCGGCCAGCCCGTCGGGTCCGTGGACCGCTGCCGGATCGAGGTCGACGTGGTCGGTGAACTCGGTGGCGATGACGTTGCGGTACCGCTGCGGGTGGTCGGCCGCCAGCCCGACGTACTCGTCGAGGGTGAACGCCGTGACCTGCGCGAACGACAACCCTTCCGCGCGGTGCCGGCGGATCAACTCGGCATACGTCGACAGCGGGCTCGACCCGGTCGCTAAGCCGAGGACGGCTGCGGGACGGCCCGCGAGCAGCTGGGTGACGGCGTCGGCACCGAGACGGCCGACCTCGCCGGTGGGCGCGATGACGACTTCCATGTCAGGCCTCCTTACCCCGCACGGCCGCGGCGAACCAGGACGTGATCGACGTCGGGTGGGTGATGGCGGTGCCGACGACGACGGCATACGCCCCGGCGGCGAGTGCGGCGACCGCGTCCGCCGGGGTGTGGATGCGGCCCTCGGCAATGACCGGGACGTCGACCGCCTCGACGAGGGCGGTGACCAACTCGAGGTCGGGCCCGGGGGTGCGGCGCCGGTCCGGGGTGTACCCGGCCAGGGTGGTCCCCACGACGTCGGCCCCCGCCGCTGCCGCTGCCACCGCGTCGGCGACGCTCGCGCAGTCGGCCATGACCAGGGCGCCCTCGGCGTGCACGGCCGCGCAGGCATCGGCGAACCGCGAGCCGTCCGGCCGGGGCCGCAGCGTGCCGTCGATGGCGACGATGTCGGCGCCGGTCCGCGCGACGGCCACCGCGTGGGCCACGCTCGGGGTGATGTAGACCCCGGTCGCGCCGTCCTTCCACAGCCCGATGATCGGCACCCGAAGCAGCGGGCGCATGGCGTGCAGGTCGGCCAGGCCTTGGGCCCGCACCCCCACCGCGCCCCCGGCGACGACGGCCCGCGCCACCCGGGTCATCGTTTCGGTATGCCGCATCGGCTCACCCGGGTAGGCCTGGCACGAGACGACCAGCCCGCCGGCGAGCCGGGTCAGGACCCCACTCATCGCCCCTCCTCCACGGCCGAGGCCCGCATCGCGGGCGCTCCCGAGGACCCGGTACCGCCGGCACCCGTCCGTTCCCGGACGAAGGCCGCCGCACCCAGGTGCGGCGCATCCGCCCCGGTCTGCGCGAGGACGACCGGGGTATCGGCCAGGGCGTCGAGGGCGCTCTCCCGCACCCCGGCACGCAGCGGCTCCAGCCACGGGGCACCCGCGCCCACGACACCACCGGACAACACGACCACCTCCGGGTCGAGGACGTTGAGCAAGGAGCCGATAGCGATCCCGCTGGCCCGCCCGGCGGTCGCGAGGACGGCGCGCGCCGCCTCGCCCGGGGGCCCGGCGAGTGCCGCCGCGGCGTCGAGGTCGGCCCCGTCGGCGGCCACTCCCCCGTGCTCCCGGTAGGCCGTGAGCATGGCGCTGCCCGACCCGATCGCCTCGAGGTGCCCGCGCCTCCCGCACGAGCACCGGCGGTCGCCGGCCAGGGCGACGTGGACGTGCCCGACATGCCCGGCCGCGTGGTGGGCGCCCGCGACGACCGACCCGTCGAGCACGTGGGCCCCGCCGATGCCGGTGCCGATCGCGACCAAGAGCATCGAGCCGGTATGCCGCCCGGCCCCGTGGCGGGCCTCCCCGAGCGCGTGGGCATGAACGTCGTTGAGACACCACGCGGGCACCCCGAAGGCGCCCGCGAGCCGGTCGGCGACGGCCGTGCCCGCCCAGCCGGCGATGAGGTCGGTCGCGGCCACGACGACCCCGCGCTCGCTGTCGACGACCCCGGCGCACGAGACCCCGAGGGCGGTCACCGGGTCCGCGGGGCCGGCGTCGCGGCATACGCTCCGGGCGAGCACGGCGGCGCGCCCGAGCACGGCGTCGGCGCCCTCGCGCGCCGGCGTCGGCACGGTCTCGCGGCTGCTGACCACGCCGTCGCTCACGAGGGCAGCCGCGATCTTGGTGCCGCCGATGTCGAGGGTGAGGATGCTCACCGCAGGCCCACGCCCTCGAGGATCGCCGCGATGCCAGCGGCCTCGGTGTCGTCGAGAGCCGGCATCGGGGTGGACATGACGTTCGTGGCGATCACCCCGAGTTCACGCAGGGCCGTCTTGAAGGCCCCCACCCCGGCGGCCGGACCGACCTTGCCGCGGGGCACGTAGACGATCTCGAAAAGGGCCGCGAGCCGCTCCTGCTCGCGCCGCACCAGGTCCCAGTCGCCGGCGCGCGCCGCCCGGTCGAGGCGGACATAGCCGGCCGGGTCGACGTTGGCCAGACCCGGCACCGCCCCGTGCGCCCCGGCGAGGTAGGACCCGTCGACGACGACCTCGTGACCGGTGAGCAACGCCATCCCGGTGCCCGCCGCCGCACTCGCCCGCACCAGGCGCCGGAAGGAGACGTCGTCCCCGGAGGAGTCCTTGACCCCGGCGATGACCCCGTCGGCGCCCCACGTCACCAACTGCTCGACGGTCAGTTTGGTGTGGACGCAAATGGGCAGGTCGTAGGCCCACAGGGGCACGTCGAGGGCGGCGGCCAGGGTGCGGAAGTGGGTGTCGATTTCCTGCGGCCCGGTGATCGCGTAGAACGGCGCGGTGGCCACCACTCCGGCCACCCCCAGTTTGGTCGCCGCCCGCGCGTGGGCGAGCACCCGGTGCGTCTGCATGTCGATGGCCCCGGCCAAGACCGGCACCTGACCGGCGACGATCCCGACGACCTGATCGAGGACCCGCTCGCGCATCCGGTCATCGAAGAAGGCGACCTCGCCGCTGGAACCCAGCGCAAACAGCCCGTCCACGCCGGCATCGAGGTGGCGGGCCACCAGGCGCTCCAACGACGCCACGTCGAGTTCTCCGTCGACAGTCAGCGGGGTCATCAGGGGTGGGATGACGCCGGTGAGCGCTCCGGGGGCGGTGGCGGGGGCGGCATACATAACGGGCTCCTTCGAGGGCGGACAAGGAAACGGCGCGGGCGGGGGCGCCAGGCGACTCGGGTCGCGGCGCCGGCCGGTCACAGCAGCGAGGGCGTCGCGGCGAGCAGGGTCTTGGTGTAGTCCTCCCGCGGGCGGGTGAAGATCTCCTCAGCGGTGCCGGTCTCGACGGCCCGCCCGGCATACATGACGACGATCTGGTCCGAGACGTACCGCACCGTGTTGATGTCGTGGGAGATGAAGACCAGGCCCAAGCCCAGTTCCATCTTGAGGTCCATGAGCAGGTTGAGCACCTGGGCCCGCACCGACACGTCGAGCGCGGAGGTCGGCTCGTCGGCGACGATGAGGTCGGGCTGGAGGATGAGGGCCCGGGCGATCGCCACCCGTTGGCGCTGGCCGCCGGAGATCTGGCGCGGCAGCACCTCCAGGGCCGACTGGGGTAATCCGACGAGGTGGAGGGTCTCGCGCACCGTCGCCAACCGGGAGCGCTGGTCGCCGATGCCGTGGACGCGCAGCGGGTCGAGGAGTTGGTCGCGCACGACCATCCGCGGGTTGAGGGCGGTCGCGGGGTCCTGGAAGACGACCGACACGGCCCGGCCCAGTTCCCGCCGGCCGGCCCGGGTATGCCGCAGCGCCCGGCCTCGGAAGAGGACCTCACCGGCGGTGGGCGGCTGCAGGCCGACCATGACCCGCGCGAGGGTGGACTTGCCGCACCCGGATTCGCCGACGAGGCCGAGGACCTTGCCCTTGGGCACGCTCACCGAGACCCCGCGGACGGCGTGGACGAGGTCGGGGCGGAACAGTTTGCCGGTGCGCGCCTTGAAGGTGACCTCGATGTTCTTGAGTTCGAGGACCGGGACGCCGGTGGCGCTGGGGTCGGGCGCGGTGGTCAGCGGGGTGGTCGACGCGGGGTTCATCGCGGGTCTCCCGAGGGGGCGGAGGCGGCGAGGGCGGCCTCGAGGGCGGTGGTCGCGGCATACCGGTGAGTGGTGCCGGGGACCGTGCGGAGGGTGGGCCGTTCGTCGCTGCCGATGTCGCGGTATGCCGAGCGCGGCGCGAACCGGTCGCCGGCGACGAAGTCGCGGGGCGAGGGCACGGTGCCGGGCACCTGGTGCAGTCGGGTGGCGCGGCCCTCGATGGAGAGCACGGCGCCGAGCAGCCCCCGGGTGTATTCGTGGCGGGGATCGGTGAGCAGGTCACGGGTGCGACCCTGTTCGACGACCTGGCCGGCATACATGACGGTGATGTTGTGGGCGAGTTGGGCGACGAGGGCGAGGTCGTGGGTGACGAAGATCGTCGCGAACCCGATCTCGGCGCGCAGGTCCCCGAGGAGGTCGACGACCTGTTGCTGGACGGTGACGTCAAGGGCGGTCGTCGGCTCGTCGGCGATGACGAGGCGGGGGTTGCGGGTCAGGGCCATGGCGATGAGGACCCGTTGGCGCTGACCGCCGGAGAGTTCGTGGGGATAGGACTTGAGGGTGCGCACCGGGTCGAGGCCGACGAGGTCGAGCAGGTCGGCGGCGGTGCGCTTGCCCCCGCGCCGGATCAACTGCTCCAGCTGGGTCGAGACGAGCATCGAGGGGTTCAGCGAGGAGAGCGCGTCCTGGTAGATCATCGCCATGTCGTGCCCGCGCAGCGCGTTGTGCTGCTTGGGGGTCAAGGAGAGCACCTCCTGACCGTCGAACCTGATCGAACCGGTGATCCGGGCCGTGGGCGGCAGCAGACCCATGATCGCCAGGGTCGTGATCGACTTGCCGCACCCGGACTCGCCGACGAGGCCGAGGGTCTCCCCGGGCCGGACCGAGAAACTCACCCGGTCGACGATGTCGACGTCGCCGTGGGCCTGGGGGAAGGCGATGGACAGGTCCTCGACGACGAGCAGCGGCGCGGCATCCCCGTCGTAGGTCAGGCGCCGGTCGCTCTCGCGTTCCTTGACGGCCAAGGCGGCGAGGCTGCCTTCGAGGAGCCGGTTGGCCTCCTCGGGGTCGACCGACCCGAGGACGGTCGCGGTGCTGCCCGCGCCGGCGGTGGGCGCCGCGGCGCCGGAGTGGACGGCCGCCTCGTCGGCCTCGACGTCGACGCTCGACTTCACCCGCGGTGAGGCGAGGGTGTCGGTCAGGCCTTCGGCGAGGACGTTGAGGCTGAGCACGGTGACGAGGATCATCAGGCCGGGGAAGAAGGTGGGCCACCAGTAGCCCGAGAGGAGCACCTGCTTGCCGTCGGCGAGGATGTTGCCCCACGAGGGGTTCGGCGGTTTGACCCCGGCGTTGATGAACGACAGGGAAGCCTCGAAGACGATGGCGTCGGCGACGAGGACGGTCGCGAAGACCATGATCGGGGCCAGGCAGTTGCGGGCCACGTGTTTGAACAGGATCCACGGCGTGCGGGCCCCCATGACCCGCGAGGCGGCGACGTAGTCCTCCCCGAACTGGGTGAGGACGTTGGCGCGCACGACCCGGGAGAGCTGGGGGATGTAAAGGAAGCCGATGGCGAAGACGAGGACCGGAACCGAGTTGCCGAACACGGCGACGAACACCGCGGCCAGGGCGATCCCGGGGAAGCTCATGACGATGTCGAGGAGGCGCATGAGCACCTCGGACACGACCTTGCCGGCGGTCGCCGCGACCGACCCGAGGACCGCGGCGACGACGAGCGCGGTGCCGGTCGCGCACAACCCGATGAGCAACGAGGTCCGGGCCCCGTAGACGACCCGGGCGTAGATGTCGCGCCCGATGGCGTCGGTGCCGAACCAGTGCTCGCCGCTGGGTGCCTGGACCGGGGTGCCGGTGGCCAGCGGCGACACCGAGGTGACGAGCGGGGCGAACACGGCGACGGCACCGAGGACGACGAGGAAGGTCAGGGCGATCTTGCTGGCCAGCGGCAGGTCGCGGACGGCACCGAGCCGGGACCCGGGGGCTCCTTCGAGGCGGTGGGTGAGGCGGGAGCGCAACATCTCAGATGCTCCTGATCCGTGGGTTGACCAGCACGTAGAGCAGGTCGACGACGATGTTGACGACGATGAAGGCGATGGCCACCGTCAAGGTGACGCCCTGGACGAGGTAGACGTCGTTGCGGGTCACCCCATCGAGGATGAGCTGGCCCATCGCCTGGATGTTGAAGATGATCTCGATGATGACCGCGCCGCCCATGAGGTAACCGACGCGCAACCCCAGGACGGTGATCGGGGTGATGAGGGCGTTGCGCAAGACGTTGCGGGCGATGACCTGACCGCGGGGTATGCCGCCGCCGATCGCCGTGCGGACGTAGTCCTTGTCGAGTTCCTCGACCATGGCGGTGCGGATGACCCGGGTGAGGGATCCGGCGACCGGCACGGCCAGGGCCACCGCCGGGAGGGTGATGTTGTTGAGGTAGGTCGCCGGGTCGGCCCGGAACGGCACCCATTGGAGGATGAGCGCGGGGAAGACACCCCAACCGCCGGGGATCGTGCCCAGCCACTGGATGAGCAGGATCGCCAGCCAGAACGACGGGGTCGCCAGCGCCGCGATCGACAGCACCCGGATCGTGTGGTCGACCCACCGGTCCCGGTAGACCGCGGCGAGGACCCCGAGGACCAGGGCGATGGTCACGGCGAGGAAGAGCCCGATGAAGGTCAGTTGGAGGGTGATCGGGAAGGCCTTGAGGACGACCTGAGTCACGGGCGTGTTGCCGCTCGTCGTGCCGAGGTCGCCGTGGAGCATGCCGCCGAGGAAGGAGACGTAGCGCACGAGGAGCGGCTCGTCGAGTCCGTGGGCGTCCCGGTAGGCCTGCAGGGCCTCGGCGGAGGCGGACTCCCCCAGGGCCAGCCGCGCGGGATCCGCCGGGGAGAACGACATGACGAAGAAGACCAGGAAGGTCACCCCGAGGACCATGACCGGGAAGGCCGCGAGGCGGCGCCCGATCAGTCGGAGCACATGGGACATGGGGACTCTCTCCGCGCAAGCGACGGTGTGTGGGCGGTGACGCACGAGGGGGTATGCCGCGGGCCCGGCGTCGAGCGCGACCGGCGCCGCGGCATACGGGTAACCCGCGAGGGGACCGGTGGGGAGCGGGACTTCCGCTCCCCACCGGGATCCGGACTACTTGGTGGAGCCGGCCTTGAGGAAGCTGAGGCCGGTCAGGGCGATCGGGGCGAAGTCGACGAGGGTGTCCTTGTCCCAGGCGGTGGGGGTCTTGCGGTGGAACAGCGGGTAGAGGGGCACCTCGTCGGAGACCAGGTCGAAGATCTCGGCCGCGGTGGCCTTGCGGTCGTCCGCGGACGCCTGCCGGATGCCCTTGTCGAGCAGCTGCTGGACCTGCGTGTGCGAGGGCGTCCCGGCCCAGTGCATCCGCGACTCGGTCCACGTCTTGCCGGCATACCACCAGCGCAGGAGCAGGTCGGCGTCGTTGCCGAACACCGAGGGGTCACCGGGGGCGATGACGACGTCATAGGCCTCGGGCTTGCCGTCGATCGTGTTGTAGACGTCGGCCGACTTCTTCTCTTCGAAGGTGACGGTGACGCCGGCGGCCTGCAGGCTCTCCTGGATGATCGGGGTGCACTTCTTCACCCAGTCGTGGTCGGTGCACAGCATCCGGAACGAGGTGACGCCCGCGTCCGCGAACAGCTTCTTGGCCTTGGCGGCGTCGAGCGCGTAGACCACCTTGGCCTTCTTGTATGCCGGGTGGCTCTCTTGGACGAAGCAGGTCGCCGCGGTGCCCTGACCGAGCAGGCCGGTGCTGATGACCTTGGCCATGTCGATGGCGTAGAGGAAGGCCTGGCGGGCCTCCTTCTTGGCGAAGACGTTGCCCGCCGACTGGTTGAACATCGCGAAGAGGAGCCCGAAGCCCTGCACCGATTCGACGTTGGCCGAGGCCTTCATCTGGTCGATGGACAGGTAGGGGACCGAGTCGATGGCCTGGACGCTCTTGGACTGGAGCGCGTTGGTCCGGGTGGCCGGGTCGGGGATGATCTGCCAGGTCATCTTGGCGGCGCGGGCCTTGCGGGAGCCGTTGTAGTCGGCGAACCGCTCGAACTGGATGGTCTTCGACGTGGCGCCGTTGTCGGTCATCTTCCACGGGCCGGTGCCCACGGGCTTGGCCCCGAAGGCCTTGGCGTCGGCGGTGACGACCTTCTTGGGGACGATCTTGACGACCGAGAGCCGGTCGGCGAAGACGCCCGCGGGGTACTTGAGGGTGAAGACGACGGTGTCGGTGCCCTTGGCCTCGACCTTCTCGATGAAGGGGATGAAGGAGGCGTAGAGCGACTTGTTGGCCGGGTCGAGGACGCGGGTGAAGGAGTAGACGACATCGTCGGCCGTCACCGGGTCACCGTTGTGGAACTTCGCACCCGCACGCAACTTGACCTCGGCGGTCGTCCCGGTGGGGGTCTTGGGCAACTCGGCGGCGAGGGCGGCATACGTCTCCCGGGTGGCCGGGTCGACCTCGGTGAGCCCTTCGAGGGTGTGCCAGTTGACGGCGAGCGTGAGGGCCGCCGTCGTCGTCATCGGGTCGTAGGCGTTGGTGCCGAGTTCGTAGGAGATGGCGCCCATGATGGTGCCGTCGTCCTTGATCGGCTTCGACGAGGTCGAGCCGGTGGAGCTGCTGGAGCCGGGGGCGCAGGCACTGAGGGCCGCGCTGAATCCCGCGGCGAGGCCGAATGCGCCGGCGAGACCGACGAAACCGCGGCGGGTGGTGGAGTAATCCAAGGCGTTCATCGTTGAGCGCGACCTTTCGCTGGGGGGCGCCACCCCTCGGGGCGAGGGATGTCAGATGTCTGACGTCTGATGAAAGGGACGTTAGTGTGTCACACTGTCGTCGTCAACACTCACCCCACAGTGATCCACGCCATGATGGATCGCCGGCGCGCGGTTCGCGGCGCGGGCCCGCGGCCCGCACACCCCGCGGCAGACGAGGAATCCGAGTGGAGCGCGAAGGAGGAACGGTGGCCCGATCAGCCCCGCGTCGCCGCACGCCCGTCGACCAGATCGAGGACCTCATCCTCGATCTCGAGTTGCGCCCCGGCGACCCGATGCCCACGGAAGCGGCCCTGTGCGAGCAACTGGGGATCTCGCGCTCGTCGGTCCGGGAGGCCATCCGCACCCTCCAGTCCCTCGACATCGTCGAGGTCCGCCACGGGCACGGCACGTACGTCGGTCAGCTCTCCCTCTCCCCGCTGGTGTCGGGGCTGATCTTCCGCAGCGTCCTCAACACCGACCAGTCCTTCCGCACCCTGCGCGACGTGGTGTCGCTGCGGATCGCTCTCGACCTCGGGGTTGCCGACGAGGTATGCCGCGTGCACGGCGGCCATCCCGACCCGACGTTGCGTGCCCTGGTCGCCGACATGCGCACCCGCACGGCCGCCGGGCTGCCCTTTCCCGAATCGGACGGTGCGTTCCACTCGCGACTGCTGTCGGCGGTCGACAACGTCCTCGTGCGTGAACTCGCGGCGGCCTTCTGGGAGGTACACACCAAGGTGGTGCCGCTGCTCGGGTTCCCCCCCAACACCGAGATCGAGCACACCGTCGAGGCCCACGACGCCATCCTCGACGCCCTCGAGGCCGGCGATGTCGATGCCTATCGGGCCGCGGTGCTCGACCACTACGGGCCGCTGACCCGGGCCATCGACGCGGCCTCGGCTTCGACCCCGGCTCCGGCTTCGGCTTCGACCCCCGCCCCGGCTTCGGCCCCCACCCCAGCCCCGGCCGCTCTAGGGTGAGACGCATGATAACGGCTGTCCACACGCTCATCTACAGCGATGACCCACCGGCGACCAGAGCCTTCTTCCGTGACGTTCTCGACCTGACCTGGGTCAGCGACCCGGGCAGCAGCGAGGCGGGCAGCGACCCCAAGAGCGCCGACTCCTGGCTCATTTTCGACACCGGGCCCAGCGAGTTGGGGGTCCACCCCACCCGCACCGACGCCGACGGCGATGTCGTCAACGCCCCTCGGCACCACCAGATCAGCCTCATGGTCGAGGACATCGCCGAGGCCGAGGCCACGATCCGCGCCCGCGGCGGCGAGATCGTCACCGGGCCGCGCGATTTCAGTTGGGGCACCGGCATCGAGGTCGCCGTGCCGGGCACCGACGCGATCTTGATCTACGAGCCCAAGCACGCCACGGCATACCACCTCTGAGCGGCCCGCGGGCGCTTGGCTGAAGCGCCGCGGTTGTCCCCACGACCACGACGCTTCAACCAACGCGCCGAAACCGGCTCAGCGCTGGCGGTGCTCCTGGTAGTAGCGGATCAACGCCTGCGTCGAGGCGTCCTGGGCCGCCAGCGCCGCCTCGTCACCGGCGATCGCCGGCGCAATCTGCAACGCCAACTGCTTGCCCAACTCCACGCCCCACTGGTCGAAGGAGTCGATGCCCCAGACGATGCCTTGGACGAACGTGATGTGTTCGTAGAGCGCGATCAACTGCCCCACGACCGACGGCGACAGCGCCGGGGCCATGATCGAGGTCGTGGGCCGGTTGCCGGGGAACACCTTCGCCGACACCAACGCGTCGGGCACCCCCTCGGCCCGCACCTCGGCCACGGTCTTGCCGAACGCCAACGCCTTGGTCTGGGCGAAGAAGTTGGCGAGGAACAACTCGTGGACGTCCTGCTCGCCGTCGCGGATCGGGTGCGCCGGCGTGGCCACCGCGATGAAATCGGCCGGCACCACGCGCGTGCCCTGGTGGAGCAGTTGGTAGAAGGCGTGCTGCCCGTTGGTGCCCGGCTCGCCCCAGAACACCTCGCCGGTCTCGGTTGTCACCGGCGACCCGTCGGCCCGGACCCGCTTGCCGTTGGACTCCATGGTCAGTTGTTGCAGGTATGCCGCGAACCGGTGCAGGTCTTGCGCGTAGGGCAACACCGCGTGGGCCCCGAACTTGAAGAAGTTGACGTACCAGACGTTGAGCATCGCCATCAGGATCGGCACGTTGCGCTCATAGGGCTCGAACTGGAAGTGCACGTCGACGGCGTGGAAACCGGCCAAGAACTCGGCGAAACGCTCCCGCCCGATGGCCACCGCGATGCTCGTCCCGATCGCCGAGTCGACCGAATAGCGGCCACCCACCCAGTCCCAGAACCCGAACGCGTTGTGCGGGTCGATACCGAACGCCTCGACCTTGTCCAGGGCCGTCGACACCGCGACGAAGTGCGCGGCCACCGCATTCCGGCGCGCCTCATCGGAGTCCTCGAGGACCCCGGCCTCACCGAGCCGCCGCCACAGCCAGTCGCGGGCCATCCGGGCATTGGTGAGGGTTTCCAAGGTGGTGAAGGTCTTGCTCGCCACGATGAACAAGGTCGTCTCGGGGTCGAGGTCGCGGGTCTTCTCGTAGACATCGGCGGGGTCGATGTTCGAGACGAACCGGCACCGAATCCGGTCATGCACATAGGCCGACAGCGCTTCGTAGACCATGACCGGGCCGAGGTCGGAGCCGCCGATGCCGATGTTGACGACGGTGCGGATCTCCTTGCCGGTGCTGCCGCGCCACTCTCCCGAGCGCACCTTGTCGGCGAATTCGTAGACCCGGTCGAGGGTGGCGTGGACGTCCTCGACGACATTGCGCCCGTCGACGAACAATGTGTCGCTGCGAGGCCGCCGCAGCGCCGTGTGCAGCACGGAGCGGTCTTCGGTGACGTTGATCCGGTCGCCGCGGAACATCGCCTCCCGCCGCCCGGCGATGTCGACCGCGGTCCCCAGACGCACGAAGGCGTCGAGGATGTCGTCGTCGATGAGGTTCTTGGACAGGTCGACGAGCAGGTCGCCGCACCGGAAGGTGAACCGTTGCGCCCGCTGCGGGTCCTCGGCAAAGGCGCCCCGCAGGTCCGGTACGTATGCCGTGTTGAGACGGGCCAGGTCGGCCCAGGCGGAGGTGGTGGTGACGTCGACGGAGGTCATGTCCTCACCCTAGAGGCGCGGCGCCTCCGAATGACCGGTATTGGGGTGTGGCGCACAGACCTTTGCTGGTTGTCGGCGCTCGACGCCCGCGCCGGGCCACTCACCGCGCTCGCGGGACCGGCACCGGCCCCGTTCGCGCCACCCAACGCCTAGAGTCGCCGGTCGGAAAGCACCGGGAAATCGCGTCGGTATGCCGCCGTCGTCTCCAGGTCGATGTCGACGACGAGCACCCCCTCGTCACCGTGGGCCAGCTCACCGAGGACCTCGCCCGTGGCCGCCACCACCTGGCTGCGCCCACCCATGGCCACATCGCGGTGAGTGCCACCGGTGTTGCACTGGATCATGACGCACTGGTTCTCGATCGCGCGGGCCTGCCCGAGCAGGGTCCAGTGGGCCACCCGCGCGGCGGGCCAGGCGGCCGGCACGACGAACACCTCGGCGCCGGCATCGAGGAGGAGCCGGAACAACTCGGGAAAGCGCAGGTCGTAGCAGGTGGCCAGGCCCACCTTGACGACTCGGCGGGCGCCGGTCGCGGCGTTCGCGTCCTCGCCCTCGTGAGGACCGAGCGGCACCGGCAGCACGACCCAGCCGCGCCCGGCCTCCATGAGCACCGGCTCCCCCGCGCCGAACCCGAACCGGTGCATCTTCCGATAGGTCGCGAGAACCGACCCGTCGGGCCCGCACACGAGCGCGGTATTGGCGAGCGACTTGCCCTCCGGGCCCGGCTCGGGGAGCCGCTCGACGAAGGTCCCGGCGTGCAACAGCACCCCCAACTCACCGGCCAACGCGGCCATGGTCTGCGCAAACGGTCCATCGACGGGCCCGGCAACGCCCTCCCACCCGTCGTAGCCGAACCCCGTCGGCGCCCACAACTCGGGCAGCACGATGAGATCGAGACCGGGGTGGGCGGCATACGTGGCCCGGACCAACGCGCTCACGCGGGTGACCCGCTCCGCGACCGTTTCGTCGTCGCCGTAGCCGACCTGAACGACCGCCACCCGCAGGACCGCCACTAGCGATCGACCTCCTTGTCGTGGGCGCCCAAGTTCGCCAGATAGTCGTTGTATGCCGTGAGCTCGGCATCACCGTCGCGATCGGCCTGGCGATCCTTGCGGCGAGTCTCGATCTTGTCACGCCGAATCCACTGGACGGCCACAACGATGGCAAGGGTCAGCGTCGGGGCCTCCCCGATGCCCCAGGCGATCATGCCGGCGACGTGCTGATCGGTCAGCGGGTCCGGGCCCCACGGCAGATTGATCCGGGTGAAGAAGTCACCGGCGAGCAGGTCGCGGGTGTCGGTCAATGCGACCCCGAAGAAGGCGTGGAACGAGATCGTCGCAAACAGCACGACGAGGAGCATGAGCGGGCTCCACTTCGGCGGGCCGGGGTCGGTGCCGATGAGGACCCACACGAAGAGGAACCCGGTGAGGACGAAGTGCCCCATCATGAGCAGATGCCCGGTGTGGGTGGTCAGCGCCAGGTTGAACGTCGGGGACCAGTAGAAGATCGCCATCGAGACGAAGAAGAGCGTCGCCGCAACGACGGGGTTGGCGAACACCCGCATCGCCCGGGAGTGCACGACCTGGAGGAGCACCTCGCGCCAACCCCACGTCTTGTCGTGGCGCGCCGGCAGCGCGCGCATGGCCAAGGTGATGGCGGCCCCCGGTACGAGGAAGAGCGGCAGCAGCATCGCGATGCCCATGTGCATGACCATGTGGACCGAGAAGAGCACCCGGCCCCAGATTTCCGCCGGCCCACACGTGAAGTAGATCCACACGAGCCACCCGAGCATCCACAACGTCGTGCGCGACCAGGGCCAGGAGTCGCCGCGCCGGTGCAGTCGGATGACGCCCGCGGCATACAAACCCATGGCGAGCAGCGCGATGGTGAGGAACAGCCAGTTGATTCGCCACGCCGTGAACCAGTCGATCGAACTCATCGGGCCCGGGTCGGGATAACTGGTGAGGGAGAGCACGACCGTCGGGTTCGGCAGCGCGTCGGGAATCGGAGGGGCACTGCGGGACAGGGCGACCGCGAACCCGGTGGCGACCGCCATCAGCCCGATTTCGACGATCGCGAGCCGGCCGAAGGCCCGCCCGTCGCTGGGATCGCGCTCGAGGCGGGCGACGACGACCCGGCGCTGCTGCCAGCCCAGGACGCCGAGCAGGACGAGGAGGATGACCTTGGCGAGGACGACGAGGCCGTACTGCGAGGTCATGGCCGCCCACGACCCCACCCGCAGGATCGCCTGTTGCATGCCGGAGAGGGCGACCGCGGCATACGCCCACAGGGCCACCGTCGAGTAGCGGGCGACACTGACACCCAGGTCGCGGCCGAGACGGCGGCGGAGCATGACCAACCCGACCAGGCCGCCCACCCACGCGGACACCCCGATGAGGTGGAAGGCCATCGAGTTGACGACGTCCTCATGGGACGCCGATCCACCCGTGTGGGAACTCAGGGCGTTGATGACAATGCCGACGAGGGTGAACACGAACAGCCACGCCATCGTCGCGCGGGAGCGGGTGAGCGCCCCCCACACGGCGACAACCATGGCGAGGACCGAGGAGATGACGAGGATGCGGGTCGCCTCCAGGGAGAAGACGTAGGCGCCGAACTGCGGCAGCAGGTGCGGGTCGGTGAGCGGCAGCCCGGCGAGGTCGGCGAACGTGAAGAGCGCCGCCACCCCCGACGCGAGCGCCCAGATGAACGCGGTGAGGGCCGCCCACCGGGTCGCGTCGATCCGGCGGTTGGTGTGGGCTCGCTCGGGCACGACGAAGGCCGCGAGGGCGAGCAACCCGAAGGTCACCACCGAGGCCGCCTGGGCGACCACGAGGGCGGGCGGCAGTCCCCAACGCACGAGCGGGCCGGGGTCGGAAAGGGCGAGTGGTTCGGTGGCGTCGGTGTAGGCAGCGGCCCCCACGACGGCCGCCAGGGCGAGCACGCCGAGAAGGATCGGCGCACTCCAGGGATGGGCGACGGGTGGGGCTTGGGACGGCGAACCGGTGGCCCGCGGGGCACCTCCCTTGGGGGGCGTGGAGACGGGTGCGGACGGCATACCACCAGACGGCATACCACCAGGGTAGGTACTGTCCAAGTGTGACGATCACCCCGCCTCCGCCCACCGACCTCCCCGGCCTCATCGAGGCGTATGCCGCGACCACCGGCGCCGTGCTCGAGTTGGCCTCGTCGGTGACGGGCGAGGCGGCCGAGCGGGAGACCGATTGCCCGGGCTGGACGGTCCTCGATCAGGTGCGGCATGTGCTCAGCGTCGAGGGCTTGCTGCTCGGCGAGTCGATCCCGCAGGTCGACGTGAGCGGGTACGCGCATGTGCGCAGCGAGTTCGGGGGCCTCATCGAGATGCTCGTCGAGGGGCGCCGCGCGTTGGGGGTCGACGAGGTGGTCGCGCAGTTGCGTTCGGTCGTGGAGCGGCGGTTGGCGGTGCTGCGCGATCCGGCGTTGACGGTTTCGACGCCGTCCTTCGGCCCGCTCGGACCGGCGCCGTTGGGGGAGGTGCTCACGCTGCGGGTTTTCGACATCTGGTGTCACGAGCAGGATGTGCGGGAGGCTCTGGGCGTGCCGGGCGGGTTTGCGGGTGCGTCGGCCGCGTCGGTGGCGTCGGCGGCGTCGGTGACGGCGCCGGCGGCGGTGGCGTCGGTGACGGCGCCGGCGGCGGCGTCGGTGGCGATCGGGAGGGCGCTGAGTGGGGTGCCGCGGGCGTTGGCGCGCGGTGCGGGGCTGGCCGCCGGGGATGTGGTGCGGCTGGTGGTGTCCGGTCCGGTAGCCGTCGACTATGCGGTGACGATGGTTGCCGGTCCCGATGGTCGACTGCGGGGTATGCCGTTGGGCTCGGGCGTTGGGGGGTCGTGCGCTGAGGGTGTTGGCGGCTCGGTCGCGGGTCCCGGGGCGAGTGAGGGTCCGGAGCCGACGGTGACGATCGGGTTGACGACGCGCGAGTTCACCCGCCGGGTGGCCGGTCGGTGGCCGGTGTCGCGGTTGGCGCCCACGGTGGTCGGTGACGCGGCGGTCGCCGCCCGAGTACTGGAGGCGCTCGTCGTCACCCCCTGACGATCGGCCGAGCGTCGCCGCGCGGCATACGGATCGGTAAACATTCGACCAATAGGTGGATTGTTTACGCGGCGAGGGGGCAGCGGCGGCATACGGATCGGTAAACAATCGACCAATAGGTGGATTCTTCACGCGGCGGGGGCGCGGCACTTGCGCGCTGCAAGCAACTGCGCGATAGTTGCGCTGTGCAAGTTTCACCAGACGTGTGTCGTGAACCGAGACCGGGTGAGGAGGTCGCTGCCGAGCGCACCCTGGGCGACCATGTGATCCGGGTCGTCAAGTTGCTGCACGCCGGGCGACACCGGATGCCGCGACCCCACCCCGACGTCGACCCGCTGACCTACCCGTTGCTCTTCCAGATCGCGCGCGAGCAGTGCCGCATCTCGGACTTGGCGGCGATGTTCCAGTCGGAATTGTCGACGGTATCCCGGCAGGTGAGTTCGCTGGTCGACCTCGGCCTGGTCAGCAAGGAGCCCGATCCTCGGGACCGTCGGGCGCAGGTGCTCGCCCTCACCGAGGACGGCTGCGCCCTTCTCCGCGACATACGCGCCCTCCGCGATGCCTGGATCAACGCTCTCCTCGCCGACTGGACCGAGACGGACCGCGAGTTGCTCGCCAGCCTCTTGGCCCGCTTCGGCGACGCCGTCGAAAGCCACACCCTCGCCCTCGAGATTCCCGACTCTTGACCCTCCCGCGGACCGGTGACCCAACTGGGGGCAACTTCCCAGTCGGACACCTGGTCCCACGACAGGGAGCTGACCGGCTCCCGCCCGCTCCAGAGTTGGCCGCCCGCCCCGGCGCTGCCCACACCCGGCCCCGCCGCCCGTCTCTCACCGTTTCACTTCAACCTCAGGATTCTCATGACCGCCGCACCCGCCGAAGAGACCAACGCTGTCGGCATCACCCATCGCCAGATCGTCACCATCCTCACCGGGCTCATGCTCGGCATGTTCCTCGCCGCCCTCGACCAGACGATCGTCGCCACCGCCATTCGCACGATCGCCGACGAGCTCAAGGGTCTGGAACACCAGGCCTGGGCCACCACGGCATACCTCATCACCTCCACGATCGTCACCCCGCTTTACGGGAAACTGTCCGACATTTACGGGCGGAAGAAGTTCTTCCTCTCGGCAATCACGATCTTCATTGTCGGCTCGCTGTTGTGTACGCTCTCGACGTCGATGCTGCAATTGGCGGTTTATCGCGCTTTCCAGGGGCTGGGCGCCGGTGGTCTTTTCTCGCTCGCTTTGGCAATTGTCGGTGATATCGTGCCGCCGCGGGACCGGGCGAAATATCAGGGCTATTTCCTGGCGGTGTTCGGCACCTCCTCGGTGCTCGGCCCGGTGATCGGTGGGGCGCTGGCCGGCACCGACTCCATTCTCGGGATCACGGGGTGGCGCTGGGTCTTCCTGGTGAATGTGCCCATCGGTTTTGTCGCCTTTGTCGTCGTCGCCCGCACCCTGCACCTGAACCATCACCGCCTCGACCACCGCATCGACTGGCTCGGCGCCGCGCTCCTCTCCCTCGCCCTCGTCCCGCTCCTGCTCGTCGCCGAACAGGGACGCGAATGGGGCTGGACCTCAAGGGATGCCGTCGTCTGCTACATCGTCGGCGGGATCGCCCTCGCGCTCTTCCACCTGCAGGAATGGCGCATGGGCGAGGAAGCGATTCTGCCTTTGCGACTCTTCGCCAACCGAACGGTGGGCATCGCCTCGCTCGCCGGAGTCGTCGTCGGCATTGCCATGTTCGGCGGCATCGCTATGCTCCCGCTCTACCTCCAGATCGTGCGCGGAAATACTCCCACGGAGGCCGGTTTGCAGTTGCTGCCCATGACCTTGGGCATCATGGCCGGCTCGATCATCAGCGGTCAGTTGATTTCGCGCACGGGCCGCTACAAGGTGTTTCCGGTTATCGGTTCGGCCTTCATCATGATCGGGTTGTTCCTGTTTCATTACGTCCAATACGACACCCCGCTGTGGCGCACCATGCTCGTCATGGTCCTGTTCGGGGTGGGCCTGGGCTTCAATTTCCAGCCGCTGACCCTTGCCGTGCAGAATGCGGTCCCGCGTCACCAGATCGGGGTGGCCACGTCGACGGCGACCTTCTCGCGTCAGATCGGTGGCACGATCGGGACCGCGGTGTTCTTGTCGGTCCTGTTCTCGACGGTGGGCGACAACATCACGAAGGCCTTCACCCGGATCGCCCCGACGGCGGACTTCCAGGCGGCACTGCGCGACCCGGCCAATGCCGCTTTCGCCCATCAGTTGGCCGCCGCGCACCAATCGGGCGCCTCGGTCGCCTCGACGGGCGTGCTGCAGGACAGCTCGTTCCTCACCCACTTGGACCCCCGTCTGGCTCAGCCCTTCTTCGTGGGGTTCGCCGACTCGATGGACCTGGTGTTCCTGCTCGGCTCGGCGGTCATGGTGCTCGGTTTCGCCCTGGCCTTCTTCCTGCCCAACGTGGAACTGCAGGGCGGCCCCCAGGATCGGCCCATCGCCGAATAGGTCACCCGCGGACTACGGCGCCGGCGACGACGGTGGGTTGATCCCGTGCGCCTCGAGGAGTCGGCGGAGTCACTGTCGGCCGAGGTCACGGCATACTCCGTTCGATCGCTTGCGCCGCCCGCGGAGTCGGGCTTGCGGTTGCCGGTGACGTGGCGACGGCGCCCCGGGCGCACGAAATGGCCCTGCGTCTCGCTTGGCGCCATCGCGAGTTCCCCGCGAGGAGCCTGTATGCCGCGGGCCCGGTCAGGCGCCAGGGTGACGGCCATTCGCAGGCCCCGGACAGTCGTGATGATGAGTGCGCTCTCCCGCGCGGATGACGGTGCTCACGCGTGCCGCATGGCCGCGCCTGGTCACACCCGGGGGGGTATGCCGTGTGCAGGCGTTGCTAGGCGGCGTCGAGGTGGATCTCTAGGCCGCAGTTTGGGGTCCAGATGATGTCGATGAGGGTTGATAGCGGGGGCCGGTCGTCGGCGAGATGAGGGGCTGAGTGCCAGTCGGGTCCGCGCAGGGCCGGTGGGCTCGTGGTGTGGGTCTGTCCGGTGGGGGTGGTCCAGGTGGTTCGCCGGGTAGCGCCGGCCTCTTCGCCCTGGTCGGGGTTGCCGGTGGCGTGCCAGCCGGGGCTGCGGGTGCCGGGTCCGTCGTCAGCCTCCTCGTCGGCGAGGGATGCTGGGGGTGGGTGCCAGCCGGGTCCGAGCAGCGGCGGCGGACTCGTGGCATGGGTCTGTCCGGTGGGGGTAGTCCAGGTGACACGCCGGGTAGCCTCAGCCGCTTCGTGGTCGGGGTCGATGCCGGCACGCCGGGTGGTGTCCACCCCGGTGTCGGGGCGTTCCTGGTGGAGGGTGACGTGCCAGCCGGGTTGTTCTTTGGTGTCGTTGCACCTCCGGCATAACCCTTCCCCGTTGACGTAACTGGTGGCCCCGCCGTGCCGGTACGGGTGGGTGTGGTCGATGTCGCGGATGGGGGCGTCGCACCAGGGTGCGGCACAGGTTTGGTCCCGTAACCGGATCATCTCCGCGAGGGCCCCGGTGAATGCCCGGGTTCGGGATTCCATGGCGACCAGGTCCCGCCCATCCACACTCGTAAACAGGCGCCGAATCTTCGCGGGGGTGCCCGGGTCGGCCAGCCACGCCCAGGCGGCCGGTACTGGGATCGGGCCGTACCCGGGCACATTGGCTGGTTCGGTGACCGACCGGGTGGGGTCACCAACCCCGAACAGGGACCGGTCGGTGATGACCAGGTCCACCATCACCGGCTGACCCTCCCCCACGCCCCGCCCCGACAACCGGCGTAACGCCAAGTCCGTCATCACCGCCCCCAACCCACGCCCACCCGCACCCTCACCACTGTCTTGCCCACCGATGATCGATTGGGCGTCACGGCGTAACGTCGCATACGCCCCAACCACCTCCGCCAGGGGACCCACCACGGACAGGTACGCCAACCCATCCGGCGCAGGCCGCACACTGACCCGACGCGACCCGACGGCCTGGTTG
>JAKOPT010000116.1 GCA_029778715.1 Actinomycetes bacterium | reverse complement strand
GGTCAGGGCCGCGCTCGCGGTGACGGTGAGGTGGACGGGTTCGCTGGTGGGAAAGGTATGCCGCATGGTCGGGTCTTTCGTGGTTGGCACCGTTGAGGTGGGTATGCCGTTGGTGGAATGTGTGCCCGTGGGGGTGGTGCGCCCCCGTGGCCCACCCGTGTAAACAATCGACCAATTGGTGGATTGTTGACGGCCGCGACTGGTGGGTTCCAGTGGGGGGGTGGTGCCCGTGGGGGTGGTGCGCCCCCGTGCCCCACCCGTGTAAACAATCGACCAATTGGTCGATTGTTGACGGCCACGACTGGTGGGTTCCAGTGGGGGCGTGTGCCCGTGGGGGTGGTGCCCGTGGGGGTCGTGCACGCCCGTGGGGGGGTGTGCCCTTGGCCCCGTGTCAACAATCGACCAATTGGTCGATTGTTGACGGCCACGACGGGTGGGTTCCGGTGGGTTCGGGTGGGTTCCGTTGGGGTGGGCCGGCCAGGGACTTGTCGGGCGGCTAGAGCCAGCCGGACATGTGGCGGCCCTGCTTGGCCGAGGCCGCAGCCCGAGCCAGGTCGCCGGCGAACTGAGCCAGGTCGACGGTCCAGCCCTCATCGCGGGTGGCGGTGCGCAAGGCGGTGACGATCCATGCGTTGAGCGAACGCCCGGTACCGGCGGCCATCTCCTCGGCCCGCGCCTTCACACTGGCGGGGATCCGCACGGTAATCCGCACGACGTCGCCCTCGTCGACGTCCGGATCGTCGCCGCCCTCCCCGGCACGGCCGGTACCGTCGGCACCAACTGCGGCGGGCGCGGCATACGCCCCGGGCGAGCCCGCGGCATACGGCTCGGACTCCGCCTCGGGAGCCGGCGGCGGCACGTCGACGACGAACTCGGCGTCCCGGCCGCGCAACCGCACCTCGACCGACCCGCTGGGGACCTGGGTCGTGATCTCGGCGGCGGCCTCGGTGAGCGCGCTGAGCAGGGCCAGGCGCACGGAGGGGTCGAGGGCGGTGACGAGGCGCGCGACGGTGTCGCGGGCCGGCTCGGGTGCGGCCTCGGCGAGCGAGGTGAGATCGGTACGGACGGCGTCGACATACGGAGTGAGATCCATGACGCCATGGTGACACAATTCTGACGTCGTCACAAGAGGGTATGCCGTCAGGCTGACACCGGTGGTGACGTCACCGGACGCTTGTGGGGGTCGTCAAACCGCCGTTCCCGATCTGTGGCAAGGGCTCTCGGCCCGGTCCACGAGTCGAAAGTACGCAACTTGCCGTCTGGCGCGAGTCGACACGGCAAGTCGCGTACTTTCGACGGGGCCGCCGAGCACCGGCGAGGCCGACCGCCGACGACGCCGAGCACCGGCGACGCCGAGCACCGGCCCCGTCAAGCGGTGACGGCCGTGACCGGCATCGAGGAGTCGGCGGGCAGGTCCAGGCGCGAGGCCGACCGCCCCTTGGCCATCAGTTGGGCACCGAGGGCGGCGACCATCGCCCCGTTGTCCGTGCACAGGCCCGGACGCGGCACCCGCAACTCGATGCCGGCGGCCTCGCAGCGGGCCGCGGCCATCGCGCGCAGCCGGGAGTTGGCCGCCACCCCGCCCCCGATCTGGAGGTGCTCGGCACCGTGGGTGCGGCAGGCGTCGATGGCCTTGCGGGTCAGCACGTCGACGACCGCCTCCTGGAAACTCGCCGCCACGTCGGCCACCGGCACCGGTTCCCCGGACGCCTCGCGGGCCTGGACCCAGCGCGACACCGCCGTTTTGAGCCCCGAGAACGAGAAGTCGAAACGATGCCGCTCCAGGTCGCGCCCCCCGGTGAGCCCGCGCGGGAAGTCGATGACGATCGAGCCCTCCCGGGCGGCCCGGTCGATGTGCGGCCCGCCGGGGAACGGCAACCCCAACACCCGCGCGACCTTGTCGAAGGCCTCCCCCGCCGCGTCGTCGATGGTCGCCCCGAGCGGCCGCACGTCCTGGGTGATGTCGGGCACGAGCAGCAGGGACGAGTGCCCCCCGGAGACGAGCAGCGCCATCGTCGGCTCGGGCAGCGGGCCGTGTTCGACGATGTCGACGGCGACGTGCGAGGCGAGATGGTTGACCCCGTAGATCGGCAGGCCGAGCGAGAGCGCGAGCGCCTTCGCCGAGGCCACCCCCACCATGAGCGCGCCGGCCAGCCCGGGCCCGGCGGTGACGGCGATCCCGTCGAGGTCGGTCAGGGCCACCCCGGCCTGCTCGCAGGCCCGCCGGATCGTCGGAATCATCGCCTCCAGGTGCGCCCGGCTGGCGACCTCGGGCACGACTCCGCCGAACCGCGCGTGTTCGTCGACGCTGCTCGCGATCGCGTCGACGAGCAGGGTCGTGCCGCGGACGATGCCGACGCCGGTCTCGTCGCAGGAGGTTTCGATGCCGAGGACGAGGGGTTCAGTCATCGCTCAATCCCTTCTCCCCCAGGCTTTTTGCGAGAATGAGCGCGTCGACGTCGCCGGGTTGGTAGTAGCGGCGTCGCACATGCACCTGCCGCCAGCCGGCCCGTCGATAGAGCGCGAGGGCCGCGGTGTTGTCGGCGCGAACTTCGAGCAGGGCTCCGGTCGCGCCGCGCGCTGCGGCCCGCCGCTCCAACTCGGCCAGGATTCGCGCGCCCAGCCCGTGCCCCTGTGCCGCCGGCGCCACCGCGATCGTCATGATGTCAGCGGTGTCCCCGCCGTGGTCGATTCCCCCGTATGCCGCGAGCTCACCGTCCGCTGTTTCCGCCACGACGTAGTCGCGCCGGGGTCGCAGCGCGAACTCCTCCCACCAGGTGGTGGCCGGCCAGGCGTCGTCCGCGAACGACTCGCGGTCGAGGGCGACGAGGGTGTCGATGTCGGTCCAGACCGGTTCGCGGAAGGTGAGGGCTGTGGTCATCGGGCGGCCCGTTCGGCGCTGGTCAGGGCATCGGGACGGCGCAGGTAGAGCGGCTCGACCGGGAGGTCGGTACCGGCGGCGTGCCGGGCGAGTGCCGTGATGAGCAGCGCCCGGGCGTCGACGTCGAGGATGCCGGGCACCGGGTGTGGGAACAGGTCCGGGTAGAGCAGCGGCCCCCGACCCACGGTGGGGAGGGCGCGCACCTCCTCGGGCAGGTCGGCCGGGCGGTCCACGTGCGGCCCGTCGAGGCGCTCGACGTGGGACAGGGCTAGTGCTGGCGGCTCGCCGTCGCCGTGAACCGGTTCACCCACGCGATAGCGGGCCCAGTAGACCTCCTTGCGGCGGGCGTCGGAGGCGACAAGCACCTCGGTGCCCGGCGGCATACCCGATGCGGCGGCGAGCGCGTCGAGAGAACACAGGCCGAACACCGGGACATCCACGGCATACGCCATGGTCAGTCCGGTGACAATGCCGACGCGCAGCCCGGTGAAGGGGCCCGGGCCAGTGCCGACGATGACCGCGGAGAGGTCGCGCGGGGCGGCGCCGGCGTCGGCGAGCAGGGCGGCGATGAGCGGGGCGAGGTGTTCGGAGTGGCCGCGCGGGTCGATCCGGGAGCGCCCACGCAACCCCGCCGGGTCGACCTCGCCAGACCAGGAATCTGTCCACAACCCACCAATTGGTCGATTGTGAACGGGGGCGGTGCCGGCGTCCCCGGTCGCCTCTGTCAACAATCCACCTATTGGTCGATTGTGAACGGGGGCGGTGCCGGCGTCCCCGGTCGCTTCTGTCAACAATCCACCTATTGGTCGATTGTGAACGGGGGCGGGGGCGAGGGCGACCGACAGGGCCGATGTCGAGGTGTCGATGGCGAGGATCATGCGGCGCCCTCCCATCGCGGGCCGCGACCGTGGACGCGCACCGTGCGCACCTCGGTCGCCGGGTCGGCGGTGAGGACGACCTCGAGGATGTCCTGGCTCAGGGACTCGGCCATGCCGTGACCCCATTCGACGACGGTGATCGACGCGTCGAGGTCGGCATCGAGGTCGAGATCGTCGAGTTCGTCGAACCCGCCGAGCCGGTAGGCATCGACATGGACCAGCGCCGGGCCGCCGACCAGAGACGGGTGGACGCGAGCGATGACGAACGTCGGCGACGTGATCGGCCCACGCACCCCCAGCCCCTCGGCGAGCCCCTGCGTCAGGGTGGTCTTACCCGCCCCGAGGTCGCCGGTGAGGATGACGACATCGCCAGCGCGCAACAACGCCGCCAACTCCTCGCCGAACGCCCGCGTGTCCTCCGGGGTGGCGAGCACCCGCGGTGGCGCGCTCGCACTCATGCCGACCTCATCGCGCCGCGCTCACGCACTGCTGCGCTGGGGCCGGCGCGCCGAACGGTTGCGCACCCGCGCGATCCGCCGCCGCTTGGCGAGGTCGGTGACGACCCGGCGCACCCGGGGCTTGCGGTCGACGGCCACCCGGTCGGTGCGGGCCCGCAGCGCCCGCTCGATGAGCATGAGGAGTTGCTGGCTGACCAGTTCGGGGTGCTCGAGCATGATGAGGTGCCCGGCCTCCTCGACGAGGACATGTTCGGCCCCGGGGATGCGGCGCAGGATTTCCTCACTGTGCGGCGGCGGGGTGAGCAGGTCGCCGCGCCCGTTGATGACGAGCGTCTCGATGCCGCGGAACACCTCCAGCGCGGCCGCCTCATTGAGCGCCTCGATGGCCGTGAGGAACTGGCTCATCGTCGTGAAGGTCGTCTCGAAGATCATGTCGCCCGTGAACCGCACCAACTCCTGGCTCACCGGCGAGTCGTAGCTGTAGTGCTGCACCAGCACATCCTCGACGTTGCGCCCGAAGCGTCGCAGCCGCAGCAGCGAGACGTTGTAGCGGCCCAACCGGTGGAGCAGTTTGGGCCCCACCCGCCCGAGGATCTGCCCGACGAGCGGACCGAAGTCGAGGTCGGTCAGGCCCTTGCCACCGGGGCTGGTCGCGACGAACCCGACAGCCACGGCCCGCTCACGCACCACCTCGGGGTGGTGATGGGCGAGCGACATGATGGTCATCCCGCCCATCGAATGCCCAACGAGGACGAGGTCGCCCTGCGGTGCGACGGCCGCAATAACGGAGTTGAGGTCGTGGCCGAGCTGTTCGATGGTCGCGTGGGCGTCGTCACTCGGGTCGGACTTGCCGTGCCCGCGCTGATCCCACACGACGACCCGGTAGCCGGCCTGCGCGAGCGCCCGCCGCTCGAAAACCCACGACTTGCGCGAGAGCGTGAACCCGTGGGAGAAGACGACGGTCGGCAACGGCTCGTTCGGCGCTCCCGTCCCGATCCCGTATGCCGCGCCGCCGGCCGAGCTTGCCTGGTCACCGTTGGCCGCGAGCGCCGCAGGTGCCGCGCCGCCGACCGCGCCCGCCCCCGTGCCCGTTGCCGCGCCGACAGCGGATGCCGCGCCGGCCGCGGGGACCGAGCCCAACGGCATACGCACCCCGCCCCCTCGCGGGTGGTCGACCTCGACGTGCAACCGGATGCCGTCGGTGGCCACGACCGAGTAGACCTCGTCGGGGGTTTGCTCGAATCCGGACCGCTCGAAGCCCTCCTGGCGGTCCAGGCCGCTCAACTGGCGCCGCTGGTGCGCGGCGCGTTCGACGGCGACGACGCCCGCTGCCGCCGCCGCCCCGGCCGCGGCCAGGGTGGCCGCCGCCACCGCGCCACCGACACCGCTGGTGCCGGCGCCCTGCAAACGCTCGCTCATGACGTGCCTCCGATCAGCACCCGCGGCAACCGCGGGCCCATTCTCGTGACGATCTCGTAGCTGATGGTCTCCGCAGCCCCTGCCCAGTCCTGGGCGGTGGGTTCGCCCCGGTCGGCCCGACCAAGGAGGGTGACGACGTCACCGGCGCCCCCGGCATACGTCGGGCCGAGGTCGACGACGACCTGATCCATGCAGACGCGCCCGGCGACCGTATGCCGCGCGCCACCGACCGTGAGCGGCCCGCGGCTGCTCGCCGCGCGGGGCACGCCATCGGCATACCCGATGGGGACGACGCCAAGGATCGTGTCGCGGTCGGTCGTGTATTCGTGGCCGTAACTCACACCCTGACCGGCGCGCGCGGCCTTGACGAGGGTGAGGCGGGCGCGCACGGACATCGCGGGGCGCAGGCCGAAGTCGGCGGGTCCGGCGAGGTCGGGCACGGGCGAGAGGCCGTAGCAGGCCAGGCCCGGGCGGACCAGGTCGAAGTGCGCGCTGGGGTTGGTGAGGGTGGCGGCGGAGTTGGCGAGGTGCCGCAGCCCCGGGTGTATGCCGCGTCGCTCGAGGTGGGCGAGCGCGTGCGCGAATCGTTCCTGTTGGGCGCGGACGGTGGGGTGTTCGGGGGCGTCGGCCCAGGCGAAGTGCGAGAAGGTGCCGGTGAGAGTGACTGCGCCCTCGGCGATGGCGGCCCCGAGGGCCTCGACGACCTCGGGGAAGTCCTCGAGGGTGCCGCCGCGGCCTAGGCCGGTGTCGACCTTGAGCTGGACGCGGGCGGTGCGCCCGGTGGCGCGGGCGGCGTCGGTGACCAGGCGTAGGTGCGCGATGCTGCCGATGCCGAGGTCGATGTCGTGGCCAATGGCGGTGGCGAGGTCGGCGCCCGGGGGGTAGATCCAGGCGAGCAGGGGGGCGTCGATGCCGGCCTCGCGGACCTCGATGGCCTCGGCGAGTTGGGCGACGGCGAGCCAGGTGGCGCCGCCGGCGAGGGCCGCGCGGGCCGAGGGGATCAGGCCGTGCCCGTACCCGTCGGCCTTGACGACGGCCATGACCTCGGCGGGTCCGACCCGGTCGCGGAGGGTGGCGACGTTGTGGCTGATGGCGTCGAGATCGATCTCGACCCAGGCCGAGGCACCGTCGGGGGGCATGCTCGGGCTGGGGTTCGGGGATGGTGTCATAGCCGCCTCAGTCTAGTTCGGGGCAACCGAGAGGAGTCCGCAGGGGTTACCCGTGGGTAACTTGGGTGCCGTCGCGGCGCAGCCGGCCACGCGCTCGCGGGTCCGTATCCGCGGGTCTGTGGGTCCGCGGGACAGTCGAAAGTACGAGACTCGCCGTATCGAGTCCGCCCAGACGGCGAGTTGCGTACTTTCGATGTGCTTGATGCCCCTGGACGCGAAGATTCCCGGGTCTGCAGCCCTGCTCGGACAGGCTCCCCTGCACGAGGCGGGGCGATCACCACACCTTCCGCAGGGTAGGTCGCACCGGGTGGCTTGGCACGGTCCCCGGACAGGCTCCCCTGCACGTGATGGGGCGATCACCACACCTTCCGCAGGGGAGGTCGCACCAGGTGGCTTCGCACGGTCCCCGGGCAGGCTCCCTTGCACGAGGTGGGGTGATCACCACACCTTCCGCAGGGGAGGTCACACCACGTGCCGCGGCAGGGGGTCTGCATCCGCGGGTCTGTGGGTCCGCGGGACAGTCGAAAGTACGAGACTCGCCGTATCGAGCGCGCCCAGACGGCGAGTTGCGTACTTTCGACCTGCTCGATGCCCCTGGACGCGAAGATTCCCGGGTCTGCAGCCCTGCTCGTGCAGGCTCCCCTGCACGAGATGGGGTGATCACCACACCTTCCGCAGGGGAGGTCGCACCAGGTGGCTTGGCACGGTCCCCGGGCAGGCTCCCCTGCACGAGATGGGGTGGTCACCACACCTTCCGCAGGGGAGGTCGCACCACGTGCCGCGGCAGGGGGTCTGCATCCGCGGGCCTGGAAGCCCGCGGGACAGTCGAAAGTACGAGACTCGCCGTGTCGAGTCCGCCCAGACGGCGAGTTGCGTACTTTCGACCTGCTCGATGCCCCTGGACGCGAAGATTCCCGGGTCTGCAGTCCTGCTCGGACAGGCTCCCCTGCACGAGGTGGGGTGGTCACCACACCATCCGCACGGCAGGTCGCACCACGTGCCGCGACGCGCCCACTCGACACCATCGCGCGGTGACAGGGCGGTCAATTGGTGCCGCGGCCCGCTCATCCGGCGCCGTCTCGCCGTATCAAAGGGCCCGCTCAGTCGCCGCCGCGGCGGAGGGCCTCAGCGATCACACCCGGCAACGCCTGGGCCACTGCGAGCGCGCGCACCGGGCCGCGGGGGTTGGCACGTTCGGCGGCGACGCCGTGGACGAGGGCTCCCAGGGCGCCGGCCCGCGCCAGCGGCATACCCGCCGCCACCAGCGCCCCGAGTACGCCAGCCAAGACATCGCCCGCGCCCGCCGTGGCCAGCCACGCCGGCGCATCCTGCTGGGAATACAGCGGCTCGGCACCCCCCGGCGAGGCCACCAGGGTGGTCGAACCCTTGAGGAGCACGACCGCACCCGTCACCTCGGCGAGGCGCGCGGCATACGACACCGGGGCGGCCTCCACCTCCGCGCGCGTCACCGATTCCCCGGTGAGGCGGCCCAGCAGCCGGGCGCACTCCCCCGCGTGCGGCGTCAGGAGCGTCCCCGATGCCGCCCGCGCCGCCAACACCTCCGCATCGAGCAGATCGAGCCCGCCGGCGTCGACGACGCAGGGCACCGGCTCGGCCAACACCGAGCGCGCCGCGGCGAGTTGCGAGGCATCGCCCGGGTCGTCGCTCGCTGCGTCGAGCCCGGGCCCGACGACCCACGCCTGCACCCGGCCCTCGCCGAGCACCACCTCGGGCACCGCCGAAAGCACCAGCCCACGGGGCGTGGCCGGCCCGACGTAACGCACCATGCCCACCCCGACCTCGACCGCAGCAGTCGTCGTCAGCACCGCGGCCCCCGGGTAGCGCTCACTCCCGGCGACCACACCGAGCACCCCGCGCGAGTACTTGTCGTCGCGCGCCCCGGGCACCGGCCAGATCGCCGGCAGGTCGTCGCGGGTGAGCCGGCGCACCACCGGCGTCTCCGGGTCGGTCAACCCGATATCGACCACCGTGAGCAGACCCGCGGCCGCTTCCGTCGGTGGCAGCACATGACCGGCCTTGACCAGCGAAAACGTCACCGTCTCGTCGGCCCACACCCCGTCGGGGTCGACCGCGCCACCGTCGGGATCGTGCCCGCTCGGGGTGTCGACGGCAATGACGTAGGCGTCGTCGGAGATGGCCGCCACCCACCCGCGCGCCCACCCCGGCAGCGGGGCCCGGCCCCCGATCCCGAGTATGCCGTCGAGCACGAGGTCGGCTTCCCCGATCGCGTCGAGCGCGTCGTCGGGGTCCTCGATGAGCACCACCCCGGCGTCCAACGCCGCCGCCCGGGCACCCGCGTGCACGTAGCCGGGACGGCATACGGCCGCGCAGGCGAACCCGGTGACGGCCAACCCGGCCGTGGCGAACAGCGCGTCCGCACCGTTGTTGCCCGGCCCGACGAGCGCGACGACCGTGTGGCCACCCTGGTGCTCGAGGCGCACCGAGGCGACCTCGATCAGCCCCTCGACCGCCCGGGCCATCAACTCGCCCTCGGCAAGTTCGGCCATCAAGGCGGCCTCCGCGGCATACACCTGCGCAACGGACCAGGCTTCGATCACGACGACACCTCCGACTCGTGGGGGGCAATTTGTGACGACTCCGCGATGACGACGGCCGAGGCGACCCCGGCATCGTGGGACAACGACAGGTGGAGGCGGGCCACGCCCAGGCGGGCGGCGACGGCCGCGACCGACCCGGTGATGTGCAGCACCGGCGGCTGACCGTGGGGACGCGAGATGGTCGCGTCCTGCCAATCCATCCCCCCGGGTGAACCCAGCGCCTTCGCGGCCGCTTCCTTGGCGGCAAACCGCGCCGCGAGCGACTGCAGCGGCAGCGCCCGCTCCTCCGGCGTGAAGAGCCGCTCGCGCAGGGCCGGCGTGCGCTCCAAGGTCGCCCCGAAGCGCGCGATGTCGACGACGTCGATGCCGACTCCGACGATCATCAGCAGGCCCCTGCGCCGTCGCGGATCACTCGACGGTGACGGACTTGGCCAGGTTGCGCGGCTGGTCGACGTCGAGGCCCTTGGCCGTCGACAGGTGCAACGCAAACACCTGCAGCGGCACGATCGAGAGCAGCGGCGCGAGCAGCGGGGAACACTGCGGGATGCGGATGATCTCGCTGGCGAACGGCACGACATCCTCGTCGCCGTCATGGGCGATGACCAGGGTGCGCGCCCCCCGAGCCCGGATCTCCTGGATGTTGGAGACGACCTTCTTGTGGAGTTCGTGGGGGGTGTCGGGGCTGGGCACGATGACGAACACCGGCAGGCCCGGCTCGATGAGGGCGATCGGGCCGTGCTTGAGTTCGCCGGCGGCGAACCCCTCGGCGTGGATGTAGGCGAGCTCCTTGAGTTTGAGCGCCCCTTCCAGGGCCACCGGGAAGCCGACGTTGCGGCCGAGGAAGAGCACCGAGCGGGTGTCGGCCATGAAGTGGGCGATCTCGGCAACCCGATCCATGCGGCCGAGCACCTGCTCGATCTTCGCCGGGATCTCCTGCAACTCGCGCATCACGGCGCGGGCGTCATCGGCATACGTCTGACCGCGCAACTGGGAGAGGTAGAGGCCAAGGACGTAGGAGGCGGTGATCTGGGCGAGGAACGCCTTGGTCGAGGCGACGGCGATCTCGGGGCCGGCGTGGGTGTAGAGGACGGCGTCGGATTCGCGCGGGATGGTCGAGCCGTGGGTGTTGCAGATGCTCAGGGTGAGGGCGCCGAGTTCGCGGGCGTGCCGGACGGCCATGAGGGTGTCCATGGTTTCCCCGGACTGGCTGATGGAGACCACGAGGGTGTGTTCGTCGACGATGGGGTCGCTGTAGCGGAATTCGTGCGCCAGGCTCACTTCGACCGGGATGCGGGTCCAGTGCTCGATCGCGTACTTCGCCACCAACCCGGCGTATGCCGCGGTGCCGCAAGCGACCACGGTGATCCGGTCGATGGTGCGCAGGCGTTCTTCGGAGATCCGGACCTCGTCGAGGACGAGCCGTCCGTCCTCGCTGGTGCGCCCGAGGAGGGTGTCGGCGACCGCGTGCGGCTGCTCGTTGATCTCCTTCTCCATGAACGTGTCGTAGCCGCCCTTTTCGGCGGCGGCCGCATCCCAGGTGACCTCGTAGGCCTTGCCCTGCGCCGGCGTGCCGTCGAAGCCGACGACCTCGTAGGAGTCGGGGGTGATGGTGACGATCTGGTCCTGGCCGAGTTCGAGGGCCTGCCTGGTGTGCCCGATGAAGGCGGCAACGTCCGACCCGAGGTAGTTGGCGCCGTCGCCGAGCCCGACGACGAGCGGGGAGTTGCGGCGAGCCCCGACGACGACCCCAGGGGCGTCGGCGTGGATAGCGAGCAGGGTGAAGGCGCCTTCGAGCCGGTTGACGACGGCGAGCATGGCGCTGGTGAGGTCACCGGTGCGGTCGTATTCGCGGCCGACGAGTTTGGCGGCCACCTCGGTGTCGGTCTCGGAACTGAACTCGACTCCCTCGTCGAGGAGTTCGCGTTTGAGGGCGTGGAAGTTCTCGATGATGCCGTTGTGGATGAGGGCCAGTTGGTCGTCGTCGCCGCCGCGGTGGGGGTGGGCGTTGCCGTCGGTCGGGCCGCCGTGGGTGGCCCAGCGGGTGTGGCCGATCGCGGTGCGGGAGGCCGCCAGGGGGTGGGTGCCGAGGGCCGAGCGCAGGTTTTCGAGTTTGCCGGCGCGCTTTTCGGTCTGGACGCCGTTCTCGGTGACCAGGGCGATGCCGGCGCTGTCGTAGCCGCGGTATTCGAGCCGGGCCAACCCCTCCATCACCACCTGCTCGGCCGTACCATCCATGGTCCGGCCCACGTAGCCGACGATTCCACACATGGGCTCAATCGTAGTCGAGGGCCCGTATGCCGCCCGGTTCCTTACGCGGGGCGCGCTCTGGTGGTGGATCGTCCGGGTCGGGACCCGGACG
>JAKOPT010000115.1 GCA_029778715.1 Actinomycetes bacterium | reverse complement strand
CTGCACGGTCCCCCCGGTCACCCTGAGCGCGCCGGACAAGACGGCGAGCAACGTCGACTTCCCCGACCCGTTGGCACCCGTGATGAGCCACCGCTCCCCCGCGCCGACGGTCAGCGACGTCGCCGCCAACCGCCCAGCCACCTCCACCCCGGACGCCACGAGGACCGGACCCGACCGCTCACTGGCGGACCCGGCATACCCCGGGGTCAGGCCGGCGAAGCTCAGTGGCGCGGGCGGCTTGCGCACCTGGGTCCGCTCCAACTCGGCGAGCCGGGACCGCGCGTCACTGACCCGGCGCGAGACGACGCGCGCGTTCCGGTCGGCGTAGAACTTCTTCGCGCCGCCGCCTTCGGTGCGCGGCGCCGCGCCAGGGTGCCCGACGACGTGCGAGTCGCGCACGGTCTGCCGCAGCCGACGGAGCTCCTCCTGCTCGTCGCGGAATCGTCGCTCCCAGCGCTCCCGGCTCTCGCGACGCTGGCTGAGGTATGCCGTGTACGCGCCGGTGAACGCCGCCGGCCCGCGCCCAGCGGTCGGGTCAAGGTCGATGAGGCTGGTCGCTGCCTCGTCGAGGAAGGATCGGTCGTGGCTGGCGAAGAGCACCGGGCCGGCCCAGGTCCGCAGGGTCTCGAGCAGGAACGCGACGGCGGCGTCGTCCAAGTGATTGGTGGGCTCGTCGAGCAGCAGCACGTCAGGGCGATGGAGCAGCAGCCACGCGAGTGACAGCCGGGTCTGCTGACCCCCCGAGAGCGTGCCGGTGGGGCGATGTCGGTCGAGTCGGGCCAGCCCGAGGCCCGCGAGCGTCGTCGCGATCCGGGCGTCGACCTGCCAGACGCCGAGGCGCTCGGCCACAACCAACGCCTGGACGTATGCCGCCGCGGCCGACCCTGCGTCAGGCGCGGCGGGCGCCGCCGCGAGGGCGTCGGCTGCCAGGCTGAGCGATCTCTCGGCCTTGCGCACCGGGGCCACTGCCGACTCCACGGCATCAGCGATGGTGTCGTCGGGGTCGAAGGGCGGCAGTTGGTGCAG
>JAKOPT010000003.1 GCA_029778715.1 Actinomycetes bacterium | reverse complement strand
TGGCCCACCGCCACCGGGGCACCCTCGCGGTCGACATCGTCACCGGCGACCGTGACCTCTTCCAACTGGTGGACGACGCGCTGGGTGTGCGGGTCCTCTACACCTCCCGCGGCGGGGTGCGCGACGCGGAGATCGTGGACCAGGCCGTGCTGCAAGAGAGGTATGCCGTGCCCACCGGCGACGCCTATGCCGACCTCGCCGTCCTGCGCGGCGATGCCTCCGACGGGCTCCCCGGAGTGGCCGGGATCGGCGAGAAGACAGCAGCGGCCCTGTTGGCCACCTACGGGTCGCTCGCGGGCATCCGGGCGGCCGTCGATGGCGGCGACCCCCGGATCAAGGGAGCCCAGCGCACCCGACTGGAGGCCGGGGCGGCATACCTCGATGTCGCTCCTGGCGTCGTGCGGGTGGCGGTGGACGCGCCGCTTCCCGACGTCAACCTGCGCCTGCCCACCCAGGTGGCCGACCCGGTGCTCATGTCGCGCCTGGCCGTCGACTACGGCCTCACCGGAGCGTTCAACCGGGTGCTGTCCGCCCTCGGCGTCGGTTGATCGAGCGGGGCGAGCGGGCGCTGCCCTTGCCGGAGCGTTAGCCACATACGGGTGTGGCCAACGCTCCGAGGATCACGCCTTCCCGCTGCCGGTTGCCTCAGGCGAGGGCGAGGAGTTCGTCCAGGCTCTCCTTGAGATAGCGCGGCAGGTCGCGGTAGTCGGTGACGATGTCGGTGCAGGCCGTCGCGCTGAAGATGATCCGGTCGCCCAGGCTCTGGCCACCCAGCAGCAGACCACAGCCGGGCGGGAGGAAGCCGAAGATGACGTACTGGCCGATCTCGACGCCACCGAACACCGGCTTCACCGCCGGGCCCTTGACGTTGGACACCGAGACGTTGAACATCTTCGGCGAATACTGACCGGGCAGGTAGGACATCACCTTCATGCTCGGGCCGAGAGCGACAACCGGCATCCATTCGCTGGCCCGGCGGGTGAGGTGGCTTGGCACCCCGTCCCAGTTGGCCTTCGCCGCGGTGGCGGTCTCCTTGGCGAACTTCAGCCGCTCCATCGGGTC
>JAKOPT010000114.1 GCA_029778715.1 Actinomycetes bacterium | reverse complement strand
CATCGCCTGGATGGGCTGTGGGTGCAATCGACGATGACCGGCCAGGCAACGACGGTGCTCTTCGAGCCCTCCGCGCCCAAACTCCCGCTGCGGGCGCGCGACTCCGCCCCGTTGACCGCGCCAGCCATCATGGCCGCGCTCGACGACATCGCCACCAGCCTCGGCTGGCGCTTCGCCGCCCCCGGTTTCCGCTCCCGCTGACGTCGCATCGGTCGCCGGTCAGCCTGCGAAGGCAGGCGGGGGTATGCCGTGCGCCTCGGGGAGGCTCATTGACGGTCAGTTGTCCGTAAGCGATGGTTTGGTACTGACTAAAAGGCCCTCCCGCGTGACCGCCGCCTTAGTCGGCGCAGTCCTCGCCGTCTTGGGCGTGATGCTGAGTGGTGCTACAAGCGCCGTGAAGGTTTCCTTCATTGTCGTCGGCGGCGCGCTTATCGCCAGTCACTTCGTCGATTTGGCAAGACTGTGGAGGAACCGGCGCGCCCAGGCGAGCCGGCAAGGCCCAGTTCGCTGACTCAGCCGGCGAAGGCAGCCAGAGGAATGCCGTGTGCGCCCGTCGCGTAGGCCAGGACGTGGCCGGCGAGCGACTCCACGGCGTCGGGCGCAAGGTGGATCCGTGAGGTCGTGACGAACAGGGTCGCCAGGTCGGCGCCGCCGAAAGCCACCGACGTCGGATAGGCGACCGGCACCCGGATCACCACGTCCAAGTCCCCGCCCGGGGCATACCGCCGGACCTCACCCCCACCCCACATCGCCACCCACACGCCACCGTCGGCATCGAGCGCGATCCCGTCCGGCCGCCCCACGCCACCGGCGAAGTCGACAAGCAACCGACCAGGCCGCAGCGCCGGCCGCGCCCCGTCGACCCGGTCATAGGCATCCAGCCGACTCCGCCCGGTGTCGACCGCGAACAGCCGCTCACCATCGGCTGACCAAGCCAGCCCGTTGCTCGCCACCAACCCATCGACCACCACCCTCACCTCGCCCGACGACGGATCGACTTGCAGGAGAAAGGCTTCCGGCTCACCTCGCAACGAATAGGTCCCCACCCACAGCGCACCATCGCGGTCAACGCACCCGTCGTTGAGGCGAGTGTGGACGCGATCGGCGGGCACACGGCATACCTCCCGCAGGTGTATGCCGTCCGCAACGGCGATCGTGTCCACCTGGGTGACCACGCGGCCCCCCGACACGCGCGGGAGGGCCAGGCTCACCTCGTCGGGGAGCACTCGGCGCTCGCGGCGGCCGGTGGCCGGCCACCACGTGTGGACTGCCCGACCGCGAATGTCGACCCAGCCGAGAGAGCCGTCGCGAGGGTCCCAGCAGGGGCCCTCGCCGAGGGCGTCAGAGGCCTCGACGACGAAGTCGGGAGCCCGCAACCCTTGGCCAAATTGCTGCATATGATTATTATGAGACCGTGACGCAGTCGACGGGAAGCATCCGGGTCTCCGATCGGGGCGATAGCCGATGGGTGGTCATCGACAACCCTGCCGCGCGCAACGCCTACGACCAGGAGATGGCGACCCGTCTCGCCGAGGTGATCGAAGCCTCGACCGACGTCCGCTCCGTCGTCATGACCGGCTCGCCGGGCGCGTTCTGTGCCGGCGGCATGCTCGCCGGGCTCAGCGCGCCGACCCAACACGGGATGCGTGAGCTCTATCGGTCGTCGCTGCGGCTCTTCGACGCCGTGCGGCAGTGCCCGCGCCCGGTCATCGCGGCCGTTAACGGT
>JAKOPT010000113.1 GCA_029778715.1 Actinomycetes bacterium | reverse complement strand
TCTACCACGACCGGATCAGACCGGTTATCGGCCCCGAGGAGGTGGCGGAGATGGCTGCAACCGTGCGGCAGATCCGGATCGATGAGTCGGTCATGGCCTACATACGCGACCTTGTCGCTGCCACACGGTTGCACAGCGATATCCGGCTCGGCGCAAGTTCCCGGGCCTCGATCGCCTTTGTCCGGGGGTCGAGGGTCCTGGCTGCATTAAACGGCCGGGATTATGTCATCCCGGACGATGTCCGGGAACTCGCCCACCCGGTCTTCAGGCACCGCCTCCTCCTCACCCGTGAGGCGACGATCACCGGCCTGGCGGTGGACGCGGTCATCGACGAGATCCTGGATAGCGTCGAGGTGTCCTGAGGCATGATCCGGCCGACCCGGACGGCTGAGGGCGTTGCGGCCCTGGCCCTGGCGCTCACCGTTGTCGCGATACTGGTCTCCAGCCCCGCCTCGGCCCTGGCCGCCGGTTCCCTGGCCATCTTCCTCATCTGGCGCGGCTGGCGGTTTGAGCGTGATATCGCGGTCGTCGTCAACACTCTTTCGGTCGAGCGGACTGCCGGGCGGACGATCCTCCGGCAGGGGGCGGCCGTGAGAGTCTGCGTGCGGGTTGACTGCACGATTCCGCCGGGAATGAAGGTCAGCTTCCGCGACATCCCGCCGGCGGTTGCAGCCGCTGAACCCCCGCTATTTCCACCCGGGCAGACGGCAACCTACACCCTCAGGGTCATGGCGCCCGGAGAGACGTCGTTTGGGGGGGTTGTGGTCTCTGCCAGCGACACCTTCTTCTCCCGCGACCTCATCGTCCGGGGTTTCCGCGCCCCCCACCTCCGGGTCTTCCCGGCGGTGATGAGATCCGCTGACGGCGGCGGCAATGGGGCCGGCGGCGGAGGGGTTGAGGTCGACCGCCGGACGACGCTTACAGGACAGAGCGTCAGGGGGTTCCGGCCCTACGCCGTGGGTGACGACCCCGGGCAGATCGACTGGAAGGTGACCGCCAGGCGCGGCACATACTACGTGCGGCAGCTGACCGGGCTTGAGGGCGGGGCGCCGCTGATACTGGTCGACCTTCCGGCCAGGGCAGATGACCGGGAGTCCTTTGCCAGGTTAATGGCGGCCGTCTCGGGGGCGGTCGAGGGTGCGATCGGATCACGTGATGGCTGTTCCATCCTGGTGATTGCCGGCCCGGAGATCGTCAGGTTCATCCCGCGAACGGAGGAGGTGAGGGATGCGTTCTCCGCCCTTGCCGGACTTGAGCCCGTCGAGCCCCGGATCTCGCTGTACCGGGCGCCGGGTCCGGCCGCTCTTGCGGCTCGCGCCCGGAGTGTCAGCAGGGGGACGGCCTGCGGGGAGAGGGCGGGCGCCGTTCTGACGGCGTTTGCGCGGGAGAGCGGATCGCCGTTTGCGGCAGTTGTGCGGGAGGCGCTCGGCCGGGCGGACGCTTCGGAACTCCGGGTCTACTCCCTCTTTCTTCCCGGGGATAGGAGCCACCTTGTCCAGGTCGTCGGCGAGGCAAAGACCCGGGGGATGCGGGTTGTGGTCTTTGCCCCGGTCGGCATGACCGCGGGAATCCCGGGCGTAGACGCCGTGGAGGTGATCTGATGGAGTTTGACCGGCGGTTTTTGCTCCTCTGCGCCGGCGAGGTTCTGGTGGTTGCCGCCGGCAGCGTCGTTGCCGCATTCATCATACAGGTCGTTGTTCTGGCGCTGTATCTTGAGGACCGGCGGGGCTACCCTGTCTATGCGGT
>JAKOPT010000112.1 GCA_029778715.1 Actinomycetes bacterium | reverse complement strand
TCTATCTCGACGATCGGCGAGGTTACCCGGTCTTTATCGCGGCCATGGTCCTCTACGCCGCGGTCATCGCGGCATCAGGCCGCATCCTCCTCCCGCTGCTCGCCCTCGCCGTCGCGTTCGTCTGCGGCTACCTTGCGCTCAGCCTCTATGATTACCGGCTAAGCCTCCGGGCGCGGGGTGAGGCATGAACTGGAACAACCCCTACCTCGGGGGTTTTTTCCTCATCATCGCGGCTGCCGCCCTGCTGGTCGTTGCAACCATCGCCGGCCGGGGGGATATCACCACGGCAACCCTGGTGCTGGCGGGCACCGGGTGTTTTATCGCGGGGGTGTTCCTTCTTGCGCTCTACAAGGGCGAGCCGCTGGACCCCGGGCTCTTTGCCCTGCTGGCGGCACAGGGGACGGTCAACATAGCGGCCCTCTGCGCCGACCTCGGGGTTCAGGGCGACGGCCGGTTCGTCCCGCGTGAGGATGGGTCGGTTGTGCAGGTCATCCCTGTTGGTGAGAGTCTCCCGGCGCTGACCGATGATGACTACTCGTTCGTAACAGAGGAGGGGTCGTGCGCCGTCCGGATCACCCCGACCTGCGCACCGCTCCTGGCATGGCTCCGGCAGAAGCACGCCCTTGAGATCCCCGGTGAGATGGCCGGGCTGCTTGCGTGCATAACTGAGGTCTGCGACGACCTCCTCGAGGTTGCGGATGAGACCCGGGCTGTTCGCGACGGCGATAATATCGTTGTCACCCTCGCCGGCTACCGGCTTATGCCCGGCTGCATGGCGGTCAGGGCGGCATCGCCGAAGTGCTGCACCATGGTCGGCTGCCCGATCTGCAGCCTGATCGCCTCTATCGCAGCCCTGGGGACGGGAGAGACGACGAGGATCGAGCACGTCAGCGTTGATGAGAAGAGGGGGACTATCCGGCTTATACTCAGGCCCGGGGCCTGACCCGGATCCAGAGGTGGAGGTCACGGTAACTTGCGTTGATCCGGTCGCTGCCCGTGACCGAATCGTCCGGCACCGTCTCGTTGAATAGCAGGAACTCGAGCCGGTTGTAG
>JAKOPT010000111.1 GCA_029778715.1 Actinomycetes bacterium | reverse complement strand
TCATGGCGTGAATGTCCTTCTCGCTCAACGATGGTCAGTCGTCGTCTTGGTTGGTGAGGTCCACTGTAGGCGGGAGCACCGACAACGGGTCGGTGCTCCCGAGCTCGGCTCATGCGGCCGGTGGGATGTGGACCGTGGTGGCCCACTCGGGGGTGCCGTGCGGAGCGCGGTGGCTGATCACTGCGCAGACCAGCCGGGCACGGGTGGGAGTGTCCGGCCACGGGGTGTCCCCGTCGGTCAGGACGATCACCACGTGCGGGGCCGGGGTGGCATCCTCGGCGGCGGAGATACCGATGCGCATGTCGGTGCCCCCTCCCCCAGTCAGCCGCACCGACGTGGCCGAGCGGACCCGCTGGGCGGTGGTCGCGGCGGCGTCGCAGGACAGCAGGCGCACATGCTCACGGGCGACCCCGGAGGATCGCAGCACCCCGTGAACCTCACCCATCGCCGCGTCGAGGTCGGCTTGGCTCATCGACCCGGAGGTGTCCACCACGACCGAGACGATCACCGAGGGGGCGCGCATCGCGGGCTTGAGGATGCCGGGCAGGCGGCGACGGGAGGGGCGGCTGTAGGTGTAGTCCACCCGGCCCGCCCGCTCGGCCACGGCACGGCGCACGGCGGCGCGCAGCACCCGGTCCCAGGGCACGGTCGGCGGGGCGAGCACCGACGCGGCCCAGCGGGTCAGTCCACCGGGCATGGAGCCTCGGCCCTTGGCGTGCTCGACGGCCTGCACGTCGTGAGCGACCCGACGACGCACGAAGTCACCCTCGGCCGGGCTGACCGGCTCGGCGCTTCCATCGGGCAGGCTGACCCCGGAGGGCAGTTCGCCGGGCACCGGGGGGCACCCGGACCCCGACCCGCACCCGGCTGAGTCGTCGTCGGGCAGGCTCGACCCGTCCGCTCCCTCAGGTGGGACCAGCGCGGCGTAGTAGGTCTCGGCGAGGTCGCCGTCAGGGCAGCCCAACGCGGCCGGGGTCACGCACCCCTCAGGAAGCGGGACACCGGCGGCGATCAGGTCGTCGTTGAGTTCGGCGTCCCCGGCCAGATTCCACGCGAGCTGATGCCGTGGGGTGGGCAGGTTCGCGGCGCGGCCAGCGTGGTCGCGCAGCAGGTGCCCGACCTCATGCAGCAGCACAGCGGCGACGGTGGCTGAGTCCCAGCGACCCTCACCGACCAGCAGGTCGGGGTCCATGTAGAGCCGCCATGACCCATCGACGGCGAAGGTGCCCAAGCCGGGAGAGGCGACCGGCGCAGCGGCGAACAGCGCGTGCATGAAGTAGGGGGCACGCTCGGCCGCGACGAGCCGACCGAGCCTGAACGCCTCCCACTCATCGCCGGTCAGCGCCCGGCTCGCGACGCTCATGCCGCACCGACCGTGCTCAGGCCAGCGGCAGCCAGCACCGGGGCGAACCGTTCGCGCACGGCAGCCGGGACGCGGGCCGAGGAAGGGCGGCACGCGGCCAGTGGCCGGGCAGCAGCGGCAGCCACGTCAGGTGCCCCGGCCTCGGCCGCGGCCCGCAGCGGCCCCCAC
>JAKOPT010000110.1 GCA_029778715.1 Actinomycetes bacterium | reverse complement strand
TCCGGGTTGGGACCCGGACGATCCACCACAAGAGCGTTCTTGGGACCTGGTCAGCGGGCGAGGGCGAGGAGCGCGTGCAGGGCGGCGACGCAGTGCGCGATGTCGGCGTCGCGGCTGGTGGCCTGTTCGTCGACGGGCCGCGCCGACCATTGCAGGGCCCGGTCTTCGACGTAGGCGACCCAGCCGTGAGCCGCGGCCACTTCGTCTGATGTCAACAATCCACCTATTGGTCGATTGTTGACGTCGGTGGGGGGAGTGTCGACCGGTGGTGTGGGGGTGTCTGGCTCCGTGGGTGTCAACAATCCACCTATTGGTCGATTGTTGACGGGTGTGGGGGTGTCGGTCGAGGTCGAGGTCGACGCGAGAGCCGTGAGCGCGAGGAGGGCGATCTGGCGGCGCAGGCTTCCGGCGCGGTCCGCGTGCGCGACCCCCGACCCGTCGTGCACCGAGCCGACCTGGCCGAACACGAGCGCGAGGTACGAGTCACGGCGCCGCGCCACCTGCGCGAAGAACCGGTCGACCAACTGCGCCACCGCCGCGTCGCCGACCAGCCCCTCGTCGGGCGCCACCGTCCGCAGCACACGCCGCCCCGCCGCCTCGACGACCGCGGTGTAGTAGGCCGTCTTCGTCGGGAAGTAGTGGAAGAGCAACCCCCGCGACACGCCAGCCTCGGCGGCCACCTCGTCCAAGGACAGTTCCTGCACCGGGCGCTCCACGAACTTGCGCAACCCAATCCCCACCAGTTGGCGACGCCGCTCCTCCGGGCTGAGCCGCTGCCGACCGCCCTTGCCGCCCGCGGCGACCCCGGTGCCCCTGCCGCCCGTGGCCACCCCGGCGCTGTTGCCGCCCGCGGCGACCCCGGTGCTCGCTCTGCTCGTCCCGCCCGAGGTGTCGGCGCGATCCGAGGGCAACGTGTGACGCGGCATACTGTTGAGCATTGCTCAATAAGGCGCTACAGTCAACTCATGGACTTCGCCCCCAGCCCTCGCGCCGCCGACCTCGCCGCCCGTGCCCGAGCATTCCTCGACACCGAAATCACCCCCATCGAACCCGCCATCATCGAGGACATCGCCACCCGCCGGGCCAAGGGCGAGGACTCGTTCGCCGTCCACCCGGCCATGGCCGACCTCCAGGCCAAGGCCCGCGCCCAGGGCCTGTGGAACCTTTTCCTCCCCGCCGGCCACGAGGGCCCGTATGCCGCGCGCTACGGCACCGACGGCGGCACCGGTCTGACGAACCTCGACTACGCCCCCGTCGCCGAGGTCACCGGCCGCTCCACCATCGCGCCGCTGGTGTTCAACTGCAACGCCCCCGACACCGGCAACATGGAGGTCCTCCTCAAGTACGGCTCCCAGGAGCAGAAGGACCGATGGCTCGACCCGCTTCTCGACGGCCGGATCCGCTCGACGTTCCTCATGACCGAGCCGGGCACCGCGAGTTCGGATGCGACGAACATGGAGGCCACCGCCATCGTCGACGGCGACGAGGTTGTCCTCAACGGCCGCAAGTGGTGGTCGACCGGCGCCGGGCACCCCGACTGCAAGGTCGGCATCTTCATGGGCCTGACCGACCCGAACGCCGACCGCCACCACCGCCACTCCATGGTGGCCGTCCCCATGGACGCCCCGGGCGTCAAGATCGAGCGGATGCTCACCGCGCTCGGCCAACTCGACGAACCCCTCGGGCACGGCGAGGTCTCCCTCACCGACGTGCGCCTGCCCGTCGAGGCGATCATCGGCGGGCCGGGCCGCGCCTTCGAGATTGCCCAGGGCCGCCTTGGCCCGGGCCGGGTCCACCACTGCATGCGCCTCATCGGCCTGGCCGAGATGGCCCTCGAAGCCGCCCTGACCCGGGCGACGACCCGGGTTGCGTTCGGCAAGCCGCTGGCCAACCTCGGCGGCAATCGCGAGCGCCTCGCCAAGGCCCGGATCGCCATCAACCAGGCCCGCCTCCACGTCCAGCACGCCGCCTGGAAACTCGACACCTTCGGCACGCGCGGCGCGCTCTCCGAGGTCGCCGAAATCAAGGCCGCCGTCCCCTCGATGGCCGTCGAGGTCATCGACATGGCCCTCCAGCTCCACGGCGGCGGCGGCATGAGCGAGGACTTCCCGCTGTCTGCGGCCCTCGCCGGCGCCCGCTCGCTCCGGCTCGCTGACGGTCCCGACGAGGTCCACCTGCACAGCGTCGCCCGGATCATGCTCCGTCCCTACCTCGCGAAGGCATGACCGGTATGCCGGCCGCCTCCGCCTCCGCCTCCGCCTCGTCGTCCGGGTCCGCACCTGCATCCGCGAGTATGCCGCCCGCTCCCGCCCCAGCGAAGCCTCCCGTTCCCACCCCCATGCCGCTCCCGGACCAGCCCCGCGTCCTCATCACCGGCGGCGCCGGCGGGCTGGGACTGGCGCTCGCCGCGGCTTACCTCGACCGGGGAGCCCGGGTCCTCGTCGCCGACCTGGCGCCGACGCGACCCGATGGTGTCCCCGGCGACGCGAAATACGTCACTCTCGACGTGCGCAACGACGCCGACTGGGCCCGGGCGCGGGACTGGGTGGACGGCGAATGGGGCGGCCTCGACCTGCTCGTCAACAACGCCGGCCTCGCGAGCGGTGGCCGGATCGACCACGACAACATCGACGACTGGCAGCGGATGTTCGACGTCAACCTGTTCGGGGTCGCGCGCGGGTGCCGGACGTTTGCGCCGGTGTTCAAGGCCCAACGCAGCGGGCACATCCTCAACATCGCCTCCGCGGCCGGGCTCATCCACGGCCCGGGCATGAGTTCCTACAACGCCGCCAAGGCCGGCGTCGTCGCCCTCAGCGAGACCCTGGGTTTCGAGTTGTCTCCGTGGGGAATTGGGGTTGCGGTGGCCTGCCCGTCGTTCTTCCGCACCAACCTGCACGCGGGGTTCGTCGGGGCCGACACGGCGATGCAGGCCGCCGCGGTCGCCCTCATCGACCGCTCGCCGCTCAGCGCCGAGGAGGTCGCGTCGGCGATCGTCGCCGGCCTTGACGCCGGTGAGCAGGTCATCGTCCCCGACGAGTTGGCCCGGGCTACGGTGGCGATGAAAAAGACTGACCCCCAGGCGTATGCCGCGCGCAGCCACGCGCTCGGGCAGCGGCTGGCCGGTCGATCGACAGCGGAGGTGTCGTCATGAGTGAGAGCCAGCGGCCCGTCGAGGGCGCGGCGGCCGTCCGGGGCGAAGACGCCTTCGACGTCGAGGCGGTCACCGCCTGGTTGGCGGCGAACGCGCTCGACCCGACCGGGATCGAGGGGGTGCCGGCGGTCCAGCAGTTCACCGGCGGGGCTTCGAACCTCACCTATCTGCTGTCGTATGCCGCCCGCGACCTCATCCTGCGCCGCCCGCCGGCCGGGACCAAGGCCAAGGGCGCGCACGACATGGGTCGGGAGTTCGGCATCCAGCAGGCGCTGGCCCCGGTGTTCCCGTTGGCGCCGACGATGGTGGGCTATTGCGCCGACGAGTCGGTCATCGGCAGCGAGTTCTATGTCATGGACCGTCTCGAGGGGCTGATCCTGCGCCGCGACATTCCGGATGGGGTCGGTCTCGATGCCGAGGCGGACCGGGACCGGCTGTGCCGCAGCGCGATCGACGCGTTGGTGGCGCTTCACGAGGCCGACCTTGACCGGTCCGGGTTGCGGTCGCTGGATCGCGGCCCCGGCTATGTCGAGCGGCAGGTCGGCGGCTGGGTCGGCCGCTACGGGCGGGCGCGCACCCCCGACGTCGGCGACTTCGCGGCCACGATCGCGTGGTTGCAGGCCAACCAGCCCGTCGAAAGCCCGCACACGATGATCCACAACGACTTCCGCTTCGACAACCTCGTCCTCGACCGGGCCGACCCCACCCGGATCGTCGGGGTTCTCGACTGGGAACTCGCGACCGTCGGTGACCCGATCCTCGACCTCGGCTCCGGCCTGGCCTACTGGTGTCAGGCCGACGACCCCGAGGACGTGCAGGCGATCCGCTTGCAGCCGACCAACGCACCCGGGATGTGGACCCGCGACCAGGTGTGGACGGCATACGCCGATGCCCGCGGGATTACGGTCAGCCCGACCGAGCGACTCTTCGCCGAGGTGTTCGGGACCTTCCGGCTCGCGGGGATCGCGCAGCAGATCTACTACCGCGCCTTCCACAAGCAGACGACAAACCCGATGGCTCAGGCGATGGGGTACGTCGTGCGGGTGCTTGAGGCGCACGCGCAGCAACTCCTCGCCTGACCGAGGCCGGGCAGCCGACGGCGTCCGTTCCCAACCCCCCTTGCGGTTGGGAGCGGACGCCGACGTCGGGCCCGCGGGCCGTCAGGGCACGATGGCCTTGGCGATGTCGACGATCGCGGCCTCGGCCCGGTCCTGGGGGACGTTGAGGGACAGCGAGCCGACGTAGAACACCTGGTAGACGTCGCTGCCCTTGGCCACGATGAGTTCCATCTTCTTGCTCATCGCATAGCAGGAGGCGTCGAGGAAAGCCTTGTCCCCGACCGCCGGGGTGCTGCTGCCGGCACCTCCGTTGCACTGGGCCGCCTTGATGAAACCGAGCGCCTTGTCGTAGTCGGCCGAGCCGCGCACCTTCCCCAGGTTCCAGTAGGTGACCCGCTCGCCATTGGGGGAATCCTTGGCCACGGCCTCGCAGCCCGAGTTCGACCCGCCGCTCCACTCGTAGCCCTTCCCCGCCAGGAGGGTGTCGACGGCGTCCTTGGGGGCCTGCGAGCACTCGCCCGACCCCGACCCCGACCCCGTGCCGGCGCCGGAAGCCGCGGCGGAAGAGGTGCTCGCCGCACCGCCGCCTGATGCGCTCGCGCCGCCCGTGGCATTACTCGCGCTGCTGCCGCACCCGACGATCGTCATTGCCGCCAGCGCCGCCGCCGACATCAGCGCCGCGCGTCCACTCCATCGCATCCGTTGCTCCCTGTCCGCAGTGGTCATTCCGGTGCCCGATCGGACACTGGCCACAGCGTGGAGGCCCCCCTTACTCACCGTCGTGAGTGGTGGGTACTCAATCGTTGAGTACCAGCGCGGCCAGGTCGGCCCGGGTGCCGATGCCGAGTTTGGCGTAGATCCGGTAGAGGTGGTTCTCCACGGTCCGTTCGCTGAGGACGAGGGCGCTGGCGATCTCCCGGTTGCTCCGGCCGCGGGCGACCAACCGGGCGACGTCCTGTTCGCGCGCCGACAGGAGGTCCAGGGTCGGCGCACCGGTTCCGTATGCCGCCGAGTTGCGCAGGACGTGCGCGCGCAGCCGGGTGCGCATGGGGGTCGGGCCGCCCGCGGTCGCCGTCCCGGCGCTGGCGCGGCCCCCGTTCCCAGGGCCGGTGCCGCCCCCGGTCCCGGAGTCGCCGGCGGGCTGCGGGCTTGCCGTGCCACCGACCCAGGCGGCCGTCTCGGCGGCATACCGATGGGCGCCCAGCCGCGCGAACTCCTCCGCGCACCCGAGCAGCGCCGTGGCATCCGAGTTCGCCCGGGCCGCGACGAGTGCCCCTTGGGTCCGGGCGAGCGGGCTGCGCCAGGGCCGCCCGTCGGGGCGGGCATCCGGGGCGAGGGCCAACGGTCGCGGCAGGGCTGCCGTGAGTCCCAACCGGGCCGCCTCGTGGCCGACCTGGGCGACGGCGGCCCATTGGCCGAGGTTGTGGGTGCGTTCAAGGGCCCTGGTCAGCGAGGTGGCGGCGGCCGCCCGGTCACCGTCGAGGGCTTGAACCCAGGCGCGCGCGATGTCGAGGAGGTGATCGTTGAGGACCGGGCGCAGGACGGCATACCCGTGCGCCCGCCGGAGTGCCTCCCGGGCGGCGTCGACCCGGCCCTGCTGCGCCGACTCGTAAGCCACTCCCGAGGCGCACCACCGGGCGAACCCCCACACCTGTGCCATCGCCCAAAAGGACTCGGCCGCCTCGAGACTGTGCTGGGCCGGCTGCGAATTCCCCGCGAGTTGGTCGGCGAACCCGCGAAGCATGTGTCCCCAGGCGACCGCCTGCGGCGCCGACTCGGCCGCCCCCTCGTGGAGCAACTCGTCGGCGACCGCCCGCGCCGACTCGACCTGGCCGAGGTGGAGCAGGGTGAACCCGCGCGCCGCCGGCCGTTGGGCCGGGTCGGCGATGAGGTCGAAACCGCCTGCGGGGCTCGTGTGCGCGGCCACCGGCATCCGATCCAGGGCCGCCAGCGCCACGTCGGGCTCGTCGCCGAAACTCGCGCCCAGGACCAGACCCAAGTTGGCGGCGAACCGGACCCACGGGTCGGGCTCCTCGGCGAGGGGTTCGGCGAGGGCGCGGGCCCGGCGGACGTCGCCGGCGAGTGCGGCGTGGACCGAGCGTTGTGCGATGAGAAGTGCCCCCCAGGGTCCACCGCCCTCCTCGAGGACGGCCAACCCGCGGTCGAGGTCGGCGAGCCACCAGTACTGCTCGGCGATCCGGATCCGCAGCACCGCGTCGGCGCCGGCCTCGGGGTGGGTTTCCAGGGCTTCGGTGAGCAGGTCGAGGGCCTCCTGGTGGCGCCCGGCGAGGGAGGTGAAGTGGGCCGCGCGTTCGGCCGATCTAGCGTTGCCCCGCTGGCGGTGGATCTCGGCGGCGAGGTTAGCGGCCAGGTCGCGGTCATGCCGTTCGATGGCGGCCTGCGCGGCGGCATACGCCTCGGTGGGGTCGACAGGTTCCCCGGCGTGGACCCGCCACTGGGTGAGGGTATGCCGCGGCAGGCTCGCCTCAGTCGCGGCCGCGCAGGCCGCGAGTCGACGCCAGCGTTCGCGGCGGGCGAGCAGACCGAGGGCGGCCCGGCGCTGCGCGCGAATCGTCGGGTCGGCGAGGTCGACCAGGACGCTCGTCGCGGTGAGGGTTGCGGTGACCAGCCCGGCCCGCTCGGCGTCGGTGAGCAGTTCGTTTCCGTCGAGTTCCGTGCCGTCGACCCTGGTGTCCGCGAGTGCGCGCAGGAGGTCGTGGGGGAGAGGGCCGGCGAGGGCGAGGACGTCGAGGACGAGGTCGAGTCGCGCGTCGGCGGGAGTGAAGGTGCCCATCCGGGCTACTGTCGCCCACCGAGGCGCTCGCTGACCAGATGTTGCAGGAGAATCGCGGCCCGTGCCATCGAGCGGGCCGGGTCGGGTTCGAGGTCGCTGAGGGCCCACACATCGGCGAATCCGGCCCGGTCGCGCTCCTCCTCGGTCAGGGTGGTGCGTCCGCAGACGGCGACGACCGGTATGCCGCGGGCCCTCGCGCGCCGCGCCACCCCAAGGGGTGCCTTGCCGAGGAGGGACTGGGCGTCGAGGGACCCCTCGCCGGTGATGACGAGGTCGACTCCGTCGAGGGCGGTGTCGAAGCCGACGAGGTCGAGCGCTACCTCCACCCCGGGCAGCAGCCGGGCGCCGAGGAGGGCGAGCGCGGCATACCCGACCCCGCCGGCGGCGCCGGTCCCGGGCGCGTGACGAACGTCCCGCCCGGTCGCCGCTGTGACGACGTCGGCCCAGCGGGTGAGCGCGGCGTCGAGGGCGGCCACCTGCTCCGGGCTCGCCCCCTTCTGCGGTCCGAAGACGTATGCCGCGCCCGCTGGCCCGGTGAGCGGAGCCGACACGTCGCAGGCGACCCGCAGGTCGGTGGCCCGCAGGCGGGCCAGGAGGTCGGGCGGTTCGTCGCCCGCGGCTGGATGGCCGGTCCCGGACCGGGCGGGTGCGGGACCGTTGTCGGTCCGACTCGGTAAGGGTCTGTCGTCGTCGCGGGCGAGCCCGGCGACGTCGGTGAGCGGGCCACCCCCGTCGGGCAGGAGCCGCCCGGTGGCATCAACCGGGTGCACTCCGAGCGCGCCGACCATGCCGGCGCCGCCGTCGGTGCTCGCGCTGCCCCCGATCCCGACGAGGACCCGGTCGGGGCGTTCGCGCACGAGTGCGGCAGCGAGCACCTCGCCCAATCCGCGACTCGACGCGGTCATGGGCGCCCGCACCCCACCGGGCAGCCGCAGCAACCCGCACGCGTCGGCCATCTCGACGACGACCTCGGTGCCCGTGGTCGCCCGGCGGACGGCATACGAGGTCTCGACCGGCTCGCCGGTGGGGCCGGACACGGTGACCGGCACCGCGGCATACCCATGGGCCACGGCGAGCGCGAGGAAACCCTCACCGCCATCGCTGACCGGCAGCACGGACACCGCCGCCCCCGGATCGGCCCGGCGCACCCCAGCCGCCACGGCCGCACCGGCCTCAGCCGCGGTCAACGACCCCTTGAACGAGTCGACAGCCACCAGGACGCGCGTCACGAATACTCACGAACAACGCTGTCCGAGAGGGAAACGGCGCCCTCAGTCCTGCGGGTGCGGGCGCATGTGCAGCCAGGGCCGGGTCAACTCGAAGTGCCGCCCGTTGATCTCCTCGACCTCGACGGCAATGACGTTGAACTTCGCGGTGTCGACCCACGGGCGCAGCGGCAACTGATCGGTCGCGTCGGCCTCGAGCCCCTCGAGTTGCCGGGCCCGCCCGCGGACGACGACGCTGCGCGCCCAGTCCTCGGTGAACTCGTCGATCTCGAACGCGACGTCGTCGTTGATCGTCAGGCCGAGCAACTTGCCGCCCTCGGCGGTGCGGAAGATGAGCCGGCGCTTGCCGTCGACGGCATAGTTGAGCGGCACGATGTGTACCTCGTCGAGCAGGTGGAACGCCAACCGGCCGAACTCCTCCGAGTGGAGCATCTCCCAGCACTCGTCCTCGGAGAGGGCCGTGATCGGGCTGTGGTCGGACATCGAAGCCTCCTGGAAGCGGGCGTTGTGTCCAAGCCTAGTTGGCGCCTCTGACGGTCACGACAGGCGCTCGCAGTCGAGGGTGAACCCGTGCGTGCGCAGGCGGTCGACGAGCACCGAGCCGAGCCCGGTTGCCGGGGTGAGCACGCCCGCGGCTTCCGGGAGCCCATCGCCCGCGGCGAGGGCCAGCGCCGACTGGCCGAGCATGACGGCGGTCCCGGTGTAGCCGGGGTCGTAGTCGGCGCGAACCGTCGTGCGGTAGCGAGCCCCGGTCGTCGTCGTGGTCTCGATCTGGAGGATGAACCGGCCGCGCGCCATGCTCTCCTCGCTCGGCCCCTCGCCCGGTTCGGGCAGCACCCTGTCGAGCAGGGCCCGTGTCGGCCCGAACGTCATCCCCCCGAACAACCCGAGGATCGCCGCCGTCGTCACCCCCGCCTTGACCGCGCCCGGCGCGCCCGTCCCGGTGTCCATGACCTCGTCGTAGCGGAATTCGCGCCCGTAGGACCAGCCGGTGAGGGCGTTGCTGCGCCGCACCACCCGCGTGTTGTAGGACGCCATGAAGAACGGCGCCACCCAGCGCCCGGTCACCGGGTCCAGGCGCGCCGGGAACATCCGGGTTGCCTTGTCCACCAACCCTTTCGGGAGGAGGTATGCCGCCCGCCCGCCGCGCGTGCCCGCCGCACCCGATGCTTCGCCGCCGGTCGAGGGGCCCTGGCCCGAGGCGGCGCCAGCGGCGCCGTGCGGGCGCCGTGACGGTTCGGCGGACCGGTCGGGGGAGAGGCCGTAGGGATCGGCGGCGGTGCGCCGGGCCGCCGGGTCGGCGCTGGAGACGATGGCCTGTTGGCGCATCGAGTCGACGGTGCCGCCGCTGATGCCGCCGCGCAGGCTGCGGACGTGCAGGAGGGTCTCGCCGAGCGTGCCTTCCCCGTCGGCTGCCACGGTCTGGGCGGTGAGCCACACCCCGAGGTCCGAGGGCACCGAGTCGAAGCCGCACGACGGGATGATCTTGGCGCCGCTCGCGACGGCTTGGTCATGGTGCGCGTCGATCATGTCGCGGACGAAGAGCACCTCACCGGTCAAGTCGCAGTAGTGCGTGCCGGCCTGGGCGCAGGCGCCGAGGAGGGGTTTGCCGTACTTGGCGTACGGGCCGACGGTGGTGACGACGACTCGGGTCGAGCGGGCCAGGTCGGTGACGGCCGCGGTGTCGGCGGCGTCGACGACGAGCAGGGGCCACGAGGCGGCGCGGTCCCCGAGGCCGTGGCGGACCTGTTCCAACCGGGTGCGGTCGCGCCCGGCCAGGGCAATGCGGATGCCCTCGGGGGCGTGCTCGGCCAGATGCGCTGCCGTGAGCCGCCCGACGAATCCGGTCGCCCCGAAGAGGACGAGGTCGTGGTCACGGGCGGGAGTGGTGGCGGAAGGTCCTTCGGAAGCGCTCATGGTGTCGAGCCTACGGCGACCCACCGACAGCGGCGTGTTGGTCGGTCACCGTCAGGTGGCCAGCCAACGCACACAGGTGGCAAGCCAACGGACACCGCCCGACGAAGGTGAGCGGCGCAAACCGTACGTCCCGCGTCGCGAGGGTTCGCGTGGTCCCGCGTCTTGACGCCGGATGACGCGACTGCGTGTTCATAACCCACCAATAGGTGGGTTATGAACACAGCGGACGCGGGGGCCGGGTGCCAGGCCGCCGGCGGAGTTGAGTCCGTAGCGCTGGTGTACGAGGCCGGTGCTTGTTCGTGTCCTTGCCGGCACGGAGGCGGGCGGCAGCAAGGCAGGCGTCGGGTGCAAGGCGTCGGCGCGGCATACAAGACCCAAGCGGCGACCGCCGACCGTAACGGGTTCAGCGGTCGCGCCTAGCATCGACGGTATGGCTCCGGACTCAGGCCGCTGCTCGGCGATCTCCACCCAGCGCACCGAAACCCTCGCCGGCACCGCCCCCGTGGCCCGCCGCTGGGTGCTCATCGAACACCCCGGACCCTGGGCCAAGCAGCCCCTCGACACCGCGCCCCTGGCGGGCGGGTTCAGGCAGCGACTCGAGGAGGCGATGGCGCGGCGGGGGGCAAAGGCGCTGCTCATGCGGCATACCGGACGGTATGTCGAGACGGCCGAACCCCTCCTGTGGCGGGTCATCGACGTCGTCACCGGGATGGCGGTGTCGGGCACCTGGACCCGGGAACGCGACCTCGACGCCGTCATCGCCGCCCTCGACGCGGTCGCGGGTTCGCTCGCCATGCCCGCGCCCGAGATGGTGCTGGTCTGCACGCACGGCACCCGCGACGCGTGCTGCGCGATCAAGGGCCGCCCAATCGTCGGGACGTTGAGTCGGGCCTTCGACGACGTGTGGGAGTGCAGCCACCTCGCGGGGCACCGGTTCGCGGGGACGGCGCTGGTCTTCCCCGAGGGGGCGTGTTACGGCCGTCTCGAACAGGCCGATGCCGTGCGTATCGTCCGCGATCACCGGGACGGGCGCGTCGACGCGGGTCGCTTGCGGGGGTTGACGGCGTTGGAGCCGGCGGCCCAGGCGGCCCACGTGTGGGGGTTGGCGCAGGTGGCTCGCGAGCGTCCCGAGGCGCCCCTCGCGGTGGGAGACGTCGAGATCGGCGCCGTCGCGGTGGGCCCGGAGGGGCGCACCACGGTCGAGGTCTATGGGGCGCGGACAGACGACGCGCCCGTGACCGTCACCGTGGAGTCGCGCCCGCTGCCGCCTGCGCCGTTGTCGTGCGGCCAGGCGCCCGAGGAGGCCGTGTCGCACGTCGTGGTGGCCCCGCCGGCCTGACGGCGCCCCGCGCGGGGTGTACACAATCCACCTATTGGTCGGTTGTGTACATGCCGTGGCCGCCGGTTGAAGGGCCGGGTGTGCCGCCGGCTCCGGTTCCGGCCCGCGTGGGGTGTACACAATCCACCTATTGGTCGCTTGTGTACATAGCGTGGCCGCGGGTTGAAGGGACGGGTATGCCGTTGCCTCCCGTTTTAGAGGTATTGCCCGGTGCCGCCGTTGGGTGAGGCGCCGTGCGGAGCCGGGCCGGGCGGCATACCGGGTCGGCCGGGGCCGCCGTGCTGACCGGGGGGAAGGGCCCGCATCTGCTGCAACTGGGCCTGCGCGGCCATCTGTTGGGCGACGAGCGCGGTTTGGATGCCGTGGAAGAGGCCTTCGAGCCAGCCGACGAGTTGAGCCTGGGCGATCCGCAACTCGGCGTCGCTGGGGGCTTCGTCGGTGAACGGCAAGGCGATTCGGTCGAGTTCGGCGACCAACTGCGGGGCCAGGCCGTCCTTGAGTTCGCTGATGGAGCGTTCGTGGATCTCGGCGAGACGCGCCCGGCCCTTCTCGTCGAGGGGTGCGCTGCGGACCTCTTCGAGGAGTTGCTTGACCATCGAACCGATGCGCATGACTTTCGCGGGTTGCTCGACGAGGTCGGCGGGGTTCGTGGATTGCGCCTGGTCGGAGCCCTCCGTCGGGTCCTGCGCCTCGGCGCCTGCTCCGTCGGCCTCCGGGCTGGGGACCGGCGCCACGCCCATGCCGTCGGGGGTGACGACGACCACCGTGTCGTCGGCGATCCGCCCGACCACGGGTTGCCGGCCGGTCGACGGCGCGGACATCGGTTCGTTCGCCGGGGGAGCCGACGGGGCCGACGACGGGTCAGAGGGTGCGGGATGCGGCTCGGACATGGGTCACATCCTGCCATCGAGGCCTGTCCTCCTCCTCGGCGATTCGAGGTAAAAACGCGCGGATCCAGCGGCGTTTTTACCTCGAATCGCGGGAGGGTGGGTCCGAGGGTCAGAGGGTCAGCAGCAACTTGCCGACGTGCTGACTCTCGGCCAGGGCTCGATGGGCCTCGGCGGCGGCTTCGAGCGGATAGGTGGCCTGCACGATCGGCCGGACCGCGCCCGCCTCGATGAGCGGCCACACGTGGTCACGCACCGCGGCGACGATCGCGGCCTTCTCGGCAGCCGGCCGCGCCCGCAAGGACGTCGCATGCACGGCGCCGCGTTTGCTGAGCAGCACACCCAGGTTGAGTTCGCCCTTGACTCCCCCCTGCAACCCGATGACGACGAGCCGGCCACCGGTCGCGAGGGCGTCGACGTTGCGGCCGAGGTATGCCGCGCCCATGTTGTCGAGGATGACGTCCGCGCCGCCGTCGAACTCCTCACGCAGGCGCGCCACGAAGTCCTCGTCGCGGTAGTTGACGAGCACCTCGGCCCCCAAAGCCGTGCATGCCTCGAGTTTGGCGGTGCTGCCCGCGGTGACCGCCACCCGCACCCCGAGTGCCCGCGCAATCTGGATCGCCATCGTGCCGATGCCCGATGACCCCCCGTGGACGAGGAGCCGCTCACCCGCCCGCAGGCCGGCGACCTGCACGAGGTTCGACCACACCGTGCAGGCCACCTCGGGCAGCGCAGCGGCGTCGACCAGCGACACCCCGCCCGGCACCGGTAACACCTGGCCGGCCGTGACGACGACCTGCGCGGCATACCCGCCCCCGGCGAGCAGCGCGCACACCGGATCGCCGACCCGCCACGACGTCACCCCGTCCCCGAGGGCGTCGATGGTGCCGCTCACTTCGAGGCCGGGGAGGTCGGATTCGCCGGGCGGCGGCGGATAGAACCCCTGCCGCTGCAGCAGGTCGGCCCGGTTGACCCCGACCGCCGCCACCGCGATCCGCACCTGCCCGGGCCCGGGCTCGGGGGTGGGCACTTCCGCGAGGGTGAGGACTTCGGGGCCGCCGAACGTGGGGATCGTCATCGCGCGCATACCCCCACCGTATGCCGCTCGCTCACCGTATGCCGCCCGCTCGGGTCGGGTGCTCGCCTCGCCCGAGCCGCCGGTCGTGTCGGACGCGCCCCGGGTTCGGCGGCGTTCGCCGACCGACACCGAGAAGGGCTGGGGTGCCCCCTGCCGCGCCCCAGCCCAACCGGTGTCCGAGCCGCGGTGCCACCAAAAGCGCGGCCCTGCACGCACGGCGCATCTGGACACTGCCAAGATACGGGCGATCTTGACAATGTCAAGTTATGGTTCGAAACTGAGCCTTTGTGACCGCGCGGGGTACCTACCATCACGGCGACCTGCGCCACGCCCTGGTCGTCTCTGGTCTCGAACTCCTCGACAGCGAAGGGCTGGCGGCGGTCACCTTGCGCGCGGTCGCCCGCCACGCGGGGGTGTCGCACTCCGCGCCCTACCACCATTTCGAGGACAAGGACGCGCTCGTGGCGGCCTTGGCCGAGCGGGCGGCCGATCAACTCGTCGACGAACTGCGCGCCTCGATGGCGACGGCGACGTCCCTGCCGCAGGCCGCCCGGAGCCTCGGCGTCGCCTACGTCCGGTATGCCGTCACCCACCCCGAGCGCTTCCGGCTACTCAGCCGACGCCGGTCGCCGTCCTCGTCGTCGCGCTCTCCGGAAGCCAAACTCGCCGAGACCTCGAGTGTGGCTCTCCTCGTGTTGCTCAAGGCGATTCGCCTCGGACAGTCCACCGGCGCGGTGATCGACGACTCACCCGAGCGGTTGGCCCTGACCGCCTGGTCGAGCCTGCACGGCGTCGCTACTTTGCTCCTCGACGGCCTGCTCACCGACGGCCCGCCGACCGTCGAGGAGGCCGAGCGGATCGCCGAATCGGCGACACGCATCCTCCTTCAGGGCATGCTCAGTCGCTGAGGTCGCGCAGGTCCGCCGGGGTGTCGACATCGCGCCCGGCATCGCCGGTGACGGCCACCTCGACATGGGGCAGGGTGAGCAGGAGGGTGGCGCGGTGCCCGTGCGCGGGGTTGGGGAGACATCGGGTGAGGGCGCCCAGCCGGTATGCCGCGAGCAGCGGGTTGAGATGACCCTCGTCATCGAGGGCGATCGCCGCGTCGTGCTCGGGGTGGGCGCGCAGCGCGTCGAGCAGTTGAGGAAGGGCAGGAGCGGCCCAGGGCATGTCACCCGCGACGACGAGGACGATGTGTTCGCGCTCGCGGAGGTGGGCGAGCGCTTCCGATCCTGCGAGGGAATGTGGGGCGAGCAAATGGCCGGCGGCGGCGATAGCCGCGAGTGGCCCGCCACCAGGGGGCTCCTCGCGGGTCCACGTGACGGTGCGCGACACGGGTCGGGTCGGGCCGACGGCGATGATGGGCCAGGTCGGGTCGATGGCGTCGAGGAGCCGGTCGAGCAGGCTGCGTCCTTGATGGACGGCGAGCATCTTGTCCGATCCGAACCGCCGCGCCTCACCGCCGGCGAGAACGACGACGGTCGGGACCAGGACGCCTATCTGGTTCATTTCGGCCCGCTAGGGGTGACCCCGGCGCCGGTGCCGCCGCCGCGGCCGCCGCGCAACCGCCGCCCCACCTCGGTCGCCGCCGCCCGCACCGCGCCCACCAGGCCCGGGAACTCCTCCACACCCACGTCGGCCGCGGCATACGTCACCGCCAACCCGGCCACCGGATAGTCGTTGTGGTCGACGACGACGGCGGCCACCGACGAAAGCCCGGGGGAGATGAGGGAGTCCTCGACGGCATACCCGCGCTGGCGCACCTGCTGCAAGACCGACCGCAGCGCCGACAACGACGTGACCCCACGCCCGTCACGCTGGACGAAAGCCTCCCGACTGGGGAAGAGCGCCCGCACCTGGGCCGCGGGCAACGCCGCGAGCATCGCCAGCCCGCTCGCCGTCAGCGTCGCCGGCAGCCGCACCCCGACGTCGGTGACGAGCAGCGGCCGGCCCGGCGCGCGCTGCTCCAGCACGTAGAGAACGTCGCGTCCGTGGAGCACGGCGAGGTGGGCGTTGTGGCCGAGGCCGTCGACGAGCCGGTCGAGGGTGACGCGCGCCAGGCGCGCCAGGCCGGCTTGGCGTTGGTAGGCCGAGCCGATTTCGTATGCCGCGGCCCCCAGGCCGTAGCGGTGTACCTCGGGCAGGTGGGTGACGTACCCACGCCCGACGAGCACCGAGAGCAGGTGGTAGACGCTCGAGCGGGGTAGACCCAGGGTGCGGGCGATGGCGGCGGCGGGCACGGGTTCGCCGCGGCGGGCGAGGAGTTCGAGGATGTCGAGCGCGGCGCTCGCGGCCGGGGCCGGCGAGCCGGTGCTCACGCGCGGCTCATCGCGACGCCAGCGCCGGGGTGAGCGGCCCGGGCGCCTACGGGCGCGGAGGCGGCATACCTCATGGCATCGCCGCCAGTCGGGCGCGGACCTCGGCGACCGCTTCGGGGCCGAAATCGGTGTGGTCGTTGCGCATCCCCGTCAGGTCGTGGAAGGCCGGGTCGTCGTTGGCGGTCCCGTGCCCGAGGACCCGGTCGTTGCCGAAGCCGTACTGGCCTTGGAGCCGTTTGATGAGCGCCAAGACCGCCCCGATCTGCGCGGGCCGGCCCAGAATCTGCTGGTCGGCCCACGCCGAGGAGTGCCCCGAGGTGGCCTGGATGATCTCGATGCCGATGGCCGAGTCGTTGAGCCCGACCGTGTGCCGGCACATGACGTCGGTGGGCACGAGGGAGTAGATGGTGCCGTCCTTGGCGACGATGAAGTGCGCGCAGACACCCGGGAGGGAACCGGCATTGGGGGTGTTGCCCGCGAAGTAGTCGATGGTCGACCAGGGGTCGTCGCCGCTCTCGGTGAAGTGGAGCACGACCGCCGAGGGCTTGAGGTGCCACGTGCTCACGCCGTACCTCTTGAGGGAGTAGGCCGCCATCTGGGCCTTGCGGTCCGCACCGTAGGGGATGGTCGCGTCGACGATGTTGAGCGGCGGCGGCGCGGCCTGCGGAGCCGGGCTCGGAGTCGGTGACGGGCTGGGCGAGGGCGACGCGGAGGAGGTGGGGCTTACCGAGGCGGAGACGCTCGGGGCGGTGCTGGCGCTGGGGTCACGGCTCGCGCTGCTACTCATCAAGGGGTGCGCAGCGGACGAGGCGGAGCGCCCGCAACCGGCCAACGGGCCCGCGAGGGTGACAGCGAGGGCGACAAGGGCGGTGGTCATCCCCCGCAGGGGTCGGGTTCGCACCCGGCCAGCCTAGCCTGCGTCTCGCATACCAGACGCAAGTGCGCTCGGGACCGTTCCGTGCGGCGTCGCCGGTGCCGTCCAATAATCCCCATGACGCATCCGTATGCCGCCTCGTCCCGTGCCGCTTCCCCCTTGCCCGCCGCTGCCGGCGAGGTCGATCCTGGCGCAACCGTGGCGGTGGGAACCGGCCCGATGACCATCGAGGAGGTCGTCGCCGTCGCCCGCCACGACGCCCGCGTCGAGATCACCGAGGAGTCGTGGGCGGCGGTGCGAGCCAGCCGCCAGATCGTCGAGGATCTCGCGCATGATGTCGAGCCGCATTACGGCATCTCGACGGGGTTCGGGGCGCTGGCGACGCGGCATATCCCCACCGAGATGCGCCGCCAACTGCAGATTTCCCTCATCCGCTCGCACGCGGCCGGGTCCGGTCCGGCGGTCGAGCGCGAGGTCGTCCGCGCCCTCATGGTGCTGCGGATCTCGACCCTGGCCACGGGCCGCACCGGCGTGCGGGAGGCGACGCTCGCGGCATACGTCGGGATGCTCAACGCCGGGATCACCCCGGTCGTCCACGAATACGGCTCGCTGGGCTGCTCGGGTGACCTCGCGCCGTTGGCCCACTGCGCGCTCGCGTTGTGCGGGGAGGGGGTCGTGCGCGACGCGGCCGGGGTGGAGCGGCCGGCGGCGGAGGCGCTCGCCGCGGCGGGCCTGGAGCCGGTGGTGCTGCAGGAGAAGGAGGGTCTGGCCCTCATCAACGGCACCGACGGCATGCTCGGGATGCTCTGCCTGGCGATCACCGACCTGCGCGAACTCGTCGTCGTCGCCGACATCGCCACGGCCATGTCGGTCGAGGGGCTCATGGGGACCGACAACGTGTTCGCCGCGGACCTGCACGCGCTGCGCCCCCAGGCCGGCCAGCAGGTGTCGGCGGCCAATCTGCGAGCGCTCATGGCGGGCAGCGCGATTCGCGCCTCGCACGATGTCGAGGACTGCCCGCGGGTCCAGGACGCCTATTCGTTGCGGTGCGCCCCGCAGGTCACCGGCGCGGTGCGGGACACCATCGCGTATGCCGCGCTCGTCGCCGGCCGCGAACTCGCCTCGGCGGTCGACAACCCGGTCGTCACCCTCGACGGGCGGGTGGAGTCCAACGGCAACTTTCACGGGGCGCCGGTCGCGTACCCGCTCGACTTCCTCGCGATCGTCGCGGCCGACTTGGCGTCGATGTCGGAGCGGCGCACCGACCGATTCTTGGATCGGTCGCGCTCGCACGGGCTGGCGCCGTTCCTCGCCGACGACCCGGGGGTGGACTCGGGGCACATGATCGCGCAGTACACGCAGGCGGCGATCGTCTCGGAGTTGAAGCGGCTGGCGGCGCCGGCGTCGGTGGACTCGATCCCGAGTTCGGCGATGCAGGAGGACCACGTGTCGATGGGCTGGTCGGCGGGCCGCAAACTGCGCCGGGCGGTCGACGGTTTGGCTCGGGTGTTGGCCATCGAGGTGCTGACGGCCGCTCGGGGTCTGCAGTTGCGGGCGCCCCTCGCGCCGGCTGCCGCGAGCGGTGCGGTGGTGTCCGCGCTGGTCGAGGCGGGCGCGTCGGCACCGGGCACGGACCGGTGGCTGGCCCCCGAGATCGAGACGGCATACCGGCTGGTGGTCGAGGGTAGCGTGCGCGCGGCGGCGGAGCGGCATACCGGCCCCCTGGGGTGACCTCACCGTCGGTGACTCTTTCGACGGCCGTATGCGGTCCCGAAGCGCGTCAGTTCGGTGAGGTGGGGATGTGGTGGGGTTTGGAGCCGAGGAGCGCGATGCCGTCGCGGAGGATATCGAGGACGACCGGCTCGCCGGCCGCGGCCAGGTGTTCGAACTCGGCGGGCGTGAAGGTGAGGACATCGCAGGCGTTGCCGAGGCGCCGCTGGACCATGTCGGCGAGCGCGGCGCGTCCTTCCCAGCCGGGGGCGGCGATGACGGCGAGGTCAATGTCGCTGTCCGCGTGAGCGTCCCCACGGGCCAGCGAGCCGAAGACGATGACGGCCTCCACGTCGTCGCCCGGGGAGGCCTGGCGTTAGTCCGACACCGGCGCGCGGCCTGCGAGGGAGGCGTGGGTGGCGTTCACGGCCTCCAGCAAGTCGCCGAAACGTTGCGGGTATGCCGCCGCCAGCGGTTCGAGAAGCGTGATCGCTTCCGCGCAGGCGGCGAGGCCGCGTTCGTGCTCGATCTGGAGGTGGTCGCAGATCCAGCCGATCGCCCACAAGGAGTTCGCGAGGTCGGGGGTGTAGGCGGCGGGGTTCGCCTTGACCAGGGCCCGGCGCAGGGTGGCGGCTTCTTCGGTGGGGGCCAGGGCCTCCTCGCGGCGGCCCAGTTCGGACAACAGGATGCCGAGGTTGTTCAGCGCGCCCGCGAGGTTGGGGGTGTAGGCGGCGGGGTTCGCCGTGGCGAGGGCCCGGTAGAGGGTGGCGGCTTCTTCGGTGGGGGCTAGGGCCTCGTCGCGGCGGCCCAGTGCGGACAACAGGATGCCGAGGTTGTTCAGCGAGCCGGCGAGGTCGGGGGTGTAGGCGGCGGGGTTCGCCTTGGCGAGGGCCCGGCGCAGGGTGGCGGCTTCTTCGGTGGGGGCTAGGGCCTCGTCGCGGCGGCCCAGTGCGGACAACCGGATGCCGAGGTTGTTCAGCGAGGTCGCGAGGTCGGGGGTGTAGGCGGCGGGGTTCGCCTTGGCGAGGGCCCGGCGCAGGGTGGCGGCTTCTTCGGTGGGGGCCAGGGCCTCCTCGCGGCGGCCCAGTGCGGACAACCGGATGCCGAGGTTGTTCAGCGCCATGGCGAGGTCGGGGGTGTAGGCGGCGGGGTTCGCCTTCGCGAGGGCCCGGTAGAGGGTGGCGGCTTCTTCGGTGGGGGCCAGGGCCTCCTCGCGGCGGCCCAGTTCGGACAACAGGGCGCCGAGGTTGTTCAGCGAGGCCGCGAGGTTGGGGGTGTAGGCGGCGGGGTTCGCGTTCGCCAGGGCCCGGCGCAGGGTGGCGGCTTCTTCGGTGGGGGCCAGGGCCTCCTCGCGGCGGCCCAGTTCGGACAACAGGAGGCCGAGGTTGTTCAGCGAGGCCGCGAGGTTGGGGGTGTAGGCGGCGGGGTTCGCGTTCGCGAGGGCCCGGTAGAGGGTGGCGGCTTCTTCGGTGGGGGCCAGGGCCTCCTCGCGGCGGCCCAGTGCGGACAGCAAGAGGCCGAGGTTGTTCAGCGCCATGGCGAGGTCGGGGGTGTAGGCGGCGGGGTTCGCCTTCGCCAGGGCCCGGCGCAGGGTGACGGCTTCTTCGGTGGGGGCCAGGGCCTCCTCGCGGCGGCCCAGTGCGGACAACAGGGCGCCGAGGTTGTTCAGCGCCATGGCGAGGTTAGGGGCGTAGGCGGCGGGGTTCGCCTTCGCGAGGGCCCGGTAGAGGGTGACGGCTTCTTCGGTGGGGGCCAGGGCCTCCTCGCGGCGGCCCGCGTTCCTCAACCGATAACCCAACGTCGCAAGTAGTCGAGCCCGCTCAGCCGGTGGTGTGGTTTCCTGGACGGCAAGGTGGACATGGCGCTCAGCCACGAGGGCCGCCGCGATATCGAGGTCGACGTGGGAGTGACTCGGCAAGGCGTCGGTCAACGCCTCCAGCAGGGTCACATCGGTCGTCTCGAGAGCAGCGATGCGAGCCAGGGCAGCACCGCCTGCGGCGACGGCAAGGGCCGGTTTTGCCAAAAGCAGCGGATTGAGTGTCGTCGTTGCCAGCGCGGGCCAGCGCGCCGACGCCTCGGCGATGAGGGTCATCGCCGAGACCGTCCACGGTGGCATCCCCTCGCCAGGCGCGGCTGCGGATGCCGATGATCCGCCATTCGTATCCCGCTCGACGAGGAGGTGCCTAATCGCCTCTTCACCCCAGGGGTCGAACAACTCGCGATCGGCGCCCTCGATGACGCTGAGTGCCAGGAAGTCCTCGGCCAGCCGGTCGGGCGCCAACGGTGTCAGCACCTGGCCGCCGGCTGCGGGAGGGTATGCCCGGCCATGGGCCGTCACGACTTCCGCCGCATCCGCCTCGCCCGCCGCCACGGCCGCCCGCACCAGCGCCTCGACGGCCACGGCATACGGCACCGACGGCACCAAACCGGCGACGAACACGGCCCGCGACAACTGCGCTGCCGACACCCTCAACTCGGAATGGCCCTCGATGAACTCCCGCCACCCACTGCGTTCGCGCCGCAGGAGGTACGCCGGCACCTCGGCGGGAGTGTGCGGGGCGGCCTCCCCCTCGGCGCTCGCGAGGACCGCGGCAAGCACGCCCATGAGGATCGTCAGCACGAATCCAGCCGCGCCCACGTCTCTCGCAGGAGGAAGCTGCACCCGGTCGGCCACCGCACCCTGCACCTGGGGAACGAATGCTTCGAGGGCTTCCCCCTGAAGCGAAGCCGGCCCCACCTGCGACCCCAAGGGAGCGAGCGGTACGTGGTTGGCCACCACCCCGAGATCGCCTATGGCCTGCTCGACGTCATCCCACCAGCCGATGTCGGTGCGGGCCAGGAACAGCACCCGCAGCCGCTCGATCCTCGAGTGCACGTTCAGGAGATCGAGGAGGTCCGACACCGGCCACCGCTCGGCATAGTCCACGACCAAGAGCAGGCCCCCGTCGGCGGCCGTCAGCTGTGGGGCTTCGAACTTGCCGAGCGACTGATGCAGCCGGTGCCGCGGCAGCGCCACGGCCCACCGGTCGGCGTGCCGGGCCGCGAACTCGTGCGCCAGCCGCGTTTTCCCCTCCCCGCCGCTACCGGTGATGAGCCGGTATGCCGCGGGCGCAGCGCTGGTGAGCCACCTGTCCAGGTCGGCCAGTTCGGTGGTCCGGCCGAGGAACGGGACGATTCCATAACGCGCGTCGAGCAACCGGCTTGGCCATCTCGCGGCGACCTCGGGTGTGAGTCGCGGGCGGCTGCTCGCAAACGGCTCGATCCGGTAGGCCGGGCTGCCCTCGAAGCTCCAGTTGAACTGGTCGCCGTGCTGGACGGCATACACGGCGCCGGTCGCCTGGTTGTGCTGCACATACGCCGGCCGCTGGTCGCGCCCGCCACCGAGTCCGAACATGTCAACGCCCCTCGGAGTGGCCTGGGCTCTTCGTCAGGTTGCCGTTCTGCACGGCGTTCACCTGCCCGTGTTCCCCTTTGGCTTCGTTGATCTGTATGTCGGTCGTTGACGCGGGCTTGTCGCCGTCGGACGCTGGGGAGCTGCCCATGACAAGCAACTGCAGGGCCCCGACGACAACCATCAACAGACCAACCCCGCAACCAATCTGGGTGGCCCGGCTGTCCAACGTTCCGCCGCCCCAGACCCACCACCCGATGCATACGCCCGCCCCGAGGAGCATGAGCGCTCCGCCAACCGCTCTCCAGTTCACGAAACACATCCTGTCAGGCGCGTGCGCGCGGCGCACTGGCCCTCGCACATCCTCGTCAGACACATCGAAGGAGCGAGACTCGCCGTTGCACCCCACGCTCGACGGCGAGTCTCGCTCCTTCGATGAGCGGCCCAGGGAATGTAGGCGCTGGTCTGCTGTGTGGGTCGGCCTGCCCAGCGCGCGGCGACCAGCAATGCCCCGCTTTCTGGGCTCGGCCGATTTCAGGCGGCTAACTGGCTCTTTCGACATAGGTGGTGATGGCCTCACGCATGACGTCTGAAGCGCTACGGCCTTGGATCGCTGCGATCCGATCGATCTGGTCGCTCACGGCTCTCGGCAGACGGACTTGCCGTCGCGGGGCTTGCTCGCCGGGCTTTGCGCCGGGGTCAATAGAGGGTCGCCCGAGAGCCCGGGCGACCACCGAACGCCCAAATTCGGCTGCGTCGTCACCGCGCAGGGCCGTTGCGCTGCGAGCGGGCAACGTCGCGTCTCGCTCGGCCCATTCGGCCGCAGCCTCATAACTCTTCGTGGGGCACATCTTTACTCCTCATTCATGCGGTCTAGGTGCTTGGGTCGCGCTGCCATGACATGGAAAATCACGATCCGGTTGGGCGGAACGAGTTCGACCATCACCTCCAACAAGGGTGACCCTGGAGAGCGAGGTGGGCCGATGAACAATGTCGGCCGTATTCGAGCCGGGGGGCGAGGGTCGTCGAACTCTCGCTCGACGTATCAGGCGCGTTCGATCGCCCATAGGGCATCTTCACGGGAGAACCCGTGCTTTCCGGCGCTGTCTGTGAACTCGATGCACACGAACCTATTGTAGTACAGAAGGATCGAATCCTCCCGGTGCGGCCGAGCGGGCTCAGCCACGGTCGGCGCCCACGGGTGAGTCGCCGATGATCGGGCCAAGAACCCGAACCCACCCGCTTGTCTCGCATACCAGACGGTATGCCGCGCACTCACCTGTCGCGGACGGCATACCTGCCGCTCCAATGGAATCAACCCCGCACACCGCCGCCGACCGAGCAAACCCCAAGCCCAGCGGCATACGACACCCGAGGAGACCCCCCATGGACGGCGCCCGCCCCGTCGCTGCCCCCCGCGGCACCACGCTCACCGCCCGCCAGTGGTCCACCGAGGCCCCGCTGCGGATGCTCATGAACAACCTCGACCCGCAGGTCGCCGAACGCCCCGACGACCTCGTCGTCTACGGCGGCACCGGGCGGGCGGCGCGCGACTGGCGCAGCTTCGACGCGATGGTGCGCACCCTCACCGACCTGCGCGAAGACGAGACCATGCTCGTCCAGTCCGGGCGCCCCGTCGGCGTCTTCCGCACCCACGAATGGGCCCCGCGCGTCCTCATCGCCAACTCCAACCTCGTCCCCGACTGGGCCACCTGGCCGGAGTTCCGCCGCCTCGAACACCTCGGCCTGACCATGTACGGCCAGATGACCGCCGGGTCCTGGATCTACATCGGCACCCAGGGCATCGTCCAGGGCACCTACGAGACGTTCGCCGCCGTCGCCGACAAGCGCTTCGGTGGGACCCTCGCCGGCACCCTCACCCTCACTGGCGGCTGCGGCGGCATGGGCGGGGCCCAACCGCTCGCCGTCACCCTCAACGACGGCGTCTGCCTCATCGTCGACGTGGACCCCGAGCGCCTCCACCGCCGCGTCGAGCACCGCTACCTCGACGAGGTCGCCCCCTCCCTCGACGAGGCCGTCACCCGCGCCCTCGCCGCCAAGAACGCGCGCCAACCCCGCTCCATCGGGGTCGTCGGCAACGCCGCCGAGGTCTTCCCCGAACTTCTCCGCCGCGGCGTCCCCATCGACATCGTCACCGACCAGACCAGCGCCCACGACCCGCTCTCCTACCTCCCCGAGGGCATCGGCCTCGACGAGTGGGCCGAGTATGCCGCCAAGAAGCCCGAGGAGTTCACCGACCGGGCCCGCGCCTCGATGGCCCGCCACGTCCAGGCCATGGTCGAGTTCCAGGACGGCGGCGCCGAGGTCTTCGACTACGGCAACTCGATCCGCGACGAGGCCCGCCTCGGCGGCTACGAGCGCGCCTTCGCCTTCCCCGGGTTCGTGCCGGCCTACATCCGCCCGCTTTTCTGCGAAGGCAAGGGCCCGTTCCGGTGGGCCGCGCTCTCCGGCGACCCGCGCGACATCGCCGCCACCGATCGCGCCGTCATGGACCTCTTCCCCGACAACGACCGCCTCCAGAAGTGGATGCGCGGCGCCCAGGAGAAGATCGCCTTCCAGGGCCTGCCCGCCCGCATCTGCTGGCTCGGCTACGGCGAACGCGACCGCGCCGGCCTCGCCTTCAACGACCTCGTCGCCAGCGGTGCCGTCTCGGCCCCCATCGTCATCGGCCGCGACCACCTCGACTGCGGCTCGGTCGCCTCGCCCTACCGCGAGACCGAGTCGATGCTCGACGGCTCCGACGCCATCGCCGACTGGCCGCTGCTCAACGCCCTCACCGCCACCTCCTCGGGCGCCACCTGGGTCTCGCTGCACCACGGCGGCGGCGTCGGCATCGGCCGCTCCATCCACGCCGGCCAGGTCTCGCTCGCCGACGGCACCCCGCTCGCCGCCGAAAAGCTCGCCCGGGTCCTCACCAACGACCCCGGCATGGGCGTCATCCGGCACGTCGATGCCGGGTATGCCGAGGCCGACGCGGTCGCCGCCGCCTGCGGGGTCCGGATCCCGATGCGCGAGGGCTGAGTTCGTCTCCTCCGGTATGCCGCCCCCTCGCCGTCGGTGGTCTCCATCTCGGATGCCGCACGCTCGCCGGGAGCGGTCTCATTCCGTATGCCGCCCGATCGACGCGAGTTCGCGGCATACCGGCCCTCCAACGGGCGTCGCCCACGTCACAATCGGGTCGCGGTGGTCACATGGTTACGCATGAAAGGCCGCGGGACGATAGGTTCGACCGTGGTTCCCTACCCCCTTCGAGGAGAGGTCCTTCCTGTGCGCATTGGAGTGCCCAAGGAGTCCCGGCCAGGTGAGGCCCGGGTCGCTGCCACCCCTAAGACCGTCGAGCAGTTGATCGGCCTCGGCTATGCCGTGTTCGTCGAGTCCGGCGCGGGTGCAGCCGCAAGTTACGAGGACGCCGCCTATCAGCAGGCCGGCGCCGATGTTGTCGACGACTCCGTGTGGGGCGCCGACGTGTTGCTCAAGATCAACGCCCCCACCGACGACGAGGTGGCCCGGCTGCGCAAGGGGCAGACGATCATTTCGCTGCTCGCGCCGGGCCTGAACCCCGATCTGGTGCAACGGCTTTCCGAGCGGGGCGTCACCGCGCTCGCGATGGATGCCGTGCCCCGCATCTCGCGCGCCCAGGCGCTCGACGTGCTGTCGTCGATGGCCAACCTCGGCGGTTACCGCGCCGTCATCGAGGCGGCGAACGAGTTCGGTGGCATGTTCACCGGGCAGGTCACCGCGGCGGGCAAGATGCCGCCGGCCAAGGTGCTTATCGTCGGCGCCGGCGTCGCCGGGCTGGCCGCGATCGGCACCGCCAACAGCCTCGGCGCCATCGTCCGCGCCTTCGACGCCCGCCCCGAGGTCGCCGAACAGGTCGAGTCGATGGGCGGTGAGTTCCTCCGGATCGACGTCAAGACCGAGGTCAGCGCCGACGGCTACGCCAAGGAAATGGGCGAGGACTTCAACGCCAAGGCCGCGGAGTTGTATGCCGCGCAGGCCAAGGACGTCGACATCATCGTCACGACCGCCCTCATCCCGGGCAAGCCGGCGCCGCGCCTCATCACCGAGGAGATGGTCGCCTCGATGAAGCCCGGTTCGGTCGTCGTCGACATGGCCGCCTCCAACGGTGGCAACGTCGCCGGGTCGGTCGCCGACCAGCGGGTCGTCACCGCCAACGGCGTGAAGATCCTCGGCTACACCGACCTGCCCGGCCGGCTCCCCACCCAGGCGAGCCAGCTGTTCGGCACCAACCTCGTCAACCTGCTCAAGCTGCTCACCCCGGAGAAGGACGGCCAGCTCACCCTCGACTTCGAGGACGTCGTCCAGCGCGGCGTCACCGTCGTCCACGAGGGCGAAGTCATGTGGCCCCCGCCCCCGGTCCAGGTGTCGGCGGCCCCGGCAGCGGCAGCCGCGCCCGCGGCATATGAAAAGCCGGAAAAGAAGAAGATGTCCGGCACGACCAAGCTGGTCATGGCGGCCATCGGGGCGCTGGCGTTCCTCGGGGTGGCCGCGGTGTCGCCGCAGCCGTTCCTCGGGCACTTCATGGTGTTCATGCTCTCGGTCGTCATCGGGTTCTACGTCATCGGCAACGTCCACCACGCGCTGCACACCCCGCTGATGTCGGTCACCAACGCGATCAGCGGCATCATCCTCGTCGGCGCCCTGCTCCAGATCGGGCATACCGGAAAGTTGTGGATCAGCGTCTTGGCCTTTATCGGCATCCTCGTCGCGAGCATCAACGTCTTCGGTGGGTTCACCGTGACTCAGCGAATGCTCGGCATGTTCAAGCGTGAGGAGGTCCGCTCATGAGCATCACCATGACCCTCATGCAGGGCGCCTACATCATCGCGGGCCTGCTGTTCATCCTCGCCCTCGCCGGCCTCTCCAAGCACGAGACCGCCCCCAACGGCAACAAGTTCGGCATCGTCGGCATGACGATTGCTCTCATCGTCACCGTGTATGCCGCGGTCGCCGGCATCGACGTCGCCCCTCTCGGCAAGAGTGTCGGGGACCGGGCCGGGACCGGCATGGTCGGCCTGGGCCTGATCGCCGGCGCGATGGCCGTCGGAGCCGCAATCGGCATCTGGCGGGCGCGCCGCGTCGAGATGACCGGGATGCCCGAGCTCATCGCCCTGCTGCACTCCTTCGTCGGTATCGCCGCGGTCCTCGTCGGTTGGAACTCCTCCTACGAGACCGCCGAATACCCGGCCATTCACGACGTCGAGGTGTTCGTCGGCGTCTTCATCGGTGCGGTCACCTTCACCGGCTCGATCGTCGCCTACTTGAAGCTGTCGGCGAAGATCAAGTCGGCCCCGCTGGTCTTGCCGGCGCGGCACTGGATGAACCTCGGCGCGATCGCCGCGTTCTTCGTCATGACCGTCATCTACACGTTGACGCCGCACGAGAACGTCATGCTCCGCCAGTCGCTCCTCGGCGCGACGACGGTCATCGCGCTCCTCCTCGGCTGGCACCTGGTGGCCTCGATCGGTGGCGGCGACATGCCCGTCGTCGTCTCGATGCTCAACTCGTACTCCGGGTGGGCCGCGGCCGCTGCGGGCTTCCTCCTCGACAACGACCTGCTCATCATCACCGGTGCGCTCGTCGGTTCCTCGGGTGCGTTCCTGTCCTACATCATGTGCCGGGCCATGAACCGCTCGTTCATCTCGGTCATCGCCGGCGGCTTCGGTGTCGAGAGCGGCACGTCCGCGGGCGACGTCGACTACGGCGAGCACCGCGAGATCAACGCCGAGGGTGCCGCTGCCCTGCTCACCGAGGCTCGCTCGGTCGTCATCACCCCCGGTTACGGGATGGCGACGGCGCAGGCGCAGTATGCCGTGGCCGAGTTGACCCGCAAGTTGCGCGAGCGCGGCATCGACGTGCGGTTCGGCATCCACCCGGTGGCCGGCCGGTTGCCGGGCCACATGAACGTCCTGCTCGCCGAGGCCAAGGTGCCCTACGACATCGTCCTCGAGATGGACGAGATCAACGACGACCTCGCTGCGACCGACGTCGTGCTCGTCATCGGCGCCAACGACACGGTCAACCCGGCCGCCATGGACGACCCGGGTTCGCCGATCGCCGGGATGCCGGTGCTGCGCGTCTGGGAGGCCAAGGACGTCATCGTCTTCAAGCGGTCGATGGCCACCGGGTATGCCGGCGTCCAGAACCCGCTCTTCTTCAAGGAGAACTCGCAGATGCTCTTCGGTGACGCCAAGGCCCGCGTGGAGGACATCCTCGCCGCCCTCTGAGTCGCCTCGTCACGACGGTTGTCGTGAGGTATGCCGTGGCCCCGGTGACGCTGCCAGCGTCACCGGGGCCACGGCATACCGTCAGACCTATCCGTGGACGAGCAGGTGACGGTTGTGATCCGCGGGGCTCACCGGTTCGATGCGCGTGTCCCGATCGCTGGAAGCCCCGAACATCCAGGTCTTCATGAGCACGAACTTGACCGCCGGCGACACCGCCGTCGCCACCGCTACGACGCCCGTTTCGACGAGCGTCGGCGGGTGGAGGGTCAGCCCGTGGAGCAGCGCGAGCGCCCCCGAGGTCATCGCCCAGGTCAGGAAGAACACGGCGAACCCCTGCACCTGGTGCCGCGCCGCGCCCGCTCGCTCGCGCACCCCGAACGTCCAGCGCCGGTTCGCCGACGTGTTGACGATCGTGGCGAGACCGAGCGCGACGACGTTGGCCAGTTGCGCCGACCAGGCCTGCCGGAGCAGCGCAAACAGGCCCAGGTGCACCACGGTCGTCCCGAGGCCGACGAGTGCGAAGAGCAGCGCCTCCCGCCCCAGCCGGCCGCGCCCGGCGACACCGGCGAGCGCGCGGTGAGCAGCCGGCATACCGGCCGGTATGCCGCCCCCACCCGACCCGCGGCCGCCCGCCTCCGACTCCTCCGACTCCGCCGGCGTCGACGGCATCCGGCGCCCGATCCGGGCCGCAATATCCGCGGTCGGCAGGGTGCCCCGGGCGAAGGCCCGGCGCAGTCGCCGAACCCCGCGCAGGTCCTCCAGCGCGGTCGAGACGATGTCGACGCGGCTGTCCGGGTCGTCGCACCAGTCGACGGGCACCTCGTGAATGCGCAGGTCACAGCGTTCGGCGAGGGCGAGAAGTTCGGTGTCGAAGAACCACGCCGGGTCCTCGACGAGCGGCAGCAGTTCGCGGGCCACGTCGGCCCGGATCGCCTTGAACCCGCACTGGGCGTCGCGGAAATGCACCCCGAGGGTGCGCCGCAACAGCAGGTTGTAGGAGCGTGAGATGAACTCGCGCTTGGCCCCGCGCACCACCCGCGCCCCATGGGCCAGCCGCGACCCGATGGCCAGGTCCGAATGCCCGGACATGAGCGGCGCGACCAGCGGCCAGAGGGCATCGAGGTCGGTGGAGAGGTCGACGTCCATGTAGGCCAGGACGAGCGCGTCGGAGGCGAGCCACACCTGCTTGAGCGCCCGCCCGCGGCCCTTGGCGTCGAGGTGGACGGCGGCCACCCCGGGCACGGTGGCGGCGAGGTAGGTCGCGACCTCCCAGGTCCCGTCGGTGCTCGCGTTGTCGGCGATGGTGATCCGGAACGGGTAGGGCATGGTCTGCGTGAGGTGGTCCCGCAGCCGGTGCACGGCCCCGGCGAGGTTGGCCTCCTCGTTGTAGACCGGGATCGTCACGTCGAGGACGGTGGTCATTGCGTTGCCTTTGCGCTGGTGGGGGTGGGGGTATGCCGTTCGGCTCGGTGTCGGGGCGGCCTGCGGGGCGCGCCCGGCCGGGGCGGGGGGAGTCGATGCGTGGGGGACAGGGCCGGGACCGGGCCAGGCCCGTGTGGGCCGGGCCCGGGTGGGCCGGGCCGACGGGGAGCGCCGGCCCGGCCCGGTGGGGCTCAGCTCGTCGTGGACGAGGAGAGCGGTTGGGTGAGGTCGTAGAACGTCGTTCCGCCGATCGTCACCTTGGTGTAGTTGGCCGCGACCCAGGTCGAGATCTGGGTGGCCGCATCGGAGCCGCCGTTCTGGCCGCCGAATCCGCTGCCCGCGAGGAAGTAGTGGATCTGCTTGGCCGCGACGTACGCCTGGAACTGGGCCAGGGTCGGGCTCGGGTCGGACCCGTTGAAGCCGCCGATGGCCATGACCGGGAGTTGGGCGCCGAGTTGGAGGCCGGCCGCGTTCTGCGACCCGATAGCGGCGGCGACCCAGCGGTAGCTGCTCGCGTTCGTCTGGAGGGCCGCAACCACTTCGGAGTTCGCGGTGGTCGCGTTGAGCAGGCCGCCGATCCCGCCAGGACCACCGGTCGTGGTGCTGGTGGTGCCGTTGGCCGTGGTGCCCGAGGTGGTGCCGTTGGCGGTGGTGCCAGTTGTGCCGGTGCTGGTCGTGCCGTTGGCAGCGGTGCCCGACGTGGTGCCGTTGGCGCTGGTGCCGGTGCTGCCCGGCATACCGGCCGGCATACCGCCACCGGGTGCCCCACCGCCGCCACCCGGCATACCGCCCGGGCCGCCCTGGCCCGCGGGACCGGCGGTGACGATGGAACCCGAGTGGGCGGTCGCCACGGTCGAGACGCTGTAGGCCGCGGGCCCGGCGAGGCCGGCGATCAAGGCCGCGCCGACGACGACCGGGACGGCCGCGCGGTGGAGGCGGTCGATGACGAGCAGCAGCAGCGCCGCGGCGAGCCCGACGGCAAGGACCGCGATCCGCAGCCCACCGTAGGACGTCGTGCGCGACAGCAGGACGAAGGACCAAACCGCCGTGATCGCCATGGCGGCGGCGAGGACCGAACGGCCGCTCCAGCGGTCGCGGCGTTCCCACGCCTCGGCCGCACCCATGCCGACGAGGGCGGCGATGGCGGGGGCCAGGGCGACGGTGTAGTACTCGTGGAAGATGCCTTCCATCAGCGAGAACGTCAAGGTGGTGACGACCAGCCAACCGCCCCAGGCGACGTATGCCGCGCGGCGGGCATCGGTGCGCGGCAACCGGCCGCGGAAGGCCAGGCCGACGACGAGCAGGAGCAGCGCGGCCGGCAGCAACCACGAGATCTGGCCGCCGATGCTCGCCTGGAACATGCGCCACAGGGTGCCGGTGCCCGAGTTCGGGCCGGTTTGGGTGCCGCCGACGGAGCCGACCTCGGTGCCGCTGATCCGGCCCAGGCCGTTGTAGCCGAAGGTGAGCTCGAGGAACGAGTTGGTCTGGCTGCCGCCGATGTAGGGGCGCATCGAGGCCGGGATGAGTTCGACGATGGCGACCCACCAGCCGGCGGAGGCGACCATGGCCGCGACCGCGGCGAGCGAGCCGGTGATCCGGCGGCGCAGGGTCGTGTTGGCGAAGAGGAGGTAGGCCAGGCCGAAGAACGGGACGACGAGCATGACCTGGAGGGTCTTGGTGAGGAACCCAAGACCGATGAACACCCCGGTGAGGACCATCCAGCGGATCGAACCCTTCTCGATGGAACGGATCGTCGCGTAGGCGCCGAGGGCCATGAGGAAGGTGAGGAGTGCGTCGGGGTTGTTGAAGCGGAACATGAGGACCGCGACCGGCGTGAGCGCCATGACGGCGCCCCCGATGAGACCGGCGGCGGCACCCCAATGGCGCTTGACCGCGGCATACACGGTGGCGACGGTGCCCACGCCCATGAGGACTTCGGGCAACAGGATGGCGAACGAGTTGAGGCCGAGGAGGCGCACGGACAGGGCCATGACCCACAAGGCCGCGGGGGGTTTGTCGACGGTGATGGAGTTGCTGGAGTCGAACGAGCCGAAGAAGAACGCCTTCCAGCTCGTCGAGCCGGCCTGGACGGCCGCGCTGTAGAAGGAGTTCGCGTAGCCGTTGGCGGTGAGGTTGATGAGGTAGAAGCCGGCGGTCGCCACGAGCAGGGCGATGAGGGCCGGGCGCGCCCAGGTCGGGTCGTCGTCCGGGCCCCGCCAGAGGCGGCGCAGGCGGGTGGTCATCGGGGTGCGGACACCGGCCTCGACGCGTGCGCGCCGCCCGGTGGCGATCCCTCCTGACGTCGAGGCGGAACGCTCGACCGAAGCGGCTGCCGTGGCGGCGCCGAGGGTCGAGGCGATGGGTGCGGTGGACGTACTCATGGGTCCCACGGTTGGCCGTGGACCTATGCGTTCCCTGTGTCGTCGCTACGCCCGGCCGATGTGTGGTTGCCTGGGGGTGGCGCCTGCGCCTGCGCCTGCGCCCCCGGTCACGTCGTCGCGTCCAGCCCCGCCCTCGCCTGCCCCGCCGCCCCGGTCAGGTCGAGTGAGGAGTTGTTGTCGCCTCGCGAGCCTGGAGGCGACAACAACTCCTCACTCGATGCGGCGGGGCTCGTGGTTTCTCGACACGTGGGCCACAGGACTCGCACAGGATCGCGGCCAACGGTTGACGACATGACGACACCTCCACCTTCCCCCGACGCGACCCCGGCCACGCCCTCGTGGGTCACCCCGCCGCCGACCGGCGACACCGCACCCCCTTTCGATTCCTTCTCAGTCCCCCGGTCGGCCAGCGCGGATCCCGCAGAGGGCGACCTCTTTGGCAGCCCGGCCATCCCGTATGCCGCATCGCCCACCCTCGCGTCCCCGGTCGCCGCGCCGCTTGCTTCCGGCTCGCCCGCGAGCGCGTCGCCTGCTGGTGCGTCCGGCACCGTGTCGCCCGCCCCCGCGTCCCCGGTCGCCGCGCCGCTTGCTTCCGGCTCGCCCGCCAGGGTGTCGCCTGCTGGTGCGTCCGGCACCGTGTCGCCCTCCGTCGCATCCCCGGTCGCCGCGCCGCTTGCTTCCGGCTCGCCCGCCAGTGCCTCGCCCGCCCTCGGTTCGCCGTCGGCCGCGCTAGCCCCCGCAGCCGAACGGACCCGGTTGCGGTGGTCGGGCAAGAAGACGGCCGTCGCGGCGGTGTTGGCGATGGGCCTGAGCGGAATCGGTGCGGTGGGGGCCGCCGCCGTGGTCCCTCAGTCCAACGTCTCCGGCCAGGGCGGTTTCGGTCACGGCGGCCCGGGAGGGCCAGGTGGGCCGGGCGGCCCAGGCGGGCCGGGCCAGGGCGGCCAGGGGTTCCAACCCGGCCAGGGCGGCCCGGGCGGACCGGGCGGGGTTGGCGGCTCAAGTACGACGAACGGTCAGTCGGGCTCGGGGCTCCAGTCCGGCCAAGGCGGCCCCGGGACCCTCCCCGCGCAAGGTGGTGCCGCCGCCCCGAGCGCACCGAACGGGTCGACCGGCGGCAACTGAGCGGCATACGAAGCCCCTGACAGCGAAGCAACGCGTAAAGTGGTGTTGTCACGCGTAAGCTTCCGCGTGACAACACCACTTTCCGCGTTTGAGTCTGCGATCGGCGGCGTGCCGCCAGTCGTTGGTGGAGGTGACGGGGTCGCGGCGAGAGTCTGCGGTTCTCCTCGGGCGGTGTCAACAATCGACCAATAGGTGGGTTGTTAACGGGGGACGGTGTCAACAATCGACCAATAGGTGGGTTGTTAACGGGGGCGGTGTCAACAATCGACCTATTGGTCGATTGTGAACGGTGTCGGCAGCGGGGTTCGTCGGCGTGGAGGGCTCGGTCCGCGTTGCGGGTGGGGTTGCCCGGTTTGCCGAGGGGAGCCCACCCAGGGGGAGGCAGGCCGAGGGCCCGGTATGCGCGGCATACCGGGCCCTCGGATTCCTACGGCGCAGCGTCAGGCGTGGACGTTGGCCTTGAGGGTTTCGAACTCGGCGCGAACCTCGGCGGGGAGCTTGTCGCCGAACTGGGCGAGCCACTCGTCGATGAGGCCAACCTCGGTCTTCCACTCTTCGTCGTCGACCTTGAGGGCCTTGGCGACGTCCTCGTCGGACATGTCGAGGCCGGTCATGTCGAGGGCGCCGGGGGCGGGCACGTAGCCGACCGGGGTCTCGACGGCTGCACCGGTGCCTTCGAGGCGCTCGATGATCCACTTGAGGACGCGGGCGTTGTCGCCGAAGCCCGGCCAGAGGAACTTGCCGTCTTCGTCGCGGCGGAACCAGTTGACCTGGTAGATCCGCGGCAGGTTGGCGCCGGCCTTCTTGCCGATCTCGACCCAGTGGTTGACGTAGTCGCCGGCGTTGTAGCCGATGAAGGGCAGCATCGCCATCGGGTCGCGGCGCACGACACCGACCGCACCGACGGCCGCGGCGGTCGTCTCCGAGGAGAGGATCGTGCCGACGAAGACACCGTGGTTCCAGTCGCGGGTTTCGTAGACCAGCGGGACGGTCGTCTTGCGGCGGCCACCGAAGAGGATCGCGTCGATCGGCACACCGTTGGGCTCGTCGTACTCGGGGGCGAGCATCGGGCACTGCTTTGCGGGGGTGCAGAAGCGGCTGTTCGGGTGGCTGGAGAGTTCGCCGGACTCGGGGGTCCAGTCGCGGTTCTTCCAGTCGATGAGGTGAGCCGGCTTCTCCTTGGTCATGTCCTCCCACCACACGTCGCCGTCGTCGGTGCGGGCGACGTTGGTGAAGATCGAGTTGCCCGCGTCGACGGTGCGCATCGCGTTGGGGTTGGAGTGCATGCCGGTGCCGGGCGCGACGCCGAAGAGACCGAACTCGGGGTTGACGGCATACAAACGGCCGTCCTTGCCGAACCGCATCCAGGCGATGTCGTCGCCGACCATCTCGGCCTTCCAGCCGTCGATGGTGGGCTCGATCATGGCGAGGTTGGTCTTGCCACAGGCGCTCGGGAAGGCACCGGCGATGTAGTGGACCTTGCCGGCGGGGGAGGTGAGCTTGAGGATGAGCATGTGCTCGGCCATCCAGCCGTCGTCACGGGCCATGGCGGAGGCGATGCGCAGGGCGTAGCACTTCTTGCCGAGCAGGGCGTTGCCGCCGTAGCCGGAGCCGAAGGACCAGATCTCGCGGGTCTCGGGGAAGTGCGCGATGTACTTGGTGGTGTTGCACGGCCACGGCACGTCGGCCTGGCCGTCGGCGAGCGGGACACCCACGGAGTGCAGGCCCTTGACGAAGCTCGCGTGCTGCTCCTCCATGGCCTTGAGGACGTCCTTGCCGATGCGGGCCATGATGCGCATGGAGACCACGACGTAGGCGCTGTCGGTGAGTTCGACGCCGTACATCGGCACGTCGGCGTCGGTGTGGCCCATGACGAACGGGATGACGTACATCGTCCGGCCCTTCATGCACCCCTTGTAGAGATCGAGCATGACGGCCTTCATCTCGGCCGGGGCGCGCCAGTTGTTCGTGAAGCCGGCGTCGGCCTCGTCGACCGAGCAGATGTAGGTGCGGTCCTCGACGCGCGCCACGTCGCTGGGGTCGGAGGCGCACCAGAACGAGTTCGGCTTCTTCTCGTCGTTGAGCCGGGTGAAGGTGCCGCCCTCCACCAACTCCGTCGTCAGGCGGTCCCACTCCTCATCGGAGCCATTGACCCACACCACCTTGTCGGGGGTCGTGAGTGCGGCCACCTCGTCCACCCAGGCTTGGAGGCCTTCGTGGGTCGTGCCCTTGGTCTGCTCGGTCATCGTGCTGTCTCGTCCTTCCGTGCCCCGGGGGCGCCGGGTCTCGTGGGCTCCGCTCGCCCGCCGGAGGGGCATGTGCGGGCCCTCCCGTGGACCGAGCTGTTGTGGCTCCCACGATACTCCGGGGGACCGTCAGCGGGACCTGTCGGAGATGTGGGATGCGACCCTTTCGGCCCGGCTCGCGAGCGCGCGCCAGGGTCGTGAGAATCGTTGTCAGTCAACCGTATGCCGCGTGCTCGCCTCGTGGTCCCGAGCAACCGGTTGCGCACCTGTGGAGTGGCTCACACCCCGGCCCGGGTTGCGCTCGTCCCACCCGTCTCCCCTTTCCCGCCTCAAGCACCCAACGTCCACTTCGCACCCCGACTGTTCGGGTGCGAAGTGAACGTTTCCCGCATGTACCTCGGCCACTGGCCCGAGGGCCGTTGCCTGAGACTGGACGGCGTGCGACGGGGCGCCCTCGATCGCGATTTCGCCCCAGCCCCAAGTCGGCGGTAGTCTTGTCGACTGTTGCGCTGACCCGCGCGACACTGCGCCCGTAGCTCAACGGATAGAGCATCTGACTACGGATCAGAAGGTTAGGGGTTCGAATCCCTTCGGGCGCGCTTCACTTCGCTCACCGCGTCCGATGGGGCCCACCTTCGGGCGCGCAGAACGGATTTCCGCCGTGATCTGCGGAAGCGCGGCTCCACGCCGCACGCGGCCAACGCACCCCGCTGAGTTGTGGGCTCAAATACTTTCCCCGCACGTGTCCGGCCGACCCGATCGGCCGTGTCAACCCGGGCCCAGCAGCCGACGTCCCCCGGCCAGCAAGGCGGCATCGGAGTCGCCCCGCGACCACCTGGCACCCCGCGCGTGAACTCACTGTCCAACCCACCCCTGTCCATCCCCGACAGCGGCGTGGCCGTCGACCGGCCTGTTCGTGGCCAAGGCCCCTTCACCGGCGCACCAACACGGGCCCGGGCCTGCCACCGCCGCCACGTCCGCTCAGTTGAGTCCGTAGGGTTGGTGTACGACGACCCGGGGTGAGCGTGTCTTGCTGAACGTGGATGCGGTCACCGCGTGGTCCTTGGAGTGATCTGTCACAACCGTCTCGAAGGAAGGCACAGCGATGACCGCTGCCCCCATTATCGACCCCGCGACGTTCCTCGATGAGCACCTGGCGCAGGCCAGCCCGGACCTGATGCGCGAGTTGCTTGGCGCGTTCATCAACGCCCTGTTATCGGCGCAGGCTGACAGCGTGTGCGGCGCCGAGTACGGCGCCGCACCAGCGAGCGGACCAACCGCCGCAACGGGTACCGGCACCGTGACCTGGACACCAGGGCCGGCACGATCGATGTGGCGATCCCGAAGTTGCGCGAGGGCACCTTCTTCCCGGAGTGGATGCTCGAGCGGCACCGCCGCGCCGAGGCCGCGCTGACCACGGTGGTCGCGACGTGTTACCTGCTCGGCGTCTCCACCCGGCGGATGGACAAGTTGGTGCGCACTCTCGGGATCACCGGCTTGTCCAAGTCCAAGGTCAGTGAGATGGCCAAGGACCTGGACGAGCAGGTCGCGGCGTTCCGGACCCGACCCTTAAGCGAGGGCCCGTACACGTTCGTCGCGGCCGACGCGCTCACGATCAAGGTCCGCGAGCACGCTCGGGTGGTCAAGGTCGCGGTCATGATCGCCACCGGCGTCAACGCCGACGGGTATCGGGAAGTCCTCGGGATCCACACCGCCACAACCGAATCCGGGGCGGGCTGGCTCGCGTTCTTCCGCGACCTGATCGCCCGAGGCCTGACCGGGGTCGCACTGGTCACCTCGCACGCGCACGCCGGTCTGGTCGAGGCGATTGGCGCCACACTGCCGAATGCCTCCTGGCAGCGGTGCCGCACCCACTACGCCGCGAACTTGATGGTCGCCACCCCGAAGTGCCAGTGGGGCTGGGTCAAGGCGCTGCTGCACTCCGTGTACGACCAGCCCAACGCCGAGGCCGTGCACGCCCAGTTCGAGCGGATCCTGGAAGGCATGCGCGAGAAGTTGCCGGCCGTGGCCGAGCACCTCAAGGACGCCCGGGCCGACATCCTTGCCTTCACCGCTTTCCCCAAGGAAGTGTGGCGCCAGGTCTGGTCCAACAACCCCCAGGAACGTCTCAACCGAGAAATCCGTAGGCGCACCGACGTCGTCGGGATTTTCCCCAACCGTGAGGCGATCACCCGCCTCGTCGCAGCGGTCCTCGCCGAGCAGCACGACGAATGGGCCGAACAAAGCCGCTAGCTCGGCCTCGAAGTCCTCGCCCGCTGCCGCGCCGTCCTGACCGTTCGCGCAACGGCCGACACCCCTCAGGAGGTGACCACCGACCTGATCGCCGGCGCCCTCAGCGCCTGAACCTCAACACCTCGACGGACACGTCGTCGTCCACCACGGACCCGGACTTGACCGTCCGCTCGGGCATGTCGAACACCTGGGGAGAACCTTAAGGTCGACATGCCCTCCTCGACGCGGATCACCTCAAGGTTCTTGAAGGGCCCAAGCGGCCCTCCGCGCTCTTCTTCCACGCCCGGATCTCGACCGCGGCCTCACCCAACGCCTGGGTCAGCTCCGCGACCTCGGCCTCGAGCTGCTCCTCCCTGGTCGAGGGCCCCGGCCGGCCCGCGGCCAAGGCGGTCTTCCGGCCTCAAGGAAATCCGCTTTCCAGCGGCCGATCGACTGCTCGCTGACCTTCTCCCGGCGGGCCGCTTCAGCAACCGTGACCTCGCCAGCGATCACGCTCAACACGATCCGGGTCTTCTTCTCCACCGGAATAGAAGGTGGTCTTCCCATGTCCGACTCTCCTTCAGGACCGACTCAACAGCCCTGCCACAAAGTCTGACGCGCGACAACAGCTACCTCGTACCCAACCAGATCGGCCACGTCGTGATCGTCTACTACCCCGCCAAACACCTGACCGTTGAAGCCGGCGGAACCAAGGTCGGCAACTACGACTACAACCAATGGGCCAGCCACCACATCTACGAACTCTGGCGCGTCGGCGCCACCCAATGAGGAACCGCCATGAGCCACGCGCGCGACGACAGCGGCACAACCGCTAACAGTACCCGCCGTGCGATTCCTCTCCGCGACACCACGCAGCCCACTCAGCGGGAGTGCTGAACATCCTGACAGCGGAAGCCGGTCCCTCTCGGTCGAGCAGGGTCTGGCGGGTTTGGGCTCGTTCGGTATCGGTGGGTGCCAGGGCCGCCACCTGCTGCGCGATCACTGCAGCGACCCTTGGGCGGGCGGTGCGCAGCCGATTAAGCAGGGCCTGGCGGGTTTGGGCTCGTTCAATGTCGGTGGGTGCCAGGGCCGCCACCTGCTGCGCGATCCGTGCGGCGACCCACGGGCTGGCGGTGCGCAGGCGGTCGAGGAGGGCCTGGCGGGTTTGGGCTCGTTCAATGTCGGTGGGTGCCAGGGCCGCCACCTGCTGCGCGATCCGTGCGGCGTCCCCCGGGCTGGCGGTGCGCAGGTGGTCGAGGAGGGCCTGGCGGGTTTGGGCTCGTTCGGTGTCGGTGGGTGCCAGGGCCGCCACCTGCTGCGCGATCCGTGCGGCGTCCCCCGGGTCGGCGGTGCGCAGGTGGTCGAGGAGGGCCTGGCGGGTTTGGGCTCGTTCGGTGTCG
>JAKOPT010000109.1 GCA_029778715.1 Actinomycetes bacterium | reverse complement strand
ATGCGCCGCCACCGACTGCGACCGCCCCTACTCCTGGACCGAACTCCACCACCAACACCCCTACACCACCGGCGGACCCACCAACCTCCACAACGCCATCCCCCTCTGCTCACACCACCACCGCAAAATCCACGACCCCCAATACACCCACCACATCCACACCACCCCCACCGGCCACAAAACCATCACCTACACCAGACGCACATAAACCACCCCCAACGACAACCCCCACGACCCGCTACCCAAACCGCGCCAAAACAACAGTGACGTTGTCACGCCCACCCCGGGCATTAGCGAACCCGACAAGGTGCAGAGCCTGCGAAGCCGTTGACGGGACGAGAGGACTTCCAGGCCCGAACCAGCCGCCTGGACGCCAGGGCGGAACCGGCTGCTGCATGTTGGGGGGCCGACGTCTCCCTCAGGCGCCACCCCTGAGCCATGTGCGGGCGTGCGGGAGCAAGACTGCCGTGCTTCAGGGGGCGACCGGGGTGAGGACGTCGAGGCCGACGCCGGGGCGCAACGCCTCGGGCACGAGCACCGATCCGTCGGCTTGCTGGTGGTTTTCGAGGAGGGCCACCAGCCAGCGCGTCGTCGCCAGGGTCCCGTTGAGAGTGGCGGCGATCTCGTTGCCCTTCTCACCCTTGAACCGGGTGCCGAGTCGGCGGGCCTGGAAGGTCGTGCAGTTGCTCGTCGACGTCACCTCGCGGTAGCGCCCCTGCGTGGGCACCCAGGCCTCGCAGTCGAACTTGCGGGCCGCCGGCCCCCCGAGGTCACCGGCGGCGACATCGATGATCCGGTAGGGGATCTCCATGAGGTCGAGCATCTCGCGCTCCATGGCGAGCAGTCGGCGGTGTTCGTCGCGGGCCTGGTCGGGATGGCAGTAGACGAACATCTCGATCTTGTTGAACTGGTGGACCCGGATGATGCCCCGGGTGTCCTTGCCATAGGACCCGGCCTCGCGGCGGTAGCAACTCGACTGACCGGCATACCGGATCGGGGTGTCGGCGACGTCGATGACCTCACCGCTGTGATAGCCGGCGAGCGCGACCTCACTGGTGCCGGTGAGGAAGAGGTCGTCGGCGGGCAAGTGGTAGACCTCGTCGAGGTGGTGGTCGATGAAGCCGGCGCCGGCCATCGTGGTCCGGTTGACCAGGGTGGGGGTGATCATCGGCACGAACCCGGCGGCGATCGCGCGCTGCATCGCCAGGGTGAGCATCGCCATTTCGAGGCGGGCGCCGACCCCCTTGAGGAAGTAGAACCGCGACCCGGCCACCTTGGCGCCCCGGGCCATGTCGAGGGCATCGAGCCCCTCGGCGAGGTCGAGGTGGTCGCGCGGGGCGAATCCTTCGGCCTCGAAATCCCTTGGCGTGCCGATGTGTTCGAGAACGACGTAGTCGTCTTCGCCCCCGGCGGGCACGCCGTCTTCGATGACGTTGCCGATGCTCAGCATGAGGGCGTCGTAGCGGGCGCCCGCCGCGGCGGCAGTGGCGTCGAGGTCCTTGACGCGCGCCGCGAGGTCCTTCACCTGGGCGAGGAGGGCGGCCTTGTCGTCGCCTTTGGCTCGGGCGACCTCCTTACCGATCCGGTTTTGCTCGGCGCGGGCGCTTTCGTATGCCGTGAGCGCGCTGCGGCGTTGCTCGTCGGCGTCCAGGATCGCGTCGACGATCCCCTCGTCCTCACCGCGCGCGCGCTGGCTGGCGCGCACGACGTCGGGCTGGTCACGCAAGAGGCGGATGTCGATCACGGGGGTTAAGTCTACGAAGGGGATGACGCGGGTCGATACCGACTTTGGCGACGCCGCAGGCTCGTTGCCCCCGACGTTGCGCCGGGGCGTCGGGCCGGCCAGTGCGCGCTCCTGTGGAAAACCGGGGGCGAGTGTCGGCCGATCGACCTATCGTCAGTGGTATCACTTCGATACCACATCGCTACGATAGGAGACATGGCGATGACCCTTCGACTCACCGAGGACGAGACTCAGGCACTGCGCGAGCGGGCCACCGCTGAGGGCCGCTCGATGCAGGATGTCGCCCGGCAGGCGGTGCGCGACTATGTCGAGCGCCACGACCGACGGGCACGGCTCGACGAGGTTCTCGCCACCGAACTGCCGAGGTACCGCGACGCGCTCGACCGGCTGGGGCAGTAGATGCACTACCTCGACCTCGATGACCTGTTGCGGGTCGCCGAGGTGACTCTCGGCACCGTCGACGTGCGCGACATCGGTCTGCTTGACGCGGCCGTGGCTCGCCCCCAGGCCACCGTCTTCGGCCAGGATGCCTATCCGACCCTGGAGACGAAGACCGCTGCCCTCATACATTCGGTCGCTCGCAATCACGCCCTGATCGACGGCAACAAGCGGTTGGCGCTCGCCGCCGGCATCGCCTTTCTGGGCCTCAACGGGCGACGGCTCACCCTCAGCAACGACGCGGCATACGACCTCGTCATGGCGATCGCCACCGGTGAACTGAGCGATGTGGCGCTGATCGCGGAGCGGCTGCGGACCGAGCCGCGATAGGGCCCGCCCGGACATCGAGGGGTGCTCGCCCCGGCCGCCACGAGGTGCGCGTCGTCGGTCGTGTCGGGGGCGCGGCCCGCCGGCCCGTCGCGGTGCACCTGTAGGGCCACGGCACCAGGTGCGGCCATGGGGTGCGATAGCGTGCCGACGTGGGTCTGGAGCAAGAGTGGTTACGCGTTCTCGCGATCGTCGTCGCCACCATTGCCGTCGCGCTGGTCGTGCTCGTCGTCACCGCCGTGCGTTCGGACCGCAAATCCGCGGCCGGCAAACACGCGCGGCAACGGCCCTCGCGGGACTCGTTCCGGCCTGTCGAAGAGCCTCCGCCACCGAAGAAGCGGGCCGCGGTCATCGTCAACCCCACCAAGTTCGACTCGATGGACGAGGTGCGCGCCCGCCTGGCCGCCGCGATGGTGCTCCAGGATTGGGAAAGCCCGCTTGTCCTCGAAACCACCGCCGACGACCCCGGCCTCGGCCAGACCCGGGCGGCCCTCGCCGAACAGGTCGACCTGGTCTGCGCGATGGGCGGCGACGGCACGGTGCGGGCGGTCGCGCAAGTGCTGGCGGGCACGAAAACCCCGATGGGCCTGCTCCCCGCGGGCACCGGCAACCTGCTCGCCCGCAACCTGCTCGTGCCCATGGACACCCTCGATGCCGCAGTCGGCGTCGCCACCGGAGGCCGCAACCGGCATATCGACGTCGGCTGGATCACCCTCGACCCGCCCGCCGAGCCCGGCGCGGATGCCGAGTCCGATGACACCGACTCCGGCAGTGCGCCATCGGCCCCGGACCGACACCATATCGACGCCCAACTCACCGACCCAGGCGAGAACCAGACCGGGTCAGCGGCAGCCGACATGCTCCCCACCCCCACTCCCACCGCTGGGGACGCCACCGGCGAGGACGGCCCCGCCGACACCGTCGATGGGCACGCCACCGAAGAGGCGCCGTCGGCGCCGACGCCGAGCGACGGGCCCGACAGCGGTACGCACGAGCCCGCGGGAGACGCGGACGCGGCATACCCCTCGACCGAACCGGACGCCCCCGCCACCGGTGAGCGGCACGCCTTCATCGTCATGGCCGGGATGGGGTTCGACGCGCAGGTGATGGAGGACACCACCGCGAAACTCAAGGACACCGTTGGTGTGGCCGCGTATTTCGCGCAAGGGATGAAGCACGTGTTCCGGCCGCGGTTCACCACGACGATCACCCTCGATGATCGCAAACCCATCACCTGCAAGGCCCGCACCGTGCTCGCCGGCAACTGCGGACGGCTCACCGGCGGCATTCAGCTCATGCCCGACGCGGTCGTCGACGACGGCGAACTCAACGTCGTCGCGATCACGGCGAAGGGCATCTACGGGCTCGCCGGCGCGGCCACCCACATCCTGGCGCGCAAGCCCGAGAGCCACGCCCAACTCGACCGGTGGACCGCCCGCCGCCTGGAGGTGCGCGTCGAGGAACCGCAGAAGGTCGAAATCGACGGCGACCTGCTCGGCACCGCGAGCCACGCGGTCATCGAGGTCGTGCCCCGCAGCCTCATCGTCCGGGTCTCGACGGCCGTCCCAGCCACACCGACCCCCCTGGACTGAAGTCCCAGGCAGCGGCACGTCGGCCACGACGCGGACGGCCCTGGCGACTTCAGATTGCGGGAACCGGGTGTGACGAACTCCGGGTGCATCGGTCCGGAGGCGATGCCCGGCGAGACCAGGCAAGACGGGTGGGGGCCAAAAGGCCCAATCGGGTGTCTTTGTCTCGCCCTAGACCGAGTGGCGCACCGAGTTGAGCCAGTCGCGGGCTGCCGCGAAGTCCTCGTCGGTCGTGCGCGGCGCCACCGAGGCAGCCCGACCGTCGGCTCGCGGGTAGGACCCGAGGAACACGACCTCGGCGCACACCCGCTTAAGGCCCATGAGTGCCTCGCCGATCCGCTCGTCGACGACATGCCCCTCGATGTCGACCGAGAAGCAATAGGACCCCATCTCGGCCTTCGTAGGGCGTGACTCGAGCCGGGTCATGTTGATGCCGCGGGTGGCGAACTGTTCGAGCAGTTCGAGCAACCCACCGCTGTGGTCTTCGCGCTGATAGAGCACGAGCGTCGTCTTGTCCGCCCCGGTCGGTGGCGGCAACTCGCCCGGGCGCGCGACGAGCACAAACCGGGTCACCGCATTGGCGACATCCCCGATGTCCTCGGAGAGCACGCTGAGCCCGTTGACCGCCGCCGCGACCGGGGCACAGACCGCCGCCTGGTAGACCTGCTCCTCGCCCCCGGCCAGCCCGGCCGCGGCCGCCGCCGTCGACAGGGTCGGCACGTAGGCGACCCCGGGGGCGTGCTCGCGCATCCAGCCCCGCACCTGCGCCCACGCGTGCGAGTGGGTGCCGACGGCGCGCACCGCCGACAGCGGCATACCGGCCGGCGCGGCGAGCACGAACGTGATCGGCACCAAGACCTCCCCGATGACGACGAGCGGGTCCCCGTTGGCGAGGTTGTCCAGGGTCGCGCTGACCCCGCCCTCGACGGAGTTCTCGATCGGCACCATGCCCGCGTCGATCGCGCCGGCCCGCACCGCCGCCAGGGTCGCGTCGACCGAGTCGTATGCCGTGTGCTCGCCGCCGCGCGCCGCCGGCCAGGCGAGCAGGGCCATCTGGGTGAAGGTCCCCGGCGGCCCGAAGTAGCCGTATCGCACCTGTGTCGTCACGCCCCACAGGGTATGCCGCGGGCTCTCGTCCCTGCCCCGGCGTCCGTTCCCCCTCTGGTAGATACATATGGTGGATAAGGAACCGCATCACGGTAGAATCGCGGGATGAGCCTCAACATCAAGAACGAGCGCGTCCATGACCTGGTGCGCACGGCGTCCCGGGTCACTGGCCTGAGCCAGACGGCAGTGGTCGAGCAGGCGGTCGAGCAGTTCTTGCGCGAGGCCACGCGGGAGAGCCGGGAGGCCCGGCTGGGCGCGCTGCTTCGGGACGTGCACGAGGAGTTGGTCCGCACGGGTGGCCCGCTCGATGTCGAGAGCCTGTACGACCCCGAGACTGGGCTGCCGCGATGATCGTCGACCCGTCAGCGATCGCGGCCGTCATGTTCGAGGAACCCGATGCCGCCGCGCACCGCGCGTTGTTGCTCACCCAAGGTGGGCGGATGTCCGCGGCCAGCTATGTCGAGTTGGCCGCGGTGGTCGACGGCCGCGGGTCGCGGCTGCTCAGCGAGCGCCTCGACGATGTCCTTGATGAGTTGGGCGTGACCCTGACGGAGTTCACCGGCGCTCAGGCGCACGAGGCCCGGGCGGCATACCGTCGCTTCGGGCGCGGGAGCGGGCACCCGGCCCGGCTCAACTTCGGTGACTGCATCAGCTACGCCACCGCCAAGACGACCGGCGAACCCCTCCTCTACAAGGGCAACGACTTCGCCCTCACCGATATCGAGGCGGCCGTCGGCAACCGGTAGCCACTGGCGCGGGGGAGCAGGCGGCATACTTGGTGGCCGTGCCTGACCTCATGACCGTCGCTGTCGTCTTCGGCCTCATCTTTCTCATCGAACTGCCCGACAAGACGTTCATCGCCACCTTGGTCATGTCGACCCGGTTCCGGCCGCTGCTCGTCTGGATCGGGGTGACCGCGGCGTTCCTCGTGCAGACGGCGGTCGCGGTGGCGGTCGGCGGGCTGCTCACCCGGCTGCCGCGCACCCCGGTCGAGGTGTTCGCGACCCTCATGTTCCTCATCGGCGGGGTCCTGCTCCTCAAGGGCGCGAGCGGCGCCGACGAAGAGGAGCGCGAGACCGAGGACGAGTTCGGCGCCAAGGCGAACCGGCAGGTCAAGGGCTGGCACATCGTCACCCTGTGCTTCGGCATCATCTTCCTCGCCGAGTGGGGCGATCTGTCGCAGTTGCTCACTGCCTCGCTCGTGCTCAAATACCACGATCCGGTGTCGGTGTTCGTCGGCGCGTTCCTCGCCCTGGCCGCCGTCTCCGGGCTTGGGGCCCTCCTTGGGCGGGCCCTCTTGGCCAAGATGCGGCTATCGACGCTGCGCCGCGTCGGCGGTGGCGTGTGTCTGCTCCTCGCGCTGCTCTCCACGCTCCAGATCGCCGGCGTCATCGGCTCCTGATCCGCCGGCGCCGCCGCCCTGGCCCGCCGCGCCAGCCTCGCCCGGGCGGCCATCCAGCCCCGCCCCGGTGCGGTGCGCCAGCCACCACAGCAGGGACAGCGCCACGAGCCCCCCGATGAGGTCGGCGTTCTGGAGCAGGTTGCCCGGCACCCGCAGCCAGGAGTTCATGCTCACCCACGGGTTGCCCCACCACGGCATCTGGAGGAGGAACCACACGGTGACCAGCCCCGCGGCATACAGTCGCGGCCGGTCCCGCGAGGACGCCGCCCCGAGCAGCGCGAAGATCACCGGCACGATCCAGTGGTAGTGGTGAATCCACGACACCGGGGAGATGAGGCAGGCGACCAGCCCGACCGTGCCCACCTCGGCGACCGAGTTGCCGGCCCGCCAGAAGCGGCGCGCCAGCGAGAACCCGACCACCGCCACCGTGAGCGCAAGGGCGAGCCACAAAACCGTGCCGCCCGGGTCGGCAGGCCCGATCCGCAGCAGCACCCCCCGGATCGACTGGTTGGAAGTGCCGGCGTTGGGGCCCAACCGGTTGGGGTCCTGCAGCGCCCCACCCCAAAACGCGAACGACCCCTGCGGCAGCACCAGCCACGACCCCACGGTGATGAGGACCGCGGTCGTGACCGCCGTGGCCGCCTCCCTCCAGCGTCGGCAGACGAGGTAGTGGATGACGAACACGCCCGGGGTCAGCTTGATCGCCATCGCAACCCCGACGAGCACCCCGGGAGGCACCCGCCGCAATACCCCGGGGCGCGGCGCCCGCAGATCCATGAGGCAGAAGAGGACGAGGAAGACGTTGACCTGCCCGAACCTGATGCCGTCGCTCACCGGGTGCAACCAGAGGACGACCGCGGTCAACCCGGCGAGCAGGTAGGGGAACCAGCGGCCCGCGCGCGGCAGCACCTGGTGCGCGGCATACCAGACGAGCGTGGTGTTGGCGATCACCTGGACGATCGCCCAGGCCCAGCCCGCCGCTCCGAACGGCAGGAGCGCCAACGGAACAGCAAGGAGAGCGGCGAACGGCGGATAGGTGAACGGCAGGAGTTGGGGGGCCTCGGTGAGCGCCTGGTAGATCGGGCGCCCGACGAGCACCGACTCCCCCGCCTGCCGGTAGACCTCGACGTCGACCTGCCACTGATCCATCGGCCAGAACACGAGATAGCGCAGCAACACCGGCAGCGCCGCGACCGCGACCAACACGATGGCGAGGGCCCACCTCGGCCACGGGATCGGGACGGGGCCGCGCGAGTTCACCACGGGTCCATTGTCGCCGCGCGCCGCCGATTCCGCTCATTCACACCGTGGTCCGTAGCCTGGTGGGGTGCCTCGCCGTCTCCACACCCTCCTCGGCCTACTCGCCGCGCTGCTGCTCGGCGGGGTCGGGATCGCGTATGCCGCCGGCCCCGGTTCGCCGGCCTACCGGGCTCCCGCGCTGCCTCCGGGGGTGACCATCGTCATCGGGGCCGGCGGCCTGGCCTGGTCCGACGTCACCGCTCAAGGCACCCCCAACCTGTGGTCGCTGCTTCGCGACGGCGCGGGCGGGGCGATGGCGATCCCATCGACGCATGCGAACACCTGCCCCATCGACGGGTGGCTCGGGCTCTCGGCGGGCGGGCGCGCGGCGGCCACCCGGACCGGGTCGGCTTCGGATCCGGCGGCGCGCCCGTGCCCGCCGCTGCCCGAGGTGCCTGCCGCCCCCGCCGACGGTGGACTGGTTCAGGTGCCGGGATGGGCGGGCTATCGAACGGGTGTGGCGGGCACCGATTTCGGCTCGGTCCTCGGGACCGTCGGTGAGCAAGCCGCCGCCGGGGGCCAGTGCATCGCCGCCGTCGGTCCGGGAGCCGGCCTGGCAGCGGCCCGCGCCGACGGGACCCTCCAGCGGTGGAGCGCCTGGAACCCCGACACGCTCGTCGCCGCTCTCAACGCCTGCCCGCTCGGCATCGTCGACGTCGGCGCCGTCCGCGACGACGTGGCCAGCGGGGAAGCCCACCCAGAGCAGAGCCGGGCCGCCCAAGTCACGCAGATCGACACCCGGATCGGGCAGGCCCTCGCCGCGGCCCCCGCGGGCGCCGACATCATCGTCGCCAGCCTCGCCGACGCCGGGGTCCAGGCGCGGTTGCGGCTCGCCGTCGCCCGCGGCCCGCACTTCGGCCCGGGCGAGTTGGCCTCCACGTCTACCCGTCAGCCCGGTCTGGTCCAGGCCCAGGACGTCACCGTCACCCTGTTGGCCGGTCAGGGGTTGCGGGTGCCCGAGGCGCTTGGTGGGGCGCCGCTGAAGTTCGTGGCCGCCAACGGCAACACCGATGCGACGGTGCAGGACCGGTTGCGGCATCTCGTCGACATCGGCCAGGCCAGTCACGAGGTCCATGGGCTCGTGCGGCCCTTTTTCACCGTCTTCGCCTACGGCCAGGTCCTCGTCTACCTCGTCGCGCTCGTGCGGTGGCGCCGGCAGGTCGGCTCGGAACGGTCCGGGCGCCGGATCCTCGGCTGGACCAGGGTGTTCGCCGTCGCGGCGGCATCGGTGCCGGTGTCGACGTTCCTGGCCAACCTGTTCCCGTGGTGGCGGTTTTCCATACCCATGGTGGCCGTCGTCGCGGCGGTCGGCCTGTTCGTCCTCCTCATCGCCGGGGCAGCGCTGCTCGGGCCATGGGGGCGCACCGCGTGGGGCCCGATGGTCGTCGTCTCGCTCGTCACGATGGTCGTGCTCGCCCTCGACGTCATGACCGGGTCGAGGTTGCAGTTGTCGTCGCTCATGGGCCTCCAGCCGGTGATCGGAGGCCGGTTCTACGGGGTCGGCAACGTGACGTTCGCGATCTTCGTCACCGCCGCCCTGCTGCTCACCACCGCGCTCTCCTCGCTGATCCTCCCCGCCCGTGGACCCCGAGCCGCCGCGATCACCGTCGGGATCATCGGGCTCGTCACGATCGTCATCGACGGGGCACCCTTCTGGGGCGCCGATGGCGGCGGCCCCCCGGCCGCGATCCCCGGGTTCGCCGTCCTCACCCTCTCGATCCTCGGGATCGCCCTCACCTGGCGGAGGGTCCTCGCCCTGGGCGCGGCGTGCGTCGCGCTCTTCCTCGCCGTCGGGTTCCTCGACTGGCTGCGACCGGCGAGTTCACGCACCCACCTCGGGCGGTTCATCCAGTCGCTCATCGACGGCGGGGCCCTCGAGATCGTCACTCGCAAGGCGGCCCAGAACTGGAACCTCCTCCTGGCCGGCGCGCCCCTCAGCCTGCTCGTGCCGGTCGCCCTGGTCGCCGCCGGCTATCTACTCGCCCGGCCCGGCTCACGGGCCGGCCGGGCCCTCGAACGGTCCTACCAGACGCTGCCCACCCTGCGCGCCGGCCTCATCGGCCTGCTCGTCACCCTGGTCCTCGGGTTCTTCCTCAACGACACCGGCGCAGCGATCCCGGCCGTGGCGGCAACCGTCGTCGTGCCGCTGGTCATCGTCGTCGCGGTCACGGCCCTGGCGGACGAGGCCCGCGCCCAAGCCCGGGTGCGGCGCGGTCATCGCCGGCGGCGCGGACGGCCCGGCTCGCCGTCACCAACGTCACCACCCACAACGCCAGTTGCAGCCACGGCGCCACCTCCCGCCGATACCCCAACGTGACCGCATCCACCGCGGGCGTCGACCCGAGGACTCGCCCCGGCACGTAGGCCGCGGCGATGATCGTCAGCCGGGCGAGCAGCACCAGGTCGAGCAGGCCGGGCGCCACCGCCGGCAGCGCCGCCCAGGCCAAGAGGTCGTACCACGGCAGGGTGTAGCCCGCGCTCAGACTGTATGCCGCCCCCAGCCCGGCCGTCGTGACCAGGACCAACGCTCCGGTCGAGGCCGGTGGCGAGCCGGCGGGGCGCAGCAGGCGCAGGAAGAGCACGGCGAGGGTGATCGCCAGAGCGGCGGACCCGACCATGATGAGCGTGCGGGTCACGGTGTTGCCCAGGGGGGCGCTGAGCGCGCGCAGCACCAGGCGCCAGGGGGTGGCCAGGCTCACCGAGGAGCCGGCCCGGAACGGTTGGAGCAGGGCATCGAGACCGGCGCCGGCATAGAGCACGACCAGCGTCGGCACCGCACCGGCGAGCAACCAGCCGACCCGCGCCCGGCCGGCGCGCCAGCTGAGTCGCTGCTGGAGGCCTCCGACGCGCGGTTCGATGACGAACCAGGTGAGCAGGATGGCGACGCCGATCACGGCATACGTGAACTTGGTCCCGGTGGCCAGGGCAGCGCACACCCCCGCGACGACGACGCCCCGGCGGGTTGGCCAGCGGGTGAGGGCGGCCGCAGCGGCGACGACGAACGCGACCGCGACCGTGTCGACGTGGGCGCCGAGCAGGGCGGTGGCGACGACGAGTGGGTTGAGGGTCCACAGCACGTCGATCCGGCCGTGCTGCGCGGGGCCGAGCAGCCCACGCAAGGCGGCCCGCACCCCCAGCCAGGCGAGGACGACGAACACCTGCCAGCCGAGGACGACGAGCCGTAAGTGACTGCCCCCCATGGCGGCACCGGCGGCGTGGAGGAGGGTGACGAACGGCCCGTACACACTCGGCGTCGTCGTCCAGGGCGCCTCCACGGCCGAGGTGATCGGGTCGGTCCCGCCGGCCCACGCGATCGGTGAGGCCGTCCACGGGTTGCCGCCGCCGATGAGGATGCGCCCGTAGGCCGCGTAGTTGAGGTGGTCGGCCGACCCGAGCGGCGCGGCGACGAGGGCGACCGCGGCGAGGGCGAGCGGCATACCCCAGCCGAGCGGACGCAGCGGGCGCCGCAACCCGACGAACACGGCCACCGCGCCCACGGCATACGCCGCCCAGAGCACCCCGGTCACCCACGCCGGCGACAGCGCCAGCGGGAGGAGGCCATCGAGGGGCCAGCCGGAGCGCAGGTCGGGTTTGGCCGCGTTGGGGCGGGAGAGGGCGACGACCGCGAGGCCGAGGAGCGCGGCACCGGTGAGCCAGGCGTAACCGCGGGACCGCTCGCCGCTCCCCAGGTATGCCGCGGGCTCGCCGGTGCTCACGCGCACCTCACGGGCGCCGGCCGCGGGCGGCGGCGCCGATGGTGCGGGCGCCCAGGCCGCGAGCGCGCAGGGCTCGCAGGACGTCGCGGTATTGGCGGGCCCGGTGGAGTTGCCCGCGCCAGTCGCCGCCGGTAACCCGATGATGCAGGTCGCAGGGCACTTCCTCGACGCGCAGGCCGGCGAGCAGGATGTCGACGCTCAGCCCCACCTCGACCCCCCAGCCCGGGGCGAGCGGGGTCGCGGCGTCGTAGGCGGCGGCGGTGAGGGCGCGCATGCCCGACAACGGCTGGGTCGGAGCCCAACCGGTGAGTTCGCGGATGCCGTCGCGGGCCAGGCGCACGACGAACCCGTGCCCCCCGCCGGCGGTCTTCTGCGGCGGGAGGATGGCGATCGACATGTCGGCCGCGCCGTCGCGCACCGGGGGGATGAGGACGGCGACCTGCGCGGCGCTCTCCTCGAGATCGGCGTCGACGAAGAGGTAGTCGTGGCGCACGCCGCGGCGTTCGCGCTGCCTGACGAAGTCGACACCGCTGGCGAGCGCGGCCGACTTGCCCCGGTTCGTGGGGTGGCGCACGACGTAGGCGCCGGCGTCGTGGGCCCGGGCCGCGGTCTCGTCGGCCGACCCGTCGTCGACGACGACGACGAGGGCCACCCCGTCGATGGCACGCACCGCCGCGACCGTGGCGGCGATCCGTTCCGCCTCGTCCTTGGCCGGGATGATCGCGGCGACCGGCCGCGGCCCCTTCGGTGGGGGCGCTGGGGCGGGCGGCGTCGGCATGGCGGGCGTTGGTCAGCGCAGGGTGACCTGGCGCCCGAGCAGGCCACTGCGGGCCCGCCGCTCGTCGGCGGTGAGGGGGGCTTCGACGGCGAGCGCCGCGGCATACCGCTCACCCCAGGCGGCCAACTCCGGGTCGTATGCCGCGAGCTCACTTCCCAGCGGCACCTCCAGGACCGGCACGAGCAGGCCGCAGGCGCGGAAGGCGCCGAGGAGGCGGGTGCCCTCGCCGAGAGCATCGGTGCCGGCGGCGTGCAGGCGGGCGAGGGCGTCGGTGGCGCGGTCCTCGTCGTCGGGCAGGACGACCCGGATGTAGGTGCGCTCGCCGTAGGTGACGGCATAACTGCAGGTCAGGCCGGTCATTTCGGTCATGGGGATGATCGAGGAGTTGGCCCGCTCGAGGGACGCGGCGGCATCCTCGTCGAGGTCGGTGTCGCCGACCCAGAAGTTGAAACCGTCGTGGAGGGTGGGTTCGAGGGTGTCGCCGGGCCCGACGGCGAGCAGGTCCTGCAGGCGTGGGGTGTCGGCCGTGACCGGCGGGGTGCGGTCGAGCGCGGTGCCGGCGGGCAGGGCCGCGGTCGCGACGAGCGCGGCGGCGAGGTCCCGGGAGGCGTCGCCGCTGGACGCGCCGGACTGGGTGGCGACGAAGATGGTGCCGTCGGCGCGGTGCAGGCCCGGCCAGGCCATGGGCAGGACGGTGGCGATGGTGACGTGCGTGGGCAGCTCGGCGGCGGGCGCGGCGTCGCCGGTGGACTCGGCGGCGGCGGGGAGGCCGGTGGCGGCATACCGGCTGAGGGCAGCGGCGAGAGCGTCCTGGTCGACGGGGACGACGACGGTGGCGGCGGGGAGGATCTCGCGCAGCGCCACCCACGCGGGTTCGATGGGCAGCCCAGCGAACGGGCGGGCCACAAAGGGCGCCGCCTTGGGTTTGCGTGGGGCAGCCCCCGTGCCCCGAGGTCCTGTCGTCGATGATCGCTGCCGGCGCGCTGCCTTTCCCATGGCGTCAGCCTCGCATCTCAGGTGGCCCGGCGACGACTCGGTCCACCGAGGGAGGCCCAGACGGTCGTGCCGGCCTTCTCCTCGGCGACCCCCCATTCGTGGGCGAGGGAGCGCACAATCCGCAACCCGCGCCCCGACGGTGCCCAGACCGCCTTGGGGGCCGGGCGGGGCACGGTGTCGCTGCCGCCGTCGGTGACCTCGACCTCGACGACCTCGAGGCGCACCTTCCACCGGATGCGAAGCGCGCCGTCGGAGAGCGGGCGGGCGTGGCGCAGGGCGTTCGCGAGGAGTTCGGCGATGACGATTTCGGCCTCGTCGATGGTCTGCTGGGCGACGCCGCGGGCGGTGAGGTCGGCGACGAGGGCCTCGCGGACCAGCGGCACCGACTCGGCCTGAGCCGGGACGCGCATCATCTGCACCTGCGTCAACGACTCCGTGCTGGCCACGATCAGCGAGCCTATTGCGTCGATGCGCCCTGGTCGAGAGTCCGTTGGCGGGTGGGGGGTGGGGCTGGCGGGCCCCCGGGGCACGGGTTAGCGTCGGGTGCTGCCAGTGGCGGCCGCCGGCATCTGCGCCGACGGTTGCACCGGCGCCGACGAGGAGAGGCCATGACCGCGCGACCGCAGCCCACGGCATACGAAAGGCACGCCCCGGACCCCGCGGTGGTGCGCGACGCGCTCGCGGCGAGTCGGCACGCGGTGTTCTGGATCGAGGACGCCGGGCAGGAACGGTTCGGGGAGGCGCTCACCGCGGGGACCACGGCGGACCTGGCGATCGTCGGGGGCGGGTACCTCGGGTTGTGGAGCGCGGTCATGGCCAAGCAGCGCAACCCCGGGCAGCGGGTCGTGCTCCTGGAGGCGGAGCGGATCGGGTGGGCGGCGTCCGGGCGCAACGGCGGCTTCTGCGAGGCGACGATCACCCACGGCGAGGAGAACGCGCGGTCCCGCTGGCCCGGCGAGGTCGAGGTGTTGGAGCGGTTGGGGCGGGCCAACCTCGACGAGTTCGAGAGTGACGTCAGCGCGCTGGGGCTCGACTGCGAGTGGGAACGCACCGGGTCCCTTCATGTCGCGGTCGAACCGCACCAACTCGCGTGGCTGCCGGCGGTGGGTGAGGAGGGGCCGGTGCGGCGGCTGAGTGCGGCGCAGACCCGGCAGCGGATCGACAGTCCGCTGTTCCTCGGGGCCGGTTTCGAGGTCTCCGACTGCGCCCTGGTCCATCCGGCCAAACTCGCGGTGGGACTGGCGGCGGCGGCCCGGCGGCTCGGGGTGGAGGTTTTCGAGTCCTCGCCGGTCGTGGGGTTGGGGTCGGCGCGGCGCGGCGGGGGCCGGGTGCGGGTGGAGACGCCGCGCGCCATCGTCGACGCCGACCGGGTCATCCTCGCGACCAACGTCTTCCCCTCGCTGCTGCGCCGCACCCGGATGCTCACCGTGCCGGTCTACGACTACGTCCTCGTCACCGAGCCGTTGACCGCCGCGCAGCGCGCCGCCATTGGGTGGGCCGGGCGCGAGGGCCTGACCGACCTGGCCAACCAGTTCCACTACTCGCGCCTCACCGCCGACGGTCGCATCCTCTACGGCGGCTACGACGCCATCTACCCCCCGGGCGGGCAGCTCTCGGTCCGTCACGAGGAGCGGCCGGCCAGTTTCGAGCGGCTCGCCTCGCACTTCTTCGCGACCTTCCCTCAACTGGAAGGATTGCGCTTTTCGCACCGGTGGGCGGGCGCGATCGACACGTGTACGCGCTTCACCGCCTTCTACGGCCTGGCCCGTCAGGGTCGGGTCGCGTATGCCGCGGGCTTCACCGGGTTGGGCGTCGGCACCACCCGCTTCGCCGCCTCGGTGCTCCTCGACCTGCTGTCCGGGGCGCAGACCGAACGGACGTCGTTGGAGATGGTGCGCACGACGCCGGTGCCGTTCCCGCCCGAACCGTTGTCGACGCTGGGGATCTCCGCGACCCGGTGGTCCCTGGACCGGGCCGACCACCGCGAGGGCCGCCGCAACCTGTTGCTGCGCGGCCTGGACGCCCTGGGCCTGGGGTTCGACACGTAGGACGTGTTGCTCAAGCCGGGGCGTGCTGACCCAGCCCGCAGACGCCTCTTTCCTTGGCCCCGAGTCATGGGCTCAGCGATAGGTCCCTTGATCGACCACACCATCTCTCGCCAACCCCCATTCCTCTCTCAATGACCAGCTCAGTGGCGGAAGCACCGAGCCCGGGCCCACCAGCAACCTGATGATCTTCCTGGGCCCTAAGATCCTCTGCGCTTCTCGGTGTGTGAGCCGCACGGTAGACGGATCGAGAAGGATTCAACTCCGAAAGAATCTGACCTTCTTGTGAACTAGTGGGGCGTGTAGTTAGTTGATTTACAGTTGCTGGGCTGGGACGATGGGGTATGGCGAATCGTCCTGCTCCGGCGTTGGTTCTTCGTGAGGGTGACCGGCAGGAGTTGAGCCGGTTGGTGCGGTCTTCGACGGTGAGAGCCGGGTTGGCGCAGCGGGCGCGGATCGTGCTGCTGGCGGCGGGGGGTGAGTCGAATGTT
>JAKOPT010000015.1 GCA_029778715.1 Actinomycetes bacterium | reverse complement strand
GATCTCCGACCAGGACCTCAAGATCCTGAGCATGGTCGAGGAAGCCGGCAAGGCGCTGGTGATCGCTTACAACAAGTGGGACCTCACCGACGAAGAGCGCCGCCGCTACCTCACCCGTGAGATCGAGCAGGACATCCAGGCGTTCAAGTGGGCGCCCAGCGTCAACATCTCGGCCCTGTCCGGACGCAACGTCGACAAGCTCAAGAAGGCCATTGACGACGCACTCGCCGGCTGGGAGACCCGGATCACGACGGGCCACCTCAACTCGTTCCTCGGCCGCGTCGCGGCGTCGCACCCACACCCGGTCCGCGGCGGCAAGCAGCCGCGCATCCTGTTCGGCACCGAGGCGCAAAACTGCCCGCCCACGTTCGTGCTGTTCACGTCCGGTCTGCTCGACCCGCAGTACACGCGCTTTGTCGAGCGGCGCCTGCGCGAGGAGTTCGGGTTCGTCGGGACTCCCGTCCGCGTCGAGGTCAAGGCGCGGGAGAAGCGCGGCAAGAAATAGCTGGCGGAGTTGCTGTTGTCCTGGAACAACAACCCCGCCACGAACGTGGCCTACGGTGGCGCGATGACTGACACGCCCTTTCTGGCCGTCGATCTGCGGGTGCTCCAGGCCAACGTCGCCCGTGCCCAGACCTGGGCGGGCACCAGGCGCCTGCGCCTGCGCCCGCACGTCAAGACCCACAAGTGCATCGAGATCGGACGCCTCCAGGTCGAGGCCGGCGCCTCCGGGATCACCGTCGCCACGATCGGCGAGGCAGAGGTCTTCGCGGATGCCGGCTTCAACGATCTCTTCATCGCCTACCCGCTCTGGCCCCACCCGGACGCCCGCGCGCGGCTCGCCGCGTTGGCGTCGCGGCGGCGCGTCCTGATCGGCATCGACAGCCTGGACGCCGCGCGCGGCTGGTCCGGCGTCGGCGCGAGTGCGTTGGTCGAGGTGGACTCGGGACACCATCGCAGCGGCGTCCGACCGGCCGATGCGGGCCAGCGGGCGACGGACGCGGCGGCGTCCGGTCTGGACGTGGTCGGGATCTTCACCTTCCCCGGACACAGCTATAGCCCCACCGGCCGCCTGGACGCCGCCCTCGATGAGCAGGACGCCCTGGCCGAGGCCGCGTCCGCCCTGCGGGGCGCGGGGGTCGAGCCGGTGATCATCTCCGGGGGCTCGACGCCGAGCCTGGAAGGCACGGG
>JAKOPT010000108.1 GCA_029778715.1 Actinomycetes bacterium | reverse complement strand
GGGGGGGGGGGGGGGGACACGGGCGCGCACCACCCCCCACGGGCACACCACCCCCCACGGGGGCGCACCACCCCCACGGGCACACATTCCACCAACGGCATACGCACCTCAACGGTGCCAACCACGAAAGACCCGACCATGCGGCATACCTTTCCCACCAGCGAACCCGTCCACCTCGACGTCACCCTCCGGGCCGGCCACCTCACCGTCACCGCGAGCGCGGCCCTGACCGAGGCTGTCGTCGACATCGAGCCCACCTCCGCCGGCGACGACGCGGCCCTGGCCGTGACGTTCGATGGCCACGCCCTCGCCATCCGAGACACCCGGCAACACCGCGGGCTGCGTCGGTGCCGGGCCGACCGTGCCGTGACCGTCACCGTCCCTGACGGCTCGCGGGCCCGGCTGCGCACCGGGAGCGCCGACATCGACATCCGGGGCACCTTCGGTGCGCTCGCCATGGCGACCGGCTCCGGCGACATCCAGGTCCAGCGCGTCGATGGTCCCTCGGAGGGGCGCAGCGGCTCGGGCGACATTCGCGTGGGCCGGGCCGTCGCCCCGCTCGCGTTGGGTGCCGGGTCGGGCGATCTCGTCGTCGACGCCGCCGCCGCGCCGCTCCACCTCAAGGTGGGTTCCGGGGATGCGACGGTACACACGGCGTCCGGGGACCTCCACGTGACCACGGGCTCGGGCGACGTCCGGCTGGCCAGCGTGAGCGGCGGCACGGTTCGGGTGCGAGCCGGTTCGGGAGATGTGAGCATCGGTGTGCCGCTGGGGATTCCGGTGTATGCCGAGGTCGACGCGGGCGGCGGCGTCACCAACCGGCTCACCCCCCGCGGGCGCCCAGAGCCCGGGCAGGACCATGTCCGGCTGCGCGTCCACACCGGCGCGGGATCGCTGCGCCTGAGCGACGCCTGAGCGGGCGGCATACCGGAGGCGACGATGCGCGCGTTGTTTGGGCTGCCGGGGTTCGGGCGGTTGTATGCCGGGCTGACGGTCAGTGCCCTCGGCGACTGGATGCTCCTGCTCGTCCTCGGCATCTGGGTCAAGGACCTCACCGGGTCCAACGGGCTCGCCGGGTTGACCATGTTCTGCGTCGTTGCGCCCTCGCTGCTGGCGCCGGTGTTCGGGATGTGGATCGACCGGGTGCGCCGCAAGCCGTTGCTTGTCTGGGGCAACGCGCTGTCGACGCTCGCGGTGCTGCCGCTGCTCGCGGTCCACGGGCGGGGGCAGGTGTGGCTCATCTATGTCGTTTCCGTGCTCTACGGGGTGTCCGCGGCGGTCCTCGAGGCGGGGGTCAATGGGCTCGTCAAGGAGTTGGTGCCGGCCGAGCAACTCGTCGACGCGAATGGGATGATCCAGAGTTCCCGCGAAGCGCTGCGGCTCGTCGGGCCGCTCGCCGGGGCGGCGCTCTATGGCGCGCTCGGGGGTGGGGCGGTGGCGGTGGTCGACGCGGTGACGTTCGTCGTCGCGGCGCTGGCCATCGCCGGGGTCGGGGTCGTCCAGGCGGCGCCCGAACGGGGGTCGGGCAGTGTGTGGCAGGAGATTTCGGCGGGCGTACGGCATGTAGCGACCGACCCGGTGTTGCGGCACGTGTTCGTCGGGTTCGGGGTCATGCTGCTCCTGCTCGGGATGGCGGAGTCGACGGTGTATGCCGTGGTCGAGGCGTTCGCGCGCCCGCCGTCGTTCGTTTCGGTGGTCGTCACGATCCAGGGGGTGGGGGCGCTCGTCGGGGCGGTGACCTCGGCGCGGGTGTTGCGCCGGCTCGGGGAGGTGCGGGGCCTGGTTGTGGCGATGGTGCTCATGGGGGTGGGGTTGGCGGTCGTGGCGTCGACGTCGTCGCTCGCGGTGATGCTCGTGGCGGCCGGGGCGATCGGGGCGACGATCCCGGTGATGATGGTCGCGGTCAACACCCTGGTCCAGCGGCGCACCCCGCAGGTCATCATGGGCCGGGTGTCCACGGTCATCGGGGTGCTGTTCAGCGGGCCGCAGGCGTTGTCGATGGCCGCGGGGGCGCTGTTGGTGTCGTTGTTGAGTTTCCGCACGATCTTCGCCGTGATGGCTGCCGCGAGTGTGGCGGGCGCAGCGCATATC
>JAKOPT010000014.1 GCA_029778715.1 Actinomycetes bacterium | reverse complement strand
GCGGGCCGGCGCCGCACCACTTCGTGGCGGTGCCGGAGCACCAGGCGACCCTGCTCGCGTCGATCGCGAAGGCTGTGACGTACGGCTGGGGGATGATCCCGGTCATGGTCGACGTGGACGGTTTCACGCGCGCCACCGCACTCTGGCCGCGCAACGGCGGCTACGTCGTCCCGCTGCGCGCCGACCTGCGGCGCGCCAAGGGCATCGCGACGGGCGACCACATCACGGTCACCCTGCACGTCGAGATCTGACGAGCCCCTGAGTGCCCGCTGAAATCCGCTGAGGTCCAGCTACCGACCGGATCGTGGTCGGACCAAAGCGCGACAAACACATCGGCCCGCATCCGGTGAGGATGCGGGCCGCTGAGGCCGGACAGGGCGCCGGTTCCGAGATCAGAACGGCACCCGGACGCCGGATCAGCCTCCGGCGGTGTTCGGCTGGGCCTGGCCGGACGAGGCACCCTGGGCGCCCGCCCGGCCACCCGGCGCGCCGGCCGGCGCGACGTTCTCGGTGACCGTGGCGAGGTCGGCGCTCACGTCGTAAAACACCATGCTGCCGTCAGCCTTGGTGCCGAGCGCGTCGTAGGTGCCGTCCGGGTCCTGGCGGACCTCGGTGATGGTGACACCGGCGTTCTGCGCCGTCACGGCGGCCGTGATCTTGGTCACCTGGTCGCCCGTGACGGGGGTGTCCTGGGACACCACGCCTGTGCCGCCCTGCTGGCCGGCCACGGCCGGTGCGGACGCCGCGGGTGCGGTCGTCGGGGCCGCCGTGTTGCCCGCGGCCACAGCCACCGACGCCCCGCCGCCGATGAGGGCCGCCGCTGCCACGGCCGCCGCCGCGATTCCGAGCTTGTTGAATGCCATGTCGATCTCCTTGTCAGGTAGCGGTCGATGCCTCTCATCGACCTGCCTGATCACCAGAGTCGGGTGGCTCTTTGTGCGGAGGCTGTCGGCCCGTTATCGGTTCGGACAGAGATCCGCCCCGCCGCCCACCAGGGGCGACGGGGCGATCTCAACAGTCGACTCAGGCGGCCGAGCGGGCGGCGTCCAGTTCGGCCAGGAGCCGCTCCGCGAGCTCACGGACGTCAGCGAGGACGCCATCGTCGTAGCGCCCGTCCGCCATCCGGGTGTGCGCGGCAGGGATATTCAGGACGGGCTCCAACGGCAGCGCCCGGGACGCCCGCAGCCCCCCGACGAGCGCGGCCGTCGCGCGGCTGCCACCACCCGGCGACGGGGACGCCGACGCGACCGCGACCACCTTGCCCGCCAGCGGGGACGCCCCCTTCGGACGCGACGCGATGTCGAGCGCGTTCTTCAGCACCGCCGTCGGCAGGCCGTTGTGTTCGGGCGTGATCATGACCAGTGCATCGGACGCCGCGATGGCCTGGCGGAACGCGTCCACGCGCTCATCGGCGCCGGCGGCGTCCAGGGTCTCGCGGTAGAACGGCAGCTGATC
>JAKOPT010000107.1 GCA_029778715.1 Actinomycetes bacterium | reverse complement strand
CCACACGCGCAGCGGCACGCGCGACCGGTCGGCCAGGCCCGCGATGACCGGCTGCAGCACCGCGGACAGGATTCCGGACGCCGACGCGACGAGTCCGATCTGGGTGTTCGTGAGACCGCGGGCCAGCAGGAAGACGCTCGCGAACGCCATCAACAGGCAGAAGGACGCCCAGAAGGCCGCGTTCAACGCGGCGTAGCGCAGGGTGGGTGCGCTCAGCGCCGGCGGTCTCACCGGGTCAGTGTGTCAGGAGGGGCCGACGGGACCTTGAGGCGCCGTAGGGCGGGCGTGCCAGATCCCATGGACGATGGGCGACACGCCCGTGAAACTCGGCGCGGTGTGCATCGACGCTGGGATTCGGTGCCGAACTCTCGGTCGGGACCCAGCCGCCCCTTCCCGGGTCAAGCCCGCGATACGGTCGAGTTCGGGCGCCTCAGTCGCCGAGCCCCGTGCCGAGGTCGCGCGCGGTCTGGACCCAGGCGTGGTCGACCGGGACGAGGTTGGTGAAGCCGGCCACCTTGTCGAGCGGCACCGGCGCGGTGCCCTCCCCGCGCGAGGCGACCATGATGCCGAAGTCGCCCTGGTCGATGTGCCAGGCCGCCGCGGCCCCGATGCGCGAGCCCAGCAGCCGATCGGCCGCGCACGGCGTCCCGCCGCGCTGGACGTAGCCCAGGATCGTCACCCGCGACTCCAGCCCGGTCGCGGCCTCCAGCTCCCGGGCCAGCTTGAACGTGTGCTCACGTTGGCCGTCGATCACGTGGGCCAGGTGGGCGCGCGCGGCCGCCTTCGCCTCGGGGGTCTTCGCGGACGCCACCAGCGCCTGCGCCGCCGAGACCGCGGCGGCGTCCGAGACATCCCGGGCGCCCTCGGCGACCGCCACCACCGAGAAGTTGGAGCCCTTGGCGCGGCGCGCGTTGATGGTCGCCGCCACCGACTCGACCGTGTAGGGAATCTCCGGCAGCAGGATGATGTCGGCGCCGCCCGCGATGCCCGCGCCGAGCGTGAGCCAGCCGGCGCGGTGCCCCATCAGCTCGACCAGCAGAATCCGGTGGTGGCTGTGCGCCGTCGAGTGCAGCCGGTCGATCGCCTCGGTCGCGATCTCGAGAGCGGTCGAGAAGCCGAAGGTGTTGTCGGTCTGGGCGACGTCCTTGTCGATGGTCTTCGGCAGGTGAATGACGTTGAGGCCGGCGTCCGCGAGGCGCTTGGCGTTCTTCGCCGTCCCACCGCCGCCCAGCATCACCAGGCAGTCGAGGTTGTTGCGCGCGTAGACCTCGCCGATCGCCGGGATCATGTCGCGGACCTCCCCGTCCACGACCATGCGTTGCACCTTGTCGCGGCTAGTTCCGAGGATCGTCCCGCCGGCCGTCAGGATGCCCGACAGTGCGGACGCCGTCAGCTCGATCGTGTTGTT
>JAKOPT010000106.1 GCA_029778715.1 Actinomycetes bacterium | reverse complement strand
GGTCATGGGCCTCTCGCCGGAGGAGTCGCAGGAGAAGTTCGGCTTCCTGCTGGACGCCTTCCAGTTCGGCGCGCCGCCGCACGGCGGCATCGCGTTCGGCCTGGACCGGCTGGTCATGCTGCTCGGCGGCTTCGACACGATCCGCGACGTCATCGCGTTCCCGAAGTCGGGCGGCGGATTCGATCCGCTCACCTCGGCCCCGGCGCCGATCACCGCGCAGCAGCGCAAGGAGGCCGGCGTCGACGCCAAGCCGGTCGACAAGACCGCCAAGGCGGACGCCCCCGCCAGCTAGGGCGTCCCTCTGGCTCGGCTCAGCGGCTGGCGCGTCCTCAACAGGGTCGCCTCCGTGACGGGATCCCCGCTGGGCAAGGGGGGTCGCCTCCGTGAACGGGATTCCCGCCGGGCAAGGGGGGGTCGGCAGTCATCTACGTGAGGAATCCGGTGCTGGGGCGCCGGATTCCTCACGAAGATCAAGGTGTCGTGCCGGGAGATTCCGGTCATGCTCGGGGTCCCGATCGAGATGAGCTCGCGTCCTGGACCAGTGATCCCGTTTGCGCGATCCGCACAGGAGGGAGGCTTGGATCGATGGCTGAGCTTGTCGAAGCCCTAGGGAGCGCGATGCGCACAGGAGGGAGGCTTGCCCCAGCCCTGGCGGCAACGGCGGCCTCGATTGTCGCCAGGACCCGGATGCCTTGTTTTCGGATGGTGTTCGGGGCGAAGCCGAGGGCGATGATCCCCTGGGCGCCGAACCGGGAATCGCCCTCCACGGTGGCCTCCCAGAGGTCCGCCCCGTCGCTGTCCGGACCGCAGTGGTATCGCTTCGAGTGGATCTGCACGGCGATCCCGTGCTCAGGAAGGTAGGCGTCCGGCGTTCCGATGGGCAATCCGCGTGCATCCTCAAGCCTGGGGTTGTACAGCACGGTCCAGGGACGCCGCGCCAGCAACCGGCGAAGTGAGACCTCGGCCATCGACCATGATCCGCCTTCGAAGTCCCTGAGGCCGCGGTTGACGGCCGCCGTTCCATTCCGGCGTCCCCCTCTCACCTCAGCGCGGACGCGAGCCACGGTGCTGAGGCCGCCCTGAAGGACCGAGATCGTCAACGCTTGGATCTGCGCGGCCGGGTACTGCTGATACCGACTCGTGTCGAGGAGTGAGCGTTCCAGTGCTGCTACCCGTAGCCCACCCACAGGGCGTTCCGCGGGCCAGCGCGTGGTGCGCACGACAGCTGCTCCCGGGCATTCGTGGGCGTAAAGGCCATCCTGGGTGAGGAAGCGGTAGACGCTCGGCGGGTGGGGCAGTTCGACGCCGAGGATCTTCAACGCGTGGGCGCCGGTCAACAGGGCCCGAGGGCCAGCCCAGAGGACGGCAGCGGAGAGTTCCTCGGCGTCGGTCAGGGTGCCTCGATGACCTGCGTAAACGCCGGGGAACGGCCGTTGGCCCGCGGTCGCCACCAAGTGGCGCCGCGCGTCCGGCGTCCACTCCGCCGCGGACAACTGGTTCCGCGACGCGAGTCCGTGCTGTTCGGGGAAGCGGGGGAGGGTGCGCATGGTGTTCTCCTTCGGCGTGACTGCCCTACAAGGTGGACGCCAACGGGCGATTCTTGTCACGCGGAGAGAATCTGTGGATAACTCCTGCGCCAGACACGATTCCCAGGTGAGCGCGGCGAGTTCCGGGAGCCGGGCCGGCAACCAGATCATCGTGAGGTTTGCGGTGCTAGGGCGCCGGGTTGCGCACGATGATCCGCCTCAGGGGGAGGGTCTCGGGGGGAGAAGGATGTGGAGGATTCCGTCGTCGGTGACCGCGGCGGAGCCACGCATCATCGTGAGGTTTGCGGTGCTAGGGCGCCGGGTTGCGCACGATGATCCGCCTCAGGGGGAGGTTGACGGGGACCGTGCCGCTCTAGGAGAGCGCGGCCCGGCGTCCGAAGCGGATCCATGCCGCGGATCCGAGGACGATGGCGGCAGCGGCGACGGCCGCCCAGCCGGTCAACGCGGACGCGGGGGAGTCCGTGAGGCGTCCGACCGCGATCCAGACCAGGCCCCAGGACAACGCTCCGGCG
>JAKOPT010000105.1 GCA_029778715.1 Actinomycetes bacterium | reverse complement strand
TGTAGTTGACCGTCGAGCCCACGAGGAACGTCGACGGGGCGGTGAACCCCGCGCCCTGCAGACTCTTGTCAATGGACTTGGCAATATCCACAGCCGAACCGTCCGCACGAGCGGGTGCAGCCACACCCAACATCGCCAACGCCGCAGCCATGACCGCGGTCACCAACCGACCCAGCCATGACCACCGGGCCTGTCGACCCCATGACCAGACCACACGGCCACCGGCCCGTCCTGCGCGCCTGACGCTGCGACCCTCGCTGGGCATATGAACTCCTCCGCCGATACGACATCGAAGGGCTACCCACCGTTGGGCAGACCCGTCCATCGGCGAACGTAGGACCCAGCGGCTGAGAACTTTGCCAAGCCTTTACAGGAGAGTGGATCGTAGAAGGGTAAATCACCACCTACTGACTAGTCACTCAGTCCTGCGCGGGTCCACATACTGAGACCGGGGTCACTAGACGGCTCGACCGCTCACGCACGATGCACTCTGGGTATCGTGCGATCCACCATGAGCACCAACCGAGCCCCCATGATCGCATCGAGCGCCCTGACCCGCTTGGGTGCCGCCGGCACCGGCTCCCTTATCCACGTGATCGCCCCCTGGGGCTCAGGCATTTCCGGGCTCATTACCGAGTGGGCCGCCTCCTACCCCAGCACCATCGTCCGCATCGCGATCGACACGCACGCGCAAGAGCCGGTCGACCTGCTCGACGCCATCAACGCGCGACTGATCAGCCTCGGGCACACGCGGAGGGGGCCAAGGCGCGGCGGTGGAACACACTCCGACTTGCCTCACCTGCTCGGGCCCAGCCGGGCGATTCTCGTCATCGAGAATGTGGAGAACCTGACCAACCCGGAGACGCTCGCGATGCTCCAGGAGCATCTTCTCGACGACCCCCACGAACTCACCGTCCTGGTCGCCGGCCGGTCGCTGCCGGACCTCGATTGGCCTCGGATTCAGCGAGTTCGGCGGACGGTCACGATCGGCCCGACCGAACTGCGGGTGAGCCCCGCGGACGTCCTCGCGGCTTTGGAGCAGAACTCTTGGCGCAGCCCCGACTCGGCGGCGTTCGAGCCGGTCAGGTCCTTCGTGCATCAACTCGTCCACTTCACTGACGGCTGGGTCGCCGGGGTGCAGGTCGGGCTCCTCTACGTGCCCATTGCGCTCGCCGAGGAGCGTGATCCGGAGGAGGCCAACGCTGCTGCGTGGGCGCACGTGCGCGACTATGTCCGCGACCAGGTCATCGCTCAGTGGGATCCGGCGGACATCGCGACCCTCACCCCGCTCGCCATCGCCGGAGAGGCCAGCGATCTGCCCGCCATTGCCCAGGACCCCACCGTCACCCGCTGGGACCACAACAGACACCTCCCCTTGGTGCGAACGGGTACCTCACACCTCACCCCGCCGATCCTCGCGCCCGTCGTGCGCGACTTGCTCGTCGAGCGCGCCGTCAGCCATGACCCCGACGCGGTGGCCTCCTTCGTGGACCGGCTCCTGGAACAGGCGTATGCCGCCGAGGACCACCTGTCGGTGCTGGCCCTCGCCACCCGTTTCCACCGGGCGGGGGACCTCATCGAGATTCTGTCAACGCGCTGGCCGGAGATCTTGTTGTCGGGGCACGTGAGCCTGGTCTCCGCGGCGCTCGATCAGGTTCCCTCGGATGCGCTCGCCGCCCGGGCCAGCCTGCTCGCACTACGCACCGCCCTGTCGGCCGTGCTCGGCGATCTCGGCGAGGCGTTCCATTGGCTCACGTTCGCCGATGCGGTCCGCCCACCGGATGAGCCGACCTGGAGCCCCGGCGGGCTCGGACCTCGCAACCTCATCGACTTCACCTTCGGGCTGCGCGCCTCCTCGCTCGAATCAATCGACCCCATCGCTCTCGACCCCGACGTGCCCGGCACCTGGCTCGGGCTTCATTCGGTCCTGCACGGTTTCGACCTCGCCGTCCGTGGCGACCCCGTCGCAGCCTTGGGCGTGCTTGCCGCGGCCGCCCCCTTCTCCGCGGGTCAGCCCCTCATCGAACTCAACCGGCTCTCGATCCGGGCCCTCGCGGCCTCCCTCGCTGGACGCACCAGGGAGCGCGACGTCTCCCTCAACGCCGCTGATCGCCTCAACCGCCGCTCGGGCGAAGGACTGGCACGCACCTTGCTGCTCACCACCCAACTGGCCGAACGAGACCTCCGGTTGGGCAAGACCGCCAGCGCCGACGCCCGCCTCAACCTGGCCCTCGAAACCATCCGCGTCAACGACCCCTGGTTCCGCACGCCTCGCGTGCTGGCTATCGCCTACCTCGTCGGAGTAGCAGAGGTGCTCGGCCGCCAGGACGCGGTCGACGAACTCACCGCCATACTCATGCCGCTCATGAAGCGCGTCGAAAAGAACCGGGGACTGTCCCCCGACCTCCTCGACACCATCCGAGACGCTCACGATGCCAGCAGCCGCCCGCTGACGGACCCCACACGCAACCTGGCGAGGCCGCATATCAGCCCCGCCGAAAGCCGCATTTTGCACCAATTGACCACCCCCAAGAACGTCCCGCGGATCGCTGCCGATCTGCACGTTTCGGTCGCCACGGTGCGCACGCACATCCGCTCGCTGTACGTCAAGTTGTCGGTGTCAACTCGCATGGACGCCGTCGAACGCGCTCGTGAGTGGGGCCTTCTCCCCTAAACACAGGCCCACTTCGAGGTTGGTATGCCGTTGCGGCCCAAACGTATGCCGCCTGCCTCCCAGCCTCGAAACAAGCGGCGCCAGTTGGCGCGGGAAGCGAGCGGGCGGCATACCCGAGCACCGCAAGTGAGGCGCGCCTGCGTGTCCAGTCTCACGTTACCGTCCTGCGGAACGTGGTTCGGGGCCACCTACTACCGGTTGTAGTGTCTACGACGTCCCATAGTAGATAGTCATGCACTCATCAGGAGTTCTGCATGGATGCCTTGGATCTGGCCCGGTGGCAGTTCGCCATCACCACGGTCTATCACTTCCTGTTTGTCCCGATCACGATCGGGATGTCCCTCATCGTCGCGTGCTTCCACACCATGTGGGTGCGCACGCACAAGCCCGAATGGCTGCGTCTGACGAAGTTCTTCGGCAAGCTCTTCATGATCAACTTCGCTCTCGGGTTGGTCACGGGCATCGTCCAGGAGTTCCAGTTCGGCATGAACTGGTCCGACTACAGCCGGTTCGTCGGTGACATCTTCGGTGCGCCGCTGGCCTTCGAGGCCCTCCTCACCTTCTTCCTCGAGTCGACCTTCCTCGGCATCTGGACCTTCGGCTGGGGCCGGCTCCCCGAGAAGATCCACGCCGCCACCATCTGGCTGGTCCACATCGGGACGGTCATGTCCGCCTGGTTCATCCTGTCGGCCAACTCGTTCATGCAGCACCCGGTCGGGTTCAAGTTCAATCCCGAGACCGGCCGCGCCGAAATGGCCGACTTCCTCGCCGTCATGACGAACAAGGTCCAGTTGGTGACCTTCCCGCACGTCATCACCGCGGCATACATGACCGGTGGCGCCGTCGTCATGGGGGTGGCCCTGTGGCTGCTCATGAAGAACCGCGACAGCGACGACGCGACGATGTACCGCAAGGCCACCCGGATCGGGGCTTGGGTCTCGCTGATCGCCGCGTTCGCCGTCATCATCACCGGCGACCTCCAGGGCAAGGTCATGACCGAGGTCCAGCCCATGAAGATGGCCGCTGCGGAAGCCCTCTACGACAGCGAATCGTCCGCGCCCTTCTCCGTGCTCTCCGTCGGCAGCCTCGACGGCTCGCAGGCCAACCGGATCATCGAGGTCCCCGGCCTGCTGTCCTTCCTCGCCCACGGCGACTTCACCACCGAGGTCATGGGCATCAACCAGGCCCGCGAGGCCGAGAAGGCACTCGCCGACAAGGTCACCGCGCAATACGGCCCCGAGGTCGGCAAACTCGCCTACGACAAGACGTACACCCCCAATGTCCCGTTGTCCTACTGGACTTTCCGGCTCATGATGGGTGTCGGTTTCGTCTCGATGATCCTCTCGGCCATGGTGCTGTGGGGCACCCGCAAGGGCGGCACGCCAAGCAAGTGGGTCTACCGCCATGCCGCGGTCTGGGCCCCGCTGCTGCCGGTCATCGCGATCAGCATCGGTTGGATCTTCACCGAGATCGGCCGCCAGCCGTGGATCGTCTACGGCCTCATGACGACCGCGACCGGTGTCTCCCCCGCGGTTTCGGCGGGTGAGGTCCTCTTCTCGATGATCGTCTACACGCTCGTGTATGCCGTGCTCGCCGTCATCGAGGTCAAGCTCTTCCTCACCTACGTCCGCAAGGGCGCCGACCCCTTCCAGGAGCCGGTCAAGCCCGAGGACGTCGACGAGGACGCCCCCTTCCAGTTCGCCTACTGAGCCCGAACAGGACGACTACACCATGCACATCACGTCTCTCGTCACGGCCACGGACGCCAGTCCGTCCGCCCTCCAGCTCGTCTGGTTCGGCCTCATCGCCGTCCTCTGGATCGGCTACCTCATCCTCGAAGGCTTCGACTTCGGGGTCGGCGCCCTGCTCCCGGTCCTCGGGAAGGGCAAGGATGCCCGCGACTCCGAGAAGCGGCGCCGCGTCATGCTCAACACCATCGGCCCGTTCTGGGACGGCAACGAGGTATGGCTGCTCACCGCTGGTGGCGCCACGTTCGCGGCCTTCCCGCACTGGTACGCCACGATGTTCTCCGCGATGTACCTCGCTCTCCTCCTCGTCCTGCTCGCCCTCATCGTGCGCAACATGGGCCTGGAGTACCGGCACAAGCGCGACAACGACGCCTGGCGGCGCAACTGGGATCTGGCGATCATCGTCGGCTCGATCCTGCCCCCGCTCCTCATCGGTGTCGCCCTGACCAACATCGTGCGCGGCCTGCCCATCGACAAGCACATGGAGTTCGCCGGCAACTTCTTCACCCTGCTCAACCCCATGTCGCTCCTTGGTGGTCTGACCATCCTGGGCCTGGCCCTCACGCACGGCTGCTACTTCATCGCGTTGAAGACCGACGGTGACATCCGTCGCGACGCTCGGGTCCTCGGCACCAAGGTCGGCCTCGTCACCGCGGGGTTGGCCGTCGTCCTGCTGCTCTGGCTCGGCTTCTCCAAGGGCACGGCCTGGAGTTGGATCACGACGGTGCTGGCCGCCGTGGCGCTGCTCTTCTCCATCGCGATGAACACCAAGGGCAAGGAAGGTCTGGCCTTCACCGGCACGGCGCTCACCGTGGCGATGGCCGTCGTGACCTACTTCCTGGTCCTCTACCCCAACGTCATGCCGACCACCCTCGACGGTGGCACCAGCCTGACGATCGTCAACGCGTCGAGCACCCCGATGACCCTGACGATCATGACGTGGGCGGCGGTCATCTTCACCCCGATCGCGCTCGCCTACACGGCGTGGTCGTACTGGGTCTTCCGCAAGCGGATCTCGACCCACCACATCCCCGCGCCGGTCCCGGTCGGCTGACCGCGGCATACGGGATAATCGCTCCTTTATGCGACCCTTCGATCCACGACTGCTCAGGACGGCGCCGGCGGCCAGACCGCCGGTCGCCGTCCTGGCGGTCGTGGGGGTCGTCCAGGGGCTGACGACGATCGGGCTCGCCTTTGCGATCACCTCTCTCGTCGTCGCCGTCGTCCGCGGCCACGCGGTGGCCGTGCCGATGGTGTGGTGCGCCGGCCTGTTCGCCGCGCGGGCCGGTCTTGCCTGGGTCGCCGAACGGGTCGCCGCCTGGGCCGGGGTCGAGGTGACGACCGCGCTGCGGCGGGCCCTGCTCACCCGGTGGTTGTCGCTCCCGGCCGAGCGCCGCCCCGCCCCCGATCGCGCGGTCACGCTCGCCGCGCAGGGCGCCGCCACCGTCGAGCCGTATGCCGCGCGCTTCCTCCCCGCGCTCGTCGCCGCCGTGGTCGTGCCGGTGTTCGCCGTCGTCGCCCTGGTCTGGGTTGACTGGTTGAGCGCCCTCATCGTCGTGCTCACCCTGCCCTTGTTGCCGTTCTTCGCGGCCCTGATCGGCAAGACGACCCAGGACGACACGGACAAACGCTGGGCCGCGCTCGCCGCCCTCGGCGGGCACTTTCTCGACGTCATGCGGGGCCTGCCCACGCTCGTCAGTTATGGCCGGGCCCGCCGCCAGGTCGAGGTCATCGACGAGGTGAGCCAGCGGCACCGGGTGGCGACCATGCGCACTCTCAAACTCGCCTTCATGTCCTCGGCGGCGCTGGAACTGCTCGCCTCGATCTCGGTGGCCATCGTCGCGGTGAGCGTCGGCATCCGCCTCACCCATGGCTCGATGACCCTCTCCGCCGGGTTGGTCGCCATCCTGCTTTCCCCCGAGGCCTATTGGCCGATCCGCCGGGTCGGTGCGGAGTTCCACGCCGCCGCCGACGGGGCCGAGGCGATCGACGGGATCCTCGCCGCGCTTGCCCCCAACGCCGCAACAGACAGGGCGGCCGGCCCCGAGGGCGCCCTCGCCGCGCCGAGCGATCGCGAGGAGGTGGGCGTGCGCGTCGCGGGCCTCACCTACCGATACCCGGGCAGCGACACCCCCGTCCTCACCGGCCTCACCCTCACCGCGGAACCGGGGCTGACCGTCCTCACCGGGCCGTCCGGAGTCGGCAAGACCACCCTCCTGGAGGTGATCGCGGGCCTGCGCGAACCCACCGCGGGCACCGTGCGCGCGGGCTCCGTCCACCTCGTGACCCAACGCCCGTTCCTGCCCGCCGGCACCGTGCGCGAGGCGCTCACCCTCGAGCGCGACGCGACCGACGCCCAACTTTGGGACGCGTTGCGCGCGGTCGGCCTCGACGGGTTCATCGCGAGCACCCCGCACGCCCTGAGCACCCCCCTCGGCGACGACGGGTTCGGCCTCTCCGCCGGGCAGCGGGCCCGCCTCGCCCTGGCCCGCGCGACCCTGAGCGACGCCCGCGTCCTCCTCCTCGACGAACCCACCGCGCACCTCGACCGGGACGCGAGCGCGGTGGTCCATGACCTCATCGCGGACCTCGCGGCGCGGCATACGGTCCTCGTCGTCACCCACCGACCCGAGTTGCTCGCCCGCGCCGACCAGCACGTTCACCTCGAACCCGAGGCGGTGCGGGCCCGATGACGGTGACCACGGCCCCCGCCCCGATCGGCGAGGCACTCGCCACCCGCCGCCCTTCCCCGGCGATCGTCGTCGCGGGCCTGCTCGGCGGGGCCGCGACCACGTCCGGGATCGCGCTCACCGCGACGTCGGGTTGGCTCATCGTCCGCGCCTCCGAGCGCCCCGTCATCCTCACCCTGCTCACCGCGATCGTCGCCGTGCGGACGTTCGGCATTGCGCGCCCCTTCTTCCGCTACATCGAGCGGATTCGCTCCCACGACGCCGCGCTCGACGACCTGGCCCGCCGCCGCACGAGTGTGTATGCCGCGCTCATCCCGCTCACCCCGGCTCGCCTGGGGCGGGCCACCCGCGCGCAGGTGCTCACCGGGGTCGTCGACGACCTCACCGACACCGTCGAGGCCCAGGTGCGGGTGAGCGTGCCGGTGCTCTCCAGCGTCGTCGCCGGGCTGTTGGCCGTGGGGCTGACGGCATGGCTGTGGCCGCCGGTCGGGTTCGTCTTGGCCGGGTTGCTCGTCGTGTTGGCGTTGGCTTGTTGGTTGGCATGGCGGCTGGAGTCGCGGTCCCAGGACGAGTTGCTTGCGGCCCGCGCCGAGGTGCTCCGGGTGAGCGACTTGGTGGCCCGGCAGGCCGACGAGGTGCGCGCCGTCGGCGGTCAGGCGCGGGCGTTGGGGTGGATCGACGCCGCTCACGACGTGTGGCGGGCGGCGGTGCGGCGCCAGTCCTACGGCCGGGCCCTGGTCGCCGCCACCATCCTCACCGGCACCGGCGCCGCGACCGTGATCGCGGCATACCTCGCCTTGGGCGCCGACGTGAGCGCACCGGTGGCGGCCCTGCTCGTCGTCGTGCCGGTCGCCGTCGGGGATGCCCTGGCGCCCCTGACCGAGGCGATGCGGTCGCTGGCCCGGGCCGACGGGAGCGCGGCCCGGTTGACCGGGCTGCTGACCCAAGAACCCGCCGTCGCCGGCGCGGGCACGGAGGCGCTGTCGGCGTCGCTCGCGGCCACCGGGCCCGGGCACGCGTCGCGCGGGCCGCATCTGACCCTGCGCGACGTCACCGCCTCGTGGACCGGAGCCCGCACCGACCTGCCTCCGACCAGCCTCGACCTGCCCCCGGGCCGGCGGGTCGCCATTGTCGGCGCCAACGGGTCGGGCAAGTCGACCCTCCTTGCCGTCCTCGCCCGCTTCCTCGACCCGACCGCTGGGACCTACCTCGTCGACGGGCACGATGCGCTCGACCTCGACCTCGACGCCGTACGGGCTCTCATCGCGGTCGTCGACGACGAACCCCACGTCTTCGCGGCAACCGTGGCCGCCAACCTGCGCGTCGCGGCTCCCGACGCGAGCGACGACGCCCTCGTCGCGGCGCTCGCCGGCGCTGGTCTGCGCGGCTGGCTCGACGGGCTGCCCGCCGGCCTCGACACCCGCCTGGGCATCGGCGGGCGGGGCCTGTCCGGGGGCGAACGCGCCCGTCTCGGACTGGCCCGCGCCCTGGTGTCCGAGCGCCCCGTGATCCTGCTCGACGAACCCGTGGCCCACCTCGACCATGCCACCGCGAGCGCGATCATTCACGATCTGACGGATGCGACCCGCGGGCGTACGGTAGTAATGGTCAGCCACCGCCCCGAGGGTCAGGCCGCCTTCGACTCCGTCCTCGATCTGACCCCCTCGCTCGACCGATAGGAGCACCTCATGGCACCCATCGCCTCGTCCGCGCCACGTCTGGGCGACCTCGAGCGTGCCGTGATGGAACACCTCTGGGAGGCGGCGCTCGAGCGCCCCGAGGGGCTGACCGTCCGTGAGGTGCTCGACTGCTTCTCGGGGCAGCGCGAGATCGCCTACACGACCGTCATGACCGTGCTCGACCGGCTCGCCAAGAAGGCTTTGGTGAGCCGGGTTCGGGACGGTCGGGCCTGGCGCTACCAGCCGTGCGACACGCGAGAGGCGTTGACGGCGCAGACGATGCGGCGCACCCTGGATGACATGGACGTCACCGATCGCCGGGCGGCGTTGATGCATTTCCTCGACGGGGCAAGCGAGGACGAAATCGAGGACTTCAAGGCCGCGCTCGCCGAGATCGAGACGCGCCGTCCCCGCCTGGGCTTGCGACGGCCCCGCCTGCGTCGCCCCGGCAAGAAGGACACCGCCTGACGTGTATGCCGTTTCCGCCTGCTGGTGGCGGACCCCTGGTGGTCCGCTGCCGTGATTCCTGTGATGTTGGTCGCGCTGGCGATCGTGTTGGCTTGCCCGGTTCCGCGGGTGATGGCGCGGTTGTCGGTGTTGCGGTCGGCGCCTCGGGCGGCCCTGTTCGCCTGGCAGGCCGTGACCCTCTCGGCCATTGTGGCCGCGGTGGCGGCGGCGCCGGCGATCCTGCCGCTCGTGCTTTTTGACGGGCAGGCGGTGTGGCAGCACTTCGTCGTCATGTGTGTCGCGGGCGGGGTGAGCCTGGTCATGATCGGTCGCCTGCTGCTGGCCGGCCACCGCATCGGTCACCGGATGCGGGTCATGCGCACCCGCCACCGCGAACTCGTCGACATCATTGCCCGCCACGACTCCCGGGACGCCGCGCTGCGCATCCTCGCCCACCCGACGCCGACGGCATACTGCCTGCCCGGCCGGCACCGGCGCGTCGTGGTCTCCCAAGGGGTGATCGAGGCCCTCAACGAGCGCGAACTCGTCGCGGTCCTCTCCCACGAACAGGCGCACTTGCGGGCCCGGCACGACCTGCTCATCGAGTTCTTCTCGGTCATCCACGAAACGGTGCCCGCGCTGGTGCGCTCCCCAGCGGCGATGAGCGAGGTCCGCCTCTTGGTCGAGGCGCTCGCCGATCGGGCCGCGGCGCGCCGGGCCGGGGTGCCCGCGACCACCCGGGCTCTCGACGTGCTCGCCGGCGGCCGCGCACCCGAGGCGTCGATGGCGGTCAGCGCCGCCGGCATGGCGCCGGTCCGCATCGCGCTGCTGCGTCGCGGGTGGCCGAATCCGCTGCTGAGCACGGTTGTTTATACGTATGCCGCGGCGCTGCTCGCGCTGCCGTGCGGCCTGGTCGCCCTCGCCTGGGGCTGACCACTACCTGTTCAGGACAGCCCGCGCGACCCGTTGATCACTCACCCGTGGTTAGGCCCACGACGGGGGCGGCGGCGGGGCGACCGGCGGCGCGGCTTCGGGGGGAGGCGGCGGGCTGGCCACCGGTGGTCCGGCATCGGCAGGAGCCGGAGCGGGCGGCGCAGCCGGCGCCGGGGGTGGCGGCGCGGCCGCTGCGGAGGCGGCAGCCGCGGCCGCAGCGCCCGGAGGAGGGGGAGGTGGCGGTGGTGCGCTCGCCGCCCCACCGAACAGGCCGCCACCTGCAGGCGCCCCACCGATCCGCAACGACTGCAACTGGCCGGCCGCCTCGAACCGGTACATGGCCGCCGCCACCCGGTCCCGGTCCGCGGCCTCCACCGGCACGCTGTGCTGCTCGCGCCAGATCAACAGGCCGTAGTCGCGCAGCGCCGATTCCACCTCCCGGCTGCCGACCGCGCCGCCACCGGCCCCGCCAGCGACACTGGGTCCGGCAATGCCGGCGTTGCTCATCGCCTGGTCTGCCTTGGCTGCCAAATCGTTGGCTGCCGCCTTGGCCCGCTCGAAGAAGCTCATCGTCAACTCCCTTTCCGGTCGATACCACTCCCCCAGTCCGACCCTAGAACCTTGGCCACGCCACGCGCCAGGGGCCCGGCGGGTCGATGTGGCCTGACCCAAGGGGGCTATGTCACACGGCTCGCGGGCCGCGGCATACTGGGTTGAGCAGCGGCAGGCGAGGGGCCTGCCGGCGTCCTCAGTGGAGACCACCATGACAGTCCACGGTTCCCTTTTCACCGAGTTCAAAGAGAAGGAGATTCAAGACCCCTTCTCGCTGCAAAACAAGAAGCTCCTCCGGGTCGACATGCGCTACGGACCGGTGCAGGCGCTCGCGGGGTCGATGGTTGCGTACCAGGGGGATGTACGCTTTGCCAACCGCGGCTCAGGGGGCTTGGGGAAGATGATCAAATCGAAATTGACCGGCGAGGGTTTCTCGTCGATGGAGTGCTCGGGCAGCGGCGAACTCTACCTCGCCAACAACGCCGCCGAGATCCAACTCATGTATTTGGAGAACGACGCGATCTCGGTCAACGGCAACGCCATTTTGGCCTTCAGTTCCTCGATCGACTGGGACATCCACCGGGTGCAGGCCGCCGGGTCTGCGATGGGCACCGGCTACTTCAACGTCGCGCTCCGCGGCACCGGCTATGTCGCCGTCACCACCAAGGGTGACCCCGTCTGTTTCGACGTGGCCAGCGCTCCGACGTATGCCGACCCGCAGGCGGTCGTGCTCTGGACCGCCGGGGTCACCATGAGCGTGCGCGTCGACACCGGCGGACTCGCCTCCATGGTGCGCGGCGGCACCGGCGAAACGTGGCAGATGGCCTTCGGCGGCCAGGGGTACGTCCTCGTCCAGCCCAGCGAGTCCGTCGTCGACGGCGCGGGGAGCGGCGCTGGCGCCGCAAGCGCGCCGACGGCCGGCAGCGTGCTCGGCGGGTTCCTCGGCGGTCGCTGACCGACACCCCGGGACGACGGGCGGATCACACCGGGGCGACGCGAGCGCGCGGCATACGAGAGAATCGGTGCCATGACCGCATCGGTGACCGACCCGCCCATCCCGGCCAGCGCGGACGGCGACTTGCTCGCCATCGCCCGCGAGCAGGTGCTGGAACGCGGCGAACCCCTGACCTACGACCAAATCCTCGCCGTCCTGCGCACCGGCGACGACGAGTTGGAGGCCTGGCTCGCGCTTGCCCACGAGGTGCGGTTGCGCTACCAGGGCCCCAGCGTCGAGGTCGAGGGGATCGTCTCGCTCAAGACGGGCGGCTGCCCCGAGGACTGCCACTTCTGCTCACAGTCAGGGCAATTCACCTCGCCGGTGCGCAGCGTGTGGCTCAACATCCCCGAGTTGGTGCGCGCCGCCAAGCAGACCGCCGCGACCGGCGCGAGCGAGTTCTGCATCGTCGCCGCCGTCCGTGGCCCGGACGACAAACTCATGGAGCAACTGCGCGAGGGCGTCGCCGCGATCCAGGCCGCCGTCGACATCAACGTCGCCGCGTCGGTGGGCATGCTCACCCAGGAACAGGTCGACGACCTCGTCGACATGGGCATCCACCGCTACAACCACAACCTCGAGGCCGGCCGCTCCTTCTTCCCGCAGGTCGTCACCACCCACTCGTGGCAGGAACGCTGGGACACCTGCGAAATGATCGCCGCCTCCGGGATGGAGTTGTGCTGCGGCGGCCTCGTCGGCATGGGCGAGACCCTCGAACAACGCGCCGAACTCGCCGCCGACTTGAGCCGGCTCCAGCCGCACGAGGTGCCACTCAACTTCCTCAACCCCCGCCCCGGCACCCCCTTCGGCCACCTCGAACCCATGGACACCGGCGACGCCTTGCGGACCATTGCCGCGTTCCGGTTGGCGTTGCCCCGCACCATTCTTCGGTATGCCGGTGGGCGCGAGTTGACGTTGGGTGACCTCGGCACCCGCGATGGGCTCCTCGGGGGCATCAACGCCGTCATCGTCGGCAACTACCTCACCACCTTGGGACGCGACCCCAAGGAAGACCTCGAGTTGCTCGCCGACCTCGATATGCCGATCCGGGCCCTCAATGACACCTTCTGACGTCGGCGCCACGGTGGCGGCCGCCGGAGTGGGAGAGGTGCCGCTGCCCGACGACCGGGCGCACGCGGCATACTGCGGCGCCTGCGGCGACCCCCTCGGGGGTGGCCACGACGCCCAGGCCCCCGCCTGCGCCCGGCGGTTGGAGTTGGAGCCGCCGCGCTACTGCGTCGTCTGTCGGCGTCGGATGAAAGTCCAGGTCACCCCGGGTGCCTGGGCCGCCACGTGCGTCGTCCACGGCTCGGTCGAGCACTCGACCTGGCACTGAGAAGCAGCCTGAGCCCGGACCACGCCCGGCCTGCCGACTCCACGGCCCGCCCGGACCACTCGACGGGTAACCAACTCCAGGCACTCGATCGGCCGCCTCACCTCAGGCTCTGAACAAGGGTCGACAACATGCCGTGGCACTAACGCGACTGCTGGTGCGCCCGGCGATCTCCGGGTGCCACCGCCACAGTTAGTCAGGTCGGGGGCCGTACTTGGCCGTCAACTCGGACGCTGTCAGACCCGCGGGAGGCGTGGGACCAACCGTGGAACCATTGATGTTGAAACTGGTACGCATCCACGTGTGATCGACAGCCTCGAAATCCACATCAATGCCCGGTGTTGGTTGAATCCTGGACAACCAGACGAGCCGGACAAACTCCGCCACCACCGCATCCAACGTCGCCTTTGTGTCCACGCTTCCCTTGGCAATTGCCCCGAAAGTGTCCGGGGCCATCGGCGCGTAGCCCGTCGCCCACACCTTGATCGACACCACCCCCGGCATCGCCGCCAACGCCGACTGGATGCGGGCACACTCGGCAGCAGCCTCGGCCTCTGAGGAGCGCCGCGTCTTGGTCGAACCCCACACACACCCCGACGCCGCCGACGCCAGGCCCGCCATCGCGAACGCGCCGATGCCCCGCCGAGTCACTGTCATCTCCACTCGCCCATTGTGACCGAACGTCGGGCCCCATGTCCGGCCTCACGATCCCGGAGCCTCACCGCGCCCTCACCATTCGGGACGAGGACCGAATCTGGCTCTCAACTCGGGCGCCGACAGGCCTCCAAGAGGCGCGGGACCAACCGTGGAACCGGTGATGTCGAGACTAGTGCGCAGCCAGATGTGATCGATAGCATCAGAATCCACGCAGATGCCGGCGGCCCCGTTGTGGCGCTCATCGGGTACGACGGGTTGGGTGTGGTGCTCGCAAGGGCCATCGTGGCCCGGTTGAGCCAGCGCGGTCCCCGCGCGGTGACCCGGCACACAGGCCAAGGGGACCGGCCTGAGCCTCGAAGGGGACGTGAATCACGTCAGGAACGGGAATCATCGGCGCCCGATGCCCGTTGACGGGGCCTGGAAACGTTTACACCGCTACTGGAGTCTCCTCGTGAAACTGCTCGTCCTGCTCGGCAGCAACCGCCCCGAGTCCTACAACGCCCGCCTCGTCGACCTCGCCGTCCGCGATCTCCCCCGAGGGGTTCAGGTGCGGCGCTTCGACCTGGCGACGCTGCCCTTCTACGACGAGGCGGCGGATGCCGCGGGGTGCATGGGCCCCGTCGTCGAGGCGTTCCGGGCCGAGGTGGCGGCGGCCGATGCGATCGTCTTCGCGAGCCCGGCCTACAACGGCACCCTGTCGGCGATGGCCAAGAACGCCATCGACGTCGCATCGCGGCCACGGGGGATGGCGGCGCTCACGGACAAGCCGGTGCTGTTGCTGTCGGCGGTCTACACCCCCGGCGCCGAAACGCGGGTCCTCGAGCACGCCCGGTTGGCGTTCACGATTGCCGGTGCTCGCCCGCTGGGTCGTGACTTCGGGGTCAACCAGCACTTCCAGGCGTTCGATGCGACCGGGCTGGTCGACAAGGAGCGCGAGCGCGAGTTGCGGGGCCTGGTCTCCCAGTTGCTCGTCCCCGCTGCCGCGGCCTGACCGGCAAGCCCCTCATTCGTGGTAAAAACGCCGTGGATCCGCGGCGTTTTTACCTCGAATCGGGTGGGGGTCGGTGCCACGCGCGAGAATGGGCACACCATGACTGACGACCCCGCCGCCCTGCTCGCCTACGACCGCGACCACCTCTGGCACCCGTACTCCTCGGCCCTCACCGCGGGCGTCCCCTACCTCGTGGAGTCCGCGAGCGGCATACGTCTTCGGTTGCGCGACAGCGATGGTGGCCATCACGAAGTGATCGACGCGATGTCGTCGTGGTGGTGCGCCATCCACGGGTATGCCGTGCCGGCCCTCGACGCGGCGGCCCGGGCCCAGCTGGGCGCCATGAGCCACGTCATGTTCGGCGGGCTCACCCACGAGCCGGCGATCGCGTTGGGGCGGCGGCTGGTCGAGTTGACGCCCGCGGGGTTGGAGCAGGTGTTTTTCGCCGATTCCGGGTCGGTGTCGGTGGAGGTCGCCATGAAGATGGCGCTCCAGTATCACCTCGCCGGTGGGGATCGACGGACCCGCTTTTTCACCGTTCGGGGCGGCTATCACGGGGATACCTTCTCGCCGATGTCGGTGACCGACCCGGTGTCGGGCATGCACTCGTTGTTCCGCGGGGTGCTCCCCGAGCATGTCTTCGCGCCGCGCCCACCGGCCGGTCTCGACCGCGGCCCCGACGATCCGGAGATGGCCGCCTGGGAACGCGAGACCCGGGCCTTGTATGCCGCGCACGCCGACGACATTGCCGCCGTCATCGTCGAACCGGTCCTCCAGGGCGCCGGCGGGATGCACATCTGGAGCCCGTATGCCGTCTCCGTCCTGCACGCGCTCGCCCGCGAACACGGGGCGCTGGTGATCCACGACGAGATCGCGACCGGCTTCCACCGCACCGGACCGTTGTGGGGCGCCGATCATGGCGCGGCGATCGGGGTCGACCTCACCCCTGACATCCTCTGCGTGGGGAAGGCCCTCACCGGGGGTTACCTCACCCTGGCCGCCGTGCTCTGCACGCGCGAGGTGGCCCTGGGCGTGAGCCGCGGCGAGGCCGGCGGCCTCATGCACGGGCCGACCTTCATGGCCAACCCGCTCGCCTGCGCAATTGCCGTCGCCTCCCTCGATCTGTTGCGGGACAACGACGCTGCCGCGCAGGTGCGGCGACTCCACGCGGGCCTGACCGTGGGGCTCGCCGCGGCGCGCGGCATACCCGCCGTGCTGGAGGTGCGCACCCTGGGCGCCGTCGGCGTCATCCAACTGCGCGAGCCGGTGCGGGTGCCCGAGGTGACGGCCGCGGCGATCGCCCGAGGGGTGTGGGTGCGCCCGTTCCGCGACCTGGTCTACACGATGCCGCCCTACGTCACCGGCGACGACGACCTCGAGCGGTTGTGCGCCGGACTCGTCGGGGCCGTGGGCGACGTTCACGGGTGAGGTATGCCGCCGCGGCTCGGTTGGTCGGGCGCTCGGCTCAGGTGGCCGGAGCGTCCCATGCGCGCCGGAGGGCCTCCTGGGCCTGGGCGGCAGTGACACCGAGGGTCTGCGCGGTCGCGGCATACGCGGCGGCGGCAGCGGCCAGGCGCTGAGCCCGCACCGCCTCGGCGGCGGGGGCCGTGCGTGCGACGAGGGTGCCGCCGCCACGACGGGTCTGGACGAGAGCGGCAGTTTCGAGTTCGCGATAGGCGCGGGCGACGGTGCCGGCCGCCAGGTCAAGGTCACGGGCGAGTTGGCGGACGGTGGGGAGACGGTCGCCCTCGATGAGTTGGCCGGTCTCGATGAGGGCGGCGAGTTGGCGGCGCAACTGCTCGTACGGCGGGGTCGGGTCGGACAGGTCGACGCTGACGGTGGCCGTCATGGCCGTGCAGTTTCGTCGCCGCCGGTGGGCGCGCCGGTCGCTGGGTCGCTCTCCCCGTGGCCTGGCGCACGCAGGAGGGGGAGGACCGCCGCGATACCGGTGATGACGGCATACCCGCCGAGAAGCAGCAGACCCAAGGCCAGGGCGAGATCGGCGGCGGAGCGGCAGGTGTCGCTCGCTCCCAGGTGCATGGCCTCGATGAGCGCCAGGGGTCCGGCCGTGGTGCGCACGGCGGCATCGGTGGCGGCCACGACGTTGGTCGCCGCCCACCCGCGCAGCCGGTCGTCGCTGGTCGCGTCCCGCGCGCTCGGGCGCGGCCGGCGCACGATGGCGGCCAACGCCCCGATGGCCAGCACGAGGATGCCGACGACGGCCAGGCCAAGCGGAACGGCATAGAAACTCCCTGGCCAGGGCCCTCGGCTCTGGGTGAGGTATGCCGACCCGTCGCCGCTGGTGCCCCAACAGGCGCGGGTGAGCGCGCGGCCGGGTCGACCCGCGTCATCGGGCCCCCCTCGCAGCACGCCGATCAGCAGGACGGCGCCGAGCAAGGCCACGCCGACGCCGGCCCTGACCCACTGGGCGCGAGGCACGACGGCGCCGAGCGTGCGGCGGGCCAGGGTGGCCGTGCGGGTGGGGCCGAGGCGGCGGGGGGCGGTGAGTTCGCCGCCGACAACGCCGAGGAGGAGCCCGGCTCCCGCGGCGGCGGGCGCGAGCATGGCGAACCGGCCGAGCGCCTCGGTGCCTGCCGCGGCGGTGAGCGCTCCCGCCCCGACAAGGCCGGCGGCCAGCCCGGCCCACCGCCACCGGCGGGTCCAGGTGGCGGTGCATGAGTTGTGCGGCGGATCGTCGTCGGCCGAGCGGGGGGCTCCGCCCGGGGTAGCGGCCTCAGTGCTGCGGGCGCGCTCGACGGGATGGGCAGCGGGCGATTCGCCACGGGTGGCGTACTCGTTGGCGCGGCGCAGGACAACCAGGACGACAACAACCAGTACAGCGACGAATACACAAACAGCGAGCACCGTGATCAAACCCGTTACCAGCATGCCGGTGGTCACTGGCCCCAGCCTCCTTGTATCAACCTCTAGGCACAAACAGCGTCTCGCAACCATCGCCTTGTGTCAACTACTCGATACAAAGGGTGCCATCGACGTGGTCTATCGCTGGCGCCTTCCGCGCCCCATGGCGGCCTCCGAGCCGTCGCCGCTCATCCCGCGTGGCGGTTCATCCTCCGCGACCCCAGCGCACCCATGAGACTCCCAGCAAGCGCTCACCCGATCCATAGGTGGGCCAAAGGACCGGTCCAGAATCGCGGCGTTGGCTGAACCCGAACGTCACCCTCGTCACCGGGAGCCCCTTGTCATGGACACCACCCCAATCCCCACGCCGGACCCCTGGCAGCCGTCCGCCCCACCCCCATGGGTGTCCGCCACCTCCGCCCCCGCTCCGCCGCCGTCGCCCTCGTTCTGGCGGCCCCGCACCGCCGCCCTCATTGCCGGCGCCGCCGTGTGCGCGGTCCTCGGCGCGTCCGCCGGCGGGCTCGCCACCGCTGCGGTCGTCGGACGCCTCTCCCCCACGGTGTCGGCCCCACAATCCCTCCCCCAGGGCGCCAACAGCGGGTCGGGCGCAAATGGCACCATCCCCAACGGCTCGGGCAATTCGTCGGCCGGCGGTGGGTGGCAGCCCGACGGTTCGGGCACCGCCCCGGGCGGCGCCGGCAACCCCCAGAACAACGCCAACGGCGGCAGCGACGTCCAAACCGGCTCCACGGCATACGGGACCGCGGTCACCGGCGGACGGGCAGGCGTCGTCCTCATCGACACCAAGATCAGCGGCGGCACCGGCGCCGGCACCGGCATGGTGTTGACCAGCGACGGCACGATCCTGACGAACTACCACGTCGTCGAGGGCTCGACCACAGTGACGGTGACCGACAGCGTGAGCGGGCAGCAGTGGGCCGGCACCGTCGTCGGCCATGATGCGACCCACGACATCGCGGTCGTTCGCGTCGAGGCGACCGGCCTGACGGCGATCACGCCCGCGAGCGGCGCGACGCCCGTGGGGACGGCCGTCACCGCCATCGGTCAAGGCGGCGGCCAGGGGGTTTTGTATGCCGCCTCCGGCCAGGTCACCGCGACTGGACAGTCGATCACCGCGCAGGGCGAGGGCAGCGCCGAACGCCTCACCGGCCTGCTCGAAACCGACGCCAACATCGTCCCCGGGTATTCGGGCGGGCCGCTGTTCAACGCCGCGGGCGAGGTCGTGGGAATCGACACCGCGGCGTCGTCCGGCGGGGCGATCGACGGGTATGCCGTGCCCATCGCCCAGGCGGTCACGATCGCCGAGCAGATCATGGCCGGCCACCGCAGCGCGACCGTGCATATCGGGGCCAAGGCCACGCTCGGGGTGTACATCTCGTCGGGGGCTTCCCAGGGACGGGCTTCCCGGGTGCCGGGAAGGGGCGGGGCATCGTCCGGCGGAGGCGTGGCCAGCGGGAACGGCGGCGTGGTCGCCTCGGCGGGCGCCGCCGTGGTCGATGTGGTCGCCGGTGGTGGCGCGGCTGGGGCCGGCGTCACGGCGGGCAGCCTCATCACCGGCCTCGACGGGAAGACGGTCAACAGCGGCGCCGCACTCACGCAGCTCCTGGATCGGTACTACCCGGGCGGTTCGGCGACGATCGCCTGGACCGACGCCTCGGGGACTCCACACACCGCGACGATCACCTTGGGCACGAGCACGACCAACTGACCCCGGGCCAGGCGGCCGAGGGCACGGCCATGGCTCCGGGCCGCGATGCTGCCCTGGACTGTGCCAGGGTCACCTCACCGATCCGGGCGGCGCAGCGACAGCGACACCAGCACCGGGCCGAACCGGCGCATCGAGGGCCCCGACGAGCCGCACCCCGCCGTGCCGTCTGCGGTCCCCGAGGCGCACGTGCCGCACCCGCCGTCCGGACAGCCGATCGCGAGCGACCGCGCCTCGATCCGGCCGAGCCGCACGAGGTGGTCGACGGAGGCGGCGACGACGTCGCGCGAGAGCCCAGTGCGCGTGCTCACCTCGTCCAACGAGGTGACTCCGCTCTGGAACGCCGCGAGCACCGCCGTCAGGGGCCCAGCGTTCACCAGAACAACCGCCCCACCTGGAACACGAGGACGGACAGCACCCAGGCGGCGATCAGCCCGATCCCCACCCCGAGCACGGTCCACTTCATCCCGATCTCACGTTTCTGGGCCGCCAATGTCGCCACGCACGGGGTGTAGGCGAGCAGGAACACCATGAACGCCACCACCGCCACCCCCGCATGACCGCCCGAGGACACCTCGAACGTCTGCAACAACTGGTGCCCCAACGACCCCGGGACCCGGCCCGCGGAGGGGTCGGCCACGGCATACGTCTGGGCCCAGGAGGAGATGACGGCCTCCTTGGCGACGAACCCGACGACGAGCGCGGACACCGCCTGCCATTCCCCGAAACCGGCCGGGGTGAGCAGGGGCGCCACCAGCCGGGAGATCGCGGCATACAGGCTGTCGGCGACCGGCACCGAGCCAAAGGATTCCCCGGCGACCACCGGGATCGACTGAAGCACCCAGACGACGCACACGGTGGCGACGATGATTCCCGAAGCGGTGCGCAGGAAACCCTGCAGCCGCAACCACATGACCGAGAGCGAGAGCCGCACGGTGGGCCGTTGGTATGGCGGCAGATCGAGGACGAGGGGGTCGGCCCCGACGGCACGCCACAGGGTGGATTTGAGGAGCAACCCGATGAGGACGACGAGCACGATCGAGGTGAGGTACATCGCGAAGACGACCGTGCCCGCCCGGTCGGGGAAGAACGTCGTCGCGAGCAGGACGTAGACGGTCAGCCGCGCCGAGCACGACGTGAAGGGCACGAGGAGCGCGGTGAGCACCCGGTGGCGCGCCTGGGGCAGGATGCGGGTGGCCGCGATCGCCGGCACGTTGCACCCGAACCCGACGACGAGCGGCAGGAACGCCCGCCCGGGCAGCCCGAGCCGCGCCATCAGCCGGTCGGTGACGACGGCCGCGCGCGCCATGTAGCCGGAGTCCTCGAGGACGGCGAGCAGCACGAACATCAGCGCCATGAGCGGCACAAACGTCAAGACCATGCCGACCCCGGCGATCAGGCCGTTCGTGACGAACCCCTCGATGACGCCGCCGCCGAGCCCGACCGCGCCCAGCCCCGCGCGGGCCGCATCGGTCACCGGCCCCGAGAAGAACCCGTCGAGCGCGTCCTGCATCGGCCCGGCGACCTTCGTCGTCACCTGGAAGACCGCCCACATGACGGCGAGGAACAGCAGCGGCCCGATGACCGGCGCGGTTGCCCAGCGGTCGATCCGGTCGCTCCAGGTCTGCCGCCGGTCGGCCCGCTCGGTGACGCTCACCGCGATCGCGTGCTCGATCCACGCGAACCGCTCGTCGGCTCGCGCGAGGCTGTCACCGTCACCGTCACCGTCGCCGCCGGTCGGGTCGGGCATCGGGTATGCCGCGGGCTGCTCGCCGTCGGACACCGCCTCCGAGAGGTGGTCACCGACGGCCGAGGCCCCGCGGGGGGTCAAGGGGCCGGCGTCGAGCACGTCCCGCAACACCTGGTCGAGTTCCTCGTGCCCGGTGCGCCGGCGGGGGTCGAGGCTGACGACCTCGCAGCCGAGGGCGCGTTCGAGGGCGGCGGTGTCGACGTCGATGCCGCGCCGGGTGGCGACGTCGATCATGGTCAGCGCGACGATGACGGGCAGGGTGGTTTCGCGGACCTGGGCGACCAGGTAGAGGCTGCGGGCCAGGTGGGCGGTGCTCGCGACGACGACGACCGCGTCGGGGCGCTGGGCCGGGTCGGGGTTGAGGAGCAGGTCGCGGGTGAGTTCCTCGTCGGGGCTCAGCGGGTCGAGGCTGTAGGCCCCGGGCAGGTCGACGAGCGACACCGCGCCCCCCGGGATGGTCCAGGCGCCCCGGCCGACCTCGACGGTGGTGCCAGGCCAGTTGCCGACGGTGCGCCGTGCCCCGGTGAGGGCGTTGAAGAGCGTGGACTTGCCCACGTTGGGCGCGCCCGCGAGGGCGATGACGGGGGCTCCGGCCGGGGCCTGGGGGGCGGCGCCGTCGGTGTGGCAGTTGGCGCCGGCCGCGGGGCGAGACGCCTCCGCGGTGGCCTGTGGGGCGCCTCGTGAGGGCGTCGCGGCGGGCTGCTGCGCCTCGCGCGCGGTCGCTGCGGGAGCGGTGGGGCCGGCGTCCGCTGGGAGGGTGTCGGGCGGCATACTCATGACGAAGGCTCCGTCGAAATCGAACGCAAGACGCTGCGGGCCAAGGCGATACGGGCCCCTGCGACGTCGACGACCCGCCCGCCGCCGGCGGTGCGGTGCAATGCGGTGACGAGCGCGTCGGGCCGGATGCCCATCTCGGCGAGGCGGCGCACGAGCGGGGCCGGCCCGTCGACGTTCCGGATGACGACGCGCGCGCCTGGTCGCAGCCCGTCCAGGCTCGCGGTGGTGGTGGCAGTCCTCACAAGGCCCCAACATACGCTGTGTTAGGTATACCTAACCAGTCGGGTCCGGTGTGCGCTCCGGTACACCCGCCCGTGGTGCTCCATGGCCGCGCCCATGGAACGATCGGGGGCGTGACTGGACTTCTCACGTGGTTGGCGGACGCGGCGGCATACCGGGCAAAGGCGGGGCTCGTGCGCAGCCTGCAGGTGGCGACCCCCGGGGCACTCATCGACCTCGCCGGCAACGACTATCTCGGGCTGCGGACCCACCCGGCCGTCATCGAGGGAGCGGTGGCCGCCGCCCGGGCGCATGGCGGCGGCGCAGGCGCGTCGCGGCTGGTCAGCGGCACGTTGGCCATTCACGCGGACCTCGAGTCGGCCCTCGCCAGGCTTGTCGGGGCGCCGGCCGCGCTGGTCTGTTCGACCGGGTATGCCGCGAACCTCGCCGCGGTCACGGCCCTCACCGACGCCGACACCCTCATCGTGTCCGATGCGCATGCCCATGCCTCGCTCATCGACGGGGCGCGCCTGTCCAAGGGCACGGTGCGGGTCGCGCCGCACAACGACGTGGGCGCGGTCGAGGAGGCGCTGCGGAGGCGCTCCCAGGGCCGGGCCGTGGTGCTCGCCGAGTCGATCTATTCGGTGCTCGGGGATGCCGCGCCGGTGGCCGACTTGGTGCGGGTCACCGCCGCGCACGACGCGGTGCTCATCCTCGACGAGGCGCATGCCCTGGGGGTGACCGGCCCGGGAGGCGGGGGGTTGCTGGCGGCCGCGCGGGAGCGGCATACGGCACCGGGGGCATCCGCGGCGAACGGGACCGCGGCGGCGGCGGGGGCGGGGGCGGGGCGGGCGCCGGGGCGGCATACCGGGGTCGACCTCGACCCCTGGCCCGCGCACGTCGTCGTCACGGGCACCTTGTCGAAGGCGCTCGGCAGCCAGGGCGGGGTGGTCCTCGGGCACGGCGCCGTGCGGGAGCACCTGGTCAACACGGCGCGGGCCTTCATTTACGACACCGGTTTGGCGCCGGCGGCGGCGGGGGCGGCGTTGGCGGCCCTCGAGCTGGCGTCCGCGGACCCGGCGCTGCGGGATCGGTTGCGAGCCAACGCGGTCGCGATTGCCGGGGCGTTGGGGATCGAGACGCCGGCCGGGGCGGTCATGTCGGTCCCGATGCCCGGGCCGGACGAGGCCCTGGCGGCGGTGGCGCGGGCCGCGGAGGCCGGCGTGCGGATTGGCTGCTTCCGTCCGCCGTCGACGCCGGACGGGATTTCGCGGCTGCGGCTGACGGCGCGCGCCGACCTGGCTTCGGAGGCGCTTGAGCAGGCTTTGGCGGTCCTGGCGAGTGCGCGCGCCGGGCAGGCGGTGGGGTCGTGACCGGGGTCGATGTCGCTGCGCCGATGTCGTTGCCGGCCGTCGTGCTCGTCACCGGGACCGGCACCGAGGTCGGCAAGACGGTGACGACTGCCGCGCTCGTGTGCGCGTTGCGGGGCCGGGGGTTGCGGGTGTTCGTGGTGAAGGTCGCCCAGACGGGTCTTGGGACCGGTGAGCCGGGCGACGTGGAGGAGGTATGCCGCCTCGCCGGCGAGGTGCCGCACGCCGAGTTCGTCCGGCTGCCGGACCCGTTGGCCCCGGACACGGCGGCCCGGCGCGCGGGGGTGTCGTTGCCTCCTATTGCGGTACATGCCAAGCGTATTCGCGAACTGGCCGGCGAGTACGACGTGGTGCTGGTCGAGGGTTCCGGCGGCTTACTCGTCCGCCTCGACGCGGCCGGGCGGACCCTGGCCGATCTGGGGGTGGCGCTGCGCTACCTCGGCACCTCCTGTGGGGCGGTCGTGGTGGCCGGGGCCGGGTTGGGCACGCTCAATGCGTCGGCGCTCACGGCCGAGGCGCTTGCGGCGCGCGGATTGCCGCTCCTCGGGGTCGTGATCGGGGATTGGCCCGCGGCGCCCGGGCTGGCGGAGGAGTGCAACGTCGAGGATTTGCCGGCGGTGACGGGAGGCAGGTTGCTCGGGCGCATCCCGTGGGGCGCGGGTCGCATGCCGCCTGCCGAGTTCGTCGTGGCTGCACCGGGTTGGCTGGACCTGGGATAGGTGGGCCGGTCGCTACCGGGCAGCACTGTGCAGAGCAGCACTGTGCAGACGGCCTGGCCGGTGCTGGCCAGCAACTTCCCGTGGGAAAGGGGCACTTCGCACCCCGACAGTCGGGGTGCGAAGTGGACCTTTCCCGCCTAAGGCGGGAAAGGGGTAACGCGTGAGGCGGGCGCGCGGAGTCAGCTCACGGCATACACGTCGCCAAGGTGAACTGGCGTCAACCCCTTGTCCTTGATGACCTGCACGATCTGATCCATGACCTCGATCACCGGGGGGTGATTGGCGTGGCCGATCACGAGCCGCTGCGGGCCGATCCACTGCTTGGCGTTGTCGAGGATGACCTCCGGCGGCAGCACGCCCGAGTCGCTGAAACTGCCCTCCCACATCGTGACCACCGGGTAGCCGAGATCGGCGAGTTGAGCGTTGAGCCGGGCGTTGCGATAGCCGAACGGGGGCCGGAGGAAGGGGCGCCCCAGCGTGCCGTAGGTGTTCTTGAGGAACGTCTCGTTGCGCGTCACCTGGTCCGCGACCTGCTCGGCCGAGAGTTTGGTCAGGTCGGGGTGGCTCCATGTGTGGTTGCAGATCAGGGCCTGTCCCTGATCGACGAGCGGGCGCAGCAGCGGGGCATGCTTGGTCCAACTGGGCATGTTGCCGTTGGCGAAGAAGGTGAGGCGCATCCCCGTCCGCTCCGCGAGATGGGCGTATGCCGCGACGACGCTCTCGTCGGTGCCGTCATCGACCGTGATGGCCACGAGATTGCCCTCGCCCGGGAGTTTGTAGATCGTGCCCTTGGGGAGCGGAACCTTGGTGATGCCGGTGGGCGAACCGAACATCCGGGTCGCCGACGGCGATGGGCTCGGACTGGGGCTCGGCGAGGCGGGCGAGGAGGCGTTCCCGGTGGCTGAGCCGGACGGCATACCGGTGGGTTGGGCCCCTTCTCCCGAACTGCAACCGGCGTTCAGTCCGGCAGCGACGGCGGTGGCGAGTACACCCAAGAATCCCCTGCGTTCCATGCTTCGATGCTATGCCGCCCGGCCCGGCGGATCCGCGGCGGCTCGCGGGCCCACGGTGGCGTCGGCGAGTCGGCCGCCGTCGATCCCGGTGCCGGAGCACCCGGGCGCACGGCGGCCTGGGAGGCACAGTTCGGTCGGGTGAGTGGTCGTGGGCGGGACCGGGATGAACTTGAGGTGGGAAACTTGCACTTCGCCCCCCGACAGTCGGGGTGCGAAGTGGACACTGGACGGTTCAGGCGGGAAAAGGGTGACTGGAGTGACGGGCAAGGCGAGCGCGACGAGGCCGTATCGGGTGAGTGTCGTGTGCTGGGGCAACATCTGCCGCTCACCGATGGGTGAGTTCGTGTTGCGCGAGGCGTTCGACGCCGCTGGGCTCGGGGACCGGGTCGTCGTGGACAGTCGCGGCACCTCGACCGAGGAGCTCGGTCACGGTATGGACCGCCGCCCGGTCGCTGCGCTGCGTCGTCATGGCGTGTCGGACAGTGGTTTTGGGGAGCATCGCGCCCGCCAATTCCGCGCCGAGCACTTCGCCGACTACGACCTGGTGTTGGCCGCCGACCATGTCCATGACGACATCCTGCGCCGCCGGGCCCGCGACACCCAGGATGCGGCGAAGGTGGCCTTGTTCCGCTCCTTCGACCCGGCCGCTGTCGCGTCGGGCCACCTTGGCATGGACGACCCGTGGTACGGCTCGGCCGCCGATTTCGACATCACGTATGCCGAGATTGCCGCTGCCGCTCCCGGCATCGTCGCTGCTGTGGCCGCCGCCTTGGACTCCAGCGCCCCCTCCCAGACAGTCGAGTGAGGAGTTCTTGTCGCCTCTCGCGCTCTGAGGCGACAAGAACTCCTCACTCGACTGTCTATCTGCACGGGCGCGGCGCCGGGCCGCAACGGGCCTCTGGGAGGATGGGCTTCATGCGTTCGCTGGCCGACCTGACCCCGCCCATCGCACTCGGCGCCCTCGACGGTCGCTACCGGGGAGCCGTGGCCCCGCTCGTGGACCACCTTTCCGAACCCGCCCTCAACCGGATGCGCACCCACGTCGAGGTCGAGTGGCTCATCCACCTCACCGACCACGAGGTGGTGCCCGGCGTGCGCCGCCTCACCGACGCCCAACGCGCAGCCCTGCGCGCCATCGTCACCGACTTCGGCCCCGCGGAGATCGAGGAACTCGCCGCCACCGAACGCGTCACCCAACACGACGTCAAGGCCGTCGAATACCTCCTCAAGTCCCGCCTGGCGACCATCACCCCCGACCCGGCCGACCGGGGCCTGGCCGAACTCATCCACTTCTGCTGCACCAGCGAAGACATCAACAACCTCTCCTACGCGCTCATGGTCCGCGGCGCGATCACGCAGGTCTGGCTGCCGCGCGCCACGGCCCTGGTCGAGCAGTTGGCGACAATGGCCAGCGACCTGCGCGGCATACCGCTCCTGGCCCACACCCACGGTCAGCCGGCGACCCCGACCACCCTAGGCAAGGAACTCGCCGTCCTCACCTGGCGCCTCCAAAGGCAGTTGCGGCGCATCGAGGCCGCCGAATACCTCGGCAAACTCAACGGCGCGACCGGCACCTACGGCGCCCACTTGGCCGCGGTGCCCGGCGCCGACTGGGAGGCGATCAGCGAGGCGTTCGTCACCGGGCTCGGCCTCACATGGAACCCGCTCACCACCCAGATCGAGAGTCACGACTGGCAGGCCGAGGTGTATGCCGACCTCGCCCGCTTCAACCGCATCCTCCACAACGCGTGCACCGACGTGTGGACCTACATCTCGATGGGCTACTTCGCGCAGGTTCGCGGGCAAGGCACCGTCGGATCGAGCACGATGCCACACAAGGTCAACCCAATCCGCTTCGAGAACGCCGAGGCCAACCTCGAGGTCGCCAACGCCCTCCTCGACGTGCTTGCCGCGACGCTCGTTCAGTCACGGCTGCAGCGCGATCTCACCGACTCCTCGATGCAGCGCAATATCGGTGTGGCGCTGGGGCATTCGCTGCTGGCGATCGACAACGTATGCCGCGGCCTCGCCGGGCTCGACCCGGTCCCGGCCGCGATGGCCGCCGATCTGGAGGCCAACTGGGAGGTCCTTGGCGAGCCGATCCAGTCGGCGATGCGCGCCCTTGGGGCACAGGGCGTTCCGGGGATGGAGGAGCCCTACGAACGGCTCAAGGAACTGACCCGGGGCCGGCGCATCGGACAAGCCGACCTCGTCGAGTTCGTGCGCGGCCTCGGGCTGCCGGAGGAGGTCGAGGAGCGACTGGCGGCGCTGACCCCGGCGACCTACGTGGGCCTCGCCCCGGAGTTGGTCGACCACCTCGACTGAGCCCAACCGGCGCCAACGGGCGTCTTGTCTCGCTGCGCGCAACAGGTTTGGCCCGCTGCGCGTGCGACAGTTTCGGCCCGCTGCGCGTGCGACGGTCTTGGCCCGCTCGGCGCGCAAGGCCCCTCTCACGACCCCGCGCCGCACCACCGGCTGAGCCACTCCAACCGTCAACAATCCACCTATTGGTCGAATGTTGACAACCCCCCGGCCCGGCCGCGCCCGGGTCCGGCCGCGCCCGTCAACAATCCACCTATTGGTCGAATGTTGACAACCCCAGGTCCGGCTTCTGCGCCCTCCTCTGCCCTTGACAGGCAGCAACCTCCATGGTTCATTAGTGGAGTAATGAACCAACCAAGGAGCCGGGCATGACGCCTCCCGCCGACGGACGGCCGATCTTCATCGAGATCGCCGACCACATCGCCGATGACGTCCTCGCCGGCATTTACCCCGAGGAGGCCCAGGTCCCCTCGACCACCGAGTTGTCCCTCCACTACCGCGTCAACCCCGCCACCGCCGGCAAGGCCCTGACCAGGCTCGTCGACGAGGGCGTGCTCTACAAGCGGCGCGGTCTGGGCATGTTCGTCACCACCGGGGCACCGGAGGCGCTGCGCGCGCGCCGCCGGGCCGCGTTTGCCGATCACTATCTGCGGCCGGTTCTCGCCGAGGGCAACCGCCTGGGCCTGAGCCCCGCCGACATCATCGACCTCATTCGTAAGGAATCGTCATGACCACCATCGACCCCGAGCGCGGCATACATCTGTGCGGGGTGACCAAGAGTTTCGGCGACAACACAGTGCTGCGCGGCGTCACCGCCGACCTGCCCGCCGGCCGCATCTACGGTCTGCTCGGCGCCAACGGTGTCGGCAAGACGACCCTCATGTCCCTGATCTGCGGCCATTCGTTCCGCAGCGGTGGCACCATTCTCATCGACGGGCAAGACCCGACCGAAAATGCCGCCGTCCTCGAAAACCTCTGTTTCGTTCACGAGGACCAGCGGTACAACGACAATTTCACGATCGCCCACATCCTCGCGATCATGCCGGCGTTCTACCCGCACTGGTCGGAGCAGACGGCGCAACGCCTGATCCGCGCGTTCCGGTTGCCGATGAAGACGAAATCGAAGAAGTTGTCGCGCGGCCAGCGCTCGGCGTTGGCGATCACGCTGTCGTTGGCGTCGCGGGCGGCATACACCTTCCTCGACGAGCCCTATCTCGGCCTGGACGCCACCTCGCGAACCCTCTTCTACGAAGAACTCCTCCGGGAGTATGCCGCACACCCGCGCACCTTCATCCTGTCCACGCATCTCATCGACGAAGCGGCCGAACTCATGGAGGTCGTGCTCATTCTCGACGACGGCGTGGTGGCCGTGCACACCGACGTCGACGAGGCCCGGCGCAGTTCGTTTATCGTGCGCGGCCGCGCGCCCGAGGTGCGGTCTTTGATTGGCGACCGGGAGGTGCTTGCCGAGCGGTCCATGGGCGCGGTCGTGTCGGCCACGGTCCGCGGGCACGTCACCGACGACGATCGGTATGCCGCCCACCGTGACCACTTGTCGCTGGAGGACGCGAGCCTGCAGGAATATGTGGCCGCCATCGGCATTCACTCGCTGACCCATGATTCACACGCACCCGCGAAGGACGTGGCCTGATGACATACACGAAGCGCAATGTGCGCCTCTATCTGGCGAACCGCTCGTTCGTCCTCCTCATCCCGGTGTTCATCCTCGCCCTCATGCTTCTCATTTCGATTGCGATCGCGGCAATCATCGGGATCCCGCAAGGGCTGCCGCTGCGGCCGGAAATCTCGGACGGGACGCGCGGGAACATGGGGCCGATCTTCTCGGTCCCTGGATTCCTCGTCTCCGTGGGCGCCTTCGCCATGAACCGCAACTTCTCGATGGCGCTGGCCTTCGGGAGCACACGTCGGCATTTCTGGGCGGGGACATCGATCGGCTTCGTGCTCACCTCGCTCGTCGTGGGCCTGGTGTCCCTCTTGTGTCTGTGGCTCGAACTGCTGACGAACCACTGGTTCATCGGCGCCCATGCTTTCGACGTCTATGTCCTGGGCGACGGCAATGCGGCCCAGACGTTCGCGACCATGGCCGTGCTCTCGCTCTTGTGCCTCTTCCTCGGCGCGTTCTTCGGCACGGTGTTCCGGGCTTTCGGCGGCACCTGGACCACGGTCGCGGCCCTCGCCTTCGGGGCCCTCATCCTCGGTAGCGTCGCCCTCGGCGTGGCCCATGGGTCCACGGTGCTGAGTTGGTTCGCCTCGATGGGCCTGTGGCTGCCGATCCTGGTTGTGACGGTCCTGGCCGCCGTGGCCGCCTCCGGCAGCTACGTCGTCAACCGGTTCGCGACCGTCTAGGCCGGGCCAGCGGCGCTGACCGCTGACAGCCGCACCACCAAGAAATACCCCTGGGGGGTATGCTGCCGCACATGCCCGTGACCACCGCGTCCCACACGCCGCCCGGCTACCACGACACCAAGGCCGCCCACCTCAAGCGGCTCCGCCGGATCGAGGGACAGGTCCGCGGCATCCAGCGCATGGTCGAGGACGACGCCTACTGCATCGACGTCCTCACCCAGGTCAGCGCGGTCACCAAAGCGCTCCAGGCGGTCAGCCTCGGTCTCCTCCACGAACACATCTCCCATTGCGTCGTCGCCGCCGCCCGCGAGTCCGACGAAGCAGCCGCCGCCAAGGTCACCGAGGCCAGCGCCGCCATCGCCCGCCTGGTGCGGAGTTGACATGACGACTACACCTGCGGACGTCACCACCCCGCCCGTCGACACCCATGAAGTCGACCTCGCCATCACCGGCATGACCTGCGCCTCCTGCTCGGCCCGCGTCGAACGCAAACTCGGCAAACTCGACGTCGTCGAGGCGAGCGTCAATCTCGCCACCGAGCGCGCCCACGTCCGGTATGCCGCGCCGCTGGCTCTCGAGGACATCCTCGCCACCGTGCGCGCCACCGGCTACGGCGCCTCGGTCATCGCAGCGCCCGTCGACAACCAGCCGGTCCGTGAACTCGGCACCGAGAACCCCACCGCCGCCCACACCCCGGGTGCCCCCGCCGCCCCCGAAGCACCAGCCGCCACCGAGGCATCAGCGCCCCGGACCCCCAGCCGGCAGGACCTCCTCAAACGCCGCGCGCTCGTCAGCCTCGTCCTCGCCGTCCCGGTCGTCATCCTCGCCATGGTTCCCGGGATCCACATCGCCGGAAACCCCTGGGTTCAACTCGCCCTCACCACCCCGATCGTCGCCTGGGCCGCCTGGCCCTTCCACCGCGCCGCCGCCGTCAACGCCCGCCACGGCGCCTCGACGATGGACACCCTGGTCAGCCTCGGGGTTCTCGCGGCATACATGTGGTCGACCGTCGCCGTCCTCACCGGCACCGCGGCGGCCGGGATGGCGAGCATGGCCGACATGGCCACCACCGCCGACACCGGCGGCGTCCACCTCTACTTCGAGACCGCGGCCGTCGTCACCACGTTCCTTCTCATCGGACGCTGGCTCGAAGCCCGCGCCAAGGCCCAGGGCAAGGAAGCCCTCACCACCTTGCTCACCCTCGGCGCCACCGACGTCGCCGTCGAACGCCCCACCAGCGACGGGACCGGCACCGTCGAGATCCGCATCCCCATCGACCAACTCGTCGTCGGTGAGCGGTTCGTCGTCCGCCCCGGGGAGAAGGTCGCCACCGACGGCCGCGTCCTCACCGGCGAGAGCGCCGTCGACACCTCCCTGGTCACCGGCGAATCGCTGCCCGTCGACGTCGGTCCCGGCGATGACATCACCGGTGGCACCCTCAATGGCCCCGGCCGCCTCCTCGTCGAAGCCACCCGCGTCGGCGCCGACACCACCCTGGCCGGCATCGCCCGGCTCGTCGAGGCGGCCCAAACCGGCAAGGCCGGTGTCGAACGCCTCGCCGACCGCATCTCCGCGATCTTCGTCCCGGTCGTGCTCGCCTTGGCGACAGCGACATTCGTGGGCTGGTGGCTGGCCAACGGCGACCCCAGCCGGGCCCTCGGCATCGGCATCGCGGTTCTCATCATCGCCTGCCCGTGCGCCCTCGGCCTGGCCACCCCGACGGCGATCCTCGTCGGCACCGGCCGCGGCGCCCAACTCGGCATCCTCATCAAGGGCCCGGCCGTCCTCGAAGACACCCGCACCGTCGACACGATCGTCCTCGACAAGACCGGCACCCTCACCACCGGCCATCCCACGCTGACCGCGGTCACCACCGACGGTGCGGTGACCCAGGCGGAGGCGCTCCGGCTCGCCGCCGCTGTGGAGTCCGGCAGTGAGCATCCGCTCGCCCGCGCCGTGGTCGCCGCCGCTGCCGGTATGCCGCCTGCCCCAGTTTTCCCTGCCCCGTCGGGTATGCCGTCCGCCTCCCCCGGTATGCCGCCGGTTTCCCTGCCACGCACGTCTGGGTTCCGGGCCCTGACGGGAGCGGGTGCGCGCGCGGTCGTGGAGGAGGCGATCGGGCCGGTGTCCGCCGGCACCGAGGTGACCGTCGGTCGACGCGACCTGTTCACCAGCGACGCCACCGGCGCAGCCCGCCCGGGCTCGGGGTTCGAGTCCCCGATGGCGCAATCATCGTCCTCATCGGGCACGAATGCCGCCGTCTCGACCAACTCCACGGACGGCTCGACCATCTGGCTCGGCTGGGACGGCACCGCCCATGCCCGGTTCATCATCACCGACACCCTCCGCCCTGACGCCGCGCGCGCGGTGCGCGACCTCGACCGCCTGGGCCTGACGGCATACCTCCTCACCGGCGACCAAGAGGGGCCGGCGCGAGCGGTTGCGGAAGCGGTCGGCATACCGGCTGACCGGGTGCGTGCCCAGGTACGCCCCAACGACAAATACGCCATGGTGACCGAACTCCAACGCCAAGGCCGGATCGTCGCCATGGTCGGCGACGGCGTCAACGACGCCGCCGCGCTCGCCCAGGCCGACCTGGGGATTGCCATGGGGGGTGGCACCGATGTCGCCGCGGCCAGCGCCGACCTCGTGCTGCTCCGCGGTGAGGTGAGCGCCATCCCGCAAGGCATCGAACTGTCGCGGGCCACGCTGCGCACGATCAAACAGAACCTGGCCTGGGCCTTCGGCTACAACTCGGCGGCGATCCCGCTGGCCATGGCCGGGCTGCTCAACCCGATGATTGCCGGCGCGGCGATGGCCTGCTCGAGCGTGCTCGTCGTGACTAACTCGCTACGGCTGCGGCGTTTCGGCCGGTGAGGGAGGGGCGGGTGCGCACGAAGGCCAGGGCGACCACGGCCGCCGCGACGAGCGCGGTGACCGCGACCGGCGCCGAGTGCGGCATACCGGCGAGGCGTTGGATGGCGATCCAGGCGAACCCCCACACCATGCCGCCGACCACCCCCCACTGACCCGGGAGCACGCGGGCCAAACCCACGCCGACCAGCGCCAACGTGACCAACGAGGCCAGCGCCACAACCGTCGCGAGCGGCCCCGTCGACGGCACCCCAAGGGAGACCAAGACGAGCGCGACGTTGGCCGCGACCGCGACCACCACCCAGCCCAGGTAGAGACCGAAGGTGCCCTCCAAGATGAGCCGTTCGACCCGGGAGGCGGGGGCCGACAGCACGAGGCGCCGCATGAGCACCCCGAGAACCAGGACGAGAACGATGATGGTGACCAGACTCAGGCGCACCTGACCCATGCTGACCACGATGAGCCAGACCGCGTTGAGGATCATCGCCCACGACGCAGGCCACGCCGTGCGTTCCAACCGGGCCGACACGCTGGTGCCGGGCAGCCAGAGCCCGACGGTGTAGGCGAAGAGCCCGAGATAGATGACCGACCACACCCGGAACGACGGCTGCCCCGGCGCCAGCAGACTGACCTCGGGACGGAACAGACCCCCGGCGGCATCCCGGACCCGCGTCCCGAAGGCACCCAGGCCGAACAACGTCCCATAGAGCGAGATCAATTGGGCCCCGGAGACCAACAGCCGCAACGACATCGACGGCCGGTGTGCCGCTGCCCGGCGCGGCGCCAGCGGCACCGGGCGCGTCGTCGCCGCGGGAATCGCCCCACGCGCGTCGTCGCTGCTCACGGACCGATCCCTCACGCGGTCAGAATATGCCTACGCTGAGTCAAGGGGCCGCCCACCGGCCCGGTTGAGGTGCCGCATGCCGCTGTTTTGGAAACTGTTCATCGTCAACACCGTGGTCGTCGTCGGCGGTGCCGCCCTGATCGCCTTCACCCCGTTGACCGTGGACTTCCCGCCCACGAACGAACAGGTCGGCTACCTTGCCCTCGGGGCCCTCACCTTGCTCTTGGTGTATGCCGCCCTCATCGGCATCAGCCTCCAACCGCTCGCCGAGCTGCGTGAAGATGTCGAGAATGTCATCGGCCTTGACGACGACGCCCAGCTGATCGTGCATGGCAACGACGAGGTGGCTCAACTGGCCGCGGCATACAACGGGATGCTGACCCGATTGGAGCGCGAGCGGACCGCCGCGGCCCGCGCCGCGGTGACCGCCACCGAGGCCGAACGCGCCAGGATCGCCCGCGAACTCCACGACGACGTGGGCCAGACCCTGACGTTCCTGCTGTTGCGTCTGAGCGTGCTCGACCGCGAGGTTCCGGCCCGGTTGCGTCCCGATGTCGCCGCCATCACCGCTGCGGCCCGAAACGGCCTGGACGAGGTACGCACCATCTCGCGCCGGTTGCGCCCGGCGGTGCTGTCCGAGTTGGGCATTGGGCCGGCGCTGCGGGGCCTCGGCGCCCGGATCGAGGGGGCCGGCGAGATTCGGTGCACGGTGCAGGTGTCGGGGACTTTCACTCCGCACGGGGAACGGGACCTCGCTCTCTACCGCATCGCGCAGGAGGCGTTGACGAACGTGCTCCGGCATGCGTCGGCCCGTTCGGTCACGGTGTCGCTCACGCAGAAACCCGGCCGTGCCCGCCTCATCGTCAGTGACGACGGGCTGGGCACGACCGGGGAACTGGGTGTCGGCTCCTACTCCATGCGCGAGCGGGCTCGGCTGCTGGGCGGAACCTTCGAGCGGGTGTCGGAGCCGGGCCGGGGAACGACCGTCACCGTGGAAATCCCGCTCGAACCCGCCGGTGCCCCGCTCCCCCCGGATGCCTCGACGCGGCCGATTCCCGTGCCACCCGATGTGTCGGGCGGCGTCCTCGGGGCGCTTGTCCCGGCAGGGAGCGCGTTCTCGTCGACGTCACCGCTTCCCGGTGACGAGTTTGACACCGAAGAGGAGGACGCAGGCACCGAACAAGGCGGTGAGGAAGCTGACGATGAGGTTCTTGCCCATCGGGTCCATCCCGAACAGGCCGAGGATCCAGCCGCCGAGCAGGCCGCCGATGACGCCGACGACGACGTTGAGGACAACGCCCTGTTGGGCGTCGGTGCCCATGATCTTGCTAGCGATCCAGCCGGCGAGGCCGCCGATGATGATCCACGCGATGATGCTCATGTTCCGTCTCCTTGACGATTCCGGGTGAGTCGGCGTTTGTTTGGTATGCCGTTCTCACGGTGCGGGTTTCGCCCGGGGCGGGGGTCCGCTGGGCTTGTGTCTACGACGCTATTCGCGCTGCGAGGCCGCGTCGCGTTGACGCCCGGGACCTACATGTCCCACCCCACCGGCATGGGTGCCGACCCCCAGTGCTGCGCGGCGCCCACTGCCGGGTGACCCCCAGTGCCGCGCGGCGCCCTCGCCCCTCCCTATGCCTCGATGAGGCCGTTGCGGATCGCGTACCGGGTCAGTTCGAGTCGGTCTTTGAGACCGAGCTTCTCCAGGACGTTGGCGCGGTGTCGTTCGACGGTCTTGGGGCTGAGGAACAGGGCTTCGGCGATGTCCTTGCCGCTTAAGCCCTCGGCGATCAGTTTGAGAACCTCCTCCTCGCGGGGGGTGAGGACCGGGCGGTCGGCACCCTCGGCGCCGGCGGCGACATATTCGCGGATGATCGTCTGCAGCGCACCGGGGTAGAGGAACGGTTCGCCGCGGAGCGCGGCCCGGCAGGCGTTGATGAGGTCCCGGTCGGCAACGGATTTGTGGACGTAACCGGAGGCCCCGATCTTGAGGGCCTCGAACAGGAACCGCTCGTTGTCGTGCATCGACAGCATGAGAATGCGCACGTCGGGGGCGCGGCGCGAGATTTCACGGGCCGCCTGCAACCCGGTCATCCGGGGCATCGTCACGTCGAGGATGGCCAGGTCGATATCACCGGCGGTTGCGCGTTCGACAGCGGCCGCCCCATCGCTGACCTCCGCGGTGACGGTGAGGTCGGGTTGGGCGTCGATGATCATCCGCACGCCCTGCCGCACGAGGGCATGGTCGTCGGCCAGCAGCACCCGCGCAGCCGGCCGCTGCCGCCGGAAGACCGGGGCATTCGCGGTGGAGATGTTGGCGTTGGGGGGCGTGGCGGCGGAGCCGCTGGTCGGGGTCATCGGTTCTCCTTGTGGGTGGTTCCGATGGTTGTCGGCGCTGGTGGCCGTGGCTGCGACGGTATGCCGCCCGCTGAGCCTAGTGCCCCACGCCAGGGCATCGCGAGAGTCAGGCCGCCTGATCGCGGCTGATCCTGGGGCCTGATCGTGGCTGGGTCCTGGGGCCCGATCGCGGCCGGGTCCTGGGGCCCGATTGTGGCTGGGTCCTGGAGCCTGATCGCGGCCGGGTCCTGGGGCCTGTGGCTGGGTCCTGGGGTCTGGTTGTGGCTGGGCATAGGAAACGTGCGCTTCGCACCCCGTCGGTGGGGGTGCGAAGCGCACGTTTG
>JAKOPT010000002.1 GCA_029778715.1 Actinomycetes bacterium | reverse complement strand
AGGGCAGACATGGGGCGTCGCAAGCCGACGGTCAACTCAGGACAGGCCGTCGATGACTCCTTGGGCGCGGGTGCGGGCCCACTGGCCGGCGTCAGGAGCAGTGACGAGGTAGAAGAGCCCGTCCTCGATGGCCGCCAGCACCATCTCGGCTACCTCGGCGGGAGTCGCCACGTCCATGGTGAGCCGGAAGTCCGGCAGCACTGTGCTGCTCCCCGTCTCCGGCCGGTCGGCGGGCCGGTTGCGCCGCGCGTCGCGAATCTTGGTGGGCACCTGGCCGGGGCACAGCACGGTGACGCCCACCTCGGGCGCGACGGTGGCCAACTCCAGAGCGAGCGTCTCCGACAGCCCGACGACGGCGTGCTTCGAGGCGCTGTATGCCGCCTGCCCGCCTCCGGGGATCGTCGACAGTCCCGCGACGGAGGCGGTGTTCACGACATGCCCCTGGCCGGCGGCGATGAAGTGCGGCACGAAGGCTCGCACCCCGTTGACGACGCCATAGAAGTTGACCTCGGTCGTCCACTGCACGTCGCTATGCGGCTGCTCCCACGTCGAGAGGCGCGACGTGATGACGCCGGCGTTGTTGCACACGACGTCGACCCGCCCGAAGGTCGCCATGACATCGGCAGCCAGCGCCAATAGCGCCTCGGGGTCGCGGACGTCGACGACCCGCCCGACCACCTGCCCAGTCCCCGTTCCGCCTGTCCCGTCCCCGGCACCGCTGTTGACCTCAGCCACCATCGCGTCGAGCGCGCCCGCCTCGACATCGACCCCGACGACCGACAGCCCCCGCGCGACGAAGGCCTCGACGAGCGCACGCCCGATCCCGCTCGCGGCGCCGGTCACGACCGCGACCTGGCCCGACTTGAGCTTCACCGGGTCACCGCCGGGGTGACCTGGCTGCCGAACACCCCGAGTTGCGCCATCGCGTCGCGGTGCGACAGCCCCGGCCAGTGCGCCTTGTAGACGAAGTGCGTCATTCCCAGCTCCTCCTGTAGTCCGATCAACTGTTCAGCCACGTCCTCGGGTGCGGCGCATGGGGCTCCCGCGGTCAACGCCCGTTCAGGGGGTGACGGGCTCCTCCGGGAGGTATGCCGTGCGCTCCCCGCCCACCTCCGACGCACCTGCCGGGGCGTCGGGGACCAGCCAGTAGGACAGCGGTGCGGCCACCAGAGACACCCCCGCGGCGAGCAGGCTGGCCATGACATAGCCGCTCTCCGCCGGCAATCCGCTCGCACCGTCGACGTGCGCCGCCAGCACGGCGGCCAACCCCGCCGACCCCACTGCTCCGCCGAGCAGCCGGAGCACTTGGT
>JAKOPT010000104.1 GCA_029778715.1 Actinomycetes bacterium | reverse complement strand
CGCCGTCGCGACGGCGCTCTACCGCGGGGTCGAGCGACCCTTCCTCGTGCGCGGGAGCATGTCAGCCGTTGTCATAGAGGGCGACCGACGCGCGGGGTGACTCCGATGGTGACGCGCGACCGTCGAAGAGGACGATGAGCTCGCGAGCGCTCGATGCCCGCCGTCGGAGATCCGTCAGTCGAAGGGCCGGGTCGGGTCGTGCCTGTTAACCGGCTAATCGGGACCTACATCACTGCATCGGGGACGGCAGGGGTGCTGGCATCGGAGGTGGCTCGGGCGTAGGGATGGGGTGTGAGTGAGTCACAGCTCGTGTTGGAGAGGTGCTCGGGGTCGTGGCGGCTGGCGGGCGCCGGCGGGGGGTTGCTGGACCTGCCGAATGCGTATTTGGGGTATCTGCAGGATCGGAACTACTCGCCGCGCACGATCCGCACCTATGGGTACGGGCTGGTCGCGTTCTGCCGGTGGCTGGAGCGGACCGGTGCCCGGCTCGAGGAGGTCGACACCGACGCCGTCCTGGCGTTCCTCAGCTCCTGCCGGCACGAGAGAGTCACCGGCCGTCCGGGCCCGAATGTTGTTGACTTGCAGGGCAACCGGGTCGACCGGTTGGCGGCGACGTCGATCAACTTGCGCCTGGCCGCGGTCAGTGGCTTGTTCGAGTTCCGCAGCATGCGTTCCCCCGAGACCCCGAACCCGATCCCGAAGGGCAGGCCGTCGGCGTGGTTCGCGCCTGGGGAGCGGTCCGGTCTGCTGGCGCACACCAAGCGCCGGCCCGCGCCGAGGTCGCGGCTGCGGCTGCGCACCGCGCGGCGGTTACCGAGGGCGTTGACCCCGGCCGAGGTCGCCGCGCTGTTGGGGAGCCTGCGCTGCCGCCGGGACCTGGCGATGGCGGGGCTGATGCTCTACTGCGGGCTGCGCTCGTGCGAGGTGCTGGCCCTGGACGTGGTCGACGTCGACATCGGCGCCCGCTGGCTGCTCGTGCACGGCAAGGGCGGCAAGGACCGGCGGGTGCCCTTCGACGCCGACCTCGCCAGTGTCCTGTCGGGGTACTTGCTCACCGAGCGTGGCGAGAGCGAGAGCCCGGCGCTGTTCCTTGTGGCCAAGGGCCCCACCCGCGGGCAGCGGCTGTCCCCGGCCGGGCTGCGCACGATCTTCCGCTACCACCGCGGCATCGCCGGTGTCGGGGCAGGCGCCCCGCACGCGCTGCGGCACACCTTCGGTACCGCGCTGGCCGAGGCCGGGGTCGACCTGGCCGTCATGCAGGCCCTGCTCGGACACGCCCACGTCGACACCACCGCCCGCTACATCCATCTGGCCCCGACCCACGTGAAGGCTCAATACGATGCCGCTCGTACCCGTCAACGCGACACCAACCACTGAACCGGGCGCCGAGTCCCCGGCTCAGGTGCTGGCCGCCTATCACGCCCACCAGGGCATGACAGGGCGCGGCAACAGCGCCTTCACCACCGCCGCCCGCTCGTTCCTGCGGCGCTGGCCGGCCGTGCAGGCCTGGGCCGAGGAGCCGTTGCACGTCCAGCTCGCAGCGAACACTGCCACCCACCCGTTCATCACCTTCCTGCTCGTCACCGGTCGGCTCCACCCGGACTGGGAGTACCTGGTCCACCGCAAGTTCTCCTCACTGTGGAGAGACCTGCCCGGCACCGTGATCGGCGCCGACATCGAGGAGTTCATCACCGCCGCACGCACCGTCGGCTACAGCGAACGGGTGGCCTCGGCGATGGCCTCGCAGGTGATGGCCCGGATCCTGTTCGCCACCGGCAAACGCCTGCACGAGGTCACCCACGACGACTTCGACGCCCTCACCGTCGCCGGAACCGCACGCCAGCAGGCCACCGGCCGCACCTGGAAGCACTACCGGGCGGCTGCGACCGCGACCAAGACCGTCCTGTACCACCACGGCATCCTGCCCGCCCTGCCCGAGCCGTGGCAGCAGCGCCTGCCGTTCGCCCGCCGCGTGGCCGGTGTGCCCGAGCCGATGCACTCGATCCTGGTGCGCTACCTGGAACGCAAGAGCGTGACCTGCAAGGCGACCACGGTCTCCTGCCTGGCGACCCGGCTGGCGCACTTCGGGACCGTGATCGCCGCGATTGCCCCGGACGCGACCCCCGCCATGCTGACCCGCACCGGGCACATCGAGCCGTGGATGCACGCCCTGACCCGTGCCGAGAACACCAAGTCCGGTGGGGTCCTCTCCCGCGCCGAGCAGGCCCGCCGGATCCTGGCCGTGGCGAACTTCCTGCGCGAGATCAGCGAGTGGGAGTGGCCCGAGGCCCCCGCACGCACCCTGATGTACTCCAGCGACAACCCCCGCCTGCCCCACCCGTTGCCGCGGTTCCTGCCCCCGGACGCCGACCGGCGCCTGAGTCAGGCGCTGCACGACTCCCCGAACCGCCTGCCCGCCGATGCCCTGCTGCTGCAGCGGGCCTGCGGGCTGCGCATCGGTGAGCTGCTCGATCTGGAGATGGACGCCGTCATCGACATCCCCGGCGCCGGGTCCTGGCTGAAAGTCCCGCTCGGCAAGCTCGACACCGAACGGATGGTCCCCATCGACCCCGACATCCTCACCCTGCTCGACCGGATCACCACCACCCGCAGCCCGGGCCGCCCGATCCGGCACCCCCGCACCGGCCGGCCCGCCGACTTCCTCTTTACCGCCCACGGACGGCGCCTGGGACAGAACGGCCTGCGACGCGAGCTCGACCGCGCCGCCGGCGTCGCCGGCCTGCCGCACATCACCCCCCACCAGCTGCGGCACACCTACGCCACCGCCCTGATCAACGCCGGCGTCTCCCTGCAAGCCCTGATGGCCATCCTCGGCCACGTCTCCGCCGAGATGAGCCTGCGCTACGGCCGTCTCTTCGACACCACCATCCGCGACGAGTACGAACGAGCCCTCGACCTCGCCAAGACCCGGATCGGCTCCCTACCCCAGCCCACGGCGCCCAAACCTGGACAACCGCAACCCGATTGGCGCGCCACCGCGACCATCAAGACCGCCCTGGCCGGCGGGCACTGCCTGCGCGCCCCCGCCCAAGGACCCTGCGCCTACGCCAACATCTGTGAGCACTGCCCAAGCTTCCAACCCGACCCCGACGACATCCCCACCCTGACCCGGCAACGCGAGACCGCCACCGCCCTCGCCGACGACGCCACCACCCGCGGCTGGGACGCCGAGACCGAACGTCACCTGCGTCTCATCACCAGAATCAACACCCTCATCCAGCACGCCGCGACACGCCCACGAGCCATGTGACGCACACCTCGGAAGACCCCACCGCAGCCCCAAACCAGCCCCCGATTAGCCGGTTAATGTTTCGACAATGCCGCCGCCGAGGCGTTCTTCTCCACCCTGGAATGGGAAGTCCTCTCTCGGCACGAGTTCACCGACCCCGACCATGCCTGCAAAGTGGGGTTGACCCCGTTTCCTCTACTCTGAGGTGGAACATGCCACCGTTGAGGACGGAGACAGGTGATAGGCCAGGTGCTCACGGCCATGCTCCTTGGGCTCGGG
>JAKOPT010000103.1 GCA_029778715.1 Actinomycetes bacterium | reverse complement strand
CGGGACGGTCGCGCGCTCCAACCAAGCCGTCCTGACGTTCGGCTCGTCGGGGGTCGTCTCAGAGATCAAGGTCAAGATCGGGGACGCCGTCGCCGCCGGCGACGTCGTGGCCACGATCGACCCCACCCAGCTGGAGCTGTCGGCCGTGATCGCCAGGGCGGGCGTCCAGCAGGCCCAGGCTCAGCTCGACACCGACCAGGCTGCTGCGTCGGGCACCACGACGTCTGCGGCGGCGTCCGCTGCTTCGGGCACGGCGTCCGCCCTGGCCGGACTCCAGGCCCAACTGCAGACCCTCTCCGCCAAGCTGGCCGCGGCCGACGCCGCGGCGGCGACCGACAAGGCCGCAGCAGCTGCCGCGACGCTCGCCAAGCAGAAGCTCGTCACGGGCCTCGTCGCCGCGCTGGCCAGCAGTGACTGCGCTGCGACGTTCGCGGCCGGGGTGTCATCCGGGCCCGGACCTGTTCCGCCGCCCAGCCCGTCCCCGTCCCCGATCGCCAGCCCATCGCCCTCGCCCTCGGCCTCGCCGACCCCAGCGACCACCCCGAGCGACACGGCCTCGCTGAGCCCGTCAGCATCCCCGAGCGACACCCCCTCGCCGAGCGCAACAGCGACGCTCAGCACGTCGACCACGCCGAGCGCGTCCCCGTTGGCGACCACCGTGGCGACGCCTCCGGCCGGGCCCACCGCGGCGCAGGTCACCGGCTGCCGGGCGTTGCTCGAGAAGGTCGTCGCAAGCGCCGAGGCGTCCGCGCCCCAGCCCGGCGGAGCGTCGTCGCCCTCAGCGCCCGCCTCGGCCGCGGCGTCCGCGGGGGCCGGTTCGACGACGGGTCCCACCACTTCGGTCGCGAGCGGCACCGCGGCGGCGGCGTCGTCGTCCTCGACGAAGGCGACCGGGGCGGCGGCCGGCGTCGGCGCGCAGTCGAGCGAGGTCAGGGTGGCCAACGACAAGGTCGCCCTGCTGCAGGCACAGCAGAACCTCGCGACCGCGCAGGCAGCGGTCGAGTCCGCGTCGCTGACGTCGCCCATCGCCGGCCGCGTCGCCGCGATCTCGCTCGTGAACGGGCAGGCCGCCGGCACGAAGTCCGTGACCGTCATCGGCGAGGGGGCGGCGACCGTCAGCACCACGGTGCCGTTGAGCGTCCGTCCGCTCATCAACACAGGGCTCAAAGCGACCGTCAGCGTGCCGGGTTCGACCGCGAGCCTGGTGGGCTCCGTCACTCAGGTCAACCTGCTCGCCACCGCCGGATCCGCGTCCGGCAGCCCCACCTACGGCGCAGTCGTCACGGTCGATGACCCGCAGAACCTGCTCTTCGGCGGCGGGATTGCGGCCGTCTCCGTCGCCCTTGGCTCGGTGGAGGGCGTGACCGTGCTGCCCGGCTCGGCCGTCACCCCGACCGGCACCGGCACCGGCACCGTCCAGGTCCCCGGCACGGACGGCTCCGCCGCGGCCCGCACCGTCACCGTGACCACGGGCGCGACCGGTCAGGGGCTCGTCCAGATCCTGTCGGGCGTGAACGCCGGCGACACGGTGATCCTCGCGGACCGCTCGGCCGCGGTGCCGGCAAACTCGAACCAGCGCGCCGGCTCGGCCCGCTCGACCACGGCCACCGCCGCCAGTTCGGCCGCCCCAACGCCCGCGGCCACCCCGACGAGGTAGGTCGCGTGCGGCAGAATGCCGCCATGACGGACGAGAGAGCTCAGCAGGCCGCGGCGGTCCGGACCTCGCTGGCGCGCCTAGCCGCCCTCCACCCCGGACGCCTCGTCGAGGTGCGGGTCCCGCCCTGGGGGGCCGTCCAGATCGGACGCCCCGGCGTCGCGTCCGTCCACCGCCGCGGAACGCCGCCGAACGTCGTCGAGTGCGACGCGCTCACCTGGCTGGCGCTCGCCGACGGCTCCTTGACGTGGGCGGACGCCGTCGCGCAGCACCGCGTCTCAGCGAGCGGCAACCACGCGCAGTTGGGTGATGTTCTGCCACTCGCCTGAGGCGTCCGCACCGAACAGGACGCCCTCGCCGCCGGTGAACGTGACGCCGGGAAAGTCGAAGTCGCGGGTCAGCTCGCGGAACCCGATCTCGCGGTGCAAGTCCATGGAGGCGTGGTTCGTGGCGTTGACGACGAAGTAGGTGCGGCGGCCGCGGTCCCGCGCCCAGGCACAGCGGGCCTTGGTCAGCGCCCGTCCGATGCCGCGGCGCCGGAACTCGGGCGCGACGATGATGCCGCTCAGGTAGTAGCCG
>JAKOPT010000102.1 GCA_029778715.1 Actinomycetes bacterium | reverse complement strand
TCTTCTTCGGAGGCGGTCTGCTCCTCACCCTCATCGGCGTCCTCACCTCCTGGTACGCCCGACGCCGCGAACAGGAGTCGATCACCACCTAACAACCCCCCTAACCGTGCCAGCGCGCCGCACCCGACCCCCGATCCCCCGCGACGCGCCAGCACCCCCAGGCGAGGCCACCGCGAACCCTGCACCCGGTGGCCTCGCCGCCCTATACCCCCAACCAACACGCACCCTCCGCCCCGACGCCCCGCCGCCAGGCCACCAAGCCCAACCCCGCAACAACAACCCGGCATACGCGGCCTGGAGTGTCGAGCCGTGCGGCCCACCCCACCCCTTCGCGATTGGAGGTAAACACGCCGGGGAACCCGCGCGGTAATACCTCGAATCGGGCCGGAGACACGGAAGGGGCACCCGAGACGAATCGGCGCGGAAGCACTAACCTGTGCCCTGCCGTCCCGCTGAAGTGGCGTCACGTTGGGTCACGCCCAGCACCGGGAGGCGTCAAGGAGGCGCACATGGAATCCCGTGTCGAACTGATGGCTCCCCTGAGCGGAGTCATGGTTCCGATCGAGACCGTCCCTGATCCGGTCTTCGCGCGCAAGATGGTCGGTGAGGGCTTCTCGATCGATCCGTTCACGAGCGAGTTGCTCGCACCGATCGCCGGGGAGGTCGCCGACATCCAGCCGTCGGCGCACGCCATCACGATCCGTTCGGCCCAGGGCCTTGAGGTGCTCCTGCACATCGGGCTCGACACGGTCAAGATGGAAGGCTCCGGGTTCATCCCACGCGTCACCCTCGGCACCCAGGTAGCCGTCGGCGACCCGCTCATCTCGTTCGACATGGACCTGGTCGCCACGAACGCCAAGAGCGTCCTCACCCAGGTGGTCATCGCCAACTCCGAGCTGGTCGCCAACCTGACCCCGAGCACCGGGGTGGTCACAGCGGGACGCGACGTCGCGGCATACGTCGACCTCGCCCAACCGGCCGTGGGCAGCGACGGCGCACCGAGCGCCGGTGCCGGCACCCAGGCGACGTCCGGGGCGATCCTCATCCCCAACCCCACCGGGCTGCACGCCCGCCCCGCCGCCACCTTGGTCAACCTCGCCAAGGGCTTCACGTCCGACATCCGGCTGCGTCGCGGTGAGGATGTCGCCAACGCCAAGAGCATCATGGCGATCATGTCGCTGGCCGTGGCCCGCGGCGACAAGGTGACCGTGACCGCCCATGGCGCCGACGCGGACGAGGCGGTCGCCGCCCTCGTCGCCGCGATCAGGAGCGGCCTGGGCGAGGACGTCACCGGTTTCCAGGGCAGCGACGACACGACCGCCATGCCCGCCGTGCCCGGTGCGGTCCAGGGCGCCCCCGAAGCCGCCGCCGCCACCGCGGCCCTTACCGCCTCGACGGGCGAGATCGCGCGACCGCGCTCGGGCGACCCCAACCTTCTCCTCGGCGTCTCGGCGTCCCCCGGCCTGGGTATCGGCACCGTGATCCAGGTGCGGCACAACGACATCGACGTGGCCGAGTTCGCCGATGACCACCACAAGGAGCGGCGCAAGCTCAACGCCGCCATCGACCGGGCCCTGCTCGACCTGTCCGCGTTGCAACGGCGCCTCGAGGACGAAGCCGACGCCGACAAGGCCGCCATCTTCGGTGCCCACCAGGAGATCCTCGGCGACCCCGACCTGCTCGACCTCGCCGTGAGCGCCATCGACAAGGGCAAGAGCGCCCCGTTCGCCTGGCGGGCCGCCGTCAATGCGTATGCCGACCGGCTCGCCGCGCTCCCCAACGAAATCCTCGCCGGCCGCGCCACCGACGTGCGCGACGTCGGTCACCGAGTCCTCGAAGAACTCACCGGCCAGCGCAGCGAACGCCGCGAACTGCCCGAGGGCACCATCCTCGTCGCCGAGGACCTCACCCCCTCCGACACCGCCCAACTCGACCGCACCAAGGTCGTCGGGTTTGCGACGACGCATGGTGGCGCCTCCTCACACGTCGCCATCATCGCGCGCTCTCTCGACATCCCGGCCGTCGCCGGCATCGAGGGCCGGGCGCTGTCCATCCCCGACGGCACCCGGGTCGTCCTCGACGGGTCCAAGGGCACCTTGGCCACCAACGTCAGCGATGAAGCGATCGCCGACATCCGGCGGCGCCAGGAACGGGCCGCGGCCCGGCGCGCTGCCGAGGCCGCGCACCAGGACGAGCCCGCCGTCACCACCGACGGGCACCGGGTCGCCGTTGTCGCCAACATCGGCGGTGTCGACGACGCGGTTGCCGGGCGCGCCAAGGGCGGCGAGGGCGTCGGGTTGTTGCGCTCGGAGTTCGTCTTTATGGGCCGCGCCTCGGCACCCACGCAGGCCGAACAAACGCAGGCGTATGCTGCGTGCGCGGCCGCGTTGGCCCCCGGCCAGCCGCTCGTCATCCGCACCCTGGACGTCGGCGGTGACAAGCCGCTGCCCTACCTGCCGATCCCGCAGGAGGAGAACCCGTTCCTCGGGATGCGCGGCATCCGGGTCGGTCTCGAAACGCCCGAGGTGCTCCGCACCCAGTGCCGGGCCATTCTCGCCGCGGCCGACCGCACCGGCGACGCCGGAGCCGCCATCCACGTCATGTTCCCCATGATCGCGACCATCGAGGACTGGCGCCGGGCCAAGGCGATCTGGGACGAGGAGCGCTCACGCGCCGGGGTCACCGTCCCGGTACCCGTGGGCATCATGATGGAGGTGCCGTCCGTGGCGATCATGGCTCGCCAGTTCGCCGCCGAAGATGGCTGTGACTTCTTCAGTGTCGGCACCAACGACCTCACGTCCTATGCGCTGGCGATGGACCGCGGGCACCCGAAACTTGCTGCCCAGGTCGACCCGTGCAACCCGGCGGTGCTTTCGCTCATCGGTGATGCGGCGCGTGCGCTCCACGAGCACGGCAAGTGGCTCGGCGTGTGCGGCGGCATCGCCTCCGACCCGCAGGCGGTGCCGATCCTGGTCGGCCTCGGCGTCGACGAACTCAGTTGCTCGGTGCCGTCGATCCCCGCGATCAAGGCCAAGGTCCGCGCCTACTCGCTCGCGCAGTGCGAGGAACTGGCCGCGACGGCCGTGCGCCTCACCACCCCGGCCGATGTGCGGGCGCTCGTGCCCGACGACGACGCCTGAGGTGACCGCGTGTTCTCCGCAGTGCCGCATCGAGTCGCTCGGGCTGTGCCCGTCGGTCGGCTCGAGCACGCCATCGCAGTGACGCATCGTCGCGTCCACCATTCACGTATTGGCCACCTCGTGACCGGGGCCACCGGTCCGATCGGCGAGAGGGAGTAGACCTCATGACAGACACCGCCCGCGAAATCATCGCCAGTGTCGGCGGGGCCGGCAACGTGTCCGGCCTGACGCACTGCGCGACCCGGCTGCGTTTCCAACTCAACGACGCCGGAAAGGTCGACACCGCCGCCGTCGAAAAGATCAAGGGAGTCATGGGAGCGGTCCCGCAGGCCGGGGACCGCTACCAGATCATCATGGGTGGCGCCGTCGGGACGGCATACAAAGACATCATGAACCTGCCCGAAATGGCGACCATGGGCCAAGGCGGCGGGGACGGCACCAGTGACGCCGACGTCAAGGCCGCCGCGCGGGCCAAGGCGCGCGGCAAGGTCGCCTGGCTCGACAGTTTCTTCGAGTACCTCTCGAACAGTTTCCGGCCGTTGCTCGGGGTGCTGCTCGGCGCCTCGCTTATCATCGCCTTCGCGGCCGTCCTCGACGCGTTGGGCATCGTCGACTTCCGGGCCGCCGACAAGCCGGCCACCTGGGTGTTCGTCGACACCATGTGGCGGGCGGTGTTCTACTTCCTGCCGATCATGGTCGCCTACAACGCCGCCAAGGCCCTCGACATCGACCCGTGGGTGGGGGCGACGGTCATGGGTGCCTTGATGACGCCCGAGTTCATCTCCCTCGGCTCCAAGGTGTACACCGAAACCGGCTCGGGGACTGGTGTCTACAGTCAGGCGCTCAAGTTCGCCGACACGACCTGCACGATGAATCCGACGCTGAAAACCGAGGAGTGCGTGGCGCACGTCTTCGGGTTGCCGATGCAACTCAACGGCTATGGCGGGCAGGTGTTCGTGCCGCTCATCATGGTCGCCGTGCTGGCGCTGGTCTACAAACTGTTCGTCAAGATCTTCCCGGCCAACGTGCAGATGGTGTTCGTGCCGTTCCTGTCGATGGTCGTCATGATCCCGGTGACCGCCTTCCTCATCGGCCCACTCGGCATCTGGTTGGGCACCGGACTGGGCTCGGGCCTGGCCTGGCTCAACACGAACTCCCCGCTCGTGTTCGCCGTCCTCATCCCGCTGCTCTACCCCTTCCTCGTGCCGCTCGGCCTGCACTGGCCGCTCAACGCGCTCATGCTCGCCAACATCCAGACCCTGGGTTACGACTTCATCCAGGGCCCCATGGGTGCGTGGAACTTCGCCTGCTTCGGCGCCACCGCCGGGGTGCTCGTCCTGTCGATCCGCGACAAGGACGTCGCCATGCGCCAGACGGCCACCGGTGCCCTCGCCGCGGGGCTCTTCGGCGGGATTTCCGAACCGTCTCTCTACGGCATACACCTGCGGTTCAAGCGAATCTATCCGCGGATGCTCGTCGGCTGCCTCGTCGGTGGCCTCGTCATCGGCCTCACCGGCGGCGTCAACACCAAGGCGTTCGCGTTCACGTCCCTGCTCACCATCCCGGTGTTCGACCCCGCGGTGCGCTACGTCATCGGGATCGCGGCGGCCTTCGTCACGGCCATGGTTCTCGTCATCGTCTCCGACTACCGCACGGCCGAGCAGAAGGCGGCCGCCAAGGCCGCGCTGGCCGGGGACGACGCCGAGCCGGTCGTCGTGGTCGTCGTCGGTGACGAGGAGGCCAAGGCCGCTCAGCAGTGGCTCGCCGCCCTCGGCGGGCCGGAGAACGTCGAGAAGGTCGACCTCGTCGGCGCCACTCGGGTCCGGGTCGAGGTTGCCAACTCCGCGCTCGTCAACACCGCCGCGCTCGCTGCCGACGGCCTGCCCGGTGCGGTGCAGGTGAGCGAGCACGTGTGGCACCTGGTGGCCGGCTTCGCCGCCGACCAGCATGCGACGACGATGCAGCGGATTCTGGCGAGCGCCAAGGTGCCCGCGTCGGTCTGAGGTTGCCAAGGGGCGAGTCACCGAGTCGCGCGGCTCGGTGACTCGCCCGGGCAGATGCCGGCGGCGCCGGGTCCGGCGCGCGTCAGTGCTTGCCGTAGAGATGCTTGATCTGGCGGGCGTACTTCTGCTCGACCACGGAGCGCTTGATCTTCAGCGTCGGTGTCAACTCACCGCCGGCCTCGGAGAAGTCCTCGGGCAAGACGGTGAACTTCTTGATGCCCTCGGCGCGCGAGACCGTCGCGCTCGCCTCGTCGACCGAGGTCTGGATCGTCGCCCGCAGCAACTCGTCGCGGGCCAGTTCCTCCAGGGGGGCGTCGGTGGCGCGCCCGTTGTCCTGGGCCCACTGGCGCACCCCGGCCGGGTCCAAGGTCACCAGGGCCCCGACGAACGGGCGCCCCTCGCCGACGATCATCGCGTGCCCGACGACGGGGTTCGCGCCGAGGATCGCCTCCAGCGGTGCCGGGGCGACGTTCTTGCCGCCGGCGGTGACGATGATTTCCTTCTGGCGTCCCACGATCCGCAGAAAACCGTCGGCGTCGATGGCCCCGAGGTCGCCGGTGCGGAACCAACCGTCGTCGAAGACCGCCGCGGTCGCCTCCTCGTTGTGCCAGTACCCGGAGAAGAGGACGTCGCCCTTGAGTTCGATCTCGCCGAGGGGCGAAATCCGCACCGCGTTGCCCGGGATGGGGCGGCCGACGGTGCCGATCCGGGTCGCGCCCGGCTGGTTGACCGTGATCGCCGCGCAACTCTCGGTGAGGCCGTAGCCCTCGTAGACCGGCACGCCGAGGCCGGTGAAGAAGTGCTGCAACGGTGCCCCGAGCGGTCCGCCCCCGCTGATGGCCAGTTCGCAGCGCCCACCGAGGGCGGCGCGGACGGCGCGGAAAACCAACCGGTCGAAGACGGCATACTCCGCCTTGAGCCGGAGGCTGGGCCCACTCCCGCCGACGGCCGCGCGGGCCTTGGCCTCGCTGACCTCGATGGCGACTCGTTCGGCCCGGCGGAAGATCTCGGCCTTCGCCGGACCGCCGGCGCGAGCCTTGGCCCGGATGCCGTCGTGGACCTTCTCGAACACGCGCGGCACGCCCAGGATCATGTCGGGTTTGAAGGAGGTGAACTTCGCCGAGACACTGCCGAAATCGGCCCAGAACCCGACGGTCGACCCGCCCTCGGCCGCGGCATACGTCACCGAGCGGGCGAGGACGTGGGCGAGGGGGAGGAAGGTGAGGGTCCGCCGACCGTAGGACGAGGCGCGCCCGATCGGCTGGGTGAGCACCCCCTGGACCTCGGCGGCGAGGGCGCGGTGGGTGATCATGCAACCCTTGGGGCGCCCGGTCGTGCCCGAGGTGTAGATGAGGGACGCGAGGTCATCGAGGGTGAGGGCGTCGACGCGCTCGCGGACCGCGGACTCGGGGGTGTCGACGCCGCGCTCGCGCAGGATGTCGACGGCCCCGGTCGTCAGGGCGAGGATCTCGACGCCGGGCAGTTCGACGGCGGCGAGTTCCTCGACGGCGGCGGTGTTTTCGACGATGAGCAGGTGCGCGCCGGAGTCGCGGACCACCCACTCGACCTGCGCGGGGGAACTCGAGGGGTAGATCGGCACGGTCGCCGCGCCCGCCCCCCAGATCGCCTGGTCGAGGAGCATCCACTCGTAACTCGTCGGTGCCATGAGCGCGACCCGGTCACCGGCGCCGACGCCGCTGGCGATGAGTCCCTGGGCGACCGCGGTGACCCCGGCGAGGTGCTGCTCGGCCGTCACGGCGTGCCACACGTCGCCGGCGAAGGTCTCGAACGACACGTGCTGCGGCCGCTCGGCGGCGCGCCGCCAGGGCAGCCGGGCGAGGTTTTGCTCCTCGGTCAACGCGAAGTCGCGGGGCACCTCGATCTCGCGTCGCTCCCCATGGGCATTCGGGTGGGTGGGGCTGGTGGCGGCGGGCGAGGCGGTGGACATGGAGGCTCCCAGGGCGCGAAAATAGTTGGTATCTTCCAAGTAAATTGAGCGTAACGCACCGGTGGTGTTGGGCGCCTGGCCGGTATGCCGTCCCGACCGGTGATCCTGGCCACGTGCCGCGCGCTCGCGGCAGGAGAGGATGGACCGATGCGCAGCGCGATCGAGATCGAGGCCTTGTTGGCGAACGTCGCGCGGCTCGCGACTCATGCGCGGGTCCGGCGGATCGTCGAGGAGGGGGCGCCGGAGTTGTCCTGGAATCAGGCCTGGCTGCTGCGGCATCTCGCCGAGGCCGGACCGCGGCGGATGTCCGATCTCGCGCACTGGCAGGGGGTGGACCGCTCGACGGTGACGGTGTTGATCGGGGGATTGGAGCGCGCGGGACTGGTCGCGCGGGTGGTCGACCCGCAGGATCGCCGGGTGCGGCTGGTGTCGATCACGGGAGCGGGGCGGGAGGTCCTGGCCGCCCGGCGGGTGGCCTCCACCGGCCTCATCGACGAGGTGTTGGCCCCGTGGACGCGCGCCGAGCGGGACGCCTTGACGCAGTCGTTGGATCGACTCGTGGGGTCGCTGCAGGACCACATGCACGAGGGTTCCGGTTCGCTCCTGCGCTGAGGGCGGACTCGGTGCGTCGTCGGCACCGGGTGGTGCCGGTCAGCGCTCGCCGGTCTTTCCGGGGGAGGCCGGGGCGTCGAGCAGGCCGCGGATGTCGTCGGCGGTCAGCGGCGCCGACATGAGCCCGCCCTCGTCGACGACCTTCTCGAAGAGTTCGCGCTTGCGCTCCTGAAGAGCGAGAACCTTCTCCTCGATGGTGCCTTCGGAGACCAGCCGGTAGACCATGACCGTCTTGTCCTGGCCGATGCGGTGGGTGCGGTCGATGGCCTGGGCCTCGACGGCGGGGTTCCACCAGGGGTCGAGGACGAAGACGTAGTCGGCCTCGGTGAGGGTGAGCCCGGAGCCGCCCGCCTTGAGGCTGATGACGAACACCGGCGCGGTGCCCGTCGTGAACTCCGCGATCCGCGCCGGCCGGTTGCGGGTGCGCCCGTCGAGGTAGACATGCCGGATGCCCTCGGCGGCCAACCGGGCCCGCACGATCGCCAAGAACCCCGTGAACTGGCTGAACACCAGGCAGCGGTGCCCCTCGGCGACCACCTCGACCAGCTGGTCGAGGAGGGCGTCGACCTTGCTGGAGCGCACCGACAGCGGCGCCTCCTTGTCGACGAGGTGGACGTCCAAACTCAACTGGCGCAGTTTGGTCAGGCCGGTGAGGATGGCGATCCGGTTGCGCTGCACATCGTCGAGGAGGCCGAGGAGGCGCTGCCGCTCCCGGTGCAGGTGGGTGTCGTAGATGCGGCGGTGGGCGGTGTTGAGCGGCACGGTGACGACCTGCTCGATCTTGGGGGGCAGGTCCGCGGCGACCGCCTCCTTGGTGCGGCGCAGCATGAGCGGGCGGATGCGCCGGCGCAGGGTCGCGAGCAACTCCGGCGCGACCCCGGACTCGATGGGCCGCCGATAGACCTCCGAAAACCGCGTCGGCGTCGGGAACAGCCCCGGGGCCACGATGGACAACAACGCCCACAGGTCCATGAGCGAGTTCTCCAGGGGCGTGCCCGTGATGGCGAACTTCACCCGGGCCCGCAACCGCCGCGCCACCTGATAGGTGCGGGTCTGGTGGTTCTTGACGAACTGGGCCTCGTCGAGGATCAGGGCGCCCCACTGCTGCTCGAGGTATTCGGCGTCGTCGATGCGCAGCAAGGCATAGGTGGTCACGACGATGTGCGCCCCGGCGATGACCGTCGCCAGCGGCTCACCGGCCCGGCGCGTCGTCTGGGTGACCGTCGCGACCCGCAGCTGCGGCGTGAACTTCGCCGCCTCCCGGGCCCACGTCGAGACCACACTCGTCGGCGCCACCACGAGCACCGGCGCCGCCTCGGTGAGCGCCCCCGCGGCCCGGGCCCACTCGGCCATGGTGAGCACCTGGAGGGTCTTGCCCAAGCCCATGTCGTCGGCGAGGATGCCGCCGAGCCGGTGCTCCCAGAGGAACGACAACCACTGGTACCCCTCGACCTGGTAGGTCCGCAGGGTCGCCGTCACCCCCTCGGGCACCGGCGGGTGCGGCACCTCGTCGAGGGCGAGCAGCGCGCCGACGCTGCGCCGCCACCGCTCGCTTTGCCGCCCGACGACGCCGAGCGCGACGAGTTCCTCCCACAGCCCCACCTGGAACCGGTTGATCTGCAGCCCGTCCCCGTCGTGGTCCTGCAGCGCCCGGGCCTCGTCGACGAGCCGCCGCAGCGCCTGCAACTCGGGCACGTCGAGGGCGAACCAGGTGCCGTCGGGCAGCACGAGCATCTCCTCGCCCTGCCCGAGCGCGGTGAGCAGCGTCGCCAGGTGGACCTCCTGGCCGCCGACGCTGACGACGATCCCGAGGTCGAACCAGTCGGTGCCGTCACCGGTCTCCGCCCCGTCATCCGGCGCGTATGCCGTGAGCCCGTCCCCGGCATACGTCTCCTCGGTGCCGTCCCCGGCGCTCTCCGACCGGTCCCGGGCGGACACCGAGATGACGACCGGCTCGGTGGCCTCGACGTAGGTGAGCGGCTCGCCGACCATGGTGATGTCGATGTCGTCGCGTTCGCGCAGCGCGGGCAGCACCGAGGTGACGAAGGCGACGGTGGCGCGCCCATCGAGTTCGGGGTCGACGATCACCCCGGGGCGTCGCTTACCGGGCAATGCCCGCAACAGCCCCGGGACGGGTGCCAACACCGGTCCCAGGCTCGTGAGGAGCGCCTCCTCGGCGTCGGCATCGCGAACGACCGGCTCGAGGTGAGGTGTGTCGCGCAGGAGGGGGACGTGCGCAACGTGACCGGCCACGGCATACCGAAAACTCCACCGCAACCGGGTCCGATGCCCCGGCTCGAAGGCGATGAAGAGCGCGAGCCGGGGTGGCTCGATCGCCGGCAATTCGACGCTGCCGTCGGCGGAGGTGACGTCGACCTGACGCAGCAAGGCCGGATAGAACCGACCGAAAAAGCGGGCCTCGTCGGATGCCGGGATCGACAGCGGCCCGCGGTCGGCGATCAGCCCCGCAACAGCCTCGGTGAGCGGGCGCCGCAACGGGATGAGCCAGAGCGCGCCCGGCCCGGTGATGAAGATGCCGTGCCCGGGGTCGCCGATGACGTATGCCGTGCCGTCGGGACCGCGCGGCCCGCCCTCAGCGCGCTCCCCGTGGGGCAGGTCGTCGCCGACATCGGGAAGGGACAGCCGGGTGCGGCCGATGAGGTTGCCCTCGCCATCGCGGGTGAGGTCGAGCGCGATCGTTGCCGGCTCCTCGAGGCGATGGACCGGTGACTGCCCGCGAAGCCCGGTGACGAGGGTCACCCCGGCGGCCAGCGCCTCGTCGAGGAGGGTCCACAGCGACGGGCCGATCGCATTGACCTCGATCCACTGCGGGATCGAGTAGTAATAGGGAGTGCGGGCACGATAGGCGTGCAGGAACGCCGCGAGCGCGTCCCGATGCGCGGGGGCGAGATGCCGGCCGTAGAACCCCGAATACTGCAGGTCCGACCAGGAAATGCCGGTGCGGATCCAGCCCCCCGAGGCGCCCCGGATGAGTGGTCGCAACTGCAACTTGGGCGCCGCTGACGCCGATCGGTACCGGCGGCCCGAGGCGGCCTGGGCGACGTCGACGAGCAGCGCCATCGGCAGCCCCTTGGGCGCGGCGTCAGCGCTGCCGCGGCCCTCCTCGGCAATGGGGGCAAGCAGGCTTTCCCAGTGCGAGCGCGGGCGCACCTGGGCACTCATGGCTCTCCTCGGCATACCGGTTCGAAGGTCAGGCGCCAGCATAGGTGGGGGCTCCGACAGCGCCCGGAACCCGCCCGCTGTCGGGGCCAGCGACTACCCTGGGGGCCACGCCGCACTCGGGCCGACGCTCGGGCGCAGCGGCCGTCCGGGTCCCCCCGCGACGGGTGCCAGTTCCGTGTCCAACGACCGTGAGGTCCGTTCGTGTTCGCCTGCATCCTCGCGCTGTTCGCCACAGCGGCGGTGGCGCCCGCGCTGGTGCGCCGGGTGGGGACCAAGGCGTTCGCCCTCCTCGCGATGGTGCCGGCGGTCGCCTTCGGCTGGGCCCTGACCCACGTGGGCACCATTCGCAGCGGGGGGCGGGTCACCGAGCGCATCGATTGGATCCCGCACCTGGGTCTGCACCTCGATTTCTCCCTCGGTGCGCTGCAGTGGCTGCTCGTGCTCATCGTCGTCGGCATCGGGGCGCTCGTGCTGGCCTATTGCGCGAGCTACTTCGATGACGCCCCCGAGGTGCCGGGATTCGCCGGGGTTTTCGTCGCCTTTGTCGCCGCGATGCTCGGGCTGGTCGTCGCCGACAACCTCCTGTTGCTCTACATCTTCTGGGAGTTGACGACCGTCTTCTCCTACCTGCTCATCGGCACCCAGGCCGCCAAGGCCACCAGCCGCACCGCGGCCATGCAGGCGATCATCGTGACCACGCTCGGCGGGCTCGCCATGCTCGTCGGCATGCTCATGGTGGGGGTGAGCGCCGGCACCTACCGGATTTCGGAGCTCGTCGCCCATCCGCCGCTGCCGTCGGCCGGGCTGACCGTCGCCGTGGCCTTCCTGCTCCTCGGCGCCCTGACCAAGTCGGCGCAGGTGCCGTTCCACTTCTGGCTCCCCGGGGCGATGGCCGCGCCGACGCCGGTGAGCGCCTACCTCCATGCCGCCTCGATGGTCAAGGCGGGGGTCTACCTCGTCGCGCTCCTCGCCCCCGCTTTCGCCGCCACTCCCGGCTGGCGCCCGGCCCTGCTCGTCCTTGGCCTGGCGACCATGCTCGTCGGCGGCTGGCGGGCCCTGCGCCAATACGACATCAAGTTGCTCCTCGCCTACGGCACGGTGAGCCAGCTCGGTTTCCTCATGCTCATCCTCGGCATCGGCACCCGCGCCGCCGCCGTCGCGGGGCTGGCCCTGCTTCTCGCGCACGCGCTCTTCAAGGCCGCCTTGTTCCTCGTCGTCGGCATCATCGACCACGCGACGGGCACGCGGGACCTGCGCCGCCTCTCCGGCCTGCGCCGCACCGCTCCCGCCGTCGGCATCGCCGCGCTCCTGGGCGCCCTCTCGATGGCCGGGGTCATCCCGCTCCTCGGTTTCGTCGCCAAGGAGGCGGCCTTCCAGGCGCTCATCGACATCGCCCACACCGGTGACGGCACCGCCTTGGCCGGGGGCCTCGGGTGGGCGGTGCTCGCCGGGGTGGTCGCCGGCTCGGTCCTCACCGCGGCATACACCATCCGGTTCGTCTGGGGCGCCTTCGCCGACAAACGCGGGGTCGGTGACACCCCCCTGCTCCACGCGCCCGGGCCGGCGTTCGTCGCGGCCCCGCTCGTGCTCGCCGGCACCGGCTTGGTCCTGGCCTTCGCCGGTGGCCTGCTCACCGAGGTCTTCGACCCTTATGCCGCGCAGTTCCCCTTGGGTGCCCACGAGCCGGCCCTCGTCCTGTGGCACGGGTGGAGCCTGCCGCTGGCGCTCTCGGCGGTGGCGCTGCTCGGGGGTGCGGCGATGTTCTGGCGGCGGGTCGCCGTGGCCCGGGTGCAGTCGCTGCTCAAGGTGACCAGCGCCGAACAGATCTACCGGCACGTCATGCGGGGCCTGGACCGGGTGGCCGTCGAGGTGACGAGCCTGACCCAGCGCGGGTCGCTCGCGGCATACCTGGCGATCACCATGATCGTCGTGCTCGCCGTGCCCGGCTCGGCGCTCGTGCGGGCGGTGGCCGGGCACGGGCAGCCGCGCCTGTGGGATAGCCCGGCCCAGGCGCTCGTCGGGGCCATCGTCATCCTCGCCGCGCTCATGGCGACCCGGTCGCGGCGGCGGATGCGCGCCGTCATCCTCGTCGGGGCCGTCGGCTACGGGTGCGCGCTGCTCTTCGTCCTCCACGGCGCCCCCGATCTGGCCCTCACCCAGATCCTCGTCGAGACGGTCAGCATCGTCGTCTTCGTCCTGGTGCTGCGGCGGCTGCCCGAGTACTTCACCGACCGGCCGCTGAGCCGGCGCCGGTACTGGCGGATCCTCCTGGGCACCCTCGTCGGGCTCGCCGTCGCCGGGTTCATGCTCGTGACGACCGGTGCGCGGCACGAGGTGCCGGTGTCGGCGGCCTGGCCCGGGGTGGCCGTGAGTTATGGCGGTGGCGGCAACATCGTCAACGTCGCCCTCGTCGATATTCGCGCCTGGGACACCATCGGCGAGATAGCGGTGCTCGTCGCCGCGGCCACGGGGGTGGCCAGCCTCATCTTCATCCAGACCCGGCTCTCGGATTTCCGGCGGTCGCGGACATCCCTTATCCGGCCGAGGTCACCAAGCAGCCGAGTGTGCCGGGGCGGCGGGTGTGGCTGCCCGGGCCGCGGACCCTGGCGGCCGACCGGCGCTCGATCATCTTCGAGGTGGTCACCCGCCTGGTGTTCCACACGATCATCGTCTACGCGATCTACCTGCTCTTCGCCGGGCACAACCATCCTGGGGGTGGGTTCGCCGCCGGCATGGTGACCGGGCTGGCCCTGGTCGTGCGCTACCTCGTCGGCGGCAAGTACGAACTCACCGAGGCCGCGCCCGTCGACGCCGGCATCCTCATGGGCACCGGCCTGTTCATCGGGGCGGTGTCGGGGTTGGCGCCGGTGGCCTTCGGGGGCGCGGTGTTCCAGAGCATCATCGTCGACCTGCACCTCGGGCCCCTCGGGGATGTGCATCTGGTCAGTTCGGTCGGCTTCGACATCGGGGTCTATCTCGTCGTCGTCGCGTTGATCCTCGACCTGCTGCGCACCTTCGGGGCGCGCCTGGACCGGCAGATCGAGCGGCAGCGCCGCGAGGCCGAAGCTAGTGGCGACACCGCCGACGCCCGCGAACTCGACGAGGCGACCCCGTGAGCGCGAACGTCACCCTCATCCTCGTCGCCGCGGCCCTCATCGGCTGCGGGGTCTACCTCGTCCTCGAGCGCTCTCTCACCCGGGTCCTCATCGGGGTCGTCCTTATTGGCAACGGCGCCAACGTGTGCTTCCTGGTCGCCGGGGGTCGCGCCGGCGGCGCCCCGCTCGTCGGGGAGACCCCCGAGGGGCAGATGTCCGACCCGCTGCCCCAGGCCCTGGTGTTGACGGCCATCGTCATTTCGCTGGCGACCATCGCGTTCCTCCTGGCGATGGCGCATCGCAGTTGGCAACTCAACGGGCACGACGACGTCCAGGACGACGTCGAGGATGCCGCGATCCGGCGCCGCGCGGCCACCGAGGACGCCGACGACGAGTTCTCCGGTCACCGGGACAGCGACGTCGAGGTTTTCGAGGAAGAGGGGGCCTCGTGAACGCTCTCGTGCCGCTGCCCGTGATCCTCCCGCTGCTCGGCACCGGGGCCACGCTCATGCTCTCGCGCCGCCCGCGCATCCAGCGGCTCGTCAGCATGTCGGTTCTCGCCGCGGTCGTCGTCGTCTCGGGTTGGCTGTTGTATGCCGTGGACCGCCACGGCCCGCAGGTGCTCTGGGTGGGCGGCTGGCCCGAGCCGCTCGGGATTTCGCTGGTCGCCGACCGGTTGTCCGCGCTCATGCTCGTCGTGTCGTCGCTGGTCACCCTGGCCGTGCTGGCCTTCTCCATCGGGCAGCGGATGACCGGGGAGGATCAGGAGAAGACCCCGGTGTCGGTCTATCACCCGACCTTCCTCGTGCTCGTCGCCGGCGTGTCCAACGCCTTCCTCTCCGGCGACCTGTTCAACATCTTCGTCAGTTTCGAGATGCTGCTCTTCGCGAGTTATGTGCTGCTCACCCTCGGGGGCACCGAACCCCGGGCGCGGGCCGGCACCATCTACGTCGTCGTCAACATGCTCTCCTCGGCCCTGTTCCTCGTCGCCATCGCGTCGGTGTATGCCGCGACCGGCAGCCTCAACCTGGCCCAGTTGGCCCAGCGCCTGCCGACCCTCGACCCGCAGGTGTCCCTGGTGCTCCAGCTGCTTCTGCTCACGACCTTCGCGATCAAGGCGGCCGTTTTTCCCCTGGGCTTCTGGCTTCCGGACAGCTATCCCACGGCACCCGCGCCGGTCACTGCCGTGTTCGCCGGGTTGCTCACCAAGGTCGGCATCTACGCGATCATCCGCACTCAGACGCTGCTCTTCCCCGGCAGCGCCCTCACCGACCTTTTCCTCTGGGCGGCCCTGGTGACGATGATCGTCGGCATCCTCGGCGCGATCGCCCAGACCGACATCAAGCGGATGCTCTCCTTCACCCTCGTCAGCCACATCGGCTATCTCGTGCTCGGGGTGGGCCTGGCCACGCCCACGGGGTTGTCGGGCGCCATCTTCTACGTTGCCCACCACATCACGATCCAGACGGCGCTGTTCTTGGTGGTCGGGCTCATCGAGTTCCGGGCCGGGTCGACGAGCCTGCTGCGCCTCGGGGGGTTGGCGCGGTTGTCGCCGATGCTCGCGATCCTCTTCTTCGTGCCGGCGATGAACCTCGCCGGTATCCCGCCGATGTCGGGTTTCATCGGCAAGGTCGGGATGCTCCAGGGGGGTTTGCAGCAGGGCAGCGCCCTGGCGTTTGCGCTGGTCATCGGTGGGGTCGTCACCAGTTTGCTCACCTTGTATGCCGTGGTCCGCACCTGGTCGTTGGCGTTCTGGCGCACCCCCGAGCAGGCCCGGGACCTCACGGCGACCCTGCCCGAGATGGGGCGCGAGGCCGGGGTGGTCGCCGAGGGCGCCGACGTCGTGGCGCACCGCGGCCACGTCCATGTCGGCCCGGTGACCGTTGGGGTGCGTGAACTCGAGGAGGCGATGCGGTTGCAGTCCGACGAGGAACCCGACCGCGACCTCTACCAACTGCTCAAGGACGACGACCTGCCGCACCGGGTGCCGCGCGCGATGGCGGTGCCGGCGCTGGCCCTGGTCGGGATGAGCCTGGTCTTCACCGTCATTGCCGGACCGCTCTATGCCTACACCGACCGGGCCGCGCATGACCTGCGCACCCCGTCGGTCTATGTCGACTCGGTCTTGTCCGGGAGCCGGCGATGACCCGCGAGCGCCGGTATGCCGGCGGCGACGCGGTCGTGGATCCGGGGGCCCGCGTGCCCCGGTGGCGCCTGGTCCAGCCAACGGCCGTGGCCTGGCTCACCCTCGTCTGGTTGGTGCTCTGGCGCGAACTGTCCTGGTGGAACCTGCTGTCCGGGGTCGTCGTGGGGACGCTGGTGTCGCTCGTGTTCCCGCTGCCGCGGCTGCGGATGCGGCTGCGGGTGCGCCCGGGCGCGCTGCTCTGGCTCGCCGTGAAGTTCCACGTCGACCTGGTCCTGGCGAGTTGGCAGGTGACGAAGCGGACCCTGAGCCGACGCCCCCTCGTCAACGCCGTCATCAAGGTGCCGCTGCGGACCTCCTCCGACTTCGTCCTCACCCTGACCGCCGAGATGGTCTCGCTCGTGCCCGGCAGCGTCGTCGTGGAGGCATCGCGCGCCGAGCACACCCTCTATATCCATGTCCTCGATGCCCCCGACGAGGCCGCGGCGGACCGGGCTCGCCGCAACGTCCTCGCCCAGGAGGCCCGCCTGGTGCGCGCTCTCGGTGCCGACACCGCGCCCGTCGAGCGCGAGCCCGACGGCATACCCCTCACCCCCACCGACCGGCCGACGGGAGGGCCGCGATGATCGTCGTCCTGGCCGCGTGCATGCTCATCCTCGGGATGTCGGCCACCCTGGTCATCGTCCGCCTCACGAAGGGCCCGACGACCCTCGACCGGGCCATCGGCCTCGATGTCATCGTCTCGGTCCTCATCTGCGCCATCGCCATCGAGGCTGCGGTGCGGCGGCATACGACGACCCTGCCGGTGCTTCTCGTCCTCACCCTCGTCGGGTTCGTCGGGTCGGTGAGTGTCGCCCGGTTCACGCGCGGGCGGGCGGATACGAAGCGGGGCGACTCATGACCTGGGTCACCATCGCCGACGTGGCCTCCGCGGTGCTGCTGCTCGCCGGCGCGTTGCTCACGCTGGTCGCGGCGATCGGGCTGCTGCGCTTCCCCGACCTGCTCAGCCGGATGCACTCCGCGACCAAACCGCAGGTCCTCGGGTTGCTCCTCGTCCTCGCCGGGCTCGCGCTGCGGCTGCGCGAACCCTCGGCGATCCCGCTCCTCGCGCTCGTCGCGGTCGCCCAAATGCTCACCGCGCCGGTGGCCTCGCACATGGTCGGGCGCAAGGCGTTCCGGATCGGGCTCATCGAACCCGACACCCTCTCGGCCGACGAGCTCTCCGACACCGAGGTCCACGAGTCGCGAGGTGCCCCCTGAGGTGAGCACGCGGCATACCGGACTTCGACCGCCCCCGCGTCGGGCGCGGGTGGCCGAGGCGTTCCCGCTGCCGGTCGCCGTCATCCTGGGGCTCGTCCTCGCCTGCGAGGTCATCGCCGGGCTCGTGCTGTGGCGACCGCTCACCGACCTGGCGCCCCATGACGTGCCGGGGGCCCTGGTGGCGCCACCGGTCGTCGCCGGGCAGCTCGTGGCCGAGATCGAGTCGCTTCCGGGGCATCCGTTCAGCGTCTTCGCCGCCTCCGATGCCGGGGACGTGCGGTCCGACGTGGAGCGTGGCGATCTCTACGGTGCCCTCGTCGTCGACCTGCGCGGCACGACGCACACCGTGTTCGTGAGCACCGTGCGCGACCCGCAAGTCACCCGCGCGATCCGGGTGCGGGTCGAGAACGTCATGGCCGCCCGCGGCGCGCGCGTCGAGGTCACCGAGGTCGGGCCGGCCGACGCGGGCGCCCGCCGGGATCGCGCGCATTGGCTGTCCGTGGCCGGCTTGGGGCTGGGGTTCCTCGCCGTCGTCGGGGTCGGGTGGGCCAGAGGTCCGTATGCCGCGGACGCCCGTCGCGGGGTCGGGCGCGTCGCGGGGCTGGGGTTGGGCATCGGCACCGCCGGGGCGCTGCTCGGGTTGGTCGCCGCCCTGGGGTCGACTGGGGAACGGCTCGCCACCGGCGCCGGCGTGGGCGCGCTCGCGATGGGCGTGGCGCTGACGACGATGGCGCTCCAGGCGGTGTTCGGGTGGACCGGGCTCGGGCTGGCCGTCGTCGGGCTCGTGGGGAGTGGGCTGCCGGTCCTCGCCCGGGTCGACCCCTACCTCCTCGGTGGTCCGTGGCGCGTCCTCACCAGGCTCGGGGTGCCGGGCGCGGGGTCCGAGGCGGTGCTTGGCGGGTTGAGTGGGCAGCCTCGGTGGGGCGCCGAATGGGCGGTGCTCGGGGCCTGGACGGTGGCCGCCGTGGTGACGTTGTGGCTGGCGGGCCGGGTGCGTCGACGGACCCTCCCCGCCGAGCGTCAACAGGCCGGCCGAGCGCTCACGCGCGTGTGGCGGCTGCGGGTGCTGGCCCTCGTCGTGCCGCTCACGGCGCTCCTGGTGGGGGCCACGGTGCTGGTGCCGCGGCATACCGTGGCGTCGACAGCCGTGCTCCCACCGGTGGCGACCTCGACGACCTGCCTGGCCACGGGAGCGGTGTCCTCGGTCGCCGACCTCAACCGTATCGCGGCCCTGCGGGGTGGGCCGCTCTTCCGCGGCGGCGACGTGGGGGCCGATGCGTTGTTGCAGGACGGGCGGCGGGTGTGGATGTTCGGCGACACGCTGCGCGGCGAGGCGGGCGCGCTGTCGTTCGTGCGCAACTCGATGCTGGTCCTCGGACCGGACTGCATCCAGGCGGTGCGCCCTGCCGGGAACGGAGCGATCATTCCCGACCGGGTGACGGCCGGCGCGGCGCGGCAGCCCGCCGTGGGCTACTGGCCGATGGCGACCGTTGCCGATCATCGTGACGGCTTCGATCTGGTCTACGTCACGGCCCAACGGGTGCGCACGACGGGATCGGGCTCAATGGATTTCGAGAACCTCGGCGCGTCAGTGGCGGTGTTCGTCGTGCCCCGCGGCGGCGTGCCCCAGCTGATGGCGCTCCAGGACATCGGGGCGGACCGGGCGGGGCGCGCGTTCGTCACCTGGGGGGCGGCCGCGACCTTGGTCTCCGACGGTGGTGCGCGTTACCTCTACCTGTTCGGGACCGCCAATCCCTCGGCCGATCTCGTCTTCGGGTATTCGCTGCGGGTTGCCCGGGTGCCGGTCGACGCCGTGCTCGATGCCGGCGCCTGGACGTACTGGGACGGACGCTCTTGGGTGGCCGACGAGGCGGCCGCGGCGGTGCTCATCCCGGCCGTCAACGGGGTGTCGCAGACGCTGAGCGTCTTCCCGGTCGGCGAGCGCTGGTATGCCGTGAGCAAGCGGGACGATTTCCTCGGCAAGGACCTCACGGTCTGGAGTGCGCCGTCGGCGACCGGGCCGTGGGATGGCGGAAAGGCGGTGGCGCCGCTGGTGGCGTCGGCGCCGGGCCAGGTGCGCTATATGCCGCTCGCACATCCCGACCTGTTCCCCGAACCGGGCTCGGTGGTCGTGTCCTACAGCAGCAACAACCTCGACCTAGGCGTCGTGTCCAACGATCCGCTGCAGTACCGCCCGACGTTCCTGCGCATCCGTCTGCCCTGAGGCGCCCGCGCCACGACGAGGAAAGCGCCGGCGAATCCGCGGATCCACCGGCGCATACCTCATGCCGAGAGGGAGGCTCTCCCGCTCGGCGGTTCCTCCCGACGGCGCTGGTTTACCAGCGATCGTCTTCCTGGTCGGGCTGGTCGCCGACGTAGTGCAGGTGGTGGCTGACCGAACCCGCGAGGTTGGCCGAACCGAGTTCGACGCGCTGCTTGTGCACGTCGTACGGCTCGAGGAACGCGAACCCGGCTGTCGCCTCTTCGGTGAGGTCCCGGCGCGCCAGCGTGGCGCGAACCGCGTCCTGGCACAGCGTGTAGCGGGTCTCCGAGAGCCCGAGACCGAAGGCCTCGACGGTCGGTTGGTTGGCGGTGGTGTAGCCGCCGTGTCCGTCCTCGACGATCTTCTCGCCGGTGACCCGCACTCGGACCCGGACGTCGCGGCGCGGGCCGCCGTCGGGCACGTGATCGAGGGTGACCTGGACCTCGGTGGCGCGAATCGGCGGGTGGTCGCCGACCGGGGTGAGGACGACATCGGTCTGGTAAATGTCGGTGTACGTTGCGAATGTGTGGGTCAACGGATGACGCACGAAAGCCACTTCCTGTCGAGTGGGGTGGGTGGTTGCGGGGCCACATCGCCCTCGCCTTGTGTTACTCCAGGGTAGTCGCCTTCCCTGGGAGCCCATCCGTCCGCCCTCCGGATGCGTGCTCACCGGGGCGTATGCCGGCTGCCCGTCGGTAGGCTCGATCCCGTGAGCGGCTTCAGCGTCTCGGCGGTCATGGCCGTCGTCCTCGGGCTGCTCGTGGTGCCGCTGGTCTTCATCCCCTACGTCGCCTGGAGTTATCGCAAGGGCGCTATCGGCCCAGGTCACGCCCTGCTCAGTGCGGCGGCCGTGGTCTACGGCATGGCCTTGTGGACCTACACGATTCTTCCGTTGCCTCGACCCGAGGAACTCAGTTGCGACGGTTCGATCCGCGCCCAGCTCATCCCCTTCCAGTTCCTCGCCGACATCCACTGGGCGGCCGGTCTCGGTGCCGTCACCGACCCCGCCCTGTGGCAGGTCGTCCTCAATGTCCTGTTGTTCGTGCCCTTCGGCGTGTTCGTGCGCCACCTCCTGGGCTGGTCCCCGGGCCGCGTCATCGTCGCCGGTGCCGCCGTGTCAGTCCTCATCGAACTGACCCAACTGACCGGCAACTGGTGGACCTACCCGTGCGCCTACCGGCTCTTCGACACCGACGACCTCCTCGCCAACACCGCGGGGGCGGCACTCGGCCTCGCGCTGGTGCCGCTCGCCCGCCGCCTCCCGGGTCAGCACGCGCGGCCCGCGGGCCGTCCCGCGCCGGTGCGACCCCCACGGCGTCTCCTGGGCATGACGGTCGACCTGGTCGCCGTCACTCTCACGACGATCGCGTTGACCATCATCGGCCGCGTCGTGGCCACCGCCTTTGGGGGCGAGTTGCCCCAATGGCAGGCCCGGATCGACATCGCCGCCTCGGTCGCCGCCATCGTGCTCCTCACCGTCGCGCTCCCGGCCTACCTCGGCGGCGCCACCTTGGGACAGCGGCTCGTCTTCCTCCGTTTCGTGCGTCCCGACGGTCAACCACCTCGACTGTGGCAGTGGGCTGTTCGCGGGTTCGCCGGCATCGGTGTCTACCTGCTCCTCACCGAGACCGGGGCCAACCTGGCCATTCCGGCGCTCGGTCATCTCGCCCAACTCTGGGTGGGTCTCAGCGCGCTCACCGTGCTCCTGGTGCACACCCGTGGCATTTCCGGGTATGCCGCGGGGCTGGTGGCCGTCGATGCCCGCGATCCCGACGTGGTCGCCTCGGCCCGCCTCGGGGGTGTGGACCCCCGCCACCTCAGTTCCGCCGTCATCGCCCTCGGCGGCGGGATCTACCTCGCCGGCACGCTGCTCGTCGCGTTGAGCGCCGTGGCGCCCCGGGTGGGCACCGGGGTCGCGGCCATCGCCGCCCTGGGGCTGATCCTCGCCAGTTTCGTGCTCGTGGGCTACCTGCTCTACAACGGGGTCGTCGTCATCCGCCGCGAGGGGCGCAGCCTTGGCAACCTGCTCGCCCTCCTCGCGACCGTGGGCGTGCTCACCCTCGTCATCGGCCTGACGGTCGCGGCCCTCCTGAAGTGGACCTGGCTGGGAGTGGTGTCGATTGTGGGACTGGCGGTGTCGGCATACCTCGGGTTCGTCTTCGGCGCCTTCTTGCTCTACGGCCAGTTCTACGCGCGCCGCGACCCCCGCCCCGGCATGGACGCCATCGTCGTCCTCGGCTCGCGGGTCTTCGGCGACCGCGTGCCGCCGCTGCTCGCGGCCCGCATCGACCGGGCGCTGGCGATCCAGGCCGCCGAGATCGCGGCCGGCCGGGCGCCGCTGCTCGTGCTGTCCGGTGGGCAGGGGCCCGACGAGACGATGCCCGAGGGGGAGGCCATGGCTCGGTATGCCGTGGCGCACGGCGCCGATGCCGCTCTCGTGCGCCGCGAACTTGCCTCCAAGACAACCGAGGAGAACCTCTTGCTGACGCGCGAACTGCTCGCCGCCGAGGCAGTGGGCGCGGACCTGGTGGTCGTGACCAACGACTTCCACGCGTTCCGGGCGGCGATCATCGCGCGCGAACTGGGGTTGCGGGCGCAGGTGGTCGGGGCCCCGACGGCGCGGTACTTCTTCCCGAGCGCGGTGTTGCGCGAGTTCGTCGGGGTACTCGCCCGGTCCCCGCGTTGGCACGGGTTCGCACTGGTGACCGTCGCCGCCCTATCCGGGGCGCTGGCCTGGCTCATTGCCCGCTAGACAAGGGCGGCGGGCTTGGCTGGGAGGTGAGGTGGGCAACAACCGGGTGCGGACGGCGTACCCGGGAATAGAACCTACTAACGAGTAACTTAATAGTCTCGGTTCAGACTGCGAACCGCACCCTCGACGCCGTCCGATTCCCCCATGATCTGGAGCCTGACATGGATCTCGTCGCCGATCGCGTCCGGGTTGCCGGGTCGCGAAGTGACCTGCTGCCCCCGACGAGCCTGGAGGCGCCCGCCGCCCGGGTGACGGCGATCCTCGGCGACCCCGGCTACGGCCATGTGGCCCTGGCGCTCGCCCTTGCCGGGCGGGTCGACCTGGCCGGGGGTCACATTCGTCTCGACGGGCAGGAGGACCGCGACCTGCAGCGGCGCGTGGTCGCCCTCGTCGACGTCCCCGAGGTCTCCGCTCCCGAGGACGGGCTCACCGTCGCCGAGGTTGTCTCGGAGGAACTCGCCTTTGCCGGTCGCCGCTCGGGTCTGGGCGCGGCGCGCACGCTCCTCGACGGGCTCGGGCTCGCCGACACCCACAAGCACCATTTCGAAGACCTCACCCCCGGCGACCGGGTCCGAATCCTCACGACCACCGCCTCGATGCGGGCCGCCACCCGGGTCCTCGTCTTGGCCCACCCCGACCGGCGCGGCGGCGACCCCCACGAATGGTGGCCGCACGTCGACTCCCTGGCCCGCACGGGCTTGACCTGCGTGGTCCAGATCACGCATGCCACCGCCCGTGTCCTCGGCCTGCAGACCCCCTATGAACTCGGAGTGACCCCGTGACTGCGATCCGTCTGGCCCTCACCGAGTTACGCCGCCTCACCACGTCCCGGCTGGGCCGGCTCGCGGTCTTCGCGATGATCCTGGTCCCCTCGCTCTACGGCGGCCTCTATCTCTATGCCAACAAGGACCCGTATGCCGCGATGAAGAACGTGCCCGCGGCCGTTGTCATCGAGGATCAGGGCACCACGCTGGCGACCGGGGAACACCTGCAGGTCGGCGACACGGTGGCCAAGACGCTGCTGGACTCCAAGAGTTTCGCGTGGAGCCAGGTCGATCGGGCCGCTGCCGCCCGGGGATTGCGGGACGGTCGGTACGACTTCGTCCTGCTCGTCCCGCCCTCTTTCAGCGCCGATTTGGCCTCCAGCGCCGATCTCAAACCACGCCAGGCCATGCTCGAGTTGGAAACCAACGACGCCAACGGCTATCTCACCCGCACGATCGCCAACCAGGTGGTCGCCCAGGTGACCAAGTCGGTCGCGGCCCAGGTGTCGACCACGGCCGCGAGCCGGCTTCTCGAAGGTTTCAGCACGATCCACGCCCGGATCTCCACGGCGGCCGACGGCGCGGCCCAGTTGGCCGCGGGCGCCGACAAGGCCAAGGCGGGCACGGCCCAGTTGGCTTCCGGCGCCGACCAATTGGCGGCCGGCGAGAAGAAGCTCGTCGACGGCACCGACCAACTCGCCAGCGGGGCCGCCACCCTCGCCTCCGGCCTGGGGACGATGAAGAGCCAAACGGCGAGTATGCCGTCCCAGACGCAGGCGCTCGCCGACGGAGCCCGGCAGGTCGCCAACGGCAACGCCCAGATCGCTGCGGTGGGCCAGCAGGTCGCCACGGCCTCGCAGCAGTTGGTCACCGACATGACTGCGCAGCGGGGGGCGTTGGCGGAGCGCCTGATCGCCGCGGGGTTCACGCCCGATCAGGTGGCTCAGGTGCTGTCGGTCGCCGATCAGTTGGCGACGCCGGTGACCTCGGCCAACGCCAAGGTCCAGGACGCCAACACCAAGTTGGGCCAGCTCTCGGCCGGCGCGGGTCAGGTCGCCGACGGTGCGGGCCGGCTCGCGGCGGCCGCGCCCGCGCTCGTTGACGGGATCTCGCAGGCCTCCGCCGGAGCCAGCCAGTTGGGCAGCGGCGCCCAGCAATTGCGCGCCGGCCAGCACACGGCATACGACGGCGCAACTGCCCTCGCCAGCGGCGCCCACACCCTCGATGGCGGTCTCGGTGAGTTGGGCACGGGCGCCCACCAGCTTGCCGACGGGCTGCGCGACGGGCTGCGCTCGATCCCCGACCCGTCGGCGGAGCAGCGGCGCGCGGTCGCCCAGACGCTCGGTAACCCCGTTGGCGTTCACGACGTTTCGCAGGCATCGGCGGCCGACTATGGCGCCGGGTTGGCGCCGTTCTTCATGAGTCTGGCGCTGTGGATCGGCGGGTTCGTGCTCTTCACGCGGGTGCGCCCGCTGTCGACGCGGGCCCTGGCCGCGGGGCAGCCGGCGTGGCGGATTTCGGCGGGCGGCTGGCTGGCGCCGGCGCTGCTCGGGGTGGGGCAGGCGGTGTTTGCCTGGCTCATCATCGTCTTCGGGGTCGGGGTGACGGCGGCGCATCCGGTGCTCCTGCTGCTGTGGATGGCCGTGGTGTCGATGACGTTCATGGGCGTGATCCACGCGTTGATGGCGCGGTTCGGGTTGGTCGGGCAGTTCCTGGCGCTCGTCGTGATGGTGTTGCAGCTGGTGAGTGCGGGCGGGACGTTCCCGTGGCAGACGCTGCCGGGGCCGCTGCAGGCGCTGCACCACGTGTTGCCCATGTCGTATGCCGTCGACGGGATTCGTCGGTTGATGTACGGCGGCGCCTTGGCGCACCTGTGGGTCGACTGGGGGGTGTTGCTCGCGTATGCCGTGGGCGCGCTGCTCGTCGGTTCGTATGCCGCCCGCCGCGCCGGCACCTGGACGGCGGCGCGCATCAAGCCCGAGGTGACCGCGGCCTGAACGAGCGCGGTCACGTCCAGGTCGCGGCCCTCCCGGTGGACTTGCGGTGGGAAAGGGGCACTTCGCCCCCCGACTGTTGGGGGGCGAAGTGGACGTTGGGCGGTTCAGGCGGGAAAGGGGTGACGGGAGAGGTTGGTGGGGTGAGGAGGGGGGCGGGGTGTCGGCGGCGCGCGTTAGGGTTCCCGCAGAGCCCTTCCCCGACCTCGAGAGTTGCTTCGGCGTGGACCACGACACCGTCGCCTCCCTGCGCGCCACCTCCCCGGCGTGGCGATTGCTGCGCGCCGACAACGCCGCCCTGATCCTGAGCGTCCTCGGCCAGATCTTCATCGTCGACAACGTCCGCACCATCAGCGAAACCGACCTCATCGCCCGCGTCGACGACCTGCTGTATGCCGCGAACGTCTCGGCCGCCTCCGGTGCGGTGGCCGGCGGAGGAGAGCGGGCGGCATACCCAAGAAGCGCGCGCGACTACATCGACGCCTGGGCCGCGCCCGAGGCCGGGTGGCTGCGCAAGTACTACCCCGACGGCGACACCGAAGCCCACTACGACGCGACCCTCGACGTCGAGCGCGCCTACGCGTTCCTCGCGACCCTCCGCCACCGGCCCTTCGTCGGCACCCAGTCGCGGCTGCAAACCATCGTCGAGCTGCTGCGCGACATCGTCGCCGGCGCCGATGCCGACCCCACCGCCCATCTGGCCGCCCTCACCCGACGACGCGACGACCTCGATGCCCAGATCGCCGCTGTCGAGGCCGGTCAGGCCCACACCCTCGACCAGGTTGCCCTCCTCGACCGCTACCAGCATTTCGCCGCGACCGCCCGCGACCTGCTCTCGGACTTCCGGGCGGTCGAGGAGAACTTCCGGGGCCTGGACCGCACGATCCGCGCCGACATCGCCGCCTGGGATGGGGCCAAGGGCGAGTTGCTCGACCAGATCATCGGCGAACGCCATGCCATCGCCGACTCCGATCAGGGGCGCAGTTTCCAGGCGTTCCACGACTTCCTCCTCTCCCGCACCCGCCGCGAGGAACTCACCGACCTCCTCGAGCGCCTCCTCGACCTCGGTGACCTCGATGTCGACCCCACCCTGGGCCGCATCCACTACGACTGGCTCGCCGCCGCCGAACGCACCCAGCACACGGTCCGGCTGCTCTCGGAGCAGTTGCGGCGCTTCCTCGACGATCAGGTGTGGCTCGAAAACCGGCGCGTCGTCGAGTTGCTGCGCTCCATCGAACGCTCCGCCCTGGCCCTGCGCAACGTCGCCCGCCCCGACCTCACCATGGAGATCGCCGCGACCGCGCCCGAGGTGTCGCTGCCGATGGAGCGCCCGCTCTACGCGCCGTCGACCTTCACCGGGGTCGACTCCCAGGCCGTCGACACCAGCGAGGAGGATCTCGACCTCGGCGCCCTCTTCGACCAGGTCTATGTCGACACCGCGCGCCTCACCGACACGGTGCGCACCGCGCTGCGCCGCCGCGACCAGGTCACCCTTGATGCCTTGCTGCAGGCGCATCCACCGACCCAGGGCGTCGCCGAACTGGTCGGCTATCTCGGGTTGACCGAGGACGATTTCGAGGTAGTCGTCGACGAGTCGGCCACCGCTTCGGTGATCGTCACCGACACGTCGGGCGCCGCCCGCCGGGTCCGTATGCCGCGGGTGCTGCTCGTCCGCCGCTCACCTGGGCTGTCGGCCGGGTCGGGCGCCCTGGCCGGGGTGCGTCGATGAGCGCCTCCACCTCCGCTGCCGGGGGCCGCGCCGCGCAGGCAGCGGCAACCGGCGCCACCACCGCCCGCGAACCGGCCCCGATGACGGTGGCGGCCGTCGCGCTCATGCGCGGCGTCGTGGATCGCGAGTCGGCCGAAAAGGTGTGGCTCGCCGTGCTGCAGCTGCAAAACCAACTGCGCGACCACGTCGGAGTCCTCGGTCTCGACCTCATCATCGACGAGGCCGAGGGCTACGCCTACCTGCGCTCGCGCCCCGACGACCCCGATGCGCCGCTGCCGCGACTGGTGCCGCGGCACCGGCTCTCGTTCTCGGTCAGCCTGCTGCTCGCCGTGCTCCGCAAGGCCCTCGCCGAGTTCGACGCGAGCGCCGTCGAGGGGCGGTTGGTGCTCACCCGCGACCGGCTCGTCGACGAGTTGCGCACCTTCCGCCCGGCGAGCACCAATGAGGCCAAACTCGTCGACGAGGTCGACCGCTCGATCAGGCGCGCCGTCGACCTCGGGTTCCTCAAGGTGCTGCCCAAGGATCCCGGTTCCTACGAGGTGCGCCGCATCCTCAAGGCCTTCGTCGACGGCCAGTGGCTCGCGGAATTCGACAGCAAGCTCGCGGCATACGTCCGCATTGCCAAGGGAGAGGAGACCGCGTGAGCGACGACGCCCTCTTCTCCGCCCTCGAACTCGACGTGCCCGCGGCGGCCCGCCCCGGCTACCGGCTCCAACGCCTCGAGCTCTACAACTGGGGCACCTTCGACGGCCGCATCGAGGTGCTCCGCCTCGGCGGCGACAACACCCTGGTGACCGGCGACATCGGCTCGGGCAAGTCCACGATCGTCGACGCCGTGACGACCCTGCTGCTGCCGGCGAACAAGATCAACTACAACAAGGCCGCCGGCGCCGACACCCGCGAACGGTCGCTGCGCACCTACGTCCTCGGGCACTACAAGTCCGAACGCAACGAGTCGACGGGCAGTTCGCGCCCGGTCGGGCTGCGCGGGCAGCAGCATTATTCGGTGTTGCTCGCGGTGTTCGGCAACTCCGGTTTCGGAGCGGAAGTCACACTGGCCCAGGTCTTTTGGATGCCGGTGTCGACCGAGAGCCCGCCGCGGCGGTTCTTCGTCGTCAGCGAGCGCGACCTGTCCATCGAGGCCGATTTCACCGACTTCGGCACCGATCCCGCCGACCTCAAGCGCCGGTTGCGAGCCGGCGGGGCGAGCGTGTCGGACCACTACCCCGACTACGGCACCAAGTTGCGCCGCCTCCTCGGTATCCGTTCCGAGCAGGCCCTGGAGCTCTTTCACCAGACCATCTCGATGAAGTCGGTGGGCAACCTCACCGACTTCGTGCGCGCGCACATGCTCGAACCGGCTCCTGCCCAGTCCCGCATCGAGGAGCTCGTCACCCATTTCGAGGATCTGAGCCGGGCCCACGAGGCGGTCCGCAAGGCCCGTGACCAGCTGGACTCGCTCGGCCCGATCGTCGCGGCCTGCGACGAGCACGATCGGCGGGCCGGCGCCATCGAGGCGGCCCAGCGAGACCGGGAGGCGGTCGGCCCATGGGTCGCCGAACACCGCCTGCGCCTCATCGCCGCCGAGACCGCTCGCCTGGGCGAGGACCTCGATGCCCTGGAGGAGGAGCGCGGCGCCGCGCGGCGTCACCTCGGCGACCTCACTCAGGAGCAGGCCGGGCTGCGGGCCGCCCGCGACGGTCTCGGCGGCGGCCGGTTGCCGGCCATCGAGCAGGAGAAGGCCGCCGCGGCCGAGCGGCGCGACGAACGACTGGCCCGGGCCGGCGCGTTCGCGGCCCTGCTCACCGAGGTCGACCTGCCCGCCCCCGACGACGCGACCAGTTTCGCCCACACCCGCGCGGCCCTCCAGAGCCGCCGGGATGCGCTCACCGACGCTCGGGGGGCCGAGACCGGCCGACTCGCGGACGCGACGGTGGAGTTGCGGGAGGCCCAGCGCGTCAGCGACGAACTCAAGGGCGAGGTGCGGTCTCTGCGCGGGCGCGCGAGCAACATCGACTCGCGCAGCCTGGCTGTCCGCGACCGGCTTGCCGCCCACCTCGGGGTCGAGGGGGCGCGGCTGCCATTCGCCGGCGAACTCATCCAGGTCCGTGACGACCAGGCGCCCTGGCGGGGTGCCGCCGAGCGCGTCTTGCGTGGCTTTGCACTCTCGGTTCTCGTCCCCGTCGACCTGTATGCCGCCGCCTCCCGTTGGGTGGACGACCATCACTTGGGTGCCCGGTTCGTCTACTTCCGGGTCGGCGACACGGTGGCGCGCCGTTCGGCGCCGCTGGCCGAGCACCCGATCCTCGCCGACGTACTCGATGTGAAACCGGGCCCGTATGCCGCCTGGGTCACCGAGGAGTTAGCGGCCCGGGCCGATCACGTCCGGGTCGAGTCGGTCGGTGACCTGGCGCGCCACCGGCGGGCCGTCACCCGGCAGGGCCAGATCAAGGTCGAGCGCCGGCACGAGAAGGACGACCGGTTCGCCATCGACGACCGCACCCGGTGGGTGCTCGGCTGGTCCAACGCCGACAAGATCGACGCCCTGCTCGGCGCGTCGGCGGCCGCGACGACGGCGTTGGAGGCGGCGCGGTCGGCGTTGCGCGCGGCGCAGGAGCAGTCCGACGCGAGCAGCGGCACGGCGAGCATCCTCGATCGGCTCCTCACCTACGCCCAGTGGACCGACCTCGACTGGCGGACCCCGGCGGCCCGGATCGCCGACCTCGACGCCGAACGCGATCGGCTCGTGCGCGGCAACGCCGAACTCGACGCCCTCTCGGCCCGGCTGGCCGCCGTCGAGGACGACCTAACGAGCGCCCAGGCCGCTCACGACGAACTCACCCAGCGCATCGGGGGCCGCAAACACGCCCTGGCCACCCTGGAGCACGAGCGGGAGGGCGCCGAGGCGACCCTCGCCGCGCTCACCGGGGACGACCTCGAGCGGGTGCGGGCGGCATACCCAAGGCTCGAAGCCCGGCGCCACGCACCGGCGACCCTGGCCGAGACGGTGACCCTCGACCGGGACCTGCGTGACGCCCTCGCCGCCGCCATCGAGGATGACCAGCGCAAACAGAGCAGCGCGCGCGAACGGGCGGCCAAACTCATCGCGGCGTTCCGCGCGACCTGGCCCGCGGACACCACCGAACTGGGGGTCGATGTCGCGGCCGGCAACGAGTACCGCGACCTGCATCAGCGGATCGCGAGCGACGACCTGCCCCGGTTCGAGGCCGAGTTCAAGCGGCAGCTCAACACGAACACCATCAACGACATCGCGGCCTTCCAGGCCTGGCTCGACAAGTCGGCGCAGGACATTCGTGCCCGCATCCACCGGATCAACGAGTCCCTCGGCGCCATCGACTACAGCCCGGGCACCCGGATCACGCTGCTCACCGAACCGACGGACAACGAGGAGGTGCGCCGGTTCCGCGCCGATGTGCGGGCCATCACCGACGACGCGTTGTCGAGCGACGACCAGTACTCCGAGGAGCGGTTCCGGCGGGTGCAGGCCATCATCGAGCGGTTCCGCGGGCGGGTCGGGTTCACCGAGGTCGACCGGCGCTGGACCGAGATGGTGACCGACGTGCGGAGTTGGTTCGTGTTCGCGGCCACCGAGCGCGAGGTGGAGAGCGGGGCCGAGCGGGAGCACTACACCGACTCCGACGGCAAGTCCGGGGGCCAGAAGGAGAAACTCGCCTACACGATCCTGGCCGCGTCGCTCGCCTACCAGTTCGGGTTGGAGTGGGGCGTGGAGCGGGCGCGGGACTTCCGGTTCACGGTCATCGACGAGGCGTTCGGGCGCGGCTCGGATGCGTCGACACGCTACGCCCTCGACCTGTTCGCCAAGTTGGGGCTGCAGTTGCTCGTCGTCACGCCGCTGCAGAAGGTGCACGTCATCGAGCCCTATGTCCAGGCGGTGGGGTTCGTCGACAACCGCACCGGGCAGCGCTCGCGGTTGCAGACGTTGACGATCGAGGAGTACCAGGAGCAACGCGAGGCGCGCGCATTGGTGATGGCGCAGGGTGGCTCCGGCGGGCCGGGCCGGTGACCGGGTGAGGGCGTGAGCAGGACGTGGACGACCCCGGCCGCGATCGCCGAGCGCGCGGCCCGGCGCTGGCGTGACGGGTCGGTGCTCACGGCATACCTGCGCGGTGAACCGGCCCCCAGGCTCGAGGTGCCGGTGCGCGCCCCGACCCCGCGCGAGATCGGCGCTGCCCTCGGCGAGGTGCGCGCCTGGCGCGACGCCCTCGTGCGGGGGAGCCGCGACGGCGCGGCATACGCCCTGATCGAGCGGGAGGTGGGTGGGCGCGTCATCGGGCGCCTGGCCGTGCCCGACCGGGCGGTCGTCGCCGACTACGCCCAGTGGTGGCGGCTGCTCGGCGTCGGCGCGGAGGTGGCCCGTGTCGAGGAGCTGGTGGAGGTCGCCCGGTCGGGGCCGCACGCGCAGCCGGTGGTTGCCGAATGGGCGGTCGCGCGCCCGTTGGCGGCGTTGGCGCTCGCGGACGAGTGGCCGCAGTTGCTCGCCGCGGTGGGGTGGTTGGCGCGGGAGGCCGGCAGCGGCCGCTACCTGCGGGAGGTCGCGGCCCCCGGCGTGGACACCAAACTCATCGAACGGCATACCGGGGTGTTGGCGACCTGGCTCGAGGCGCTGGTGCCGGAGAAGGGCGACGGCCGGTATGCCGGGTCGCGGGGGTTCGCGCGCCGGTTCGGGTTCGCCGACGTCGAGCCGTTGCTGCGGCTGCGGGTGTGCCCGACGCTCGGCGGGTTGCCGGCGGGGGTGAGCGAGGTGGCGTTGCCGGTGGCGCAGGCGGCGGCTTTGGCGGTGGCGCCGGTCGAGGTGCTCGTCGTGGAAAACCTCGTGACCTTCCTCAGCGTGCCGGTCCCGGTCGGTGGGGTGGTCGTGTGGGGACACGGGTTCGACGCGGGCCGGTTGCGGCGGGTGCCGTGGCTTTTCGGCGGGGGGTATGCCGCGGGGCCGGGGCCGGGGCTGGCCCCGGGGCCGGGCGCGGCACCCGGGCCAGCGGTGCCGCGGGTGCGCTACTGGGGCGATCTGGACACCCACGGGTTCGCGATCCTCCACCTGCTGCGCACTCAGGTGCCTCATGTCGAGTCGGTGCTCATGGACGAGGCGACCCTCCTGGCGCACCGGGACCGGTGGGTGAGCGAGGGGCGCCCGACGCGGGCCGACTTGAGTGCGCTCACGGCGGCCGAGCGCGCGCTCTACGAGGACCTGGTCGAGGGGATTCACGGCGCCTCGATCCGCCTCGAACAGGAACGCATCGCGTGGCCCTGGGTTCTGGCGGCCCTCGCGCAGCGCTGACCCGGACGGCATACGGTGGCCTCCATGCGCGACATCGCCGCCACGATCACCAAAGACACCCGGCTCTGTATCTCCCTGGCCGCTCGCCCGAGCAACATCGGCACCCGCTTCCACAACTACCTCTACGAGCAGCTCGGCCTCGACTTCGTCTACAAGGCGTTCGCGCCGCGTGACATCGAGGGGGCCGTGGCCGGCATCCGAGGGCTGGGCATCCGCGGCGCCGCCGTCTCCATGCCCTACAAAGAAGCCGTCATCCCGCTCGTCGACGAACTCACCGCGTCCGCCGAGGCGGTCCAATCCGTCAACACGATCGTCAACGACGACGGGCTCCTGCGCGCCTACAACACCGACGTTCTCGCCGTCGAACGCCTCCTGCGCGCCCAGGCCGCCGACCTCGCCGCCGACCCGGACGCCGATGTCGCGGTCGTCGGGTCCGGCGGGATGGCCAAGGCGTGCGTCGCCGCGGTGCGGGCCGTCGGCTTCGGGCGCGGGCTCGTCGTCGCCCGCAACGCTGCCACCGGTGCCCCGCTCGCCGAGCGTTACGGCCTGACGTATGCCGCGGGCTTCGGCGCGCGCCGGCCGCGCCTGGTCCTCAACGCCACCCCGATCGGGATGGCCGGGGGAGCGGAGGCGCAGGACCTCTCGATCCCCCTCGACGTGGTGGAAGCCGCCGACGTGGTGGTCGATGTCGTCGCGGTGCCGCCCGACACGCCCCTGATCCGCGCCGCCCGGGCCGCCGGGAAACGCGTGGTGACCGGCGCCGAGATCGTTGCCCTGCAGGCTGCCGAACAGTTCGCCCTCTACACCGGGATCATCCTCACCCCCGAACAGATCGCCGCGGCCGCCACCTTCTCCCGCTCCTGAGGCAGCCCCCGCCCGAGTCGCGGATGCTGCGGCCTTCTCGGTCGGGCGGCAAAGCTTGTGGCTCGGGTGCGAGTCCCTCCCTGCGTACACAAGCCACCTATTGGTCGATTGTTGACGCGCGTTTGGCGACGGTGACGAGCGTTTGGCGATGGTGGCGAGCGGTGGGCGATTGTTGACGCGCGTTGGGTGATGGGGGCGAGCGGGACTCACGACGGGGCGATAGGCGACCTAAGTCAGCGACCGGGGTCAGCAACTTATCCACAGCTCGCGGCATACCTGTGGAAAAGCCCTGCATCGCAGGACCGGCTGGGTCATGGTGGGGGGTATGGATCCGCGCCTGCGAACTCTGCTCGCCGCCCAAGAGGGGGTGTTGAGCACGGCGGATGCCGCGCCCTTGGCGATGGACGTCAACGTCCTCGAGCGCTGCTGCCGGCGTAGGGAACTGGTCCGCGTGCGCCGTGGTGCGTACGTCGACGCCGCGCTGTATGCCGCCGCCACCTACGAGCGCCGCTATCGGCTCGTCACCAAGGCGGTCCTACGGAGCCGGCGCAAAGACGCAGCCAGTCATCATGCGGCGCTCATCCTGGCTGGAGTGCCCACCTTCGGCGTCGACTTGGCGATGATCGACGTGGCCAGCGCCGTGACCGCGACCCGTCGGCACAGTGGGGTACGGATGCACCCACACCCCTCGTACTTCGTGTACCGGGGAATGTGGCTCAGCGTGCCACTGCCCCTGGCTTTGGTGCAGGTGGCGGCCGCGACCGGGCTCGTGGCGGGGGTGTGCTCGATCGATCATGCGCTCTGGCGGGGGTGGTGCACCGAACAGGAATTGAAGACCGTCGCGCTTTCCCTTCCCAGCCCGCGCGCTCAGGACGCTGCCTTTCGGGCGATCCGGAAGGCGGACCCGGCGGCCGAGTCTGTCGGTGAGTCACGGACGCGGCTGCTCCTCACCGACCTGGGCTTCCGGTGCCGCAGCCAGGTGTGGCTCGACACCGACAAGGGTCCGGCGCGTGTTGACCTGCTCGTCGATGACGTGGTGATTGTCGAGTTCGATGGCTTGGTGAAGTATGACGGCGCCGAGGGGCGCGAAGCCCTCGCCCGCGAGAAGTTGCGAGAGTCGGCTCTGGTGCGCCTCGGGTTCGAGGTCGAACGTGTCGTGTGGAGCGACCTGGCCAATCCGGCGGCCCTGGCTCGGCGCATCCGGGCAGCTCGTGCTCGTGCGCTGAGCCGCCGTGCGCGGTGAGGCCCGCGGGTCGCCGGGGGCGATCGGCAACCGCACGCAGAAAGTCGCGTTGACGCGGACAAATATCTCCGCGTAGACGCGACTTTCTGCGCGCCTTCGCGGTTGCGCCGGGCTCGGCCGCCGGACCGCGGTCCGTGGGGCGCGAAATAATCCCCGGGCCCGCGCGCCTTCACTCCCTATGGACCTCGTCGCGCCCGATCCGTCGGCCCCTCCTCGCGCCGGGCTCGGCACGCTCGACGAGGCGCCGTGGGACACCACGTATGCCGCCCGGTTGTCCTGGCTTGGTGCCCGCCTCAACCCGCAACCGGTGACCGCCCCCGGTCCGCTCTTCGTCAACGACGACCTCGCGACCGACCTCGGCCTCGACCCCGATGCCCTCCGGTCCCCGCACGGCACCGCGAATCTCGCCGGCAACCAGGTCCCGAATGGGGCCCGCCCGCTCGCCCAGGCCTACGCCGGGCACCAGTTCGGGCAATACAGCCCCCAACTCGGCGACGGCCGCGCCCACCTCCTCGGCGAACTCCGAGACCGCCACGGCCACCGCCGGGACGTCGCCCTCAAGGGCTCGGGCCGTACCCCCTTCTCGCGCGGTGGCGACGGGCGCGCCGCCGTCGGGCCGATGCTGCGTGAGGTCCTCGTCGGCGAAGCCCTCCATGCCCTCGGTATCCCCACGACCCGGGCCCTCGCCGTCGTCGCCACCGGCGAAACGGTCCAGCGCGACACCCCCCTGCCCGGCGCCGTCCTCACCCGGGTCGCCGCGTCGCACCTGCGCGTCGGCACCGCCCAGTACGTGCGGGACCGGGCCAGCGTCGAGCGACAGGCGAGCTTCGCGGCATACGTGCGCGAACGCCACCACCCGCACGTCGCCGACGGTGACCACCTCGGCCTGCTCGCAGCGGTCGTCTCCGCCCAGGCGCGGTTGCTCGCCGACTGGATGGCGCTCGGCTTCGTCCACGGCGTGATGAACACCGACAACATGGCCCTGTCTGGGGAGAGCATCGACTTCGGGCCGTGCGCGTTCCTCGAGGCACATGATCCGCAGGCGGTGTTCAGTTCGATCGACACTGCCGGCCGGTATCGCTTTGGCGCGCAACCCTCTATCGCGCAATGGAACTTGGCCCGGTATGCCGAGACGCTCCTGCCGCTCCAAGTTCCCGACGCCGCGGACGAGACCGTCGTGGGCGAGGTGATCGAGGCGGCCACGCAGGTGCTGCGCGGGTTCGAGGGCGAGTATCACGCGGCATACCTGGCCCGGATGCGCGCCAAGACCGGCCTGACCCACGCCGCCGAGACCGACCCGGCCCGGGACGAAGCCCTCATCGCCGACCTGCTCGACCTGATGACCGCCGACCGGCTCGACCACACCCGCACCTTCCGGCTGCTCGCGCGGGTTCTGCGCGGCGAAACGGACCGCGTGCGGATGCTCGTCACGGACAGCGCAGGCTGGGACCGGTGGCAGCAGCGCTGGCTCGCGGCCTTCGGCGGCGCCGATGTCGCGGCGGTGGCCGACGCGATGGATCGGGTCAACCCGGCATACATCCCCCGCAACCACCTCGTCGAGGAGGCTTTGGCGGCCGCGACCGAGGGGGACCTGGCGCCGTTCGAGGAGTTACTGTCGGCGGTCCGCGACCCGTTCATCGAGCGTCCCGGTCGGGAGCGGTATGCCGCGCCGGCACCCGAGGGGTTCACCGAGGGCTACCTGACCTACTGCGGCACCTGACGCACCCGCCGCGTGTCACGCACCGATGGCGATCACCGAGTAGCCGCCCGACGTGCGCGTCTCCGGGTCCTGGAACGCGAACCGCAGCAGATGCGCTTCCGGTGCCTCCCCGCCCATCGCGCGCGCCAGATCGGCACCGCGCAGACGGTCGATGCCCCACAGGCGCACCAGCCCCTCGAGGAGCGCATCCCCGGCCTCGCCGCGCAGCGTCACCCCGAGGCGAGCGGCCCGGTCCGGTCCCATCTTCTCCAGGAGCGCCCTCGTCATCCCGGGAGTAGCCAGCGGCCTCGCCACCTTCGTCCGGTCGCGCTCCACCATCCCCAGTTCGAGGGCCATCGCCCACACCTTGGCGCTGTCGGCCACCAGCCACCCGTCCCCCGTCGCGAACATCGTCGCGAGGTGCTGGCCCTGACCGGTGGTCACCCCGAGCCGGAGCGCCTTGGCGGCCGGGGCGCGCCGGTTGCGGGTGCTCCACTCCGTCTTCGTGCGCCCGATGAGCCCCTGGAGCAGGGGAGTGACCGCGGCCCCGCCGTGCAGGATCTCAAGCGTGCCGGACTTGGTCACCATCGACCCGAGAGTCCAGATGAGTTCCTTCGCGGGCGCCGGCCCGGCGAGGATCGTGAGGTTGCGTTGCCCCACGTGCCGGTCGTTGTTGGCGTCGAGCGCGCCACCCCACGGGTCGAGCGGACAGGTCACCGACGCCATGAGGCATTCGTGACCGGTCAGCGTCAGCGGGATGTCCCACGTGCGGTCCATCTCGACCACCTGCATGGCGCCGGGCCGGGTGCGGTCTTCGAGGTTGACCATCGCCCCACCGATGAGGACGGGTTGGTATGCCGGGTTGTTGGGGTCGCCCCCGAAGAACCCGGGGTTGACGGCCCAGGCGCGCACGTGGACGCCGATGGCAGGGAGGAGCCCGAGGTTCCAGATGCGGACGAACACCCGGTAGCGCCGGCCCGCCACCGGATTGGTGACGAGTTGGGCCAGCGAAAACGGCCCGGTGTAGGTCGCGTCGATGAGCATGAGGTCGGGGGATTCCCAGCAGGCCACGGGCGGCCAGAGCGGGCGAGCCCCCCGATCCCCGGGGCTGTGCCCCCGGATGAGCAGGTAGGGGTAGACGTCCTCTTGGCGCGGGCGGTGCCCGTCATGGCCGGGGGCGGTCCCGCCGTGCTCCTTGATCCAGCCGGCCGCCTCGGCACCGGTGCCCGAGGGCTGCCAGTTCGGGTCGAGCTCGCCACTGGGCAGCGGGGTGGAGGCCCCGATGGCGCCGGGCGGGGAATCGCCGCGCTGTTGCCGGTCTTGTTCGGGCGTGAGCCGTGGGTGCTTCTCGCGTGGCATGGTCAGCCCCTTCCCTTACGGATCCGGTCACGCCACCCGAGATCGGTGTTGAGGTCATGTCTGCGTGGCGGCGCGCAGGTCCCCGGGTCGGCCCCCGGGAGGTAGTGAACGGCCAGGTCGGCCGACTCGTCGTACCAGCGGCCCGGATCACTAGGGCAGTCATGGTCGGCGTGGAAGAGCTGCGGAGACGTGCAGGGTTTGCGGTAGCTGTAGTCCTCGGCCCCGACGGGGTCGATCTTGGGCACGCACGGAGTCGGCCCACGGTCGTAGTCCCAGCAGTGCCAGGCATAGCCCCGGTCGCTGTCGAGGTTGAAGTCCGGCACGTCGAAGTCGTTTTGGGCGACCTCGGCGGCCATCCGGCCGACCAGGTAGAGGCCGTACTCGATCGGCCCGCCCAGGTGACCGCCCGCGGGCAGCCAGGCGTCGAGCATCGCCCTGGTCTCGGCGGGGTTGCTCGCCTTCTCCAGGTCGTGCCGGGCCGCATCGTTGCCGGTCAGCGCCGAGAGGAGCACGATGGAACTGGTGCCCACGGCATACGGACCGACGACCGTGCCCTCGCCCTCCTGGGCGACCCCGGCACCGGCCTGGTTGGTCAGCGGATAACGCCACGGCGCGATCCACTCCGAGGCCTTGAAGACGTCACCGGTGGCGTCCGCGGCATACCGCAGTGGATCGGTGAGACCGAGAGCGCCGACGAGATCGGGGCGCGACAAGGCCGAGGGCAGGTCGCGGACGACCCCACGCGGGTAGGCGTGGTCGAGCCCGACCGCCTCTGCGGGGTTGAGCCGGCCCGAGGGCTCGGTGATCGGCAGCGGCATACTCGACACCCCGATCGGGGAATCGAGGAGGGCGGCGATGTTGAAGGTGCCGTCGGTGCCGAGCGTCGTCAGCCCGGTGCTGACCTCGCCCGGCTTGGGCATCGCGAACCCGGACATGACCAGGGCGCGGCGGGCGAGCAGGTAGAGGTTCCAGGCGGGCACGATGACCGCCCAGTAGATGACCTCGCGCGCCGGGAAGGTCGAGATGTCGACGATGAGTCCGGGCAGGACGGTCGCCAACCACACGATGACCTGCGCGAGATAGACCACCCAGGCGAACAGGGCCAGCAGCAGGTCGAGCAGGTTGAACGAGTCGTCATCGTCGACGTCGGCGCCGCGGCTCGGGTCGCTGTCGATCCCCGAACTGCCGCCGCCGGGCGGGGTGGGGAAGGAGTGGTCCGTGAACACCGAAGGCGGCGGCGGCAACCGCAGGCTGATCGCGTCGCTGGAGATCATCTTCAGGTAGCGGTAGGCCAGTTCCCACATCTGGTTCATCGCATCGGCGTTCGGCTGCCCGTTGGGGTCGCCGGTGCCGGGGTCGGTCGCGCTGTACTGCGGGTCCTGGAGCAGGATGTGCGGCCCCTCGCTGCCGTAGACGCTCGTCATCGCCGTGAGCAGCCCGTCAACCAGGTGACTGGGCAGCGGGCCGGTGTCGAGGTCGAAGAACGTATGCCGCGTCGCCGTCGGCGTGGGTCCGTCGCCGTTGTCGTAGGCCGGGAACCCGGTCCAGTAGTCGTATGCCGGGGCGTCGTCTCGGCCGTTGTAGGGCGCGTCGTCACGGTGCCTGAAGGCGAGCCGGAAGTGCAGCGCCGACGTGCCGTATTCGCCGTAGAGCGGACCGGGGTGCCGGGCGTCGTAGTTCTCCGAGTCCATGTGGTTTTCGACGAGGTGGTGGCGTTGCCAGTGGTCGCGGTACGGGCCGCCGGACTTGGCGTTGGTGAACGGGTGCCCGGTGACGTCGGTCGCGCAGTGCGACATCCAGCCGACGGCGAAGGCGATCCGGGCCTGGGCGTCTTGGGTCGCCTCGGTGGTGTTCGCGCTGGCCAGGGCCTGTTGGGCCTGCTGGAAGAGGACGAACGGGAATTGGTAGGTCCGGCGGTAGTGGAACATGTCCGACCAGTAGAAGGCGTCGTCGCCGTAGCCTTGCGGCACGCCCGAGGTGAGGATCCCGAACCAGTCGCCCATGGAGGCGAGCAGCCCCTTGAAGGCGGCCCAGATCGCCTTGGTGAGGTCGTCGAGCACCTGGGCCAGTTGAGTCGACAATCCGCCGGTCAGCTGCGAGGCCAACTGGGCGTTGTTCGTCGAGATCGGCTCGATCCACTTCTCCCATTTGCTGACGAACTCCTTGTCGATTTCCTCCCAGACGTCGAGAGCCCATTGGACGACCTGGCGAATGACCTGGCCGGTCGTGTTCTTGAAGTCGGGGAGCAGGTAGAACAGGTCGGGGCCGAGCGAGCCGAGTTCGAGGTAGTTGCGCCAGGTGTGGCAGTGCTCGCCGATGGCCTGGGCTTGGGCCGCCGGAATGGCGAACCCGGGCGGGACCGTGCCGTCCCGCAGTCTGCGGGCGGTGTCGTGGGCCGCCTCCAAATGGACATACCAACCGGGCATGGCGCCTCCTTGGATGGGTGTGCGGGGACCCCCTGCGTCCCCCGGTGATGAGTGGAGGGCCGCTTGCACCCCCGTTGATGTGCCGGGGGCCCCCTGCGCCCCCGACACTGTAAGGAGCGCCTCAGCGCCGTCGTGATACCGGCTCGCTGCCGCCCGTGGTCCGTCAGGGGCTTCGTCACGCGCCGCCGTGGCGCGTCAAGGGTCGGTTATGCGGGGGCGGATAGGCTGACAGGCGATGTCCACGAACCCGCCCCGCGTCGACCCCGACCTCATCGCCGCCCTCCGCGCCGACCTGCGCGCCGCGCCCTTCACGGTCGCCGGCATCGCGGAGGTCCTCGACCCCATGGCCATGGCCGCCCTCGACCGTGAGCAGGCCCTCCCCGCACAACGACGCACGGCCGACGACCCGCGGCCGGTGGCCACGCTCATCCGCTTGTTCAACCTCGGCGATCCCGTCGATGCCGCCGATGTTCAGGCCGCCCTGCCCACCCTGGGGCTTGTCGGCGCCCTCGCCCTCGGGTTGGTGGCGGCCGAGGGTGACGCGGTCGTCGCGCTCGCCGATCTGCGCCCGTATGCCGCGGACGGCACCGACCACTGGATCGCCTCCGACCTCGACGAACTCGCGACGGGCAGCCCCCTCCCCGGTGACCATGTCCTCGGCATCGGCGGGGCCTCCACGACCTTGGCCTCCTGGACACCCCGCCCGCGCGTCGGGCGCGCCCTCGATGTCGGCACCGGGTGCGGCATACAGGCCCTCCACCTGCTCACCCACGCCGACGACGTGACCGTCACCGACCTCTCCGAGCGGGCCCTGGCCTACGCCGCGTTCAACGCCGCCCTCAACGAGACGCAGTGGGATGTCCGGGCTGGGTCGATGCTCGAGCCGGTGGCCGGCGAACGGTTCGCGCTCATCGTGAGCAACCCGCCCTTCGTCATCACGCCTCGCACCGGTGAGGTGCCGCTTTTCGAGTACCGCGACGCCGGCGCCAGCGGGGACGCCGTCGTCGCCGACCTCGTCGCGGCCATCGGCGCCCACCTGGAACCCGGCGGCATCGCCCAATTCCTCGGCAACTGGGAAATCCCTGCCGGCCAGGAGTGGACCGACCGGGTTGGCGCCTGGGTCGCCGGCACCGGGTTGGACGCGTGGGTGGTCCAGCGCGAGGTCCAGGACCCGGCCGAGTATGCCGAGACCTGGGCTCGCGACGGCGGTCACCACAGCGGCACCGCCGATTTCGACCGGATGTATGCCGCCTGGCTCGACGATTTCGCCAGCCGAGACGTGGTCGGGATCGGCTTCGGGATCATTACGTTGCATCGCCCGGTGGTCGATCGGGCGCCGTTCGTCGACCTGGTCGAGGTGCGCCACCCGGTCGAGTCGCCGATGGGGCCCTCTGTCCTTGCCGGTCTTGCGGCTCGGGCCTGGCTGGTCGAGCACGACGACGACACGATCCTTGACACCGCGTGGGTGGCCGCGCCGGATGTTCACGAGGAGCGGCATACCCGGCCCGGGGCCGCCGATCCGAGCCGCATCCTGTGGCACCAGGGCGGCGGGCTGCGGCGCACGGTGCCGCTGACGACGGTGACCGCGGCGTTCGCGTCGGTGACCGACGGGGAGTTGACGGCCCGGGCGGCGGCGGCGGCGATCGCCGGGCTGCTCGGTGCCGACGATGCCGAGGTGCGGGCCGAGATCGTCGCGTTCATCCGGGACGTGGCGCGCGACGGCTTGCTGCTGCTGCCGCACTGATCCGGCGGCCACCCGTGCTGGCGCTCGGGGCTGCGCGCGCGAGGTCGGAGTGCACTCCCAAGGCCCCGAACATCCGCCCTCGCGCATGGGGATGCGCTGCCGCGTTTTGCCCGGCCCGGAACGGTGCAAGACCTTGTCTTCGGCCCGCCCGCGTGGGGATGCGCTGCCGCGTTTTGCCCGGCCCGGCGTCAGGGGTTGTGGTGCGATGTCGGCGTGACGCTGCTCTGCGTGAGCCCGAGTAGTTGGGGTGCCCGCCCCACCGGTCGCTCCTTTCCCGCCTGAAGTGCCTAACGTCCACTTCGCACCCCGACTGTCGGGGGGCGAAGTGCCCCTTTCCCACCGCAAGTCCGCTGATGCCTCCCCGTAGGGCAAACGGGCGCAGGCGAGCGGCTTTCCTGTGGTGGCCGCGGGACACCGCAATCCGGATCACGTACGCGGCGTTCGCCGGGTTGCTCCGTGCCGTGGATGCTGCGGTGGGTGCCGGGATCGTGAGGACGCGCTCGAGGTTTGGGGCTGTGGTGCTGGGGCTTGTTCGATCTGGTGCACGCAGTGCACCGCGCCGAGTTTCGCGGTCTGGCAGTGGACGTCCCGCTGGGGCCTGGGTGACCCGACGGAGTGTGCCGTTGGTGGGCGTGGCTAGGCGGCGTCGAGGCGGATTTCCAGGCCGCTGTTCGGGGTCCAGATGATGTCGATGAGAACAAGGGGCGGGGGTCCCTTGTCCTCGACGACGGTTGGTGGTGGGGTCGCGTGGGAGTCGGGTCCGAGCGGTGGTGGGCTGGTGTCGTCGGCCAGATCAGGCGGCGGGGGCGGGTGCCAGCCGGGTCCGAGTAGGGCCGGTGGACTCGTGGCATGGGTGTCTCCGGTGGGGGTGGTCCGCCGGGGCTCGGCCTCATTGTCCTGGTTGGGGTTGACGGTGGCATGCCGGCCGGGGCTTGGGATACCGAATCGGTCCTCAGCCTTGTCGTCTGCGGGGGCTGGTTGGGGTGGGTGCCAGCCGGGTCCGAGTAGGGGTGGTGGGCTGGTGGTGTGGGTGTGTCCGGTGGGGGTGGTCCAGGTGGTGCGCCGGGTGGTTCCGGCCTCGGCGTGGCCGCTCTGGTCGGGGTTGGGGGTGGAGGACTGGGGTGCGCCATTTGCCTGAGTGTCTGGGTGGGTGTGGACGTGCCAGCCGGGTTGTTCTTTGGTGTCGTTGCACCTCCGGCATAACCCTTGGCCGTTGACGTAACTGGTGGCCCCGCCGTCCCGGTACGGGTGGGTGTGGTCGATATCGCGGATGGGGGCGTCACACCAGGGTGCGGCACACGACTGGTCCCGTAACCGGATCATGTCCGCCAGGGCCCCGGTGAACCCCCGGGCCCGGGAGTCCATGGCGACCAGGTCCCGCCCATCCACACTCGTAAACAACCGCCGCACCTTGGCGGGGGTGTGAAGGTCGCCCAGCCACGCCCAGGCAGCCTCAACTGGGATGGGGCCATACCCGGGCACATTGGCCGGTTCGGTGGTGGACCGGGTGAGGTCACCGGCACCGAGGAGGGACCGGTCGGTGATGACCAGGTCCACCATCACCGGCTGACCCTCCCCCACGCCCCGCCCCGACAACCGGCGTAACGCCAAGTCCGTCATGACCGCCCCCAACCCACGCCC
>JAKOPT010000101.1 GCA_029778715.1 Actinomycetes bacterium | reverse complement strand
TGGGCGCTCGGCTACGGCTACCAGGTGTGGGGCGGCCGCGAGGGGTACCGACTGGACGGTGCGTACGGTCAGTTCAGCTTCGTCCTGCCCGAGCGGGAGGCGACGATCACCCTGACCGGCGGCGGAATCGAGGGCGGCAAGGCGGTGCTCGAGTTGGTGTTCGAGCACCTCGTCCCGGCGCTGGCGGAGCCGTGGGCATCGCCCGGCGAGTTGGCGCTCCCGATGCCGACCGACGCCGGCGCGTCCGGACCGTGGAGTGCCGCCGTCGTGCCGCCGCGTCCAGTTCTCGCGCCGGGATCGGTTCAGGGGTGCGTCCCGGAGGTCACCGACGCCCGTGCCTCACGGGACGGGGACCGCTGGACGCTGGCGCTGACCTGGGACGGCGTCCCGCTCAGCCTGGCCGGCGGACCCGGCTGGACGCGCCACCTGGTCGGCCCCGACGACGTGCCGGTCGCGCTGGCGATGGGCACCGAGGGGTCGGACGCCGTCGCGCACCTGGTGTTCACCGACACGCCACACGTGCTGGTCGTCCGCCTCGGCGCTCGGACGGGCGTGGCCTGGCTGACCTCGCCCCTGCACGGACCGGCGCTGCGGGACCTGCGCACCTGGGCGTGACCCTCCGCACCCTCCCGGGACCGCGCATCGGCTTCAACCCGATTTTGGTCACTCCCACGTTCGCCCGGACGTGGATTCCGACGCCCCAGCCTCGCCGAGAGACACCAAAACCGGGTTTTCCCGAGCGCGGGCGTCAACCCGATTTTCGTCACTCTCCAGGACGCGAGATCGCCGAAGCGCGCAGCCACCGATCGTGAGAGACACCAAATCCGGGTTGGCGGCCTGATCTGCCAGCTGCTCACCTAGTGCACACCGCGACTCCCTGACCCGAGGGTCTCAAAGGCGCCGTCCTCCTCGGCGCGACGCGCATCGTCCAGGGAACTCGCACCCACGCGGCGAGACCCGCGACGCCTCAGGTCCAAAGCCCCCCGGGCGCGAAGACCTCGTCGACGAGCTCGTCGAACCAGCCGGCCT
>JAKOPT010000100.1 GCA_029778715.1 Actinomycetes bacterium | reverse complement strand
TGATGCTCCTATTCCGTGTCAAGCAGCGTTGAGCCAGGCGCGGTAGCGGGTGGCCAGTTCGTTGTTGGGTCGTCGCCCGAGCTCGAGTTCTCCGACGCGTGCGGGCCAGACCCCGAGGTGGTGGGCGGCGGCTGTGAGGGTCAGGTTCTTGGCTCGGCGGGCGGGCCGGAGGTCGCTGTAGTCGGGGACGGCGCAGTGTCCGGCCAGTGCTTGGAAGACCTCGCGGGCGACGGCGCGTTTGAGGGCACGGAAGACTGCTTTGGTGGTCCAGCCCTTGGCCAGGTGAGCATCGCGGTAGGCGCGGGTCGCTGGATCGTAGGACATCCGGACCTTGACTATGTGGTGCAGGGCGGCGTTGGCTTGCCGGTCCCCGCCGCGGGATAGGCGGTGACGGTCGGTGCGACCGGAGCTCACCGGGATCGGGGCGGTGCCGCACAAGGCTGCGAACGAGGCCGAGCTGCGGAGCCGGTCGGGGTTGTCGCCGGCGGTGATCAACAGCTGGGCTCCGATGACCGGCCCGACACCTTTCATGGCCAGCAGGGCGGGGTTGGTGGACGTGGCGCGTGCGGCCATCCGGGCCTCGAGGTCGGTGATTTCCTGACCGAGGGCGCGATGGCGTCGAGCCAGCGCGCGCAGGGCGTGCATCGTGTCGGCCAGATCAGGATTGGCTTGTTGTTCGGGACGCGTGTTGGTGAGGCTGGCAACGAGTTTCGCCTCTGACAGATCGCGGTACCGGTCCCGTAGCCGGGCAGGTGCGTTGACCAGCAGCGCCCCGATCTGACGCCACGCCGCCTGCTGGGCCTTCACTGCGGAACGGCGGGCGACGGTGAGGGCACGTAGCGGCTCGATCGACGCACTCTTGGGGTCTGTGCTGGCCTCGCCGGTCAACACCGACCGAGCGGCCCGGTAGGCGTCAAGTTGGTCGGTCTTGCCTTGACGCCGGCGTTCGGCGGGGCGAGTGCGGTTGACTTCGACGACCCGGATCCCGGCTGCTGTCACCGCCGTGGTGATCCCTATGCCGTAGCTGGAGGTGCCCTCGATGCCGACCGCTTGGAGGGGGCCATGCTCGATGAGCCAGGCAACGGCGCGGCGGTATCCGCCTTCCGTCGTGGGGAACTCGCGGTCCGTAACCGGCTGCCCGACCGCGGTGATGACCGCGACGTGGATGGTGTCCTTGTGGGAGTCGACGCCGCCGATCCCCGCCTGCGGGTTTGTCATGATGGGTCCTGCCCTTCCGTTCCGGTGGGTCGACGCCGGCCGGACCGGTCAGACAGGACATACACCAGGCCCCCGCTTGGGCCAGGCTCGTATTAGGTCATGCCCGACCGGCCGGCGCCGTGCAACGCTGACGGGGGTCGGACTGATCAGTCCATCGGTAGCCCAGCAGAGCACCAGTCAGATAAAGGGTCACGCCCCCGCCCAGCCCTACCAGCATGTATGTC
>JAKOPT010000099.1 GCA_029778715.1 Actinomycetes bacterium | reverse complement strand
GCGCGGACACCGACGGGGCGCGCGAGGTGCTCCTGTATGCCGTGACCGCCCTCTGGCCGCTCGTGGTCGTCGTGTGGACGAAGGTCCGCGGCGCGGGCTGGGCCTATCCGGCGGTTCAGCGCCGGGTGTAGACCTTGCCCGGTTGGGGGTTGCCCAGCAACTGGGGGACGGTCACCAACGTGAACCCACGCGCCTTGAGCCCGGCGATGATGGCGGGCACGGCCTCGATGGTGCTCGCGTGAATGTCGTGCATGAGGATGATCGACCCCGGGCGCACGGTTGCCAAAGCCCGAGTGGTGGTGATCGACGCGTCCCTGTTCTTCCAGTCCTCGGTGTCGACGTCCCAGAGGATGATGGCCTGCCCAAGTGTCGCCGTCTGCGGTGACATCGAGCCGTAGGGCGGGCGCAACAAGGTCGTGGACACGCCCGTGACCCGAGCGATCTCGGCCGAGGTCCGATCGACCTCGGAGCGCGCCTCACTCAGGGAGAGTCGTTTCATGTCGCGGTGGTCCCAGGTGTGGTTGGCCACGACCATGCCGCTGCGAACCATCCGGGTCACCAGGTCGGGATGGATCCGCACGTTCTGACCCAGGACGAAGAAGGTGGCCACGACTCCGGCGGCCTCGAGCCGATCGAGCAGGGTCCCGGTCAGTGAGCCCGGGCCGTCGTCGAAGGTCAGCGCGACGCACGCGAGGGCGGCGCAGTCGACAGCGGCAGCGGCAGCGGGCGGCGGTGCCACGGCGGGACTGGCCGGCGGCACCGGAGAAGGAGCGACCGGGGTAGCCGGCGCGACTGGGGTGGGCGCCGCCGAGGTCGGGACGGACACGGCATACGGCAGGCCGGATCGCACGGCGTCGGCCACCCGTCGGCCCCGCTCGGACAACAACGGCACCGCGGTCGCCTGGGGGACGGTCACGGTGAGGTTTCCCGCGGAGAACGGCGCGACCGTGCCCTGATCAAGCAGGAGCACCAGGTCACCCGCGGCAGAGAAGGTGAGGTCGGTGAGCAACGCGTCGACCCCGGCTGCGCCGACCTCGTCGGGGTCGAGCGTGGCGTGACCCGACGCGCGCACCGCCGACCGAACGAGAGCCGCGACCTCAGCGCGCCCCGCCGTGGTCACGAGGTCCATGCCGGTCCACGTCGTCGACCCGTCACCGTAGAAGACCCGGTGGGTGGTCTGCCCGCTG
>JAKOPT010000098.1 GCA_029778715.1 Actinomycetes bacterium | reverse complement strand
GTCGGGGTGACAGGATTTGAACCTGCGACCTCTTCGTCCCGAACGAAGCGCGCTACCAAACTGCGCCACACCCCGTGGCTTGTCGCCCAGAGGGCAACCACCGCAGGATAGCCGACCCCGCGGCATACCCCGAAATCGGTTTCGCCCACCGGCTAGCCGCGCGCCACCAGAGTGAGCAGCGTCGCCTCCGGGCGGCAGGCGAAGCGGGCGGGCGCGTAGGGCGAGGTTCCCAGCCCGGCCGACACGTGGAGGTATGCCGCGTCCGCCGGTTCGGGCGCCCCCCGCCCCGCGGCGCCGGCGCCCGGCCACCAACGGGACATGCCCTTGGCGCGCCCCCGGTCGAGGTCGCAGTTGGTCACCAAGGCCCCGACGAAGGGCAGCGCCAACTGGCCACCGTGCGTGTGCCCGGCGATGAGCAGCCCCGCGCCGTCGGCGGTCATCGCGTCGAGGACCCGCTGGTAGGGCGCGTGCATGATGCCGACCGTAAGCGCCGCAGCCGGCGAGGCTGGCCCGGCCACCGCGGCATAGTCATCGAACTCGATGTGCGGGTCGTCGACGCCGACCAACTCCACGGGCAGCACGTCTGGGCCCATGGTCACCGTGGTCCGGGCGTTGTCGAGGTCGAGCCACCCCGCTGACGTGAACGCCGAGCGCAACTCGTCGGTCGGCAGCATCGGCTTGTCGATCCCATTGAGAGAGTCGCGGTGGGTGAGATAGACCGCGGGATTCTTGAAGTAGGGCGCGTAGTAGTCGTTGGACCCCATGACGAAGACCCCGGGGCGATCCATGAGGGGCCCGAGGGCGTGGACCAGCGCGGGCGCGGCATCCATCGCCGCGAAATTGTCGCCGGTGTCGACGACGAAATCCGGCTCGAGCGCAGCCAGCGAGCGCACCCACTCGATCTTGCGCTGCTGCCGGGGGACGAGGTGCAGATCGGAGACCTGCAACACCCGGATCGGCGCCGCACCCGCGGGCAACACCGGCACCGTGAACCGCCGCAGCGTGAACCAATTACGTTCGACGACAGACGCATACGCCAAGCCAGCCGCCCCCGCAGCGACCACCCCGCCGACCCCGGCCATCCACGCACGCATCCGCCCATTCTCGCACCCCCGCCGATTCGAGGTAAACACGCCGGGGAATCCGCGCGGTAGTACCTCGAATCGCGGGAGGAGCCGCGGGAGGAGCCGCGGGAGGAGCCGCGGGAGGAGCCGCGGGAGGAAAAGCGGGCGCGCCCGCTCACCACCCGGTGCGACACTGGACCCATGTCCGACACGCTCAAGGCCCGCCTCCAGCACGACCTCCATGACGCCATGCGCGCCCACGACAAGGTCCGCGCCGGCACCCTGCGGATGGCCCTGACCGGCGTGACCACCGCCGAGGTCGCCGGCGACCAGGCCCGCGAACTCACCGACGACGAGGTCCTCAAGGTCCTCGCCAAGGAGGCCAAGAAGCGCAAGGAGGCGGCCGCGGCATACACCGCCGCCGGGCGCGCCGAACTCGCCGCCGCGGAGCAAGCGGAGTTGGCGATCCTGCAGACCTACCTTCCCGCCCAACTCACCGACGCCGAACTCGCCGACATCGTGGCTCGCGCTGTCGCGGCCACCGGCGCTACCGGTATGCCGCACCTCGGCAAGGTCATGAAACTCGCCCAAGCCGAAGTTGCCGGGCGCGCCGACGGTGGTCGGGTGGCTGCGGCGGCGCGAGCCGCACTGACCACCTGAGTCCAGCCCGGGCGTGCGGGCTGCCCACGGTCCTCCGTCCTTGGCGAGGATGCGGTCACCCGTCCGGGCCGAAGGTCCCGTCTACGGCGAGTGCGTCGCTCCCGGGACGGCAGAAGGCGAGGGTGCGGGGGCTTGGCCGCTCGAGAGAAGCAACCCGATCGCCGAACCCTGTGGCGCCTGACCGCGTGGGCTCGTGCCGACGACGATGCCGCGGCGCTGGCCGCTGTCGACCTGACCTCGCACGTAGGTCGTGAAGCCCGCCGCCTGGAGGGCAGCCGCGGCCTCGTCCTGAGTCATCCCGGTTACCCGCGGGATGTCGACCTGGGTGCCGCTCGCCACGACATCGGTGGGGTCGGTGAAGTTGACGACGGACATCCCGTCGCTGACCTGAGACATGATCTTGCCCCAGACGGGGGCCGCGATCGTGCCACCGAAGACGGACCCGCGGCATCCGTATGAGCCGAAGCACTTCCCGTTGAGGGTGAACATGTGGCCGTTCTCGCCGGGGATGACGTTGCCGACCCAGACGGCCGTCGACAATTGCGGGGTGTAGCCGACGAACCACGACTGGTTGTGGTTGTCGGTCGTCCCCGTCTTGCCGGCAGCCGGGCGACTCCAATCCCAAGAGCCTGCCGCCGTCCCGTCACGCAGTGGGCCTTGGAGCAACTGGTTGACTCCGTCGGCTACCTCTGCGGGGATGACCTGCTTGCAAGAGGACTTGGTCACTTCGAGGGGCTTCTTCTCGGCCGTGAGGATCGCGGCCACCGGGAAGGGCTCGCAGTAGGAACCGCGGGCCGCCAGTGTCGCAAAGGACGAGGCGATCGTCATCGGCGTCGTCGTGCCCGCTCCCAGGGCCACCGCGGCCGGTACCCCGTCGATGGGTTGCCCGTTGCCCATGTGCAGGCCCATCTTGGTCATCGTGTCGCGGACCACGCACGGCCCCAGGCTCAAGGTCAGGGCAGCGAACGCGGTGTTGATCGACTGGCTGATCGCCTTCTGCAGGGGCATCGAGCCGCCAACGCTGTAGTCGTTGGACACCGGCCAGGGGCCCGAACTCCGGCAGCCGTCGGAGGCGGCATTGGCCGGGAAACTATAGGGGCTGCCGGGCCCAGCGTTGGGTGCATAGATCTCGCTACTGAGCGGCATACCCTTGGAAAGGGCGGTGACCAGCGCATACATCTTGGCCGTCGAACCGAACTGCCAGCCGTAGGTGCCGCCGCCGTACTGCTGATCGGCATTCCACACGACCTGGGTGGCGTCAAAACTCGACGTCTGCGCCATCGCGAGCACGTGCCCCGTCCCCGGCTCGATGATCGTGGCCGCCGCCCCCAGGTTGTCGTCGTTGCCGACCGGCACCGCTTCGACGAGCCGGTCATACGCGACGCGCTGCATCCCCGGGCGCAACGTCGTCTGGATCGTCAGCCCGCCCTGGTTGATGTTCTTCAGGCGCTCCGCCGGCGTGGCCCCCAGCGCCGCCATCTGCGGCGACTTCTGCAGCCAAGCCATGACATAGGAGCAGAAGTAGGGCTCGGGCGAGCGGTGGCACACGCCCTTGGATTCCTTCTTGTGGATCATCGACGGCACCGCAATCGCCTTCGCGGCGGCCACCTCGTCGGGTTTGGCCACGCCGAGGTCCTGCATCCGGGTAAGCACCTGGTCGCGGCGCGCCTGGGCCACCTGCGGGTTGAGGACCGGGTTGTAGCGAGTCGGTTGCTGGACGATGCCGGCGAGCAACGCCGCCTGGCTCAAATTGAGTTCGGCGGCAGTGACGCCGAAGTAGTTCTGCGCGGCCGCCTCGACGCCGTAGGCCTGGTCGCCGTAGTAGACGAGATTGAGATAGCCCGCGAGGATCTGGTCCTTGGTCAGGGTTTGCTCGACATTGAGGGCGTACTTGAGTTCCTGGAGTTTGCGCATGTAGTTCTTGGCCGTCGCCGCCTTGGCGGCGGCCTGGTCATCGCGGCGCAGGGCATTCTCTTGGAGGGTGATCTTGACGTACTGCTGAGTGAGGGTCGAGGCGCCCTGCACGTCGCCGCCGGAGAAGTTGGAGATGAGCGCACGACTGAAACCGCGCAGGTCGAGCCCGCCATGGCTGTAGAACCGGGCATCCTCGATGGCGATCTGCGCCTTCTGCATCCATGGCGAGATCTTGGCCAGCGGCACGACGATGCGGTTCTCGTCGTAGGGGTTGGCGATGACGCTGCCATCGGCATCGAGAATGACGGACTGCTGCGCCAACGGGTTGATCTGGAACTGGCTCGGCAGGTTGTCGAAGGCCGAGACCCCAGCCTTGGTGGTCGTGCCCATGGCACCCACGGCGGGCAGCGCCAAACCCGCCAGCATCAGGCCCATGAGGACGCTGAGCACGGCAAAGCCAGCGAGCAGTTTGAACACTGCCGAAACGTTCCGGCCACGAGCCTGCATGAGCGCAAGCGTAACCCGGTCACCTGACAGCGCGTTGCGGTTGTTCACCGCCGACTAACTAGTTACTTCGGACTACGTCGAACTGGCCGAGTGGGTCATGGAGCCGCACGGGCGCGCTGCGTAGGTTCGATGCGGCAGGCCGGGCCCCCGGTCGGTGGTCGCCAGGGCGGCCCGTCCTTTGGGGCGCAGTTCGTGGGTAGTACGGAGGACGTCATGGCGGTAGCCGCGGTGGCGATCAGGCCCGCCGCGGCCTGGATCAGGGATTGGGCACGCCTTGGGGCCTGTTCGGATCAGGACCCGGACGCCCTCTTTGTCCAGGGCCGGGCCCAGCGGGACGCCAAGGCCGTATGCCGTGGCTGCCAGGTGGTCTCCGAATGCCTCGCCGACGCCCTCGACAATCGTGTCGATTTCGGCGTGTGGGGCGGGATGACGCAGCGGGAACGGCGGGCGTTGTTGCGGCGCCGCCCCGAAGTGCAGTCCTGGACCGCTGCCCTCGCCGCCGCCAAGAGCGGAGCCCCCTCACCCCTGTAGGCCGCGACCGGGTAGGCCGTCGTAGGGGTATGCCGTCCCGGTCGCCGCCGGTGCGGGTCCGCGGTGGGTGCTACCCGTTGGAGCCACCAGCGAATGCGGAACCGATCGCGCGCAACCCATCAAGGTCGTGAATGTCACCGGCCGCTGCGGGCACCTCAATGATCGGTATGCCGGGGTGCGCCGCCGCAAACCGGCTCACCTGGGCCTGTTGGCGGGCCCGGACGGCGGCGGTGTCGGCGTGCAGGCGGAGCAGTTCGACGGTCAGCGACAGGCTCGAGGCCGGCGCGTTGGCGATGTCCAGGTGAGCGGGCGCAGGACCAACCCCGGCAGCGGACACTGGCGTCTCGGCCCCCAATTCGTGGAGTTGCTCGGCGGCCGCGAGTGCTCGGGGTGCCGTCAACGACGCAGCCGGCAGCGGCTGGAGCCGGTTCACGACGAGCCCGGCGAGCGGCATACCCTCCTGCGCCAACCGGTCGACGAAGAAGGCCGCCTCACGCACCGCATCCCGCTCGGGGGCCGCGACGACGACGAACGCGGTCGTCGCCTCCTTGAGCAGGGCATAGGTGACGTCGGCGCGTTCGCGGAACCCGCCGAACATCGTGTCGAGCGCGGCGACGAAGGTCTGGACATCGGCGAGCATCTGCCCACCGAGCAGTCTGCCCATCGTGTTCGACGCCAACTGGATCCCGAAAGCGAACACCCTGAGATAGGCCCGCCCCCCGGCCCGGGCCGGCGCGGTGAGCAACCGGATGAACCGGCCATCGAGGAACGACCCGAGCCGCTTGGGGGCGTCGAGGAAATCGAGCGCCGAGCGCGACGGCGGGGTGTCGACGACGATGAGATCCCAGGCGCCGGTGCGTTCGGCCTCGGCCCGCAACTGGCCGAGTTTCTCCATGGCCATGTATTCCTGAGTGCCCGCAAACGACGACGACACCGCCTGATAGAAGGGGTTGGCGAAGATCTGGGCGGCCTTCTCGGGGGTGGCATGGGCCTCGACGACCTCGTCGAAGGTCCGTTTCATGTCAAGCATCATCGCGTCGAGCGACCCACCGGCCGAGGTGTCAAGGCCCCGGACCGGGCGCGGGGTGTTGTCGAGCTCGGTGAGGCCGAGGGACTGGGCCAGGCGCCGGGCCGGGTCGATGGTGAGCACGACGACCCGCCGGCCGGCCTCGGCGGCCCGCAGCCCCAACGCCGCGGCCGTCGTCGTCTTGCCCACCCCACCGGAGCCGCAGCAGACGACCACCCCGACACCGCGGTCCTCGATGAGCGCGTCGACATCGAAACGGTCCGTCCCGGCCATCACCGCACCCCCTGGTTCCGCAGCAGATCCGACAGGACGGCGAGCCCGCCACCCTCGATGCCCTCGGCGAGAGCGGGCAAGTGCAGGACGGGCAGATCCTGGGCGAGGATCGCGGCCCGCATCTCCTCCTCGAGGTCGAGTCGCTCGAGGTGGGCGGCGGCCTCGGCGAGGAGGCCCCGGACCATGCCGTGGGTCGGCCGCACACCCACAGCGGTGAGGTCGGCGCGGACCCGTTCGGCGACGCCCTCGGCGCGGAGGGCGGCCCGGCTCGACGCTGAGAGCAAGGGTTCGCGCTCCTGGTTGACGATGACGCAGCCCAGGCCGAACCGGGCGGCCGACAAGTCCCGGATCGCGTCGAGGGTCTCCTGCACCGGCATCTCCTCGAGGAGGGTGACGACGTGCACGAGGGTCGAGCGGGCCCGCAACATGCGCGTGATCGACTCGGCCTGGCCCTTGATCGGCCCCATCGGGGTGACCTCGGCCACCTCGTTGTTGACGTTGAGGAAATGGACGGCCCGGCCGGTGGGCGGGGCGTCGAGGACGATCGCGTCGTAGACGAGCCGCCCCTGGCCCCGCCGCGGACCGGCGGTGCGGCCGGCCGCCTCGTAGACCTTGCCGATGAGGAGCACGTCGCGCACCCCGGGCGCGATCGTGGTCGCGAAGTCGATGGCCCCCACCTTCTCCAGGGCGGCACCGGCTCGACCGAGTTTGTAGAACGTCTGGAGGTACTCCATGAGGGCGGCCTTGGCGTCCACCGAGAGCCCCCAGAGTTCCCCGCCACTGGGATCGTGGACCAGGCGCACCTCGTCGTCGCCGAGCGGGGGCACGTCGAACACCTGCGAAATCCCTTGCCGCCCTTCGACTTCCGCGAGCAGGACGCGCTTGCCGCCGGCGGCCAGGGTCAGCGCCAGGGCCGCGGCGACCGTGGTCTTGCCGGTGCCCCCCTTGCCGGTGACGACATGGAGGCGCGCGTCGGCGAGGGCGCGGCGCAGGGCGGGAGACGGCATACGTCAAGGGTAAATCGGCCCCCTCCCCTCGGCCGATTCGAGGTAAAAACGCCGCTGGATCCGCGCGTTATTACCTCGAATGGCGGGGGAGCGGGGGCGGCGGGCGCCGCTATGGTGAGCGTCATGCAGAAGTGGGAATACCTGACCGCGCCCCTCATCGTCCACAACACCAAGGCGATCCTCGACAACTTCGGCTCCGACGGGTGGGAGTTGGTCCAGGTCGTCGAGGGGCCGGGCGGGTCGCTCGTGGCCTATTTCAAGCGTCCGAAGGTGGGCTGACATGGGGCGGGTCGAGGCGCGCCTGACCGAGTTGGGCCTGAGCCTGCCGGAGGTCGTTCCCCCGGTGGCCGCCTATGTGCCCGCGGTGCTCGACGGGTCGCGGGTTTACGTGTCGGGCCAGTTGCCGATGGTCGCCGGGGCGATGCCGGCGACGGGCAAGGTCGGGGCCGGGGCGGGCCTGGTGTCGCCGGAGCAGGCGCACGAGTTGGCCCGCTACTGCGCCCTCAACGCGCTCGCCGCGATCAAGTCCGTCGTCGGTGACCTCGACCGCGTCGAACGGGTCGTCAAGGTCGTCGGGTTCGTCGCCGCCGACCCGTCGTTCACCGGGGTCCCGCAGGTCGTCAACGGCGCCTCGGAGTTGTTCGGGGCGGTCTTCGGGGACCGCGGGGTCCACGCGCGCTCGGCCGTGGGGGTGGCGGTGTTGCCGCTCGATGCGCCGGTCGAGGTCGAGGTCGTCGTCCACGTCGCCGATTGAGAGGTGGTCGGTATGCCGTCCACACGCACGTTCGCTGCCGAGGTCACCCCGCAGTTCGACGCCTTCGCGCGGCGGTGGGTCGAGTCCGGTTCGCCGGTCGCCGAGCCGCGCCTGGCCGCCACGGTGCTGCTCGTCCGGGACACCGAGCACGGGGTGGAGGTGTTCATGCAGCGGCGCGCGGCGACGATGGCGTTTGCGGCGAGCATGGTCGTCTTCCCCGGCGGCCGGGTCGATCCCGCCGATGCGCAGGCGCCCATCGACGAGGCGGTCGTCGCTGCGGCGCTCGCTCGCTTGGCGCGCCCGGTCGAGGAGGTGCGCGGCATCCTCGGCGCGGCGGTGCGGGAAGTGTGGGAGGAGTGCGGGGTGCGGCTGACCGCCGCCGAGTTGCGGGCCCGGGCGCGGTGGATCACCCCGGCGCTGGAGCCGCGACGCTACGACACCTGGTTCTTTGCCGCTCGGATGCCCGAAGGGCAACAGGCCGAGGGCACGACGAGCGAAACCGTCGACGAGTTGTGGGGTCGCCCCGCGGACCTGCTCGCGGCCGGGGTGGCGGGAGAACTACGGCTGATGCCGCCGACGATCGTGAGCCTGGAGCAGTTGGCGCAGTTCGCGACGGTCGAGGAGTTCCTCGCCGACGAGCCCCCGCTCACGGTCATCGAACCCCGCCTGGTCGAGACCGACCGCGGCTACGTGCTGGAGTCTGATCTCCCGTAGCTCGACCGGGGCGGCATACTCGCCACCATGACCGCGCAACCGCCGCCCTCCGTCCTCGCCCCCTGGGCCGGTGGGCAGGTGACCCCGCGAGCGCACTGTGTGCTGGCCCCCAACCCCGGGCCGATGACCCTCGACGGCACGAACACCTGGGTCCTTCTCGAACCCGGCGGCACCCAGGCGATCGTCATCGACCCCGGGCCGGCGGACGAGGGACACTTGGCGGCGGTATGCCGCGTGGTCGCCGACGCCGGGGCCCGCGTCACCGAGACGATCCTCACCCACGGTCACGACGACCACGCGGAAGCCGCCCCCCGCTTCGCCGAACTCACCGGCACCCGGGTGCGGGCCGTCGGCCGAGGGCACGACGACCTGAGTGACGGGGACGTGCTGCGCGCCGGCGATCTCGAGGTGCGGGTGGTCGCCACGCCCGGGCACACGAGCGACTCGATCTCCTTCGCGTTGCCCGCGGACTCGGCCCTGCTCACCGGCGACACCGTGCTCGGGCGGGGCACGACGGTGGTCGCGCACCCCGACGGTGAGCTCGCGGCATACCTGGACTCCCTGGCCGCGATCGCCGCCCTCACCGGGGGCGGGACGGTGACCACGATCCTCCCCGGGCACGGGCCGACGATCCCGGATGCGGCGGCGATGGTGGCGTTCTACCGGATCCACCGCGACGAACGGATCGAGCAGGTGCGCCAAGCGCTCGCCGACGGTGCCGCGGCCGAGGCGGACGTGGTCGAGGGCGTGTTGCGGCGGGTGTATGCCGAGGTGCCGGTCAGCGTGTGGCCGGCGGCGCGGATGTCGATCCGGGCCCAACTGGCCTTCCTCGGCGCGTTGCCGGCCTGACCCCTGACCGAAGCCGCGCGCGGCTCACGTGTGCAGGTGGCGGGAGAAGCGGTAGGCGATCTCGACGACGAGCGCACCAGCCAACCCGAGGAGCAGGGCGGGTACGAGTTCGGGCCAGGAGGCGTGGAACAAGAAGGTGCGCCGCCCCAGTTCGGTGGCGAACAAGACCACCACCGCCACGATCATGGTCACGATCAGCCCCACCTTCCACCACCGGTAGGGCCGGGCGAGCACGCCCAACAGCCAGAAGTTGACGATGAGCAGCGCCACGACGGCGGCGGTGCCCGGGATCTCGTCGCCGGCGCCCGGCCCGACCAGGCGCGCGGTGAACCAGTAGGCGAGGAACGAGACCACCCCGCCCGCGACCCCGGCCGGGATCGACAAGGCGAGCACCCGCCGCAGGAAGCCCGGCTCGTAGCGCCGATGGTTGGGCCCGAGCGCGAGCGCCGCCCCGGGGATGCCGATCGTGAACGTCGCGACAATCGTCAACTGCCGCGGCAGGATCGGGAACGGGATGAGCAGCAGCGCCGTGCCGAGGATGGCCGTCGCACTCATGACGTTCTTGGTGACGAACAGGTTGGCGACCCGCTCGACATTGGCGATGAGGCGCCGCCCCTCGGCGAGGATGGTGGGCAGGTTGGCGTAGCGCCCGTCCAGGAGCACCATCTGGGCCACCGCCTTGGTCGCCGGCGCGCCGTTGCCCATCGCGATGCCGACATCGGCGTCCTTGAGGGCGAGCACATCGTTGACGCCGTCACCGGTCATCGCCACCGTGTGCCCGTTGGCTTGCAGCGCCTTGACGAGGGCCCGCTTCTGCCCCGGAGAAACCCGCCCGAAGACCGTGGTCGACTCGGCAATCGCCGCTAACGCGGCCGGGTCCTCGGGCAGGGTGCGGGCATCGAGCGGTTCGCCGACATCGACACCGACCCGGCGCGCCACGGCGCCCACGGTGCGCGGGTTGTCGCCGGAGATGACCTTGACCGCCACCCCCTGGTCGGCGAAGAACCGCAACGTCTCGGCCGCATCGGGCCTGACCCGTTCCCCGAGGACGACGAGCGCGACCGGGGCGAGGTCGGGGAGGGTATGCCGCGTCGGCAGGTTGGGTGCCCGCGCCAGGAGTACGACGCGCGCCCCCTCGTCGGCAAGGGGGGCGAGCCGGGCCTCGAGGTCCTCCCGGGTGTCCGGCGGGCACGACGGCAGCAAGACATCGGGGGCGCCGAGCACCCAATAGGACGTGGGAGCCTGCGAGCCCGGCCCTTCGTGGACTTCGACGGCACTCCACTTGCGCGCCGACGTGAACGGGACCTCCTCACCGGTGCTCCAGCCCGGATCGGGCACGGCCGCGGCGATCGCCTTGCTGGTCGCGTTGGCGTTGGGGGTGCGCGCGAGGGCACCGAGGACGCGCGCGGCATACGCCTCGGAGCCTGCGCGGGGGCCGGCGGACGCGGCATACGGCAAGGCGACGATCCGCTCGAAGGCGATCTCGCCCAACGTCAAGGTGCCGGTCTTGTCGAGGCAGATGACGTCGACCCGAGCGAGCCCTTCGACGGCGGGCAACTCCTGGATGAGTGCCTGGCGGCGGGCGAGTTGGACCGCGGCGAGCACGAACGCCATCGTCGTGAGGAGGACGAGGCCCTCGGGGAGCAGCCCGTTGAGGGCGCTGGCGACCCGGACGACGACCTCCTGCCAGCCCTTGTCGCCGACCGCGCGCCATTGGCTCCACAGGATGAGCGGGGTGGACACGACGAGGACCCAGGTGAGGTAGCGCAGCAGGCGGTTGGTCGAGGCCTGGACGTCGGAGTAGGCGCGGGTGAACTCCTTGGCCTGGGCGGAGAGCCGGTTGGCCTGGGTGGCCTCGCCGACGACATCGGCGGTGAACCAGCCACGCCCGGCCACGACCGCGGTGCCCGAGGCCATCGGGTCGCCGGTGTGTTTGGCGACCGAGTCGGACTCGCCGGTGAGGTTGGACTCGTCGACCTCCAGACCCTGGGCGGCGACGACCGGCCCGTCGGCAGGCACCTGATCGCCGGCGCGAACCTCGACAAGGTCCCCGCGGACCACCTCGGCAACCGGGATTTCGCTGGTCAGACCGTCGCGGACGACCCGGACCGTGGGCGCGGTGAGGACGGCGAGACTGTCGAGTTTGCGCTTGGCGCTCCACTCCTGGGCGATGCCGAAGGCCGTATTGAGGATGGCGGCGATGCCGAAGAGCCCATCGACCCAGCGCCCGGTGGCGAGGACGAGCGCGAACAGGGTGCCGAGCAGTGCGTTGAAGCGGGTGAAGACGTTGGTGCGGACGATTTCGGACAGTGGCCGGGAGGTGACCTCCTCGTGGGCGTTGACCTCACCGGCGGCCACCCGCGCGGCCACCTCGGCGGCGGTCAGGCCGGGGGCAGGGGGCGCGTCGGTGGTGGAAGTCACGGGGCGAGCCTAATGAGGGAGGCCGACAGCGGCATACCGTATGCCGCACGGTGCCGCCAAGGTCGCCGGGCGCGCCAAGACCGCAACGGGCCGTGGCGTCAACCCCGACCAGGCGGGCGGCGGTTGCTCCCGATGCTGCTCAGCGAGCGCGACGCTGCAACCGGTCGATGTCGACGAGCAGCACGGCCCGGGCCTCGAGTTTGAGCCAGCCACGGGTGGCGAAGTCGGCCAGCGCCTTGTTGACCGTCTCCCGGGACGCCCCGACCAACTGCGCCAACTCCTCCTGGGTGAGGTCGTGGCTGACCATGATGCCGTCCTCGACCGGCCGCCCGAACCGGTGGGCCAGATCGAGCAGCGCCTTGGCCACCCGGCCCGGCACGTCGGTGAAGACGAGGTCGGCGACCACGTCGTTGGTGCGCCGCAACCGCCGCGCCAACGCGGCGAGCAGGGTCAACGCCACCTGGGGGCGGCTCGCGAGGTACTCCCGCAACTGCTCGGTGGACAGTGCCAACACCTGGGTCTCGGCGACAGCGGTCGCGGTGGCGGTGCGGGTGCCCGGGTCGAACAGGCTCAACTCGCCGAACATCTCGCCCGGGCCCAGGATGGCGAGCAGGTTCTCGCGGCCATCGGCGCTGGTCCGGCCGAGTTTGATCTTGCCCTCCCCGATGATGAACAGGCGATCCCCCTGGTCGCCCTCGTGGAAGAGGATGTCACCACGCTCCATGTGGGTCGCCGACATTTCGGCGATGAGCGACTCGGCCGACTCCTGGTCCAGGCCGGCGAACAAGGGTGCTTTACGGACGACATCGTGATCCACGGGCCTCAGTGTGCCACGGGTTGCGCCCCCTGTGGCGACGATCGCCCCGACACGGCATACCTGCTGGTCGCGTCGGCTGTCAGGCGCCCGTCGTACCCTGATCCTCGTGCCCATCTCCGCCCGCCAGGTCGCCGCCGAGACCCCTCTTGCCCGCACCCGGCGGGCGCGGCGGATGTTCCGGGCGCTGCGCGAGCGCTACCCCTACGCCCATTGCGAACTCGACTTCACGACGCCGCTGGAGTTGCTCGTCGCCACCGTGCTGTCCGCGCAGACCACCGACGTCATGGTCAACAAGGTGACCCCGACGCTGTTCGCGCGTTGGCCCGATGCGGAGGCGCTCGCGGGCGCCGACCGGGCCGAGATGGAGGAGGTGTTGCGCCCGACCGGTTTTTTCCGGGCCAAGACCGAGTCGGTGCGGCGGTTGTCGGCCGATCTGGTCGAGCGCTTCGATGGGCAGGTGCCCCCGCGGTTGGCCGATCTGGTCACGCTCCATGGGGTCGGCCGCAAGACCGCCCACGTCGTGCTCGGCAACGCGTTCGGCATTCCGGGGCTCACCGTCGACACCCACTTCGGGCGGTTGGTGCGCCGTTTCGGGTGGACCACCGAAGAGGACCCGGTCAAGGTCGAGCACGCGATCGCCGCGATGTTCCCCCGGCGCGACCTCACCGAGCTCTCGCATGCGGTCATCTTCCACGGGCGTCGCACCTGCCATGCCCGCCGTCCCGCGTGCGGGGCCTGCCCGGTCGCGCGCTGGTGCCCGAGTTACGGTCTGGGCGAGACCGATCCCGATGCCGCCCGCGCCCTCCTCACCTACGAATTGGCACCCGGTGCGGTCCTTCCCGACCCGCCGCCGGGTCCCCTTCCCGACGAGGTGCCCTCAGGGGGTATGCCGTGAGCACGGCATACCCGCAACGCGACGCCGCGGCGGGGGAGGCGGCAGCGAAGCGCCCGGCCTGGATGGCGACCGTCCAGCGCGAAGTGGCCCAGGGGCACCCCGACTATTTCCGGGCGTTCGCGCCGCCGCCGGGCCCGCACCGTCGCTCGGCCGTCCTCATGCTCTTCGGGCCGGGTGCGCAGGGTGAGGAGGTGGTGCTCACCGAGCGTTCGCCCTACTTGCGGGCGCACCCGGGGCAGGTGTCCTTCCCCGGCGGCACGGTCGACCCGCAGGATGCCTCGCCGACGGCGGCGGCGCTGCGCGAGGCCCACGAGGAGGTCGGCATCGAGCCCGACAGCGTCGATGTCGTCCTCACCCTGCCCGAGTTGTTCCTTTCTCCCAGTGGCAATGTCGTCACTCCCGTGCTCGCCTGGTGGGCTCGGCCCGGCACCGTGCGCGTCGTCGACCCGGCCGAGGTCGTGCGCGCGGAGGCGGTGCCCCTGTCGACGCTGCTCGACCCGCAGCACCGGTTCACGGTGACCCATCCGATGGGCTACCGGGGGCCGGGTTTCGACGCCAACGGCATGTTCGTCTGGGGATTCACCGCCATGCTCCTGTCGACCCTGCTCGACCTCGCCGGCATCGCGCCCCCCTGGGATGCGACCCGCGAACGCTCCCTCCCGGACCGGCTCGCCTCACCGGGGATGCGCCGGTGACGACCGCCCTCGTGGACGGCATCCTGGTGGCGGCGGGGGCCTCGGGATCGGTCGGCGTGTGGCCGCCGTCGTGGCTCGACCTGGCGCTCGCCGTGCTCTTCCTCGTGTATGCCGCCTCTGGTTTCCGTGCCGGGCTGCTCGTTTCGGCCTCCTCGCTCGTCGGGTTCGTCGCCGGCGGTGCACTTGCCCTGTGGGCATTGCCGCGGGCCACCTCGCTGTGGTCGGGCTGGGCCGAGATCTCCAGCGCCGGTCAGTGGCTCATCCTCCTCGCCGTCCTGCTTCTGGCCGCTGGGCTGGGGCAGGTGATCGGGCACCGCATCGGGGTCGGGCTGCGGAAGGGACTGCGGTGGCGCCCAGGACAATTCGTCGATGCGAGCGCGGGGGCGCTGCTCGTCGTCGCGATGACTGCGGGGATCGTGTGGTTCCTGGCCGGGGCCGCCCGACTAAGCGGCTCCCCGACGCTGTCGGCGATCGTAGGTCGCTCGAGTGTCCTCGCCGCCATCGACCGGACCGTGCCGGTGCCCGTCGGGTCGGTGCTCACCACCATGGGTGGTGTCCTCAGTGGGCACGGCTTTCCGCAGGTCTTCGAGGGAGTCGCCCACGAGCCGATCGTCGCCGTGCCCGCCCCCGACCCGGGCGCGCTCGGCTCGGGGGTCGCCGCCGCGGCGGCCTCGGTCGTGCGCATCGACGGGCAGGCACCGAGTTGCTCGCGGCAACTCGAGGGCTCGGGGTGGGTGACCTCCCCCGGTGTCGTAGTCACCAACGCGCATGTCGTCGCCGGCACCGCATCGGTCACGGTCCGCGAGCCGGGCAGAGGAGTCGAGCGCACGGCATCCGTCGTCCTCTTCGACCCGGCCCGCGACATCGCGGTGCTCCGAGTGCCCGGGCTGCGGGCCCCGGCGCTCACCCTCGGTGGGGTGCTCGACCGGGACTCGTCCGCCGCCGCCTTGGGCTACCCGCTCGCCGGCCCGTATGCCGTGGAGCCGGCCCGCGTGCGTGACCGGCTCACCGCCCGCGGGCGCGACATCTACGGTGCGGCCGAGGTGAGCCGGGAGGTCTATTCGCTGCGGGCGGTCGTCCAGCCGGGCAATTCGGGCGGACCGCTCGTGGATGCCGAAGGCCGGGTGGTCGGGGTGGTGTTCGCGCGCTCGCTCGACGACGCCGAGACTGGCTACGCCCTCACCCTTGCCGAGGTCGCCGACGACCTCACGGCAGCCGCGGGAGCGACGCACCCGATGCCGACCGGGGCGTGCCTGACCGGGCGGTGACGACCGAGGCGGCGCGTTACCGGCCGGGGGTGGCCCGCTGCCCGGCGGCGGATTGGGCCGCCGCGCTCTGGGCGGCGGTCGGGGTGGGCAGCGGCGCCGGCTTGGCCGCCGCCCCTGGCCCGGGAGCCGGCGCCGGCACCTGCGGGATGATCTCGGACAGCGTCTGCTGGGCCTGCACGATCGTCTCCTGCGCCTGCGCGATGGCCCGCTCCGGCACCGGTTTGGCCGAGCGCAGCGCCGAGCGGCCCACGAGCGCCAACACCGCGGCGACGAGGAAGAGGAACCCGGTGACGATCAGGTAACTCGCCCACTGCGGCAACCAGATCGCGATGGTCTGCGCCATGGTGTGAAAGAGGAAGATCAGCGCGATGAGGGCGACGAACCCGGCAGCGCCGAGCAGCCCCGCACCCTTGCCGAGAGTCTTGACCCCCTGCTGGACCTCGGCCTTGGCCAGCGCAATCTCACTGCGGACCAAGCCCTGCACGTCGCTGCTCGCATCGGCGACGAGCTGCCCGATCGTCCGGGATCCGGTGCGGTCCTCAACGGTCATGTCGATGCCTTCCTCAGCGGGCGGCGTCAGGCGCCACCAGGGTCTGTGGTCACCTTACTGGGCCGCGGGCGGCATACCGGGGGGTGCCTTCGCAAAGACGTCCGGTATGCCGTCCCCGTCGTCGTCGCGCGTCTCCAGTTCCTCGATCCGCCGGTAGACGGCGTTGCGGGTGCGCAGGACTACGGCGGCGAGCACGGCGGCGACGAGGGTCCCGATGAGGATGCCGGCCTTGACGTGGTCGTCGCGGTCACTGCCGGCACCGAAGGCGAGTTCGCCGACGAGCAAGGAAACGGTGAAGCCGATGCCGGTGAGGAACGACAGACCGATGATGTCGGTCCAGGCGAGATCGTCGTCGAGTTCGGCCCGGGTGAACTTGGCGAGCAGGTAGGTCGAGCCGAACACCCCGATGACCTTGCCGACGACGAGGCCGGCGATGACCCCGATGGCCACCGGATCCTTGACGACCTCGCCCAACGCGCCGCCGACGAGGGTGACCCCGGAGGCGAAGAACGCGAACACCGGCACGGCCACCCCGGCGGAGATGGGACGCATGCGATGTTCGAACCGGTGGGCGACGTCGGTGTCGGAGGGCAAGGTGGGGACGCGGGCGGCCTGGGCGAAGCGCGACTCGCGGGACCGGGGGCGGACCGGGACGACCAGCCCGAGGAGGACGCCGGCGACGGTGGCGTGAACGCCGGAGTTGAGAACGAGCACCCAGGTGGCCAGCGCGAGGGGGAGGAGGAGCCACCACCGGGTGATCCGCCGTTGGACCAGGGCCGTGAAGAGGAGCAACGGGATGAGCGCGGCGAGGAGGGGGAGGATGCTCAACTGCTTGGTGTAGAAGAGCGCGATGATCGTGATGGCGATGAGGTCGTCGACCACGGCCAGCGTGAGCAGGAAGGAGCGCAGCGCCGAGGGCAGGTGGGAGCCGAGCACGGCCAGGACGGCCAGCGCGAACGCGATATCGGTGGCAGTGGGGATGGCCCAGCCGGTGGCCGCATCGCCGTCGGCGCCGAGGACGCGGATGGTGATGAGGAAGACGAGTGCCGGGACGACCACGCCGCCGACAGCGGCGAGGACCGGGACGGCGGCCTTGGCGGGGGAGGTGAGGTCACCGACGAGGAACTCGCGTTTGAGTTCGAGCCCGGCGACGAAGAAGAAGATGGCGAGCAGCCCGTCGGCCGCCCAGGCGCCAAGACTGAGCTGGAGGTGGGCCACGTCGACGCCGACCGTGAAGCTGCGCAGCGCCACGTAACTCTCGCGCCACGGGGAGTTGGCCCAGATCAGCGCCGCAAGGGCGGCACCGAGCAAGAGGGCGCCGCCGATGGTTTCCTTGCGGAGGACATCGGCGACGAAGGTCGTCTCGCCCAGCGTCGACCGGGTGAACAGGCGGCGGCGCAACGTCGGCAAGACCATGGTTTCCTCGGCGGGTCGGGAACGGGGTCGGTGGGCCCGGAACGCGTGCTGGCGCTCGTGCGGGCTCGCCGCTCCACTCTATCGACGGCGCTGACGCGCCCGGGCGGGACAAGATGCCCATGTGGGTCACTTCGTCCCGCCCGGGCGGCAGGTGGCGCGGCTCGGGCCGCGGGTCAGCCCTTGCCGAGGCCCTTGGCGATCAGCGCCATGACCGAGGAGTCGGCGAGAGTCGTCGCGTCCCCGATGTCACGGCCCTCTGCGACATCCTTGAGCAGGCGGCGCATGATCTTGCCCGACCGGGTCTTGGGCAGTTCCGGCACCACCATGACCGAGCGGGGCTTGGCGATCGGGCCGATCTCCTTGGCCACGTGGTTGCGCAGCGAGGCGATCATGCCGTCCTCGTCGGCGGCCGCCTCGTCGGTCGCCTCGGAGCGCAAGATGACGAACGCCACGACGGCCTGCCCGGTCGTCTCGTCCGAGGCGCCGACGACCGCCGCCTCCGCGACCGCGTGGTGCGACACCAGCGCCGACTCGATCTCGGCCGTCGACAACCGGTGGCCCGAGACGTTCATGACGTCATCGACCCGCCCGAGCAGCCAGATGTTGCCGTTCGCGTCATATTTCGCGCCGTCGCCGGCGAAGTAGTACTCCGGCCCGAACCGGTGCCAGTACGTGTCGACATAGCGGTCCGGGTCGCCCCAGATGCCTCGGAGCATCGAGGGCCAGGGCTTGGTGAGCACGAGGTAGCCCACCTTCTCGGGCTCGGTGAACGGGTGCCCCTCGTCGTCGAGGATCTCCGCCGACACCCCAGGGATGGGACGCTGCGCCGACCCCGGCTCCAGGGTCGTCACGCCCGGGAGCGGCGAAATCATGATCGCCCCGGTCTCCGTCTGCCACCAGGTGTCGACGATTGGGGCCCGGTCGCCACCGATGTACTTGCGGTACCACAGCCACGCCTCGGGGTTGATCGGCTCCCCGACCGACCCGAGCACCCGGATCGTGGACAAGTCGAAGCGCTCCGGGATGTCATGCCCCCACTTCATGAAGGTGCGGATAGCGGTCGGCGCCGTGTAGAGGATCGTCACGCCGTACTTCTCGACGATCTCCCACCACCGCCCCTGGTGGGGGGTGTCCGGCGTGCCCTCGAAGAGCACCTGGGTGGCTCCGTTGGCCAGCGGCCCGTAGACGATGTAGGAGTGCCCGGTCACCCAGCCGACGTCGGCCGTGCACCAGTAGACGTCGGTCTCCGGGTGGACGTCGTGGACCACGGCGTTGGTGTATGCCGCCTGGGTGAGATAGCCGCCCGTCGTGTGGAAGATCCCCTTGGGTTTCCCGGTCGTGCCCGAGGTGTAGAGGATGAACAGCGGGTGCTCGGCGTCGTGCGGCACCGCCTCATGGGTGCTCGATTGCCCCGGCTGGACGTCGTGCCACCAGACATCGCGCCCCTCGGTCCACCGGACCTCGATCCCGGTGCGCTGCACGACGAGCACCTTCTCGACCGGGGACACGGCCCCGCCGTGGTCGACCGCCTCGTCGACCGCCATCTTCAACGGCGCCGGCTTCCCGCGCCGCCACTGCCCGTCGGTGGTCACGACGAGTTTGGCGTTGGCGTCGGCGATCCGGGTGTGCAGGGCTTCGGCGGAGAACCCGCCGAAGATCACCGAGTGCGGTGCACCGATCCGGGCGCAGGCGAGCATGGTGAACACCGTCTCGGGGATCATCGGCATGTAGATCGCCACCGTGTCGCCCTTGCCGACCCCGAGGGAGGCGAGCGTGTTCGCCGTCTTGCAGACCTCGGCGAGCAGATCGGCATACGTGATGGTGCGGGTGTCGCCTTGGTCGCCCTCGAAATGGAAGGCGACCTTGTCGCCGCGCCCGGCCTCGACGTGCCGGTCGACGCAGTTGTAGGCGACGTTGAGTTCGCCGCCGACGAACCACTGGGCGAATGGCGCGTTGCTCCAGTCGAGGACCTGGTCGAAGTCGCGGGCCCAGGTGATGCGCTCGCGCGCCTGGCGCGCCCAGAAGCCTTCGTGGTCGGCCTCGGCCTCGGCATACATCGCCTGGGTGCCGTTGGCGTGGGCGGTGAACTCGGGGTCGGGGGCCAGCGAGGCGCGGTCGAGGTGGCTGCTCAGGTTGTCTTCGGTCACGGCGATCTCCCGGGGCTTGAGTGGCGTGCGTCACGTTCCACTCTTCCGGTCGGCGCGGTGTGCGGGCAAGCGCACCGGGACCGGATGCCGCGGGCGTGCGGCCTGGCGCGACGAGCGGCGTGTGGGACGGGTCACGTCGGGGGTGAGCAAACTGTGTAGCCGGCCCCGCGGCATACCGGCGAATTGCTGGGCCCTGTGCCCAGGGTGAGCGACAACGGTTCCACTACCGGAGAGTTTCTGCTTCCTTGGTGCGAACCCCGCAACGTCGTGGGGACCCGATGCGACCACGAAGAGGTGGGGACCATGTTGGACGACGGACGGCTGTATTCGGCGGTGACCACGGACGATGGCGTGGTCGAAGTGCACCTCGCCGACAACCACCCCGGGCGCGCCGACGCGGCCTATGTCGCCCGCCGCGGCGCGATCGCCCGGGCCGCCCTCGACTGGGACCGCGACGGCGGCGCCCCGGTGCCGGTCATCGACTACACGGCGGTCGAGGACGGGGTGTGGGCGGTGGCCAGCGAACACCTCGCGCCCAAGCACCAGAAGTACGCCCACAGCGAGTACCTCGACGCCAAGGCCCGGCTCGGGCTGCCGACCGACCGGGTGCCCCAACTGGCCGAGGTGACTGCCGCGCTCCACCCACTGACCGGCTGGACGTACGTCGCCGCGCCGGGATTGGTGCCGCTGCGCGAGTTCTACGCCGACCTGGGGCAGCGGGTGTTCAACTCGACGCAATACCTGCGGCACGCGAGCGAACCGCTCTACACCCCCGAGCCGGACATCATCCACGAGGTCATCGGGCACGCCAACCAGTTGGCCTCGCCGCGGTTTGCCGCGCTCACGGCAGCGGCCGGGGCGGCGGGGGCGCGCCTGGAGACCCCGGACGCGCTCAAGTTCGTCGCCGACGTCTTCTGGTTCACCATGGAGTTCGGGGTCATCCGCGAGCATGGCGAGGTCAAGGCGTACGGTGCCGGGATCTTGTCGAGTTTCGGGGAGATGGACGAGTTCGGGCACATGGAGCATCGCCCGCTCGACCTCGCCGCCATGGGTACGCTGGCCTACGACATCACGACCTACCAGCCCATCCTGTTCTGCGCCGAGAGCCTGGATCACCTCGACGAGGTGGTGGGCACCTTCTTCGAGACCGTCGACGACGACCTCGCCGCCCGCCTGCGCGCGGAGGCCGCGGCCCGCTGACGACCGGTTTGATCACTCCGTGGGAGTGGGGCGCGCGTCGCCCGTCCCAGGCTTTTCTCAGACAACACTCATGGCGTTGATAGGTTCGCCATAGGAACCGTTGAGCGGACCCTCATAGCGTCTCGATGTCATCTCCGCAACGACGTCGCGCAGGGAGCCCCGGAGTGTCCGAGTCCGCACCTGAATTGTCCGTCGATCCGTCGGCGCGTCCGCCCGCCTCCCGTTCGAGGTCGCGTCGCCGGCTTCGTATGCCGCGGGGCCGGGCGCTCGTGTTGACGCTCGCCGTCTTGCTCGTCGTCGCCGTAGGGGTTGTCTGGGTTTGGCGCAGCCGGTCCGCGGCGACGACGGCGGCGCCGCGCACGGTGACCCTGCAGCACGGCACCGTCGAACAGTCGGTGTCGGCGACCGGGACGATCATCCCCGCGACCGAGAGCGATCTGGCCTTCCAGGCGAGCGGCACCGTGACGAGCGTCCCCGTGACCGTGGGCCAGACCGTCACCGCGGGGCAGACGCTCGCGACCCTCGACCCGAGCACCCTGCAACAGCAGGTCAATCTCGCCCAGGCGTCGGTGTCCGCGGCCCAAACCGCCGTCAACGCCGCCACCACGACCGCCACCTCGGCCTCCGCCCAGGCCCAACTCGTGGCCGCGCAGACCAAACTGGCGTCCGCGCGGCAGTCACTGGCTGCGGCGACCTTGACCTCGCCGATCGCCGGCGTCGTTGCGGCGGTCAACGTCCAGGTCGGCAGCCAGATCGGGGCGAGTGGCACCGCCTCGACCGTGTCGGCGTCCGGGTCCAGTGCTTCGGGAGCCGGACGCTCGGGGAGCGGGAGCGCTGCCGGTGGCACCAGTTCCGGGGGGTCAACCAACTCCGGGTCCTCGTCGTCGGGCTCCTCGTCGGCGATCGTCGTCATCAACACCTCGGCGTGGAACGTCAACGCGCAGGTGGCCAGTTCCGACCTCGCGTCTCTCAAGGCCGGCCTCCAGGCGCAGATCACCCCCAACGGCTCCCGCCAGCCCCTCTTCGGCACCGTGTCGACCATCGGTCTCATTGCCTCGTCGAGTTCGAGTGGCACGAGCACCTTCCCGGTGACCATCGCCATCACCGGCGCGCAGCAGGGCCTCTACTACGGCACCGGGGCCAACGTCTCGATCATCACCGCCCAACTCGACGACGTCCTCACCGTGCCGACGATGGCGATCTCCTCCAGCGGCTCAACCTCGACGGTCACCGTCCTCAAGGACGGCAAGGAGACCAACGTTCCGGTCACGCTCGGGCGGCTCTTCGGGAACCAGACGGAAATCACCAAGGGCCTGAACGACGGTGACCAGGTCGTCCTCCCGACGTTCACCCGGTCCTCCAGCAGCGGCGGCACCTCCGGGGGCGGAGGGCTCGGCGGCATCGGTGGTGGCTTCGGCGGGACCGGCGGCGGCACCGGCAACCGGAACGGTGGCACCGGCGGCACCGGCGGCACCGGCGGCACCGGCGGACGCGGGTGAACGCCATGACCAACGGACCGCACGGCATACCTCCGGCGTGGGTGAGCGCCGACGAAGCGGGGCCCCACACCCCAACCGACACCACAACCGATGACTCGGCCGGCGCCGACGACACCGCGATCCTCGACCTCGTCGATGTTGGTAAGACCTACCGCTCGGGCAGCCTCGAGGTCGAGGCGCTGCGCGGGGTCACCCTGCGGGTCGAACGCGGCGACTACCTCGCCGTCATGGGTCCCTCGGGCTCGGGCAAGTCGACCCTCATGCACATCCTCGGCTGCCTCGACGTGCCGACGACCGGCACCTACCGGCTCGCCGGCCACGACGTCGGCGCCATGGACGAGGCGCGCCTCGCGCACGTGCGCAACAAGGAGATTGGGTTCGTCTTCCAGCAGTTCAATCTGCTGCCCACGCTGTCGGCCTGGCGCAACGTCGAGCTTCCTTTGGTGTATGCCGGGGTGCCGGCTCCCGAACGCAAGGCCCGGGCCCTGGAGGCCCTGGGTCGCGTCGGGCTCGCCGACCGGGTCGAACACCGCCCCAACGAACTCAGTGGCGGGCAGCAGCAGCGGGTGTCGGTGGCGCGGGCCCTCGTGACCGCCCCGAGCCTGATCCTCGCCGACGAACCCACGGGCAACCTCGATTCGACCTCGACGGCCGATGTGCTCGCCCTGCTCCGCGAACTGCATGACCAAGGACGGACCATCGTGCTCATCACCCACGAACATGACGTCGCCGAGCAGGCGGCGCGGGTGGCCCGGATCTTCGACGGGCAACTGACCGAGGGCGACCACGAACCGACCCTGGCGAGCCCGGGGGTGGGGTCGCGATGAGTTGGTGGGAAACGGTGCGGACGGCATACGACGCGATCCGGACCCGGCGGATGCGCTCGGCCCTCACGGTCCTCGGCATCCTCATCGGGATCGCCGCGGTCATGCTCACTGTCGGCCTAGGCCAAGGGGCCCAGCAACAGGTCGCCAGCCAAATCGACAAACTCGGGTCCAACCTGCTCGTCGTCACCCCGGGCAGCACGACGTCGTTCGCGGGGCTGCGGGGCGGGCGCGGCAGTGCGACGACCCTGACGACCGGTGACGCCGCGATGCTCGCCGACCCGGCCATCGCCCCAGACATTGCCGCCGTGGCGCCCGCGTCGACCTCGCAGCAGTCGCTCGTCGCCAACGGCACGAACTGGACGACGAGCGTGGTGGGCACGACGCCCGCGTGGGTGTCGGTGCGCGCGCGATCGATCGACCAGGGCCGGTTCTTCACGGCGACCGAGGTGACCAACGCCTCGCCGGTCGCGGTCATCGGGGCGACGACGGCAAGCCAGTTGTTCGGCAGCCGCTCCCCGGTCGGGTCGACCGTCGGGGTGGGTGGCGTCCAGTTCACGATCATCGGGCTGCTCAACACCGAGGGCTCGACGATCGGCGGCGACCAGGACGACCAACTCGTCATCCCCTCGACGACCTTCGCCAACGACTTCGGCAACGGGTCGGGCGCCTCGGTCTCGACCATCTACGTCGAGGGCAAGTCCGCCGACACCCTCTCCGCGGCATACCAAGAGACGTCCAACGCCCTCCTGTCGACCCACGGGGTGAGCGCCAACAGCGCCGACTTCACGGTGTCGAGCCAGGCCTCGCTCGTCCAAACCGCGACGAGTACGGCGCACATTCTCACCGTCTTGCTCGGCGGCATCGCGGCGATCTCGCTGCTCGTCGGCGGCATCGGCGTCATGAACATCATGCTCGTCTCGGTGACCGAGCGGATCCGGGAGATCGGGTTGCGCAAGGCGCTGGGGGCGACCCCGTCGGTCATCCTGCGCCAGTTCCTTGTCGAGGCCTCCATGCTCGGGCTGGTCGGCGGCGTGCTCGGGCTGGCGCTCGGGTTCGTCGGAGCGCTCACCCTGCCCTCGATCCTCGGGCAACCGGTGTCGATGTCGATGCTCGCGGCCGGTCTTGCGCTCGTCGTCTCCCTCGTCATTGGGGTGGTTGCTGGGGTCTATCCGGCGAGCCGTGCGGCTCGGCTGGCCCCCATCGACGCGCTCCGCAGCGAATAGTCGTCATGAATACGTCAGTCCTCGAAAGGAACACCCCCATGCGTCGCACCCTCTCCACGGTGTCGTTGGCCGCCCTTGCTCTCACGGGCGCGTTGGCGCTCGGTGCCTGCGGTTCCTCCTCCTCCGCGTCAACCCCGGCGCCGAGCGCGTCCCGTTCTGGTTCGGGTCAAGGCGGAGGCGGGCAGCGGGCCGGCGCCGCTGGCCTCATCGCCGCGGTGACCGGTTCGACCGCGCAGGTCCAGTCGACGTCCTCGCAGACGGCGGTGACGTGGAACGACAAGACGACGTTCAGCAAGACCGTGCCCGCGACCGCGGCCGCCCTCAAGGTCGGGCAGTGTGTGTCGGCTCGGGCGGCGACGTCGGGCAGCGGCAACGCCGCCAACGGTGGGGCGAGCGCGCCCACGTCGATCGACGCCGCGACGGTGGCGCTCAGCGATCCGGTTGGCGGCTCGTGCGCCGGGCCCGGCGGGGGGCAAGGCGGGCCGAGCGGCGGCGCCGGGACTCCCTCACCCCGGCCGTCACGCTCGGGTGGCTTCGACGGGCGCGGGTTCGGCGGCGGCGCTTTCGGGACGGTCGCCTCGGTCGGCTCGGGGTCCTTCACGGTCACCCAGGCCGCGCGGGGCAACCAACCGGCGAGCACCATCACCGTGACGTATGCCGCGTCGACCACCTTTACGACCCAGGCGACGGCCGCGGCGACCGACGTCAAGGTCGGCGGATGCCTGCAGGCGTCCGGGCCGCATGACTCGACCGGTGCCGTGACGGCCACCAGCATCCGGCTCTCGGACCCCGTGAACGGCACCTGCCAAACCGGGTTCGGGCGTCGTCCCGGCAACGGCCCGGGCGCGGGGGCGAGCCCCAGTGTCTGATCGTCGGTTCTTTGGGCGCCTGGCCCGGTTCAAAGGTCGCCGGGTCGTCCTGGTCACCGCCGGGGTCGTCGCCGTGGCCCTCGTCGGCGGTGGAGCGTATGCCGCCACGTCCGGTTCGTCCTCCGGCGCCGCTCCCGATTACCGCACCTCGACCGTCGGCATCGGGAATGTGACACAGACGATCTCCCTGCCGGGGTCGGTCCAGCGGGTCGACCAGGTGACCGCGACCTTCCCAACAAGCGCCGCGGTGACGTCGATCGACGTGACCGTGGGGCAACAAGTGTCCGCCGGGCAGAAACTGGCAACCGAGGACCCGACGGCGCTGCAGGCGGCCCTGGCCACTGCCCAGGCCACCCTGGCCGCAGATCAGGCCACCCTCGCTGCTGACCAGAGCGCGTCCACGAGCAGCACGACATCGACAACGGCGAGCGGGTCAGGCGCATCGGGATCGTCGAGTTCGCCGAAGACCCCCAGTTCCGGCTCGTCGCCCTCGAAGTCCACCGTCAACACCGCCCCCGCCACTGCGGCCCTGAAACAGGCCCAGTCCTTGGCCGCGGCCGAGCGCACGGCCTGTGCGCCGGTGCTCGCTGCAGCGGGGACCGGCGGTGGCAAGGGCACGGGGACCGGCTCCGGCAGTGGCAGCGGAACCGGCGGTGGGACGGGCTCCGGGACTGGGGCGGGCACGGGTACGGAAACCGGCGGTGGAACCGGAAGTGGGTCGGGGACGGGGACCGGCACCGGCAGCGGAACCGGCTCGGGCTCGGGTACTGGAACGGGTTCGGGAACCGGCGGTGGAACCGGCTCGGGCTCTGGTACTGGAACCGGTTCAGGAACCGGCGGTGGAACCGGCTCGGGCTCTGGTACTGGAACCGGAACAGGCTCGGGCTCTGGTACTGGAACCGGAACAGGCTCGGGCACGGGGACCGGCGGTGGCGGTGGAACCGGCACCGAACCCAAGGAACCCACGCCCGAGCAACTTCAGGCCTGTGTCCAGGCGGTCACCGCCCTGATCACGGCCCAAGGCAGCACCATGACCGCCCTCGAACGGCTCCAGGCCCAATTGGCGGCCAGCGCGGTCGCGGCCAGCACGGCCACGTCCACCACTGGCAACGCCGCCACCACGGCGACCAGCAGTTCGACCGCGCGCGCCGCGTCCGGATCGGCGACCGGCGGCCAGTCGTCGGCCGTGCGTCTGGCCCAGGACGATGTCGCCATCCTCACCGACCAAGCCGCGGTCACCCAGGCCCAAGCTGCCGTGACCGCCGCGACCCTCACCGCGCCGATTGCTGGCACCGTGGGGGCCGTCAACCTGGCCGTCGGTCAGGCGTCGGGTTCGGGCGGGATCACGCTCGTTGGAGCGGGAGCGGCCGTCGTCACCATCTCGGTGCCGCTGGCGAGTATGCCGGTGATCCACAGCGGGTTGGCGGCCATGGTGGTCCCGGCCGGTTCGGCGACCCAGGTTCCTGCGACCGTCCAGTCCGTCAATCTGCTCCCGAGTTCGCTCACGTCATCCACGCCGACCTATCCGGCCACCGTGCTGGTCCCCTCGGCCCCCGCGGCCATGGCGAGTGGGTCCAGCGGCACGGTGGCGATCACGGTGGCCTCGGCGACGAACGTGATCAGGGTTCCCGTGTCGGCGCTCGCCGGAGTGACCAGCGGCACCGGGACCGTCGAAGTGCTCGCGGCCGGTTCGTCGACGCCCAAGTCGACGGCCGTCACTCTCGGCGCGATCGGCGGTGGGTGGGCGCAGGTGCTCTCCGGGCTGACCAAGGGCCAGATTGTCGTCCTCGCGGACGCCTCCCAGGCGCTGCCTGCCAACCAGACCCAGTCGACTCGTGGCTTCGGCACGGGTGGCGGTTTCGGTGGCGGGGGCACTGGTGGCGGCACGGGTGGCACCCGGACCGGTGGCGGTGGCGGCACCCGCACCGGCGGCTAGGCCGCGGCATACCGGGCCGTGGTCGACTCCGAAGTCGAGCCGCGGCCGGCCACATCGCCCCTTCGGGACCGCGGGCGCGACTAGCGTGGGGCCGAGAGGAGGGCGCAGTATGCCGGATGCGCCCTGTGTGACAGGCGAACTCGCCGCGACACTGCGTCGGGCGAGGCGGTCCTGGGAGGCCAGCCTCGACGCGTCGGAGGCATCCTGCCCTCGGGTCTGCGCCTTTTGCGCGCGCGTGTCCTGCCGCCGGCCCGGTCATCCCCGTGCGGTCTCCCCTGCGAGAGGTGGGGTGATCACCCCACTTACTGCACGGTAGGCCGCAGAAGCAGCCGGGCGCCGCCACACGGGAGCGGGCGGCATACCGAAGAATCGGTATGCCGCCCGCGTCGGGGAGCCGGGAACGCTCAGTGATCGAGAGCCGGACCCACGCCGTGACCGGTGAGGGAGCGAACCTCCATCTCGGCGTACTTCTGGGCGTTGTGCTCCTTGGAGAGTTTGCTGCCGAGCCAGCCGAGGAAGAACGCCAACGGGATCGACACCAGCCCGGGGTTGTCGAGCGGGAACCAGTGGAAGTCGATCGCCGCGTTGGTGACCATCGAAGGTGACAGGCCGGTCTTGGGGTCGGCGGCCTTGCCGGAGACGACCGGGCTGAAGATGATCAGGCCGATCGAGGAGATGAGACCGCCGTATATCGACCAGAGGGCCCCGCGGGTGTTGAAGCCCTTCCAGAACAGCGAGTAGACGATCGTCGGCAGGTTCGCCGAGGCTGCGACGGCGAAGGCCAGGGCCACGAGGAAGGCGATGTTCTGGCTCTTGGCGAGCATGCCGCCGAAGATCGCGACCAGGCCGATGCCGATGGCGGCGATCCGCGCCATCTTGACTTCCTGCTCCTGGGTGGATTGGCCGCGCTTGAAGACCTCCTTGTACAAGTCGTGGGCGAAGGTCGCCGATGCGGTGATCGTGAGCCCGGCGACGACCGCGAGGATCGTCGCGAAGGCGATCCCGGAGACGATGCCGAGCATCCACGACCCGCCGAGGTTGAAGGCGAGCATCGGGGCAGCGGAGTTCTGCTTGCCGGGGGCGGCGTTGATGGCGTCCGGGCCGACGAGCGCGCCGGCGCCGAACCCGATGACCAAGGTGAGCAGGTAGAACCCGCCGATGAGCCAGATCGCCCACTCGACCGACTTGCGGGCCGCTCGTGCGGTGGGCACGGTGTAGAAGCGCTGGAGCACGTGCGGCAACCCGGCGGTGCCGAGCACCAGAGCCATCGACAGCGAAATGAAGTCGATCTTGGCCAGGTCGGTCTTGCCGTACTTCGTGCCGTAGTGGAGGAGGTTCTCGGCAGCCTTGGCGGTGGCGGGGTTCTTGGACGCCTTGGCCTTGTCGATGGCGCCGGTGAACACGTCCGAGAGGCTGAAACCGTACTTGCCGAGCACCCAAACGGTCATGATCGCCGCGGCCGAGATGAGGAGGACGGCCTTGATGATCTGCACCCAGGTCGTGCCCTTCATGCCGCCGATGAGGACGTAGGTGACCATGACGGCACCGACGACGGCGATGACGAGGTTCTGCGCCGTTTCCCCGGAGACCCCGAGGAGGAGGGAGACCAGGCCGCCGGCGCCGGCCATCTGGGCGAGCAGGTAGAAGAGGGAGACGCAGAGCACCGACACCGACACCGCGATCCGGATCGGCCGCTGCCGCAACCGGTAGGCCAGCACGTCGGCCATGGTGAAGCGGCCGGTGTTGCGCAGTGGTTCGGCGACGAGGAGGAGAGCGACGAGCCAGGCGACGAGGAAGCCGATGGAGTAGAGGAAGCCGTCCATGCCCTGGAGGGCGATCGAGCCGGCGATGCCGAGGAAGCTTGCCGCCGAGAGATAGTCACCGGCGATGGCGATGCCGTTTTGGCGCCCGGAGAACGCGCCGCCGGCCGTGTAGTACTGCTCGGCGGTCTTCTTGCCCGAGGCCACCTTGATGACGACCCCGAGGGTGATGACGACGAAGGTGACGAAGATGGCGATGTTGAGGGTGGGGTTGCCGACGGTGGTGGTCGCGGCGAGAGCGTAGGCGGGGAGCGCGGTCATGGGTCAGTGCCCCTTCATGCCGTCGAGTTGGGCACCGACCGCATCGGCTGCCGGGTCGAGTTTGGTGTTGGCCCAGCGGGCGTAGATGAACGTGATGCCGAAGGTCGTCACGAACTGGAGTACGCCGAGGATGAGGCCGATCGTGATCTTGCCGAAGAGGAATGTGTTCATGAACCCTTGGGCAAAGATCGACAAGAACACGTAGAGGAAGTACCAGGCCAGGAAGAAGATGGTCGTCGGGAACACGAACCCGCGGAACTTCTTGCGGAGGGCTTGGAACTCCGGTGTGGCTTGCACGGCGACGTAGCGATCGCCGGCGTCGGTCGGAGCGGTGTTGCTCACGGGTCACCTCCAGGGGACATCGAGCGGCGTCGGTACCGCTGGCGCCAGCGTGGGCGATTCCGTATGCCGCGCGCACCCGCTCCAGGGCGGGCGTCGCTGGGCGGGGGGCGCGGGACGCCTTGTGGCGTGGGCCACATCGGCTAGCGGTGGAGCAGGTGCGCCGAACGGCTAGCGGCGGGCGCCGCGATCCCGCACGGACGGCGGCGGCATACGTCAAGATGGGCCCCATGCGCGCATTGCGGAAGGTGACCGCCGGGCCCGGGCTCGACCTCGTCGACATCCCCGAGCCGGAGTGCGGCGAGAAGGACGTCAAGATCCGGGTGCTGCGCGCCGGGTTGTGCGGCACCGACCTGCACCTCCACGCCTACGACGAATGGGCGGCGGGCGCGATGCAGGTGCCGCAGACGATCGGGCACGAGTTCTACGGCGAGGTCGTCGAGGTCGGCGCCGACGTCGAGCACGTGCGCGTCGGCGACCGCGTCTCGGGGGAGGGGCACGTCGTCTGTGGCGTATGCCGCAACTGCCGGGCCGGGCGCAAGCACATGTGCATCAACACGGTGGGCATCGGGGTCAACCGGGACGGGGCGTTTGCCGACTATGTCGTCATCCCGGCGAGCAACGCCTGGGTCCACGGGCCCGACATCGAGCCGGACCTGGGGGCGATCTTCGACCCGCTGGGCAACGCGACGCACACGGCGCTGCAGTGGCCGGTCGTCGGCGAGGACGTCGTCATCAGCGGGGCCGGGCCGATCGGGGTGTTGGCGACCGCGATTGTGCGGCACGCGGGGGCGCGCCGGATCGTCGTGTCCGACCTGTCGGATCTGCGGCTCTCGCTCGCCCGGGCGGCCGGCGCCGATGTCGTCGTCAACGTCGGGCGCGGCGAGAGCCTCGCCGGGGCCCAGGAGCGGCTCGGGATGCGCGAGGGGTTCGACATCGGGCTGGAGATGTCGGGCGCCCCGGCCGGGCTGGCCGAGATGATCGGCAACCTCAACCACGGGGCGCGCGTCGCGCTCCTCGGGCTGCCCAAGGGGCCGTTCCCGATCGACTGGGGGCAGGTCATCACGCACATGATCACGTTGCGGGGCATCTATGGGCGGGAGATGTTCGAGACCTGGTACCTCATGGGTTCGATGCTCGCTTCCTCCCCGGAGTTGCGGACCGCCGCCACCGCGGTCATCACCCATCGGTATGCCGCCGAGCAGTGGGCCGACGCGTTCGCCGCCACCGCCTCGGGCGAGTGCGGCAAGGTCGTGCTCGACTGGTCGTGACGCAAGCCTGTCAACTGGTCATGGCGGGAGTCGCCAACGAGGCCCGTCGACAATCGGGTGAACAGACCATCGTGTCAACAATCGACCAATAGGTGGATTGTTGACGCTCGGGCTGCTGCAGCGGTGCGGCGACCGGTTAGGCCGGGACGTTCCTCGTGTGGCAGTGGACGCCGCCGCCGTAGAAGTTGAGCGGGAGCGAAGGAACCATGACGACCTCACGGTCGGGGAAGAGGTCCCGCAGCACGGCCGCCGCGGCGTCGTCCTTGGCCGAGATCGCGTCCGGGAGCCCCGGCTCCCAGTAGCGCTGACCGATGACCAGGCCGTTGGTGATGAGGAAGTTGCAGTAACTCGCCGCCGGAGCCATGAGGAGGTCGCCGTCCGGGACGGGCGTGCCGTCGAGCAAGGTCCGCCCGGGGGCATCGGTGGTTGCCAACCAGGCCTCCCACTCGTGGCGTAGCGGATCGTCCGACGTCACCTCGAACACCATCGTCTCGGGCATCGGGATACGCACGATCGTCAACGGGTGGCCCCCGGCGTCGGTGGCGGCGAGCAGCGCGGCATACGCGGCGTCGATGCGTTCCTTGTTGGGAGCGTGGATGTCGCTGTGGTGCGCCTCCTCGTCGGTAACCTCGGCGAGCAACACCGTGCCAGGGGCCACGAAGCGGGCCACCTCGTCGAGGTGACCGCGGGCCGACCCCGACCGCAGCACCGGCACCCCGTCGATGGTGGTGAGCGGCCCGGACTGGGCGCAATCGTCGTCATAGGTGCCCTCGGGCAGCCAGATGACCTTCGACACCTGGTAGAGCCGCCGGAGTTCGGCCTCGATCTCGGCGAGGGTGCGGCCGGGGTTGCGATCGAGTTCGGTGGCCGCGATCGCCATCAGCAGGCCCGCGCCGTCGACCTCTCGGTCCCCGCCCTCGCTGACGAGCCAGGTCTCGACCTTGTCGGCGACACCCAGGAGGTCGGCGTGCCGCCCGGCCAGCGCGGCGCCCTCGACGGTGAACGGGTGGCCGACCTCGTGCAACCCATAACCGGACCAGCGCAGCTCCACCCAGCGGCGCGACCCGTCGGGTCCGATGAGGATGTCGGCACCGTTGTCTCTCGGGTAGAGCCCGATCTCGTCGGGGAAGGTGACGATGGTGACCCGGTCGAGGTCGGCGCCGGCGCTGGTGAGAGCCGCCCGGGCCTCGTCGACGAGGGCGGGGTCGGTGCAGTTGAGGTGGACCTGCACCCGCCGGGTCAGCAGCGCCGCGATCTGGGCCGTGAGGGCCTTGACGCCCGCGCCGCTCTCGCGCATGCGTGCCAACGGGAAGTCCAGCGGGGTCCAGGGCAAGAGGACGGCGGATTGCGGTTCGAATTCGGCCGGTGCCCGAAAGGTGTCGCCCATGTGTCTGTTTCCTTGAGGTCGGGGTACTCACCGTAGTGCGCCCGGTATGCCGCGGCTGCGGTGCCGTTGTCGCAGTCCCCGGTCTCGTCGGGGCCCGGCGGCGCGGCGCACGGCATACGCTGCGGTCGAGGTGACCCGCCCACTCAACAGGAGGTATGCCGTGTACGGCACCGTCAAGGACGACCTGGCCGCAACGCTGCGTGAGATCGAGGAGGCGGGGCTGTACAAGCGGGAGCGGCAGTTGACGACCCCGCAGGCGGCGCACATCGGGACCGCGGCGGGGGAGGCCCTCAACTTCTGCGCGAACAACTATCTCGGGTTGGCCGACCACCCGGACGTGGTCGCGGCGTCGAAGGCAGCCCTCGACCGGTGGGGGTTCGGGATGGCGTCGGTTCGGTTCATCTGTGGGACGCAGACGCAGCATGACGCGCTCGAGTCGGCGATTTCGTCGCTGCTGGGGACCGAGGCGACGATCCTGTATTCGAGTTGCTTCGACGCCAACGGCGGGGTGTTCGAGGTGCTCTTCGGGGAGGAGGACGCGATCATCTCCGACGAACTCAACCACGCCTCGATCATCGACGGGGTGCGCCTGTCGAAGGCGGCGCGCTACCGCTACCGCAACGCCGACATGGACGATCTGCGGGTGCAGCTAACGGCGGCCCGGGAGGCGGGGGCGCGGCGGGTGGTCGTCGTGACCGACGGGGTGTTCTCCATGGATGGCTCCTATGCGCCGCTGGACCGGATCTGCGACCTCGCCGAGGAGTTCTCGGCGCTCGTGCTCGTCGACGACTCGCACGCGGTGGGGTTCGTCGGGGCCTCGGGGGCGGGCACGCCGGAGTTGTTTGGGGTGCGCGATCGGGTCGACATCGTCACCGGGACCTTGGGGAAGGCGCTCGGTGGGGCCTCGGGCGGGTATGTGAGCGCGCACCGGGAGATCGTCGACCTGTTGCGGCAGCGCTCGCGGCCCTACCTGTTCTCCAATTCGGTGGCGCCGGCGGTGGTGGCGGGGTCGCTCAAGGCGTTGGAGTTGGTGGCGGGTAGTTCGGAGGCGCGCGAGGTTTTGGCGGCCAATGCTGCGCTGTTCCGTTCTTTGATGGGCGAGGCCGGGTTTGCCTTGTTGCCGGGCTCGCACCCGATCGTGCCGGTGATGTTCCCTGGCGACGATGGGGCGCGGGTGGCGACCCAGATCGCGGACCACATGCTGGCCCACGGGGTCTATGTCATTGCCTTCTCGTTCCCGGTGGTGCCGCGGGGCAAGGCCCGGATTCGGGTCCAGTTGTCGGCGGCGCATTCGGAGGCCGATGTGCAGGCGTGCGTGGCGGCTTTCGTGGCGGCGCGCGACGCGGTTGGTGCGGCCTGAGGACGGCGCTCGCGGGCAACTTCGCGTGGGAAGGGTGCACTTCGCACATCGACTGTTGGGGTGCGAACCGTACGTTTCCCGGTTCCGGCGGGAAAAGAGGGACCGGTGAGGCGGGGGGGAGCGCCAGGCGGGCGGCTAGTCGGTGGGGCGGGAGCGGCGCACGTCGACGCCCTCGGGGGTGTGGAGGCGCACCAGCAGGCGCGTCGTGCCTGCCGGCACCGATCCCGGGGTCGCCAACGACACGACGACTGCCACGACCGTGGCCAGCGGGACGGTCCACGCCGCGGGGTTCGCCAACAGCGCCCCCAGCCAGCCGCTCGGGCTGCCGAGCACCAAGGCCGCGCCGATCGAACCGGTCGCCGTCACCGCCCCGACGGTGAGCCCCGCTGCCGCCCCCCGGCGGGACAAGCGCCGCCACCACACCCCGAGGATGAGGAGCGGGGCGAAGGTCGATGCCGCGATCGTGAAGGCCAACCCCACCATCGTCGCCAACGAGAGCGGCTCGGTGAGCCAACTCACGGCATACGGCACGGCGACCGCGGCGATCGCGGCCAACCGGAACCCGCCCCCGACCCCGGCATCGCCACCGGTGATGCGTTGCAGCCACGGCCGCATGACCGACTGGTCGAGCACACCCGTCACCGACATCGCCACGCCCGACGCCGTCGACAGCAGCGCGGCGAACGCGCCCCCGGCGAGCACCGCGGTGAGGACGTCGGCCCGCACTCCGCCCACCACGAGCCCCGGCAACCGCAACACGATCGAGTCGACCCCCGACCCCGGCGGATCGGGCAGGAACACCCGCCCGAGCACTCCGTAGACGGGCGGCAACACGTAGAACATGCCCAACAGAAGAAGCACGTTGACCGTCGTGCGCCGGGCCCCCACCCCGTCCGGGTTGGTGTAGTAGCGCACCAGCACGTGCGGCAGGCCCATCGTCCCCAGGCAGAGCGCGAGCAGCACCGAATAGGTCCGGTATGCCGGGTGGTCGCCGGTGTCGCGTGGCGTGAGCGCCAGCCGCCAGGCGTCGGAGACGACCGGTTCGGGGTGGCCCAGGCGCCACCACACGGCGAGCAGGATGCCCGCGGGCACCGCCAGGGCCGTCAGTTTGATCCAGTACTGCAGCGCCTGGACGAACGTGATCGAGCGCATCCCGCCGGCGCCCACCGCAACCGTGACGACGACCGCGACGATCGTGCCCCCGACCCAGGGGGGCACCCCCGCGACCGTCCGCAGCACGAGCGAGGCGGCGTGGAACTGGGGCAGCAGGTAGAGCCAGCCGATGGACACGACGAGGACCGAGGCCAGAAGGCGGATGCGCCGCGACTGGAGGCGGGCCTCGGCGAAGTCGGGCAGGGTGTAGGCCCCCGACCGGCGCATCGGGGCGGCCACCATGACGAGCAGCACGAGGTAACCGAGCGTGTAGCCGACGGGCAGCCACAACTGGTCGACACCGAAGTCGTAGATGAGCCCGGCGACCCCCAGGAAGGAGGCAGCCGAGAGGTACTCCCCGCCGATAGCACTCGCGTTGAGCCGCGGCGACACGGTGCGTCCAGCGACGTAGAAGTCGCTCGTCGCGCGCGAGAGGCGCAACCCGAGGGCGCCGACGACGAGGGTGAGCAGGCACACGAGAGAGACCGCGGCCAGGGACAGGGTCGAGGTCACGACGGGGCCACCACGTCGCGGAAGTCTCGTTCGATGCGTTCGGCGGCCCTGGTGTACCAGCGGGCCGCCAGCCACGTGACCGGGTAGACGAGGATGCCGAGGACGAGCCAGGGCAGCGGCAACCCGAGGACGACCAGCCGCCGGGTCACCGGCAGCATGACGAGCAGGAGCGGGAACAGGCCGAGCCCGAGCGCGGCCAACCCCACGACGAACAGCGAGAGCCGGAACTGGGCCCGCATCAACCCCTCGAGGTAGACGTCGCCGAGGCCGGTCTGTTCGTCGAGGTCACGGGCGATGGGCGTGTTGGTCATCCGGGCGCCACTGCGCCGCGAGCTGGTCACCCGCACCCGCCGGGCCGGCTCCGGGGTTTGCGTCACGTGCGGCGCAAGGGTCGCCGGAGGAGGAGGTCCCGCAAGCCTTTGGTATGCCGTCTGCTCACCTGCAGCACGCTCGTCCCGATGACGACCGCGCACCGCCCGTGGTCCATGCGCACCTCGGTCACGTGCGGGAGGGCGACGAGGGTGCTGCGGTGGATGCGCACGAACCCGTGCTCACCCCACTGTTCCTCGAGGACGGCGAGCGGAATGCGGACGAGGTGGCTGCCGGTGTCCGTGTGCAACCGGGCGTAGTCCCCCTGCGCTTGGGCGTAGCGGATCTGGCTGCGCGCGACGAACCGTGTCACGCCGCCCAACTCGACGGGGATCGTCTCGTCGGGGGCTTCGGTCGGGGCCTCGACGGGCCCTGCTGCGCCGTTCGGGGCGGCGCCTTCGGCGCGGGCGACGACCCTGCGGACCGCTTCGCCGAGCCGGTCGGCACGCACCGGTTTCATGACGTAGTCCGTGGCGGCGAGGGTGAAGGCGTCGACGGCGTGCCGGTCGTGGGCGGTGACGAAGACGATCTGGGGTTGGGTGGAGAACTTGGCGATGACGCGGGCCAGGGCCATCCCGTCGAGACCGGGCATGGAGATGTCGCTGAACACCACGTCGACGTCCCGCGCCTCCAACACCCCGAGCGCCTCCGTGCCGCTGGCGGCCGTGAGGATCTCGGCGATCCGGTCGTCTTGGCTGAGCAGCCAGGTCAGTTCGGAGAGCGCGGGCTGCTCGTCGTCGACGACGAGGGCAGTGAGGCCGGCGCTGGTCATGGAGGTCAACCTAGCGCCCAGGGCGCCTCGGAGTGGGGCACTCCCGCAAAGGCGTGCCGCGGCATACGCAAGTCGGAGGCGGCTAGCGTCGGGAACCGCGGTCAGTCGGCGTCGTGGACGGCGGGGGCGAACTTGGGGACCCGGAAACTCACCTTGGTGCCGGCGCCGGGGGCGGTTTCCACCACCAACCCGTACTCGTCCCCGTAGACCTGACGCAGCCGGGCGTCGACATTGCCCAACCCGATCGAGTCGGAGGCGTGCGCATTGTCGAGGACGTCGCGGATGCGCTCGGGGTCGTTGCCGACCCCGTCGTCCTCGATGCCGATCTGCGCGTCATGCCCCCGGTCGGTCGCGGTGATGACCACATGCCCGATCCCCTCCTTGGTGGCCAACCCGTGCCGGACGGCGTTCTCGACGAGCGGCTGGATCACCAGATAGGGGACCTTGACCGGCAACACCTCGGGAGCCACGAGGAGGCTCACCTGGAGCCGCTCCCCGAACCGAGCCTGCTCGAGCACCAGATAGCGCTCGACATTGCGCAACTCCTCCTGCAACGTCGTGAACGCCCCGCCGCGCCGCAGCGCATACCGGGTGAAGTCGGCGAACTCGAGCAGCAACTCCCGGGCCCGATCCGGGTCGGTCCGCACGAACGAGGCGATCGCCGCCAGCGAGTTGTAGATGAAATGCGGGCTGATCTGGGCCCGCAGCGCGCGCAACTCGGCCTCCATCATCCGGGACCGGTCCCGACCCACCTCGGCCAGCTCCAGTTGCGCCGAAAACCATTGCGCCACTTCCTCGGTCGCGCGCGCCAAGCCCGCGGAGGCGTGGTCGGTGTATGCCGTGATCGCCCCGATGACCCGCTCGTCGCTGACCAGCGGGGCGCTGACGGCGGCCTCGATGAGGCAGTTCGGGTCCGAGCAGTGGACGACCCGGTAGTCGGCGACCGCCGTGCGGCCACTGGTGAGCGTGGGCGCGATCAACGCCATGGTCGATCGTCGGTGCTGCTCTCCGGGACCGACCCAGGACACGACCTCGCCGGTGTCGCTGATGGCCAACGCCCGCGCCCCGAGCAGGGCGAGGAGATGCTTGCCCGCCTTGGTGCCGGCCTCGGGCGTGAGCCCCTCGGTGAGGTGCCGCCCGGCGAGTGAGGCGCGGTGCAGGGTCTCGTACGTCGCATGATCGACCGCGGAAATGAACCCCCGCCGCCGCAGCCGCCGCTGCAGCCACCCGGCGAGCAGGATGAGCAGGAACGCGCCCGCGACCACGATCGCGGTGGGGACGTCGAAACTGCGCACGAGGGCAGCCTAGAGTTTCGAGGGTGAGCGCCTACGACAACGAAATTTCGCTCCGCCTTGACAACCCACCCGGAGCCGGGGGTGAGGAGACCGCCGGAGGTGAGCCCGCGGCATACGAAAGAGAGATCACGTATGCCGGCCGGTTCAGTGAGGATTGGCTCGTCGGCCCCGCCGTCAACGGCGGGGTGGTGATGGCGCTGGGACTGGCGGGGTTGAGCGCGGCGATGCGGGCCGCCGGGGCCGACGCGGACGTCATCGCGTTCAGCGCGGTGTTCCCCTCGGCGAGCGCACCCGGACCGGTGGAGGTGCTGCCCGAGGTGTTGCGGATCGGGCGCCGGATCTCGACGGGCGCGGTGCGCGTCGTCCAAACCGAACCCGACGGTGCGGGCGGCACCCGGCGCGTCGAACGCATCCGGCTGCTCGCCACCCACGCCGACCTGGCCCAACACTCCGAGCCCCTCCACCGACAGGCCGACCCGCCGGCGATGCCGCCGCCGGAGGAGTGCATCCCGGCGACCCGCGAGGTCGGGTCGTTCGCCGCGCCCATCGCCATCCTCGACCGGATCGACCTGCGCCTCGATCCGGCGACGGCCGGGTTCGGGGTGGGTGCGCCGACCGGGGCAGGGGAGTTGCGCGGATGGATCCGGTTCGTCGACGGCCGTGACCCGGACGCGGCGTCGCTGCCGTTCTTCCTCGACGCCTTCCCGCCGGTGACGTTCGACCTCGGGGCCTATGCGTGGGCGCCGACGCTGGAGTTTTCCGGGCACGTGCGGGCCCGGCCGGCTCCAGGGTGGTTGCGGGTGCGCACGACGACGACGAACGTGGCCGGTGGCCTGTTCGAGGAGGACTGCGTCCTGTGGGACGCCACCGACCGGGTGGTCGCCCAGTCGCGCCAGTTGGCCGGGGTGCGGATGCCCGAGTCCCCGCCAGCGGAGCAGGCACCGGTTCGGGGCGCGGTGGCCGACGGGGGCGGGGAGTGAGCGTCGTCGGGGCGGCCCTGGCCATCGCCGAGTGGCCGGCCGTCGCCGAGGCAATCGAGCGGGCGCGCGCGGCGAGCACGACGCTGCGCTGGCACCAGGCGTTGCGTCGGCGCATCCCCGAAGGCGCTGCCGAAAGCCGGGTCCGTGGCGCCACCGCCTCCGCCGAACTCGACGGCGCCCGCCTCAGCGTCGACATCATCCGCGACCTCATGCGCGGCGCCGTGACCTGGCACGACCCCCTCGACCCGGTCGAACGGGTCGCCAAAGGCGCCGTCGCCGCGACCGCGGAAACCGAGGTGCTCACCGGCCGCATCCGGCAGGCGCCGGCCCAGGTGCTCGCCCGCCTGCACACGCTCGCCGCGGCCGACCTGGCTGTCTCGGCGGAAACCGGCGACGGGCTCGCCGACAGCCTCCTCGGCCGCCCCCGCTACGACGGCGAGGACTGCCGCGAACTCGTCGAGATCGGCGCCGCGCCCCCCGCCGCCGAAGCCCGCGAACGGCTCGCCGGTGTCCTCGAACTTCTCGGCGCGCTCGATGCGGTGCCGGTGCCCGTCGTCGCCGCGCTCGTTCACGGCGAACTCCTCCATACCCGCCCGTTCCCCCGCGCCAATGGCGTCGTCGCGCGCGCCGTCGAACGCCTCATCGTGCGGGACGGCGGGCTCGACCCCACGGGGGTTGCGGTGCCCGAAGCCGGCCACCGCCTCCTGGGGGGCAACGCCTACCTCGGGGCGCTCACGGCATACACGAGGGGGGATCGGCACGGTGTCGAACTCTGGGTCGTCCACTGCGCCGACGCCCTCGTCGCGGCCGCCGAGGAAGGTACCCGGATCGCCGATGCCGTGCTCGCCGGCCGGCTCACCTGAAACCGGTCGCCCGTTCCCAAGCACCTTCGGATTCAGTCGTTGAGAACAGGCTGAGCGGCTGATTCAACGGCTTTCCCGTTTGGGCTTGCACAGACTGCCCGGATCGGGTTCACTATGTCTATCGCTCCCCTTCGGGGTTGTAGCGGAGGGTGGTCAGGCTTCTCCCCCCCCGGAGCCAGACCATCCGACGGCCCCGGTCGCCCCCCCGACCGGGGCCGTCCCTTTTCCTCGGTTCCGCACGTTGTCCACAGGCACGCAGCCCGAGGGTGTGTCGTCCACAGTGCGTCCGTATGCCGTGCGGCGCGCCGCCGCGCTCGCCACGCTGAAGGCATGACTTCCACGGTGACGGCCGGTTCTTCCCTTGCTGTGGGCGCCCGGGCTCCAGAGCACGCCCCTCGGCCGGCGAGCGGGGCGGTCACGGTGGTGACCGGCGCGTCCGGCGGCCTGGGTGCTTCGACGCTGGCGGCCGCCGTGGCTGCCGAGTTCGCGGGCCAGGCTGGGACGGGAGTGCTCGTCGATCTCGACCTCGACGGCGGCGGTCTTGACGTCACCTGCGGCGTGGAGCACCTTCCCGGGCGCCGCTGGCCCGACTTCGCCGGGGTGCGCGGGGCTGTCGATGCGGACCGGGTGATAGCGGGCCTGCCGCAACGGGCGGGGTGCGCACTGCTCGCGGCCGGTCCCTCACGGCGGCAACCGTCGGCTCCGGTGCCGGGCCCGGGGGCGATCGCCGATGTCCTCGGCTCACTGATCGCGGGCGGGCGCCGGGTCGTCATCGACCTGCCGCGCTGGCGCCTCGACCTCGTGCCCGACGTCGTGGATGCCTGGCTCGTCATGTCGGGCACGCGCACTCGCGAACTCGCCGACCTCGACGCCCTGCTCGAGCGGATCGCCGCCGGGCCGGCGGGCGCCACCGCTCCGCTGCTCCTGGCGACCGCCGGCCCGGCGCCCTCCGCAGCGTTGATTGCGGCGATCGAGGCGCATACCGGGGTGGCCCATCTGGGCCAAGTGCAGCGCTCACCCGCGGTCCCGACCGCCCAGGAACGGGGGGAGTGGCCCGGCGGCCGGGCCTTTCGTGGGGTGACCGGGCCGTTGTCGGACCGGGCCTGGCGCCGAGGTGCCGCGTGAACGTGGCTGCGGGGTGGGGGGCGCGTGTCCGCGAGGCCGTCGCGGCCGGTCAGAACCCGACTCCGGAGACCATCGACGGACTGGTGCGGGAGCGGGCCGACACCTTGGGACGCCGCGGGGTGCACAGCGAGGTGGCACGGTTGTCCTCGGCCCTGCTGGGGTTGGGCGAGTTGGCATCGGTCGTCGCCGAACCCGAAGTGACCGATGTGCTCGTCAACGGCGATGGCTCGGTGTGGGTGGACCGGGGGCGAGGCGTCGAGCGTTCCCCGGTCAGGGTCGCAGTGTCCCAGACCCGTCCGCTGGCGGTCCGGCTGGCCGCGATGGCTGGCCGGCGCCTCGATGACGCCCAGCCCTGGGTGGACGGGCTCCTTCCCGACGGAATCCGCCTGCACGCGGTGGTGCCGCCCCTTGTCGAGTCGGGTGCCCATGTGAGTCTGCGGGTGCCCCGGGTGTTTCCGTCGTCGGTGGCCGCGCTCGTCGAGTTGGGTACCTGCAGCCCGGTGACGGCCGAGATCCTCCGAGGCATTGTGCGCAGCCGCCGGTCCTTCCTCGTCTGTGGCGGCACCGGCTCGGGCAAGACCACGCTCCTGGCCGCTTTGCTTGCCGAATGTGACGCGGCCGAACGGCTCGTGCTCGTCGAGGATGTCCGCGAACTGTCGCCGGTGCACCCGCACGTGGTGCGGCTCCAAGGCCGGGCGGCCAACGTGGAGGGGTTCGGGCTGGTCACGATGACCGACCTGGTTCGGCAAGCGTTGCGGATGCGTCCGGATCGGCTGATCGTCGGGGAGGTGCGCGGCGCCGAGGTCCGCGAACTGCTCGCTGCCCTCAACACCGGCCACAGCGGCAGCGCAGGCACCGTCCACGCCAACACGGCAAGGGACGTGCCGGCGCGGCTGCAGGCGCTGGGTGCCTTGGCGGGGCTGTCGACCGCGGCCGTGGATGCTCAGGTGGCCAGCGGGATCGATCTCGTCGTCGCCATGCGCCGGGTCGGTGCGGCCCGGGTCGTCAGCGAAATCGGTGTCGTCGCCCGTTCGCCGTCCGGAGGGGTCGAGGTGCGGTGCGCATGGAGCGGGCCGGGGATTCGGGGCCCGTCCGAGCCGGTGGGATCGGGTATGCCGCGAGCGGCCGGTGGGGTGCCCCCACCCGGGTTCGCGGGAGCCTCGGCCGGGCCGGGGCCCGCCTGGGAGGAGTGCTGCGAGTTGCTGGGAGATGCCCTCGATACGCGGGGTGTCGGGCCGTTCCCCGGCGCGATGGGGGTGGGGGCATGATCGCCTCGTCGCTGGCCTTGATGCTGCTTGCCCTGGTGCTCTGGCCCGATGCCGAGCCGGACCGTTGGCCGGTTCGGGCGGGTGGTGCGCCCCAAACAGGGGCCCGGCCGGGATGGCTCGGCGGGTGGTCGGGTCGAGCCCGCCGCCGTGCGGATCGTGATGCCGCCGAGAGCGCCGAACTGATCGCGCTCGGACTCGACGCCGGCCTGCCGTTGCCCGACGCACTCGTCTTGGCCGAAGCCAGCGGCCCGCGCGACAGAGCAGGGGATCCCGCCCTCGACGACACCCGGACCCTCCCCGATGGCCTGCTCGCCACGGCCGTGGACCTCAGCACCGACGTGGGCGCCCCGCTCGCCCACGCGGCCCGGATCGCGGCCGAGGTGCTGCGCCAACGGGCCCGGGCGGGCGACCGCCTCCGTGCGCTGACGGCGGGCCCGCGCGCTTCGATGTACCTCCTCACCGCACTCCCGATCGCCGGCCCGGTGGTGGTCGTCGTCTTGGGGATGTCCCCGCAGGAGGTGTATGCCGCGCCGTTCGCCATCGTGCTGGTGGTCGTCGGTCTCGTGCTGACGGCGATCGGCTGGTTGGTCTCGCGGGCCATTCTGCGGCGGGCTGCGCGCCCCACCGTCCTGACCCGCCCGGCGGTACGGACCCGCTCGACGATTCGAGGGAGCGCATGATCCTCGCGCTCGCCCTGTTTGCGCTCGGCCTGCTCACCTGGCCACCTGCGGCTGCCCCGCGTTTCGTGCCGTCCCATCCGGGCCGAGGCCGCGGCCCGGATGGCACTGTGGGGGGCCCGCTGCTCGCGCGGGGGAACGTCCCCGGATCCGGCGGGGGCGCCGACGAGTCGGTCAGCACCGTCGATGACCTCGCCGATGCGGTCGTCCTGCTCTCCTTGGCACTACGCGGCGGGGTCGCCGTCACTGCGGCGATCGATACGGTGGCCGAGGTGACCAGCGGCCAAGTCCGCGCGGATCTGCGGAGCGTGGCGGCGGCATACCGATGGGGGATGCCCCCTGCCGAGGTGTGGAACGACCTCGACCCGGTCTGGCGTCCGGTGGCGCTGGCGTGGGCCGCGGCCGAACGGGCCGGGGTGCCGCCGGCGGGGCTGCTGCTGTCGGCGGCGCAGCGGCTGCGGGAACGCGAAGCGGCCCGGCTCGAGGCGCGGTTGCAGCGCGCCGGGGTGCTCCTCGTCTTGCCGTTGGGTGGGTTGTTCTTGCCCGGGTTCATCGCGACCACCGTGCTCCCGGTCGTCGTCCATCTCGTCGGGCACCTGCGCGGCTGACGGAGGACCGGTGTCCACAGGGGTGCAGTCCCAAGGTGTGTCGTCCACAGATACGGCTCGGGTGCGGACAGGTCGACCTTCGGGTTCTTCGATGGAAGGGAACCGCTTCGGCCTTTCGAGGCGGGCGATCTCCCGGGTCGGCGGCGTTCTCCGCAGACCCCCAGTCGGAAAGGAAGTGTCCCTGTGTACCAGCGGATTCGACGATGGATGACCCTTGGTTGCGAGGCCGGCATGACGACGGCGGAGTATGCCGTCGGCACCATGGCGGCGGTGGCTTTCGCGGCGCTGTTGCTGGCAGTCGTGCGTTCCGATGCCGTGCGAGCGGCCTTGACCGGCATCATCACCTCCGCCCTCAACGTCGCGTCGTGACCAGGTCCCGCTCAACGAGCGGGCGCGAGGCCGGGATGGTGAGCGCCGAAATCGCGCTCGCCCTCCCGGCCGTGCTGGTCGTGCTCGTGCTCGCGTTGGCCGCCTTGGTACTCGGCGTCGATCAGGTGCGCTGCGCCGACGCGGCCCGCATCGGTGCCCGGCTCGCCGCCCGTGGCGAGCCGGTCGCCGGGGTCGTCTCGGCGGTGGCAGGGCGATCCCCGACGGGGGCGGTGGTGTCCGTCGGCGGTGGTGGGGCGCTCCCTGGTGGCGGGCTCACGATGCGGGTCACGGTGCACAGCCCGGCACCGCGGATGCTCGCCGTGTTGGGGGTGCCGGGCTGCCAGGCCGATGCCGTGGCCCCCGTGGAGTTAGGAGCGGAGGGTATGCCGTGAGCGCGACGATTCGCCGCCGCCGCGGCGGTGAGGATCCGGGCGTGACGGGCACGCGCGGGGGCGGTGAACGGGGGTCGGGAACGGTCCTGGTTGTCGGCGTCGTTGCTGCGCTGGCGGTGCTCATGGTGGGCGGCCTGCTGGTTGCGGCGGCGGCTCGGGCCGCCCAACACGCCGCCACAGCGGCTGACCTGGCCGCGATCGGTGGCGCGCAGGCGCAGGTCCTCGGCGACTCCGACGCCTGTGCGGCCGCCGGGGCCACCGCGCGCGCCAACGGGGCCCGCCTGCTCGGCTGCGCGATCCACGACGACGACTCGGTCCAGGTGTCGGTGACCGTGCCGGTGCACCTGCTGTGGGGCTTGGGTTCTTCCGACGCGACCGCCACCGCGCGCGCCGGACCCCTCGTCGAACCGGAATCGAGTCCGCCGTGACGAGGCCTCCCGCTGCGGGCATCCGTGCCGTCCCGGCCCAGGTGCCGGCCGCGCGGCTCGTCACGCGGTCACGAGCCCGGGGCCGCCAGAGCGTCGAGGACAACCGTGAGGACGGTGAGGGCGCCGGCCTTGTCGAGGGGTTCGTTGCCGTTGCCGCACTTGGGGGACTGGACGCAACTGGGGCATCCGGCCCGGCAGCGACAGCCGCGGATCGCTGCCGCGGTCGCCGAGACCCAGGTGCCGAACGCGGCATACCCCTGCTCGGCGAAACCGGCGCCCCCGGGGTATCCGTCGTAGACGAGGACGGTGGGCAGCCCGGTGTCCGGGTGCAGCGCGGTCGACACCCCGCCGACATCCCAGCGGTCCGACGTCGCGACCACCGGGAGCAACCCGATCGCCGCGTGCTCGGCCGCATGCAACGCCCCCGGTGTCGCGTCGGCCGCCACCCCGGCCCGCGCCAGCGCGGCCTCGGTGATCGTCCACCACACTCCCCGGGTGGTCAGGGTGCGCGCCGGCAGGTCGAGGGTATGCCGCCCGATCACCTCGCCGCTCGGCAGCCGCCGCACGAAGCCGGTCACCTGCGACGTCACCGCCACCGTCCCGAAGGCCACCTCGACCTCCCCGAACGACACCTGTCGTGCCACCGACACCAGGTCGAACGAACTCACCGACTGGGCCTGCGTGGACCATCCCGGGTCGCCCGCGACGACCGTCGCCACCGAGGCGTCGAGATCCAGATCCGTGACGACGTAGGTCTGACCCTGATGGACATGCACCGCCCCGGCGTGGACCTGCGAGGGCGCCGTCGCCGCGTCGATCGTGCCGAGGATGCGGCCGGTGCGACGCTCGGCGATCGCGACCACCCCGTCCGCGCCCCGCAGCGACACGTGGTCGGCGGGCCGGTCCTCGCGCGCCCAGAACCAGCCGGCCGGGCGTCGGCGCAGGAGGCCGCCGGCAACGAGGGCGTCCACCACACCCGGTGCCGTCTCCCCGAAAAGCGCCCAATCCTCCTTGCGCAGCGGCAATTCCGCCGCCGCGGCCGCCAAGTGGGGGGCGAGCACGTGCCGGTTCGCTGGGTCGAGGACGGTGGCCTCCACCGGCGCCCCGAACAGCGTCTCCGGGTGCCCCAGGACATAGGTGTCCAGCGGGTCGTCCGCGGCGACGAACACCGCGAGCGATTCGCGCCCCGCCCGCCCGGCGCGCCCGGCCTGCTGCCACACGCTCGCCCGCCGCCCCGGCCACCCGGCGAGGACGACGGCGTCGAGCCCGCTGATGTCGATCCCGAGTTCGAGCGCGTTGGTCGCGGCCAGCCCCCGCACCGTGCCGGCGCGCACGTCCCGCTCCAGGGCGCGTCGCTCCTCCGGCAGATATCCCCCTCGGTATGCCGCGACCGACCCCGCGAGCCGCGGCGCCTCCTCCTCGAGGCGGTGCCGGGCCCGACGGGCGAGCGTCTCCACCCCGGCCCGGCTGCGGCCGAAGGCGAGGGTCTGCACGTCGTGGGCGACCAGTTCGGCAAGCAGGTCCGCGGCCTCGGACGTCGCGGCGCGGCGCTGGTCCTCGCGCATCGGCGGCTCCCAGAGGGCGAATGTCATCGCCTCCCTCGGCGACGCGTCCTGCGCGACGGGCGTGACCGGCATACCGATCAACGCGGCGGCGTGGGCAGCGGGGTCGCTCACCGTCGCCGAGGCGAGGACGAACGTGGGGGTGCTGCCGTAGCGGGCCGCGAGCCGGCGCAGGCGCCGGATGACGAGAGCGACGTGCGAGCCGAACACCCCGCGGTAGGTGTGGCATTCATCGATGACGACATAGCGCAGGGCGCGAAGGAACCGCCGCCAATGCGCGTGCCCGGGCAGCAGCGAATGATGGAGCAGGTCGGGGTTGGTCAGGACGAGATGGGCGTGGTCGCGCACCCAGCGCCGCTCGTCGGGGGAGGTGTCGCCGTCATAGGTCGCCACCCGGACCCCGGGAACCGCCCAGGACTCGGTGCGGTGCCGCTGATCGGCGGCCAGGGCTTTCGTCGGCGAGACGTAGAGGACGCTCGCGCCCCGCCCCGACGGCGCCGCCAACCCCTCGCGGATCGCGGTGAGCGCGGGCACGAGGTAGGCCAGGCTCTTGCCCGAGGCGGTGCCGGTCGCGACGACGACATGCGTGCCCGCGCGCGCCCACTCCATGGCCTCCACCTGGTGGGCCCAGGGCCGCTCGTGCCCCTGGCCGAGGAGCACGCCGAGCACCGCCGGGTCGACCCACGAGGGCCACGCGCCCCAGCGCGCCGCCCGGGCCGGCAGGCGCTCGACGTGCCGGACGCGATCGGCGCCGAAGGCGCGCACCAGGTGACCCAGGGCACCGGGAAACTGGGCCGATCCAGACACGGGCGCTACCGTAACGGGCGAGACCGACACCGGGTGACCCACGGCATACCTGGTCCGTCGGTGCCAGGGTCCGGGAGCACACACAGCGCAAGGAGCGGGACACGGTGGACGTGACGGTGTCGGCCCTGGGGCCCGAGGCGGTCCTGGTCGCGGTGACTGGCGCGGTGGATCTCTACAGCGCCGCGCGGCTACGGTCACGGCTTGATGACGCCATCACCCAAGGACACATCCGGCTCGTCGTCGACCTCGACGGCGTCGATGTCCTCGACTCCACGGGCCTGGGCGTGCTCGTCGCCCGGCTCAAGGCGGTGCGGCAGCGGCAGGGCTGGCTGCGCCTGATATGCACCCGCGACAAGATCCTCCGGGTCTTCGACATCACCGGCCTGGACCAGGTCTTCGTCATCGCCGACAGTGTCGAGGACGCCCTGTCCCGGTGAGGAGTTCGTGCCACCCTTGCCACCAGTCGTGGCGTGCGTGAACGCTGCGTGAATGTAGTCACAGCAACAGACGTCGGCCCGCCTGTGACGTCAGTCACCGGGTAAGGTTCCCACGACGCGGGCGACCCCGGGAGCGCACTCCTGGGCGGCCAGGCCCGCACGGCATACCGTCAAGGAGGATGGAATGGCTGGACTAGGGCTCGCCCTACCCGCGGCGAGTTCCGCCGTCGAGCTCACCGGAATGAATCAGATCATGGTCATCACGGTCGCGGCGATCGCCGCGATTGCGCTGCTCATGGGCGTCATTTTCCGGCAGCAGGTGCTCGCGGCGGACACCGGCACCGACAACATGCGCACCATCGGTGCGGCCGTGGAGGAAGGCGCGCAGGCCTACTTGGCCCGGCAGTTCAAGACTCTCGGGGTCTTCGTCGTCCTCGTTTTCGGGTTGCTTCTCTTCCTGCCCGCCGATACCGCCGCCATCAAATGGGGTCGGTCCGGGTTCTTCGTCGTCGGAGCGCTCTTCTCCGCGTGCATCGGCTACCTGGGTATGAGCCTGGCGGTCAAGGCCAACGTGCGGGTCGCCGCGGCCTCGCGTCACGGGGACGCCGGCCGCGCCGAGGGCATGCGCCTGGCGTTCCGCACCGGTGGCGTCGTCGGCATGGCGACCGTGGGTCTCGGCCTCCTCGGGGCGAGCATCGTCGTGCTCCTCTACAAGGGGGACGCCCCCAAGGTCCTCGAAGGCTTCGGCTTCGGCGCCGCGCTGCTCGCGATGTTCATGCGGGTCGGCGGCGGGATCTTCACCAAGGCCGCTGACGTGGGCGCCGACCTGGTCGGCAAGGTCGAGGCCGGCATCCCCGAAGATGACCCCCGCAACGCGGCCACCATCGCCGACAACGTCGGCGACAACGTCGGTGACTGCGCCGGCATGGCTGCGGATCTTTTCGAGTCGTATGCCGTGACGCTCGTCGCCGCTCTCATCCTCGGGTCCGTGGCCTTCGGCTCCTACGGCCTGGTCTACCCGCTCATCGTGCCGGCGATCGGCGCCGTGACCGCCCTGCTCGGGGTGTTCATCACCAAGGCGCGGCCCGGCGAGAGCGCGCTCACGGCGATCAACCGCGGCTTCTACATCGCCGCCCTCATCTCCGCCGTACTCTGCGCGGCAGCCGCCTGGCTGTACCTCCCGGCAACGTTTGCGGACCTGGGCAGCACCAACAGCGAAGTGGCTCAGCTGCAGGGCAACCCGCGCATCGTCGCCATCTCCGCGGTCGTCATTGGCATCGTCCTCGCCGGCATCATCCTCTGGCTCACCGGCTACTTCACCGGCACCACTTCGCGGCCGACGCGCGATGTCGCCCGCACCTCCCTGACCGGCCCGGCGACCGTGGTGCTCTCCGGGATCGGGGTCGGGTTGGAGTCGGCGGTCTACACCGCGGCCATCATCGGGTTGACCGTGTATGCCGCGTTCCTCCTCGGCGGCGGCGCGCTCTACCTCTCGCTGTTCCTCGTGGCGCTCGCCGGGTGCGGGCTGCTCACGACGGTCGGCGTCATCGTGGCCATGGACACCTTCGGCCCGGTGTCGGACAACGCTCAGGGCATCGCCGAGATGTCCGGGGACGTCGATGAGGGCGGCGCCCAGATCCTCACCGAGCTCGACGCGGTCGGCAACACGACCAAGGCGATCACCAAGGGCATCGCCATCGCCACCGCGGTGCTGGCGGCCACGGCTCTGTTCGGCTCCTACACCGATGCGTGGATGAGCGCGGCCGGCAAGATCACCGACCTGGGGTCGATGAGCGAGGTCGACGCGGCCCGCTGGCAGCGCGACGCCTTCGCGATGGTCACCTCGCCCAACACCCTCGTCGGCTTGGTCCTCGGCGCGGCCGTGGTGTTCCTCTTCTCCGGGCTGGCCATCAACGCGGTGACCCGCGCGGCCGGTGCCATCGTCTTCGAGGTGCGCCGCCAGTTCCGCGAGCACCCCGGGATCATGGACTACTCCGAGAAGCCCGAATACGGCCGGGTTGTCGACATCTGCACGCGCGACTCACTGCGTGAGCTGGCTACCCCCGGTTTGCTCGCGGCCATGGCCCCGGTGGCTGTCGGCTTCGGGCTGGGCATCGGGCCGCTGGCCGGGTTCCTCGCCGGCGCCATCGGCACCGGTGCGCTCATGGCGGTCTTCCTCGCCAACTCCGGTGGGTCATGGGACAACGCGAAGAAGCTCGTCGAGGACGGCGCGTTCGGCGGCAAGGGCTCCGACGCCCACGCGGCCACGGTCATCGGTGACACGGTCGGCGACCCGTTCAAGGACACCGCCGGTCCGGCGATCAACCCGCTGCTCAAGGTCATGAACCTGGTTGCGGTTCTCATCGCTCCCGCCATCGTCATGCTCTCGGTCGGCCCGAGCGCCAACCAGCCGCTGCGTTACGGCATCGCCGGTGTGGCCCTGATCGTCATCATCGCGGCCGTGGCCATCACCAAGAGCCGCGACCTGGCCATCGGTGGCGATGACAGCCCGAGCGCGGTCAGCGCGGACGCCGGGCCGGTGGCCAAGGCCTAGGCGCTAGTCCGCTCCACGACTGAGGAGAACCCGCCGGCGATCGTGACAACGGTCGCCCGCGGGTTCTCCGCTGGTGGCGTGCTTGCTTCGCTGCAGCGCCCTGGTCGTCCCCACGACCAGCGCGCTGCAGCCAAGCGGGCGGCATACCCAAGAATTCACGCGGCTGGTCCGTGGCGCCGCCGGACGCCGCCCGCGGGCGTCGGACACAATGGCCCCGTGCCGGAGATTCCCCCCGTCCTGCTCCGCGGCGACCAGGCCCCACCGCCGCGGACCCTGGTCGACATCTTCCGGGCGACCGTTGCCGCCCACCCGGACGAACCCGCCCTCGACAACGGCCGTGAGGTTCTCACGTATGCCGACCTCGCCGACGCCGCTGACGAACTCGCCGACGCGCTGGTCGCCGAGGGGGTGACCCGCGGGGATCGGGTGGGGGTGCGCATCCCCAGCGGCACGACCGACCTCTATGTCGCGATCCTCGGCATCCTCGCCGCGGGCGCGGCATACGTGCCGGTCGATCACGACGACCCGGACGAGCGGGCTCGAGTGGTGTTCGGGGAGGCCGGGGTGGCCGCGGTCGTCACCACCGACCTCGTCGTGCGCGCCGACGACCACATCGAGCCCACCGGGGAGGGGCGCGAAGACCCCGAGACGAGCGACGATGCGTGGATCATCTTCACCTCGGGCTCGACGGGGACCCCCAAGGGGGTGGCCGTCACCCACCGCAACGCCGCCGCCTTCGTCGATGCCGAATCCGAAATGTTCTTGCAGGACAAGCCCATCGGCCCCGGCGATCGGGTCATGGCGGGGTTGTCGGTCGCCTTTGACGCCAGCTGTGAGGAGATGTGGCTCGCCTGGCGCTACGGCGCGTGCCTCGTGCCCGCGCCCCGCTCGCTCGTGCGCTCCGGCGTCGAACTCGGGCCCTGGCTGATCGCCAACGACATCACTGTCGTCTCCACGGTGCCTACCTTGGTGTCCCTATGGCCGCCCTCGGCCCTGACCGCCGTCCGCCTGCTCATCCTCGGCGGCGAGGCCGCGCCCTTGGAGTTGGGTGCCCGCCTGGCGACCGACACCCGCGAGGTGTGGAACACCTACGGCCCCACCGAGGCGACCGTCGTCGCCTGCGGGGCGCGCCTCACCGGCGAGCCACCCGTGCGAATCGGGCTGCCGCTCGCCGGGTGGGACCTCGCCGTCGTCGACGAGGCGGGCGAGTCGGTCGGGGTCGGCGAGGAGGGCGAACTCATCATCGGTGGCGTCGGCCTGGCCCGCTATCTCGACCCGGACAAGGACGCGAGCGCGTATGCCGCGCTGCCCACCCTGGGTTGGGAGCGCGCCTACCGCTCGGGAGACCGGGTCGCCTTCGACGGGGTGGGCATCGTCTTCGCCGGCCGCAAGGACGACCAGGTCAAGGTCGGCGGGCGGCGCATCGAACTCGGCGAGATCGACTCGGCGCTGCTTGCCCTGCCCGGCGTGACCGGCGCCGGCGCCGCGGTTCGGCGCAGCGCCGCCGGCAACTCCCTGCTCGTCGGTTATGTCTCGGTGGGCGAGGGGTTCGACGCCAAGGCCGCCACCGAACGGCTGCGCCGCGATCTGCCCGCAGCCCTCGTGCCCCGGCTCGTCGTCGTCGACACCATCCCCACCCGCACGAGCGGCAAGATCGACCGTGACGCCCTGCCCTGGCCGCCCCCGGCCCGTCCCAGCGGCGCCGACGACGGGAGCGGCGGCACGGCATACGAGGGAACGGCCGGGTTCGTCGCCGAGCACTGGGCGCACGTCCTCGGGGGCCCGCCGAGCGGACCGGATGAGGACTTCTTCGATGTCGGCGGCGGCAGTCTGTCGGCGGCGCAGCTGGTGTCGCGGCTGCGCGAACGCTTCCCCGAGGTGACGGTCGCCGACATCTACGAGGCGCCCACGCTCGCCCGGCTCGCTGCCGGCCTCGATGCGATGGCGACCCCGCAAGGCCAACTCAACCGCGAGGTCGGGATCGTGCCGCGCAAGACCCAGATCGCCCAGGCGGTGGCGACGATCGCCATCCGCTCCCTGGGGGCCTGGCGTTGGCTCGTGTGGATCGGTCTGGGCAATGCGGCCGCGGCCTGGCTGTTCGGGCTCACCTGGCTGCCGCAGGCGCCGTGGTGGGCACTCGCGCTGGGCTGGCTGCTCCTCCTCACCCCGCCGGGACGGATGGCGCTCGCGGCGCTCGGTGCCCGGCTCATCCTCTGGGGCGTCGAGCCGGGGCGGTACCCCCGCGGCGGCAAGGTCCACCTGCGCGTCTGGGTGGCCGAGCGGCTCGCCGACGAACTCGGGGCGACCAACCTCTCCGGGGCGCCGCTCGTCCGGCTCTACGCCCGGGCCCTCGGGGCCCGGATCGGGCCCGATGTCGACCTGCACTCGTTGCCGCCGATCACGGGCATGCTCGATCTGGGCGCAGCGGCCGCCATCGAACCCGAGGTCGACCTGCGCGGGCACTGGATCGACGGGGCGACCTTCATCGTCGGCCCGATCCGGGTGCGGGCGGGCGCGCGCGTGGGGGCCCGCTCGACCCTCCTGCCCGGTGCCGACGTCGGCAAGCGCGCCGAAGTCGCGCCCGGGTCGGCGGTCTTCGGGGTCGTCCCGTCCGACGAAGCCTGGTCGGGGGCGCCGGCGGTGGCCAGTGGCGCGGCCCGCGGCCCGTGGGCCGACGAACCGCCCGTGGGACAGCCCCGGTGGCGGATCGCGTATGCCGTGACCGGCGTCGTCGCGTCGTGGCTGCCGATCCTCGCCGGCCTCGTGGGCGTCGGGGTGATCGTGGCGCTGGCCCCGCAGGTGCGACAGGCGCACACGGTGTGGAGCGTGCTCGGGTCGACGCTGGCGTGGTTGCCGATTGCCGGGACCGTGGGGTTCGTCGTGCTCGCCCTGCTCATCCTGGGGGTGGTCCGGTGGCTTGGGGTGGGGCTGAAGGCGGGGGCCTACCCGGTCCATTCGCGCCCGGCCTGGCAGGCGTGGTCGACGCTGCGGGTGCTCGACGAGGCCCGCTCGTGGCTCTTCCCGCTCTACTCCTCGACCCTGACGCCGGTGTGGTTGCGGGCCCTGGGCGCCCGGATCGGGCCCGATGTCGAGGCCTCGACGGTGCTGCTCATCCCGCGGTTCACCGACGTGCGGGCCGGGGCCTTCCTCGCCGACGACACCCTCGTGGCCTCCTACGAACTCGGCGGCGGCTGGCTGCGGGTCGCCGATGCCCGCGTGGGGCGCGGGGCCTTCGTCGGCAACTCGGGGATGGCCTCCCCGGGCCGCAAGGTCCCCAAGAAGGGCCTGGTCGCCGTGCTGTCGGCGGCCCCGCAGCGCGGCAAGGCCAAGGCCGGCACCTCCTGGCTCGGCTCGCCGCCACAGCGGTTGCGCCGCGAATCGGCGCCCGGCGATGCGGCCCGCACGACCGCGCCGCCGCTGCGGTTGCGGGTGGGCCGGGCGCTTGTCGAGGTATGCCGCGCCGTCCCCGTCTGGTTGCATCTCGCCCTGATCGTGGGCTCGGTCGCCGCGCTGGAAGGGCTCTGGCTGCGCGGCCTGGGGTGGGCCGTCCTCGCTGGCGGGCTGGTGCTCGTCGCAGCCGGTGCGGTGGGGGCCGGGTTGGCGACCGCCGCCAAGTGGGTGCTCGTCGGCAAGGTCCGCCCCGGCACCCACCCGCTGTGGAGTTCGTTCATCTGGCGCAACGAACTCGCCGACACCTTCACCGAGGTCATCGCCGCGCCCTGGTTCGCTCGCGCGGTCGGGGGCACGCACGTCCTCAACGCTTGGTTCCGCACCCTCGGTGCGCACATCGGCCACGGTGTCTGGTGCGACACCTACTGGCTGCCCGAACCCGACCTCATCGACCTGCGCGACGGCGCCACCGTCAACGCCGGCTGCGTCGTCCAGACCCACCTGTTCCATGACCGGGTGCTCGCCATGGACACCGTGACCATCGCCGCCGGTGGCACGCTCGGCCCCAACTCCGTGGTGCTGCCCGCGGCCCGGATCGGCCGACATGCGACCGTTGGCCCGGTTTCCCTCGTCATGCGTGGGGAGTCCGTTCCCGACCGGACCCGCTGGATGGGTAACCCGGTCGGGCCGTGGGTCGACGAACCCGAGCCGCGGCATACCCTCACCCCCGACCCCTGACGGCCCCCAGCACAAGCCTTGAGCCCTGGGGAAAAGCCGGGGGGGCCTGTCGGACCGGCGCCCTACACTTTGGGGTGACGGTCCGCTGGATCCGTTCCCGCCCGAAGGAGGTGCGCTATGACGACAAAAGCCGCACCCGGACTGGTTCCGGTGACCGACGAACAGGCCAGCGAGACGGCACGCGTTGCCTGCCTTATGGCCGGGCACATCGTGTCCGACTACACCTTGGAACTCGGCCGTCGAGCCGGTCGTGGCGAATTGACCTACGACGAGGCGGTGTCCTTGGCGGTGGCTGCGGTGGACTCCGGCGAAACCTCGCCACTGTGGCCTCGCTGATCGGTCATGCCGCACAAGTACACCTACCCTGGCTCGGCGGTTCTTCGAAACAAGTTCGGTATCACCGATCCACGGCGCGCGCACCAAGCCGAAACGGAGGCTGCCCATCTACGAGCCAAGCAGCTCGTCGTTCAGCCAATTGAGGGTGATTTTGACCTGGCCCACCTTCAGGCGATCCATCGCTTCACCCTCCAGGATGTCTACGAGTGGGCCGGCCGAATCCGCGACGTGGACACGGGCACGACCAACACCGGCCTCATCCACTGCCGACCCGAGTTCATCGAGGCAGAGGCGGCCCGGGTCTTTGGCGGGATCGCCGCCGACGGCTACCTTCGCCATCTCGACCACGAGACCTTCGTGACCCGGCTGGCGTACCACTGGGGCGAACTCACTGCGCTTCACCCCTTCCTCGACGGCAACACCCGCACCCAGTCCCTGTTCTTCGATCAGTTGACCCGCGCGGCCGGGTGGTGCCTCGATTGGACGTACATCGGCGAGCACATCGACGATTTCCGGCAAGCGCGCCTCTACGCTCATCGAACCACCGACAGCGGCCCACTGGCCGACATCCTGCGTCGCGCTGTCGTCGCGCCGGGTTGACCCGCGTCGACACGCCGGTGGCGGCGCGCGGGATGACCTCGAAACCGGGGGATGGCTGCAGCAAGGGGTGCGCGCGGCATACGCTCAACCCCGATGTGGACCGACCCGACCCAGCCCGCCGACCCGTACATGCCCGGTCACGGCGACGATCGGTATGCCGTGCAGGCCTACGACCTCGACCTCGACTACGCGATCGCGAGCAACCACCTCAGCGGGCGCGCGACCCTGCGCTGCCGAATCCTGGAGGCGACGGCGAGCATCGACCTCGACCTCGCGGGGACGCTGCGGGTCATGTCGGTGACCTGCGCGGGCGCGTCGCTGCGGCGGCATACGCACCGGGGGCAGCGGCTCACGCTCCGCTTCACCAAGGAGCTGCCGGCGGGTGCCGAGATCACCGTCACGGTCGCCACGCGGGGCACCCCGCGCCCGCTCGCCGGGATCGGGGGGACGGCCGGCTGGGAGGAACTCGACGACGGTGTCATCGTCGCCTCGCAACCGCACGGCGCGCCGAGCTGGTTCCCCTGCAACGACCGGGCCAGCGACAAGGCGAGCTATCGGCTCACCATCACCTGCGACGCGGCATACACCGTCATCGCCAACGGGGCGCTCACCCGGCGGCGCAAGGCCGGCCGCAAGACGGTGTGGACCTACGAGCAGCTCGAACCAATGGCGCCCTACCTCGCGACCGTCCAGATCGGCCGCTATGAGACGCGTGAGGTGGCCGGCGCGCCGGTGCCGGTGCGGATCGTCGGGCCGGCCCGGCTGCGGCGGGCGATCGACGTGGCGTTCGCCGACCAGGCGGCGATGGTGGCGGCGATGGTCGACTGGTTCGGGCCCTACCCCTTCGCCGGGGGGTATGCCGCGGTCGTCACCGACGACGACCTCGAGATCCCGCTGGAGTCGCAGACGCTGGCGACGTTCGGGGCCAATCTGACCCACCGCGGGTGGGAGGCCCAGCGGCTCATCGCCCACGAGTTGGCGCACCAGTGGTGGGGCAATGCGGTGACGGCGCGGCAGTGGAGCGACATCTGGATCCACGAGGGGTTCGCCTGCTACACCGAGTGGTTGTGGTCGCCGCTCGCCGGGGGGCGGTCGACGGAGGAGTGGGCGCGCCACCACTGGGCGCGCCTGGCCGAGTTGCCCCAGGACCTGATCGTGGGGGCGCCGGGTGCGGCCGACATGTTCGACGACCGGGTGTACAAGCGCGGGGCCTTGACCGTCCATGCGGTCCGGGTCGCCGTGGGGGAGGAGCCGTTCTGGGCGCTGGTGCGGTCGTTCGTCGCCGAGCATCGGTATGCCGTGGTGTCCACTGCCGATTTCGAGGCGCACGCGTCGCGGGTGGCCGGGGTCGACCTGAGCGGGCTGTTCGATGCTTGGCTGCGCTCGCCGGCCCTCCCGCCCTTCTCGTCCCCTGCCACCTCGCTGATTCGAGGTAAAAACGCCGGGGAATCCGTGCGTTAATACCTCGAATCGGCGGAGAGGAACGCGCGGCGGGCGAACCGGGAGCGCCTCTGACCTCTAGGCTGACGCTCGTGAGCGAACCCGTGCCGCTGCCGATGCCCACCGTTGGGCTGTTGGGTGCGCACGCCCCCAAGCCGCTCCGGTTCATCCTCAACTGGGGCCGGCGCTACTCGCTATGGGTGTTCAACTTCGGATTGGCTTGTTGCGCCATCGAGTTCATCGCCACCTCGATGGGTCGGCACGACTTCATGCGCCTTGGTGTCATCCCGTTCGCGCCCGGCCCGCGGCAGGCCGATCTCATGGTTGTCTCCGGGACCGTCACCGACAAGATGGCCCCGGCAATTCGCCGCCTCTACGACCAGATGCCCGAGCCGAAGTACGTCATCTCCTTCGGCGCCTGCTCCAACACCGGCGGGCCCTACTGGGACTCCTACTCGGTGACCAAGGGCGTCGACCAGATCATTCCCGTCGACGTCTACGTCCCTGGGTGCCCGCCCCGTCCCGAGGCCCTCCTCCAGGGCATCGTCAAACTCCAGGAGAAGATCGCCGGCGAGCGACTGTCGGCCGCAGGGATCGCGGCCCGCCAACCCGGCCGGTATGCCGCTGCCGCTCTCGACGGGCCACGGTCCGATCCGCATGCCGCGCCGCGCCGGCGCACGATGTCCGCCGCCGAGGTCACTCGACCCCTCGTGTCGCCACCCAGCGGGAGGACCTCGTGACCAAGGACCGCGCCCCACGCCCGGATGGACCGGTCATGCTCAGCGGCACCGCCCTCGTTCTCGGGGTCATCGCGCTGGTCGCCGAGGTCCTCGTGTTCATCGGGCTGGCCTTGCTGGCCCGCGATCTCGCCGGTGGGGGGCTTCGGGGGACGCTCGTCATGGCCGGAGTGTTGCTCGTCGGCATCCTCGCGTGGGGCTGGTTCATGGCCCCGACGAGCACGCGGCGGCTGCCGGTGATTCCCCGGGTGGGCATTTGCATCCTCCTCGGGGTTGTCGTCGGCGGCGTGCTGCTCCTGCGGGGCTGGACCCCCTGGGGCTGGATCGTGCTGGCCGCGGGTCTGGCGTTGGCGTTGGCCCAATGGGCCATGGACCGCCGGGTTCGGGCGGCGCACCAGGCGCGGACCGACTGCTTCCCACCCGCACCTGCAGGGGACGGCGATGACTGAATCCCTGCGCCCAGTTCAGCCCGACGTGGTCGAGCCGGTGGAACTCGTCGAGTGGCACGAAGCAGTGAGTGCGGCCCGCGACACCGGGTACACCTTTTTCGACTGGCTGACGGCGGTCGACCGCAGCCATGACGACGCGGCCCCCGGGCTCGACGTCGTCATTCGGGTCGTGGCCCTGTCCCACCCCAGCGGCAGCGGGGACGGTCCGGCGACGGGAGCGGGCGGCATACGAGGCCTGCAAATCACCACCCGGGTGCCCGACGGGGCGACCATCGCGAGCGTCACCGACGTGTTCGCCGGGGCGGCGTTCCACGAGCGCGAAACCTACGAAATGTTTGGCCTGGTCTTCGACGGCTTCCGCGACCACACCGACCTCGGCCTGCGCCCACTGCTGCTGCCGGTGGGGTTCGAGGGGCACCCGTTGCGCAAGTCGTTCCAACTCGTCGCGCGGGCGGTCAAACCGTGGCCCGGCGGCAAGGAACCCGGTGAGGGGCACGGGTCGAGCGCCTCACCGTCGCGGCGCCGGGTTCAGGCGCCCGGGGTGCCGTCGCCGGAGTGGGGGCCGCGATGACGCTCACCATGTCCTGGCTGGAGATCGCCCTGCGCGCCGTTGCCGTGCTCGCCGCCTTCCTTTCCCTCCCGCTGCTCGTCGGCCAGACCGAGCACAAGCTCATGGCGCACATGCAAGGCCGCCTCGGGCCCATGTATGCCGGGGGCTACCACGGGTGGGCCCAACTCGTCGCCGACGGGGCCAAGTTCGTGCAGAAGGAGGACGTGCTGCCCGCCCGGGCCGACCGGCGGCTCTACCGGTTGGCGCCGGCCATCGCCCTCATCCCCTACCTCGTGGCGTTGGCGCTGGTGCCGATCCACCCGGGGGTCGCGGTCATCGACGTGCCCGCGAGCGTCGTCCTCTTCGTCGTCGCCACCGGGGTGGGGGCGCTCGGGCTGCTCGTCGCCGGCTGGGCCAGCGCCAACAAATACGCGCTCATCGGGGCGCTGCGGGCGGCGGCGCACCTGGTCGCCTACGAACTGCCCATCGTGCTCTCAATCGCGTCGGTGGCGCTGGCCGGCGGGTCGCTGTCGCTGCTCACCCTCACGCAGCGGTGGCAGCCGCACTGGTTGCTCTGGCAATTGCCCGGCGCCTGCGTCTTCCTGATCGCGGCCCTAGCCGAGTTGCAGCGGCCCCCCTTCGACGCCCCGGTCGCCGACGCCGAACTCGTCATGGGCCCGTGGACCGAGTACGGCGGGTTGCGGTTCGCCTTCTTCCTCCTCGCCGAGTATGCCGGGATCGTCGTCTTGTCGTTGCTCTTCGCGGCGCTGTGGCTCGGCGGGTGGCACGGACCGTTCAGCGACCAGGTGGGCTGGGTCTGGACCCTGCTCAAGGGGTATGCCGTCGCCGTCGTCATCATCTGGGTCCGGGTCGCCTGGCCGCGGGTGCGCGCCGACCAGTTGCAGCGCCTCGCCTGGTTGGTTCTCGTACCGCTGGCCCTGGCCCAACTGGCCCTCACCGGCGTCGGGGTGGTGATGGGCTGGTGAGCGGCGCACGCAAGCGAGGGCGAGCACCCGGCATACTCCCCGGGTTGGTACACGGGTTGGTAACCACGGCCCGCACGGCGCTGCGGCCCTCGCACACCGCCGAATACCCCGATGTCGCGCCCACCCTGCCGCCGCGCAGCCGGGGGGTGATCGCGCTCCTGGAGGAGAACTGCACGAGTTGCATGCTCTGCGCGCGCGAATGCCCTGACTGGTGCATCGTCATCGAGTCGCACAAGGAGACGATCCCGGCGACCACCCCGGGCGGGCGCGACCGACAGCGCAACGTGCTCGACACGTTCACCATCGACTTCGGGTTGTGCATGTACTGCGGGATTTGCATCGAGGCCTGCCCGTTCGATGCGCTCTTCTGGAGCCCCCAGTTCGAGTATGCCGAGTACGACCTGCGCGACCTGCTCCACGACAAGGAGCGGCTGCGTGGCTGGATGCCCACCGTGCCGCCGCCCCCGGCCCTCGACGAGCGCAGCGCACCCCCCGCCGAAGTCGCGGCGGCGAACCGCCCGGCCCGCCCGGCCGCGGGGGCGGCGGCGGGCGCCGGGGCGGGAGCCCCCGGCCGGGCCGGGGGCGCGGCTCGACCCGCCCGCGGGGACGGAGCGGAGCGGCCGGTGCGAGGGAGCGGAGCGGAGCGGCCCGTCCGCCCGGTGCGCGCCCCCCGAGCGAGACGAGAGGAGGACTCGTGACCAGTCACGACATCGCCTTTGTCGCGACCGGGGTTTTGGCGCTGGTCGGCGGGTTGCTCGCCATCACCACCCGGCAGGTCGTCCATGCGGCGCTATGGCTCATCGTCGCCCTGCTCGGCGTCGCCGGCTCGGTGCTCGTCCTCGGCGCCGAGTTGGTCTCGCTCGTCCTCGTCCTCGTCTATGTCGGTGCCGTCGTGGTCCTCGTGCTTTTCGCGCTCATGGTGACCCGGGCGCCGATCGGGCCGGACCGGCAGCATGCCGTCGGGTGGGTGCGTCGGCTGGCGGCCGGGGGCGCGGGTGCTGCCGTGACCGCTCTGCTGCTCGTCGTGCTCGTGCCCCTGGCCGGCGACTGGCCGGGGCGTCAGGTGCGTGTTGCGCCAATCGATTCGTCGGCCGTGGCGAGCGACCTCTTCGGGACCTGGGTGTGGCCGTTCGAGGCCGTGTCGGTGCTCCTGCTCGTGGCGCTGGTCGCGGCTCTGGCCGTGTCCCGGGTGGGGGCGCCCGCGGCATACCGGAGGAAGCCATGATCCATGCCCTCCTCCCCATCGCCCTCGCGACCGGACTTGTCGGGCTCGGCGTGGCCGGGGTGCTGATGCGCCGCAACGCCATCCTCGTCCTCGTCGGCGTTGAGCTCATCCTCTCCGGCGCGCTCGTTCTCCTCGTCGCGAGCGGGTCGCTCGGCGGCGCCCGATATTCGGTGAATTCGGTGCTGCCGCTGTTCGTCATCACGATCGCCGCCGCCGAAACCGTCGTGGCACTGGCCGTCATCGTCGCCGCCTTCCGGGCGCGCGGGCGCATCGACCTCGACGACCCCGCCCCCGTCCCCGAGCCGGTCCCCGATCCTGGTCAACATTCGACCAATAGGTGGATTGTTGACACCGAGCCCGGTCAACATTCGACCAATAGGTGGATTGTTGACACCGAGCCCGGTCAACAATCGGGCGTCCCGACGGCCGGTGAGCGCCCATGAACCCCCAGGTCCTCATCTTCACCATGGTCTTTGCCGCGATCGCCGGCCTGCTCCTCAAGCGTTGGCACGCCGCCGCGCGGGCCGTCGCCGTGGGCACCTCGGGGTTCACCGCCATCGCCGCCGCCGACGCGATGGCGCGCGCGACGGACCAGCAAACCCTCGGTTGGCTCGTCCCCGGTCTCGACCTCGGCCCGGTCTCCCTGCCCCTGGACCTCGGCACCTCCCGGGCCACCGCCGCGGTCGCCTTCGCCGTGGCGCTCGTCGCCGCGGCGGTCCAGGTCTACAGCACGTGGTACCTGCGCGACGACGACCGTTACCCCACCTTCGCGGCGACCGTTTCGCTGTTCACGGCGGCCATGCTCCTCCTCGTCCACTCCCACGACCTCGTCCTCACCCTGATCGGGTGGGAGGTCATGGGGTGGTGTTCCTACCTGCTCATCGGGCACTGGTCCCGCAAACCGAGCGCTCGGCGCGCGGCATACAAGGCGTTCCTCGTCACCCGGGTCGCCGACATCGGCTTCGTCCTCGGCACCGTGGGTCTGATCGCCGGAGCCGGGACGAGTTCCCTCGAGGGCGTCATCGCGGCGTGGGGTGGGGCCCCGACATGTGACCCGCTCGGGCAGTGCACCGGGCCCGATTCGGTCCTGCGCGCCATCCTGCTCACCCTCCTCGTCGTCGGGGTCCTCGGCAAGTCGGCCCAGGTCCCGTTCCAGGACTGGCTGCCCGACGCCATGGAAGGCCCCACCCCCGCCTCGGCCCTGATCCACGCCGCCACCATGGTCGCCGCCGGCACCGTCGTCCTGGCCGCCCTCTTCCCGGTGTTCGCCCAGGCCGAGTCCGCCCGCTGGGTCCTCGGAGTGAGCACCGCGATCACCATGCTCCTCGCCGCACTCCTCGCCCTGGGCCAAAGCGACCTCAAACGGCTCCTTGCCTGGTCCACCGTCAGCCAGGTCGCCATCATGCTCTCCGCGCTGGCGAGCGCCCCAGCGGCCGACGGTCCGGATGCCGGCTTGTTCCACCTGTGGTCACACGCCCTCTTCAAGTCCCTCCTCTTCCTCTCTCTCGGCCTGCTCGGCGTCGTCGCCGGCGGCACCGCCGCGAGCCTGCTTCGTGGCGTCGGGACGCGCTCGCGGCTGGGCCGGTGGACCTTCCTCATCGGGTTGCTCTCGCTGGCGGGCGTCCCCTTCCTCGTCGGTGGCCTCTCCAAGGAACACGTCCTCGCCGAGGTCTACGCCGGCGCCATGAATAGGGGACCGGGGCTGTTTGTCCTGTGCTCGCTCCTCGCGACCGTCGTCGTGACCGCCGCCTACAGCACCCGTGCCTTCCTCGTCATCGCCCAAACCGCCAACGACGAGGAGCCAGCCGCTGACGCGGCGTCCACCGACGCCCAACCCAACCGCACCGATGCCGTGCGTCGCCAGGGTCGCGGCCCGGCCAGCGCTGTCCTGGTCACCTTGGCGCTACTCACCCTCATCGGCGGCCTCGTCCTCGTCCTCGACCTGTTCACCCTCCACGAGGCGTCCTGGATCTGGCTGGCCGTCACCGTCGTCCTCATCTCCGTCGGCTGCGGACTCGCCTTCGCCCTCGGCCGATCCGGCGACCCAGGCGTGCGATGCGCGGGCCGCCACGGGCACCGGTTCGATACCGGGTTCGGGGCCGACACGGCATACCGGGCCCTGGCCCGAGCGGTCGTTGCCCTCGCGCGCGGCGTCGCCTTCCTCGACACCGAGGTCATCGACGGCTTCGTCCGGGGCAGCGCTGTCGCCGCCCGGGTGTCGGGGGGCCGCCTCGACCGCGCCCACCGCGCCGAGCGTCCCCGCAACGGGGCTTGGCTCGTCGTCGCCGGATTGCTCGCCCTGCTCGCGCTGGGGGTGTTCGCGTGGCGCTGATGCTGCTGCTCGCGGTCCCGCTGCTCACCGGGACCGGATTGATCGTCGTCGGTCGCCGGTTTTCCCGGTATGCCGCGGCGTGGGTCGCGCTCACGGCCGCGGCTCTCACGGCGGGCGCGGCCGGGGTGGTTGCCTGGCAGCGGCCCACCGTCGACGCCGCGTGGTTGCCCGAGGTGGGGGTGCGGCTGCGGCTCGGGGTCGACGGGATTTCGATCCCACTCGTGCTGCTCACCGCGGTCATCGGGGTGCTCGTGACCGCCCTCGCGACGGGATACGTGCCCGGCGGCGGGTCGCCCGGCACGTATGCCGGGTGCCTCCTCCTCGTCGAGGGGGGTGCCCTCGCGACCTTTGTGGCTGGCGATGCGCTCCTGTTCTTTGTCGCCTTCGAACTCGTCCTCGTGCCCATGTGGGTGCTCATCACGCGCTTCGGTGACCCGCACGACGCTCGCGCACGGGCCGACGCCGGGCAGCGGTTCGTCCTCTACACCGGGGCCGGGTCGACGCTCATGCTCGCCGGGATTCTGCTGCTCGTCACCTGGGCCGGCACGAGCGACCTGTCCGCGCTGGTTGCGGCGGGCGCGGGGTTGCCCGTGGGGCGCCAACTGACGGTTGCCCTGCTGTTGACGGTCGGCCTCGCGGTCAAGGTCCCGGTGTGGCCGCTGCATACCTGGTTGCCGTCGGCGCACACGGCGGCGCCCACCGGTGGGTCGGTGCTGTTGGCCGCGATCTTGCTGAAGATGGGGACGTACGGCCTGATCCGGTTGCCGTTCTCCGTCGTCCCCGAGGGCTTTGTGCGCATCTCGCCGTGGCTGGCCATCGCCGGGGGGCTCGGCATCCTCTGGGGCTCGCTGGTCTGCCTCGTCGAACGCGATCTCAAGCGGCTCATCGCCTACTCCTCGGTCGCGCACATGGGGTTCGTCATCATCGCGATGGCGAGCAACACCGAGGCGGGGCTGCAGGCCGCCCTCATCGGCAACCTCGCCCACGGCGTGATCTCGGCGTTGCTCTTCGTGGTCGTCGGAGGGCTCAAGGAGCGGTGGGGCAGCGTGGACCTCGACCGGTCATGGCCCGCGCTGCGCGAGGTCGCTCCGCATCGGGGGTTCGCCCTCATCCTCGGGTTGGCGGCGGCGTTGGGGTTGCCGGGGCTGGCGGGATTCTGGGGCGAGTTCCTTGCGGTACTCGCCGCGTGGCACCCGGCCGACCCGATGCGGATCGTGGTGTTCCGCACGGTGGCCGTGCTCGCCGCGGTTGGCGGGGTCCTCGCCGCCGGGTACTGCCTGCGGGTGGCGCGCCTGCTCTGGGCGGGCGATGCCCCCACCGAGACCAGTGCGGCAGCCGACGCCAAGGGTGGTGCGCGCCTCGATGCTGCGGCTGGTGCGGGCCTTGACTCCGAGACGGCTGCCCCCCTTGACTCCGAGGCCGGTGAGGGCCTCGACTCCGAGACCGTTGCGCCCCTTGACGTCGAGACCCGCGGTGCCGAGCGCTTCGTCGCCGGTGTCCTCGCCCTGCTCATCATCACCCTGGGCGTCGCGCCCTGGCTCGTCCTCGACATCACCCACCCCGCTGTCCTCGCCCTGCTCGGGGGGTTGCCGTGATCACCCTCAACTGGTGGGCCCTGGCGCCTGCGCTCATCCCCGCGGCGGGCCTGATCCTCGTCCTCGTCCTCGACGCGTTGCTGCCGGGCCGCCGTCGGCTCCCCCTCGCGGTCGGCGTGCTCGCGCTCCTTGGCGCCGCCGCGAGTGCGGTTCCGGGCGCCATCGGGTCCGCCGACACCCCCGCCCGCACCCTGTGCCTCCCAGCCAGTTCGGGCACCGGCGCTACGGGCGGTGAGTGCTTCTGGCAGGCCGGACCGCTGAGCAGCACCTTGCAGCTCAGCCTCCTCCTTGCCACCCTCGCCGCGCTCCTCATGATGCGCGACACCCGCGGCCCCGCTGCGCCCGAGGCGACCTCACGCGGCAGCGAGACCGCCATCGACGTCACCCTCCTCCTCGGCTCGGCCGCCGGGGGAGTGGCCGTGGCGGCTGCCCACGACCTCGGCACCTGGCTGGTCGCCCTCGAACTGGCCACCCTTCCGGTCATCGCGCTCGTCGCCCGCCGCGGCACTCGCCGGGCCGGGCACGGTTCCCTCTCGTTGCTGGTCACCTCGCTGCTGTCGTTCGCGCTGCTCGTCGTGGGGGTGGCCCTGTGGCTGGTCGCCACCGGCGACCCCACGTGGTCGGGCGCGGCCGTCGCAACCGCCTGGGCCGACCCGGCGCGACGGGCCGTCCTGCTCGTCGCCGTCCTTGCGCTGCTCGCTGGCATCGGCTTCAAACTCTCCGCCGTCCCCTTCCACGCGTGGACGCCGCCCGCCTTCGCGGGGGCACCCTTGCCCGTCACTGCGCTGCTCGCCGCCGCGAGCAAGATCGCCGCCGTGGCCGCGCTCGTTGCCATGCTCACGCCGTTTGTCGGACTTGCCGCCTCGGGCACGCATCCGCACGTCCTCGCCTTCGCACTCGGCACCCTCGCGGTGGCCTCCATGCTCGTCGGGACGGTCGTCGCGCTCCGGGCGGGCGACATCGTGCGGCTGCTCGCCTGGTCGACCATCGCGCAGGGCGGCTGGGTGCTGCTGCCGCTCATCGGGCTCTCGACCGCCGGGCTGCGGGCCTGCGCCGGCTACGTCATGACGTATGCCGCGGCCAGCCTTCTCGCGTTCGCGGCGTTGTCTGCGGTCCGGCGCACGGCGAGCGGTGAGCCGGGTGCGGTCCGCGAGCTCGCGGCATACCGGGGGCTGGCCCGCAGCGATCCGCACGTCGGGGGTCCGCTGCTGCTCGCGATGGTGACCTTTGCGGGGCTACCGCCGGGCATTCTCGGGTTGGCGACCAAGGTGGTGGCCCTCGCTTCCGTCATCGGTGCGGGACTCTGGCCGCTCGCGGTCGTTGCGGTGATCGCGGTGGTGCTGGGGATCGCTGCCTACCTGAGGGTCGTTGCGGTGCTGCTCGCCGACCCGGAGCCGGCGCGGGCCGGTCGCGTGGTGCTCGCCGGGGGCGGGACCCTCTGGGTGCTTGCCGCGGGGACCGCGCTGCTCGTCGTCGCGGGGTTCGTGCCGCAGGTGCTCTACGGGCTGACCTGATGAGTTGGTATGCCGCGCCGGCGCGCTCGCGGTGGCGCCGGGCCGCACCGGCCCTCATCGGCTGCCCGGGGAACGCCGCGGGCCGTCCCTGGCGTTGGAGGACATATGCATAACCATCACAACGGCCTCAAGACGGTGGCCCTGTTCGGACTCATCTGGGCCGTGCTGCTCGGGATGGGCGCGATCGTGGCGTCGTACACGCGCAACAGCTCCTTCCTGCTGATCTTCGCCCTCATCGGCGTGGGGACGACGTTCTACAGCTACTGGAACTCCGACAAACTCGCGATCCGGGCGATGCATGCCTACGCGGTGACGCCCGAGCAGGCGCCGGCGATGTACCGCATCGTCACCGAGCTCTCGCAGAAGGCGGGGCAACCGATGCCGGCGCTGTTCGTGTCGCCGACGCCGGCCCCGAACGCGTTCGCCACCGGACGCAACCCCTCGCACGCGGCGGTCTGCTGCACCGAGGGCATCCTCGCCCTCCTCGACGAACGCGAACTGCGCGGCGTCCTCGGGCACGAGCTGATGCACGTCTACAACCGCGACATCCTCACGTCCTCGATCGCCGCCGCCATCGCCGGGGTGATCGCGACGATCGGGCAGATGCTGTCCTTCGGGATGATGTTCGGCGGCGGCAACGACCGTGAGGGCAACGGCGGCAACCCGCTGGCGGCGCTCGCGATGGCGATCCTCGCCCCCTTCGCCGCGATGGTGATCCAGTTGGCGATCAGCCGGACCCGTGAGTACGACGCCGACCAGGACGGCGCGGCCCTGACCGGTGACCCGTTGGCGCTGGCGTCGGCGCTGCGCAAACTCGAGATGGGCACGGCCCGGGCGCCGCTGGCGCCGACGAAGGCCCTGGTCAACACGAGCCACATGATGATCGCCAACCCCTTCCGGGCGGCGGACGTCTCGCGCCTGATGTCGACGCACCCGCCCATGGGGGAGCGGATCGCGCGCCTGGAGGCCATGGCCGGCGGGGGTTACCGGGCCCGCTGAGAGTGCGGGTGTCCGCCGGGCGCGCGGGCGTCTCGAGGGTGGGCGGCGGCCGCGCCCGGTCAAGGTTCAGGTGGGAAAGGGGCAGTTCGCACGCGGACGGTCGGGGTGCGAAGTGGACGTTGGGCTGTTCAGGCGGGAAAGGGGGGACGGGTGGGGTGAGCAGCGACACCGCCGCGGCGGGTGCGGCATACGCAAGGATGAGACGTATGCCGCCCACGCCCCGAGCCCGTTCCCTCACCCGCGACGAGGCAGCGACGCGGTCCGCAACGATCACCGTCGAGCACGTGACCGTCGAACTCGACCTCACCCAGGGGGCGCGGGAGTTCGGGTCGCGCACGGCGATCCGGTTCCGCTGCCACACGCCCGGGCCGGGCTCGCGCACGTTCGCCGACCTGCGCCCGGTCCGGGTCGGCATGGTCCGCCTCAACGGCGTCGAACTCCCGCCCACGGCCCTCCACGACGGACGGCTCATCCTCACCGACCTCTGCGAGGACAACCTCCTCGACGTCGAAGCCACCATGGCGTACTCGCGCGACGGCCAGGGCCTGCACCGCAGCGTCGACCCCGCCGACGGGCGTGAGTACGTCTTCGGGCACCTCTTCCTCGACGCCGCCCCGACGGTGTTCGCCTGCTTCGACCAGCCCGACCTCAAGGCCCCGTATGCCGTGAGCGTCGTCGCGCCCTCGGAGTGGGTCGTCGTCGGCAACGGCGCCGAGCAACGCGACGGCACCCGGTGGATGCTCGCCCAAACCCCGCCGCTCGCCACCTACTTCGTCACCGTCTGCGCCGGCCCGTATGCCGTGGCCCGCAGCGAGCACGACGGCATCCCGATGGGCATCTACGCGCGGGCCTCGCTGGAGCGCGAGTTGCGGGCGCAGGCGCCGCAGATGTTCGAGGTGACCGCCGCGAGTTTCGACTACTACCACGCGCTCTTCGGCATCCGATACCCGTTCGGGAAGTACGACCAGGTGTTCGTTCCCGAGTTCAACGCCGGCGCCATGGAGAACCCCGGGTGTGTGACGATCCGCGACGCCTACCTGTTCCGCGGGGCCGCGACCGACGAGGACCTGCTCGTCCGCAGCAACACCATCGCTCACGAGTTGGCGCACATGTGGTTCGGCGACCTGGTGACGATGCGCTGGTGGGACGACCTGTGGCTCAACGAGTCCTTCGCCGAGTACATGGCCTACCGCACCCTCACCCAGGCCGGGCTCTTCCCGCAGGCGTGGGTCGACTTCTCGATCGGCCGCAAGATGTGGGGGTATGCCGCGGAGCGGTCCCCGTCGACGCACCCGGTCGCGGGCTCCCCAGCCCCGGATGCCCTGTCCGCCCTGACCAACTTCGACGGCATCTCCTACGCCAAGGGCGCGTCCGTCCTGCGCCAACTCATCGCCCACATCGGTGACGAGGCATTCGTCGCGGGCGTCACGGCATACCTCAATGAGCATGCCTTCGGCAACGGTGAGTTGCGCGAGTTCCTCGCCGCGATGTCTCGGGCCGCGGGCGTGGACCTCACCAATTGGAGCGGGGCCTGGCTGGAAACCGCCGGCGCCGACACGATCTCGACCGAACTCGGCGGCTGGGTGGGCCGCCGGGTGCCGCCCGACCACCCCGCCGACCGCCCGCACACCCTCGACGTCGCGGGCTGGAGCGACGGTGCGGAGGTGTTCCGGGTGCCGGTGCGGGTCACCGGGGACTGGACCCATGACGAAGCCCTCGCGGTGGCGCCACCGGCCGCGGTCGTCGTGCCCAACGCGAGCGACCTCACCTGGGCCGATGTCGACCTGGCACCAGCGACGCTCTCGGCGTTGACGACCCAACTGGGGGCGATCCCGGACGCGACCGCTCGGGCCGTCGTGTGGAGCGCCCTCCTCGGCGGGGTCTACCGCGGCACCGTCGACCCGCGGCTGGCCCTCGATGTGTTCACCGCCGCGGCACCGCAGGAACAGCACGACGGGATTCTCGCCCGGGTGTCCACGCACCTCACGGACCGGATCATCCCGTGCTTCCTGCCGCCCGAGGCCGGCCCCTCGGCGGTCGGGCGCGTCGCCGGTGTCGGCTATCGGGTGCTGCGCGAGGCGGTGCCCGGGTCGGCTCAGGCGGTGGTCGCGGCCCGGCTGGTCGCCCGGACGACGACCGACGAGGACCGGCTGCGCGCCTGGCTCGACGGCGCCCACCTGCCCACCGGGCTGGACGGCGACGCCGACTTCCGGTGGCTGGTCGTGCGCAACCTCGCGAGCCGGGGCCGGCTCGACGAGGTGGGCATCGAGGCGGTGCGCCGCGCCGACGACACCCTCTCGGGGCGGCTCGCCGCCTTGGGCGCCCGGGCATGCATCCCGGATGTCGCGAGCAAGGGCTGGGCGTGGACCGAGTTGACGACGAACCAGCGGCTGTCCAACTATGAGGCGCTCGCGCTGGGCGGGGGGTTGTGGCTTGCGCCCGACCCGACGTTGGTCGAGCCGTATGCCGCCCGCTTCCCGGACGCGGTGGTGCGGATGTCGGGGTGGTTCGGGGACGACGCGATGGACCGGATCGTCAAGGCCGCCTTCCCGCGCCCGCTGGTGACGCCGGCGACCGCGGCGATGGCGGCGGGGGCCCTGGCTCGCGAGGATCTGACGCCGGGGGTGCGGCGGGCGCTGCGCGACCAGGCCCACGAACTCGACGAGGCGCTCGCGAGCAGGGCGCTCTATGGCTGAGGAGATTCCTGCGCGCCGCGTGCCGCCCCGCGACACCCCGGACGGGGCTGCGGCTGCCGGCGCCGCTCAGCGCACCGCGGTGGCGTCGCCGTTGCTGGCCGCCCTGGTCGAGGGCCGCACCCCCGGAGCCCGGGTGGTCATGCCCGACGGCGCGTTGACCCACGTGGAGTTGCTCGCCGCGGCCCGCGCTCGGGTCCCCGACCTGGCCGGGCTCGGCCGGATCGCGGTGCGCGCCGACCCGAGCCTCGATGTGGTCGTCACCCTCGTGGCCGCGCTGCTGGCCGGGGTGACCGTCGTGCCGGTGCCCGCCGACGTCGGCGTTCGCGAGTTGGGGCATGTCCTCACCGACAGTCAGGCGATCCCGTGGGGGGCCCTCGCGGAGGAAGTTCCCACCGGGGGTCTGCCCGCCTCGACCGATGGCGGCGTCCCTCCGGGCGCAGTCGTCGCGGCTGCCTCCTCCGAGCGGCTGGCCCCGGCGGGGGTCCTCGTTCTCTACACCTCGGGTACGACCGGAGCCCCCAAAGGCGTCCCCATCACCGCCCCCGCCATCGCCGCCTGCCTCGACGGACTCGCGGACGCCTGGGACTGGACCCCGGCCGACACCCTGGCCCACGGCCTCCCGCTCAACCACGTCCACGGTCTCGTCCTTGGTCTCCTCGGTCCGCTCCGCCTCGGGTCGAGCCTGATCCACACCGGGCGACCGCTCCCGCAGGGGTATGCCGCCGCCGCGGCCGCCGGGGGCACGCTCTACTTCGGGGTCCCCACCGTCTGGGGCCGGATCGCCGCCGACCCCGACGCCGCGCGTGCCCTCTCCGGTGCCCGCCTGCTCGTCTCCGGCAGCGCACCGCTACCCCGGCCGGTTTTCGAATCCCTGCGCGACCTCACCGGCCATGAACCCGTGGAGCGCTACGGGATGACCGAAACCCTCATCACCGTCGCGGCTCGCGCCGACGGGGAGCGGCGGCCCGGCTGGGTTGGGTGGCCGCTGCGCGGCATACGAACCCGGTTGCGGGCCGAGGACGGGACCGAGGTGCCCCACGACGGGGAAACCCTGGGCCGCCTCCAGATCGCCGGACCGACGCTCACGCCCGGCTACCTCGACCGGCCGGACGCCAACGCGGAGTCATTCACCGCCGACGGCTGGTTCGTCACCGGGGACATCGCCGTCATCGCCCCGGACGGATGCCACCGGATCGTCGGCCGGGAGTCCGTCGACCTCATCAAGAGCGGGGGTTACCGGATTGGGGCCGGGGAAATCGAGACCGAACTGCTCGCCCACCCCGACGTTGCCGAGGCTGCCGTCGTTGGCGAGCCCGACCCTGACCTGGGCCAGCGCATCGTCGCCTATGTCGTTGCCCGCGAAGGGGTCACGGTCGACGGCTTGACCCTGGCCGACTGGGTCGGTGGCCGGCTCTCCGCCCACAAGCGCCCCCGCCAGGTGCATCTGCGGGAGAATTTGCCGCGCAATGCGATGGGCAAGGTCGTCAAACCCGAGTTGCGTTGACACGACCCATACAGTGGGGTGCTTGCTCGGCATACCAAGCCGGGGCCGCTATCGTCGGGATCAGCGGGCAATGGTGCCCGTGCCACCCGACACGAACTGGGAGCACCTATGGCGACCGACTGGGCAGCCGACGTCCGGAAGTACGCACCGAAGGCCACCGACGAGCACATCAAGGGCATCGTCCGCCACTGCGGCATCGCGCTGCAGAAGGCCGACTCCTCGCTCGTCTCCTGCAGCGACAAGGCCGAGACCGACCGCGTCAAGAACGGCTTCATGAAGAAGAAGCTCGCCCTCACCGACGATGACGCCACCCTCCAGGCAAGCATCGACGCCGTGTGCGCGCAGATGAAGGCGTCCAAGCGCAAGAACCGCGTGACCTTCTACTACCTGCTCGCCGAGCGGCACGGCAAGCTCGACCTCTTCGGCTGAGTCACCACACACGTATGCCGCGCTGCCTCCGGTCGGGGCGGCGCGGCATACGTGTGTCCGGGCGGCATACAGGGTGTTCGGGGCGCACGCTGTGCTGGCGCTGGGAACGAGGAGCGCTCAGTGGAATTGGCTGTCGAACCAATCGGTGCGCGCCGCAGTCCAGGTCGACAACGCTGCCACCTCGGTCGACCAGGCGCCGTGCACGATGTGTGACTCATCGCGGGGAGTGACGCTGTTCCAGCGGTTGGAGTCGAACTTCGCGCCCGAACTCAGGTGCGCCGCCTGGTCATCGATCCAGCCTCGCAAGTCGGAGAAGTGGCCGCGCACCTCAAGCCAGCGGGCTTTCACGGCCTTTCGGAACTCCGGGTCCTCATTCAACCGTTTGAGCCACGTGTTGGTCGTCGCCGCCGATCCGTTGGGATACCAGCCAGTGGGGCTGGCCTGATTTCCGGGGAACCCGGTCGACCCCATTGAGGCATCGAAACCCTGAACGGGTCCAAAACACAACTTGCCGGGTCCGCTGGCCGAATCCGCGGCCTTGTACATGAAGGAGCCCCTGGGGTCCGTGAGGGCGACATTCTTCGTGTACTCCATGAGGAGGTAGTAGTCCACGGCGCAGCGTTCGTCGATGTAGGCGCGCCAGCCATTCGTGCTGTCGGTGAACTCCTGACCTCGCAGGGCGGCATCGGCTTTGCTGAGGTAAGTGCGCACGTAGTCGCGTTGTTCTTGCGTCAGTTCGCCGTCGTCGTTGCCGGATTCGTGCTCCACGACGGTCAACCCGTATTGCTCCAACTTGATGAAGTTCGGCTCTTTTGAATCCGTGTCCCAGCGCAGCAGGAATTCATCTTTGGATGCCGCTCGGGGCGTGGGTGTGGACTTGGACATCTGTGGCGTTGACGAGTCCTGAGTGACCGAGCCGCGAGTCGCGAACGAGTGTCGGGTACCCAATCCGTAGACTCCTCGAAGTTCGCCATTGACGTAGAGGTCGACGGGGATGAGGTCAGAGGTCCACGTCAAGCCGTCCAATTTGGTGGCGAGATGCAGCCCTACGCTGGTGCGCAGCAACGACCGATCATACCGATCCCCGTAGAGGGTCACGTGCGAGGAGCTCGGCAACCCACACAATGCGGCATCGTGGGCGAGCGTGACGGCAATGTCCGGTTTGTCGCGTTCCCACGAGAAATCGCCCACGCCGGCGATCTTGGCCGTCGCAGGACTTGAGTCGGCGCATCGTCCGTCCCCAGTTCCCTTCACGGTCAGTTGGCCCTCCCAAGCGGAGCCACTTTCCCCGATGGGCGAGCCGTCGTCGGTATCGACGTACACAGTTGGCAGGCCGTCGTCTTGCCGCGTGCGCGGGGCCGCATATTCAACTTGACGAGTGGCAACTTCGGCCGGTCCTGGGTGGATGACCGCCCGGTAAAGGTGGGTCACCTCAAGGGGGTCGGGCAGGCTGAACTCGGCAACCCCGTCGCGGGGCCGCACGACGGCGATGGTCTTCCAACTCGAACTGTCTTGCCAGTTGTCGACCACGACCCGTTTCCCTGCGCGATCGTTGAGAAACGTGGTTCGGATGGTCTTCAGTTGGAGATAGGCGAGGCTGTCTCCCACCAGTACCGGATCGAACTTGGCGGTCCAGACCGCTCCGGAGGGGCCGTTTGTGACAGCGAGTTGGGAACCGGCGGTGGCGAGCCGCTCGGCGACCGGGCTGGAGGCGCTCGTCGCGGCCCAGGTCAGTCCGAGTGTCGCCATACCCATGGACACGCCGGCCACGAGAAGCGCATAGAGCGCGGCATGACGCCCGCGACGGAATGACCGTCGCGGGGCACGGTGCTGCCCTGTCTTCCTCATGGGGTGTCCTCCTGAGCGAGCGGGGCTTCATCCGTGGCGCGGGCCTCTTCGTCCGCCAACTGCGCAAATGCCCCACCGGCCTCCACCAATTCAGTGAAGGTTCCTTGCTCAATAATCCTACCATTACTGAGCACACATACCGTATCCGCGTCCTTGATGGTCGAGAGGCGGTGGGCGATAACGAGCGTGGTCCGCCCCCGGGTCAAAGCGTCCAGCGCCGATTGCAGTTGGTGCTCCGTCTGAGTGTCCAGTGCGCTGGTGGCTTCGTCGAGGATGAGCAACTGGGGGGTGCTCAAGATGGTTCTGGCGATGGCGATGCGCTGCTTCTCGCCGCCGGACAAGCGCAACCCATGAGAGCCGACGACCGTCTCCAACCCCTCTGGCAGACTACGGACCAGGTCGGATATCTGCGCGGTGGAGAGGGCCTTCCAGAGTTCTTCCTCGGTGGCCCGGGGGTTGCCCATCAGGAGGTTTTCGCGGATTGATGAATGCGTCAGATAGGGACTTTGGTTCACTATGCCGACGGTCCGGCTGAGGTCTTTCGACCGGACCTGACGGATGTCGACGCCATCGATTGTAATTCGGCCTGAGGTCGGATCCGCCAATCGTGCCAGCAGGTGTCCGATCGTTGATTTCCCGGACCCGGTCTTGCCGACGATGGCAACCGTGTGTCCTGCCGGTATGGTAAGCGATACGCCGTCGAGTACGTTGCTTTCGGAGCCGGTGTATCGGAAGGTGACCTTCTCGAAGCAGACGCGGCCGCGCACGTTCTCCAGGGGTTGAGGGTCGTGAGGCTCTTCGACCTCCACCGGCAGGTCCAGGTAGCCGAATATCCTACTCAGCAGCGCGAGCGCGGCAACCCAATCCGCGCCGAGGTTGAGCAGGCTCATCAGCGGCTTGAAGACATTCGCCTGAAGGGTGGTAAAAGCGATCAGGGTGCCGAGTGATATCTCCCCCATGAATTCCGGAAAGCCCGCCGCGAGGTAGACGAGCGCCGGGATCGCCGCGAAGGCGAAGTCCATGGTCGCCATCCGTCCGCGACCCGCCATGCGGAAGCGCACCTCCAGATTCGCAAGTTCGCGTGAATCGCTGGCGAAGGACGAACTTCGTGATTCGGCGATGCCCAGCGTCTTGGTCAGGAGGGCCCCGTTGACTGAGAGGGATTCGTTTATTTGTCCGGTCAGATTTGCCAGAGTCTTCTGCCGCGCCGCGGTGATGTCCTTCCGAAGAACGGCGACGCGCCGCGTCATGAGGACGGCTGGTGGCAGCACGATTGCTGAGAGAATAGTCAGGCGGGGGCTCAGGGCGAGCATGGCAACCAACGTGGCAGTGACCGTCGTCAGACTGGTGACGATGGAGGTTGCCGTGTTGGTGACAATCGCTTGCAGGCCGCCGATGTCATTCGTCAAGCGTGACTGGATTTCACCGCCCCGGGTCCGCGTGAAAAAGTCCATCGATTGATTCTGGACATGGTCGAAGACGCGGGTGCGTAGGTCGCTCATCACCGCTTGCCCGGCGGAGGTTGTCAACCAGGCTTGAACGATCCCCAAGATGCCATTGGTGGCAGCCACGGACACCAAGCCGAAAACGCAAAGGAGCAGGAGCGTCCGATTCCCGTTGGGCAATGCCCGGTCAACGAGTGTGCGGATGAGCAGCGGCTGACCCAAGGCAACCAGCGATGCCTCGATGATGACCACGACCACGAGGACCATTCGGAGCCAGTGCGGGCGGAACAGCGCCAGCACGCGGCGGAAGCGCACGGGCGACTCCGCCAGTTGGGCGCGATCCGCGGGGTCGACCCGACGTGCACCTCCTGACTTGCCCATTTACGTCCCCTCGTCGGCTCCTTGGTGTCGGCTCAAGTCGCCAGACATAGCGGATCGAGGATAGGGCCTGAACTTGAAGGAGCGCGAGTTCCGACCGAATCGGTGCCGGCCAGGAGCGCCGTGCGGGTCACGAGCGACAAGAGACCGACGTAGAGGAAGCCCAGGGGCCGTGACGGCATAAGAGGAGATGAGGTGGGAATGGGGCTCCACCAGTGCCGCCTGGACCGTGGTCAGCGGTAGTTGGCGAACTGCACCGCCACGTCGAGGTCGGCCTCCTTGACGAGCCGCTGGACGGCCTGCAGATCGTCGCGGCTCTTGCTCGTCACCCGCAACTCGTCGCCCTGGATCTGGGTCTTGACCGAGCGCGGCCCCTCGTCACGGATGAGTTTGGCGATCTTCTTGGCGTTCTCGGTGGTGAGGCCCATCTTGAGCGGCACGTCGAGTTTGTACTCCTTGCCCGACACCCGCGGCCCGGCCTCGGGCACGTCGAGGTGCTTGAGCGAGACGCCGCGCTTGACCAACCAGGTCTGGACCACATCGAGCACGGCCTTGCAGCGTTCCTCGGAGTTGGCCTCCATCGCGATCGACTCGCCCGACAGGCGCACGGAGGCGCCGACGCCCTTGAAGTCATAGCGGTTGGCGATCTCCTTGGCCGCGGTGTTGACGGCGTTGGCGACCTCCTGCTTGTCGTACTTGCTGACGATGTCGAAACTGCTGTCGGCCATCTGGGTCGCCTTCCGTGGTCGGGAGTCAAGGTCGTGAGAGTGAACGGCTGATTCGGTCGGTGGGCACGGATTGGGTTGTATGCCGTGGGCTTGCTATCCTTCCATGCGCACCCGGCGGGTTGCCCGAGCGGCCAATGGGAGCGGACTGTAAATCCGTCGCGAAAGCTACGAAGGTTCGAATCCTTCACCCGCCACGCATGTGCATGAAGGCCCCTGACCCGGGAAAAACCCCTGGTCAGGGGCCTTCGCCGTGGTGCGAACGAGTATCGCCGGTCGGTGAGGAACTCGCGCCCGTGCCGAGCAAGGGTGGGCCGGGAGTGCTCACAGGACGTCACAGGGCATGCTGAACGGGTGGATGCCGAGTGGCTCCATGACCGAAATGCCCGCCCGTATCCCTACCTGCTGCGGTTCATGGCGCGGCGCACAGCGCCCGAGCGGGCCGGAGGTCTTGTCGCCGAAGGCGGGCATCGAAGCGCGAGAGGTATCCAATCAGATACTGATGACCTACCCTGGAGCCATGGAAGACAAGTCCTTGCTCGAGCAGGCGCGCAAGGTCGCTGGGATCAGCCAGTCGGAGTTGGCGCGCCGCGCCGGCACGTCTCGAACCGCCATCTCGGCATACGAAAATGGCCGGAAGTCGCCTTCGCTGGACACGCTGAGCAGACTCCTCAACGCGCTGGGTTTCCAGGTCACGGTCTCCCCCCGCCTCGTCTTCCACGAAGTCATGGGCGCCCACGGCCAGCGCTATCAGGTGCCCGATCGACTGCCGCAGTTGCCGCCTGGGAGAGCGTTGGCAGACGTCGCTCTCCCCTTGGCGATCAATTGGTCGCAGCCGGAGCGTGTATTTCGGATGCGAGAACGAGATGATCGAGCTCGTGTTTACGAAATGGTGTTGCGTGAGGGGGCTGGCACTGATATCGAGCGATACGTGGATGGCGCCCTACTCATTGACCTGTGGCCGGACCTTATCCTGTCGGCCGAGTTGCGCGCTGCGTGGGAGGCGGTTCTTACTCGGGAGTGCGACGGGGATCGAGCGGGTGTCCATGAAGCCGCTTGAGTCTGATGTTCCCTTGACTGAGTTTCAGATCGAAGTTGCCAGGCTCTTTCTTGAACTTCAGGAGAGCCGCGGCTTCGTGCTGGCCGGGGGCGCCGCGCTGGTCGCACTGGGTCTGACCAATCGCCCCACTCAGGACCTGGATCTATTCACCTCGCCGGGTAGTGGAGGGGTGGATGCCGCTGAACAAGCGCTCATAGGTGCTGCAGAGGCCCGCGGCTGGCGTGTGTCGCGGGTGCGCGTGGCGGACGGCTTTCGGCGGTTGATGATCCTTGGGGAGGGCAAGGTGCTCGTTGACCTGGCCGTGGACGCAAGCCCCACGTCCGCGCCGATACTCACACAGGTCGGTCCCACGCTGCCTGCGCGCGATCTTGTTGGACGTAAAGTGATTGCCCTTTTCGATCGTGCGGCCGCGCGTGATTTCGTCGACGTAGACCGCCTCGCCGAGCATTTCGGTCGCCAGGAACTCTTGACCTAGGCGCGACGAGTCGACGCAGGCTTTAGCGGCATACCTGAGGGTGCCATCAATCGAGTATGCCGCCCCGCCCGGCTCTCGTGGTGGATCGTCTGGGTTGGGACCCGGACGATCCACCACCAGAGCGGGGCCGCCGACGAGGGATGCCGCGATCCCTCTCGCGCCGCGGCGGACGCCGCATCGAAGGAGCGAGACTCGCCGTTGCGCCCGTGGGTGAACGGCGAGTCTCGCTCCCTCGAGGGCCCGAGCGCGGGCTACCGCGCCCCGCTTGGGTCATGTGGACAGCCTTGGCGGGCGCACACGGCCGGCCCGACGAGGGCTGCGAGCCGAATCAGGCGGTGGCCGCGAGCCGGGCCTCCTGCCGGTATCCGGTCGTCAGGTCGGTGATGGTCGCGGCGATGATGCCCGAGGGGGACACGGCATACCGCTCCTCGATGAGATGGCCCTCGCCGCGGCGCTCGACGGGCACCCCGCGCACTGCCGCGTCATCCGAATCCGCCTGCAACGCATCCTCGAACGGGAACACGATCTCTCCCCGGGGGGATAGGTCACCACGCGGCACGCCGTCGGCGTCCATCGTCGAGTACTCGACGAACCGGAACCAACCGACGTTGTGGGCGGCTTGGTAGCGGCGGGTGATGACGACCTCTTCGTCGGCACCTGAGCCGGTCGCGGCGCCCGCCTCGGAGCGCACGTGGACCAGTCGCCGATCGAGGAGCGGGTCGAACGAAATCGCTTCGCCCGCACCCATCTCCCGGAACACCCCGAACCCGCGCGAGAGCCGATCGGTCAGCGAGAACCCCGCCTCGGGGTCGGCGACGATCGCCAACCCCACGGCGGTCGACGCGCTCGGCAGCGGCGAGCGGTGAACGCGCCGACCGAAGCGTTCGCGCAGCAGCCGCGGCACGAGCGGGAGGGCGCTGGCCCCGCCGACGAGATAGATGCCGGCGACCCCGTCGAGGGTTTCCTCGTCGGGCAGCAACGGCGTCATCGCCTCGATCGTCGCCTCGACCAGGGGCGTGGCCGCCCCGTTGAGGTCGGTCACCGGCACGGTGACCAGGGTCGTGGGCGCCTCGTCCGGGTCGTCCCCACCAGCGGTACCGGGCACCTCGATGGCGACCCGGCGGGTCTGCGGGGTGAGGCGTTCCTTGGCGTCGCGGCATTCGGCGATCAGCGCCTCCCACGCCGCTCCCGGCACCGCGGCCGGCTCGGCCCCGGCGACCCGCAGCGCGGCTCGCGCGAACGCCTCGTCGATGTCGTCGCCGCCGAGCCGGTTGATCCCGAACGAGTCAAGCACCTCGTGGCTGGTCCCCTCCAGACTGACGAGCGAGGCGTCGAACGTGCCCCCACCGAGGTCGTAGACGACGACAACGTTGCGCCGCGAACTGATCGAGCGTGCCTGCCGGTGGGCGAACTCGAAACTCGCGGCCGAAGGTTCGTTGACAAGGGCAACGACATCGAACCCCGCACGTCGGCACCCCTCGATCGTGAGCAGCCGCTGGGCGCTGTGGGCCTGGGCCGGTATGCCGAGCACAGTCCGCGGGCACTCGTCACCGAGGGTGCCTTCCAGGGTCGAAGAGGTGGCCAGCGCCTCGCGCACGGCCGTGAAGTAGCCGACGAGCAGCTCGAGCATCGGCACCTCGAGGGAGCCCACGCGCAGGAGCGAATCTGCTTGTACCCCAGGGTCGGCCAAGGCCCTTTTGAAGGAGCGCACAAGGGGTGCGCCGCGCGGGGCCGCAGCCACGGCGGCAAAGCCGAAGACGAGCGCGTCCCCCTCCTGCGCGACCACACTTGGGAAGCGGTCGTGGGCCTCCCCGTCGGCGTCGTAGAAGCTCACCACCGGGTAGTTGCCACGATCGACATGCGCGACGACGGTGAACGTGGTCCCAAAGTCCAAACCCAAGTGCATGCCTCGAGGCTATGCCGCGCACCCATCCCGCGCCGAACCCGCACCGAACCCCCCGCGTGTCGCGCCCCACCTTTCACCCCTTTCCCGCCTGAACCGCCCACCGTCCACTTCGCACCCGAAATGTCCGGGTGCGAAGTGCCCCTTTCCCACCTGAACCACCGCGCCAACTCACCTGAACCGCCCCCGCAAGCCCCCGAACCACCCCGCAAGCCACCGAACTACCCCGCAAGCCCCGGCGCGCCGCCGCAGCCGGTTACTCGCGCGTTACCTAGATCACATGCGACCCTCAATCAGTGCCGAAGTTCTCTCGCGTCGCGATCGTCAACCGGGGTGAGGCCGCGATGCGGCTCATCCACGCCGTCCGCGACCTCAACGCCGCGGCCGCAGCCCCGAGTGGCGACGGGCACCGCATCGAGATCATCGCCCTCCACACCGAGGCCGAGCGGACCGCGATGTTCGTGCGCGAGGCGGACACGGCATACGAACTCGGCCCGGCGGCCGACCGTCCCTATCTCGACCACGCCCGCCTCGAGAAAGCGCTGCGCGAAACCAACGCCGACGCCGCCTGGGTCGGTTGGGGTTTCGTCGCCGAGGATGCCGCCTTCGCCGACCTCTGCGCCCGCATGGGGGTGACCTTCATCGGCCCCAGCCCAGCCGCCATGCGCCAACTCGGCGACAAGATCGGCTCCAAACTCCTCGCCGAAAGCGTCGGCGTGCCCGTCGCCCCCTGGAGTCGCGGCGGCGTCGACACCCTCGACGACGCGCTCGCCGCCGCCCGGACCATTGGCTACCCACTCATGCTCAAGGCCACCGCAGGCGGCGGCGGGCGCGGCATCCGGACGGTCACCAGCGACGCCGACCTCACCGCCGCGTACACCCTCACCCGCGACGAGGCCCAGCGCGCCTTCGGGTCGGGCGTGGTCTTCCTGGAGCGCCTCGTCACCGGCGCCCGCCACGTCGAGGTCCAGGTCATCGCCGACGGCCGGGGCACCGCGTGGGCCATCGGCGTGCGCGACTGCACGATCCAACGCCGCAACCAAAAGGTCATCGAGGAGTCCGCCTCCCCGGTCATGACGGCCGAGCAGGCACGCACCCTCACCGAGAGTGCCGAGAGACTCGCGCTCGCCGTCGGGTATGCCGGTGCCGCCACTGTCGAGTTCCTCTTCCGTCCCCAGGACGGCACCTTTGCCTTCCTCGAGGTGAACACCCGCCTGCAGGTCGAGCACCCGATCACCGAGGAGGTGACCGCGACCGACCTGGTCGCGCTCCAGTTGCATGTCGGTGCCGGTGGGCGGCTCGAGGGGGAGCGGCCCCAGGCCCGTGGGCACGCCGTCGAGGCGCGCCTCAACGCCGAGGACCCCGACCGCGACTTCGCGCCGAGCCCGGGCCGGATCGCCCTGCTCGACCTGCCGAGTGGGCCGGGCATCCGGGTCGACACCGGGGTCGCCGAGGGCGACCTCATCCCCGCCGACTTCGACTCGATGATCGCCAAGATCATCGCCTGGGGCCCGACGCGGGCGCAGGCCTTGGCCCGGCTCCGGCGGGCCCTCACGGAAACGACCGTCGTCATCGAGGGTGGCGCGACGAACAAGTCGTTCCTGCTCGACCTGCTCGACCAGCCCGAGGTCATCGACGGCACCGCCGACACCGGATGGATCGATCGGGTCCGCGGCGAGGGGCGCCTCGTCGGGCACCGGGACAGCGGAATTGCCGTGGCGGTCGCTGGCATCGAGACCTACCTGGTTCAAGAGGCCGCCGAGCGGGATCGGCTGATGGAGACCGCGCGCGGCGGCCGCCCGCAGGTGCAGCACCGGGTCGGACAGGCGGTGACGCTCACGCTGCGCGGGACGGCATACCGAGTGACGGTCTGGCGGCTGGGGCCGCAGCGCTACCGGGTGGCCATTGCGGCCGAGGGTGGGGCGGCTCCGTCGGCAACCCTCGACGTCAGCCTCGAACGCCTCACTCCTGCGACCAGCCGCCTCCAGCACGCCGGGCGCACCTACCGGCTCGTCACGGCCACTCATGGCGCCACGCAGCTCGTCGAGGTCGACGGGGTGACCCATCGGGTCGGTCGCGACGAGGGTGGGGTGGTGCGCTCGCCGGCCCCGGCCCTGGTCGTCGCGACCCCGCTCGCCGAGGGTGCCGTGGTCGAGGAGGGGGCGCCGGTCCTCGTGCTGGAGTCGATGAAGATGGAGACCGTGCTCGTTGCGCCGGCGCGGGGCGTGGTCCGCGACCTGCAGGTGAGCGTCGGCGCCCAAGTTGAGACGGGCGCCCCGCTGTTGCGCATCGAGCCGCTTCCCGCGGGTGAAACCGACGAGTCCGCCGAACCCAGCGAACCAGGCGAACCCGACGAGTCCGACGAACCCACCGAACCCGCCGCCCCCGATGTACACAATCGACCAATAGGTGGATTGTTGACGGACCAGGGCGTTCACAACCCACCTATTGGTGGATTGTTGACGGACCAGGGCGTTCACAACCCACCTATTGGTCGATTGTTAACGGACGCAGCGGCGGGGCAGCGCGCATTCGACGACTACTGTGCCGACCGCACCGACTACTGTGCCGACCTCACCAACTACTGTGCCGACCTCACCGCGATGCTCCTGGGCTACGACGTCGAACCCGACGAGGGCGAGTCGCTCGTGCGCGGCTACCTCGCCGAACGCGGCATACGAATCGCCAGCCCCGACCCCACCGCAGGCAGCACGCCCCGGGACTGCGAACTCGCCCTCCTCGACACCTTCGCGGACTTCGCCGAACTCTCCCGCAACCGGCCGGTCGGCGCCGACGAACACGTCGACCACGAGGTCCACAGCCCGCGCGAGCACTTCCACACCTACCTGCAAAGCCTCGATCCCGACCGCGGCGGCCTGCCGGAGGCCTTCCGCGCCAAACTCGCGAGGGTGCTGCGCCACTACGGCCGCCCCCACCTCGATCCCGCCACAGCCGCCGACCTCGACCGCACCCCGGCCCTGGAGGAGGCGGTCTTCCGGATCTTCCTCGCCCAGCAACGGACCGCCCCCGACGTGCACCTCGCCACCGCGCTGCTGCGCACCTGGATCGGCGAAGCCCCACCCGCGGGCGAATCCGCCACCCGCGCCCGCGACGTCCTCGACCGGCTCGTCGTCGCCACCCAGGTCCGGTTCCCGGTCGTCGGCGAACTGGCCCGCAGCGTGCTCTTCCGCTGGTTCGACCAGCCGCACATGGACGCCACCCGGGTCGCGGTGCTCGCCGAGGTCGGCCCGGAAATAGAGGCGCTCACCCAGGTGCCCGCCGGTCCCGACCGAGCGGCCCGATTGGACCGGCTCGCCCAGATCCCCGAGCCGATCGCGACGTTCCTCGGGGAGCGGCTGCGGCGCGGCATACCGGAGAGCGAACCCATGCTCGCTGTCCTCATCCGCCGGCACTACCACGAGCACGGGTTGGGGGAGACCCGGGAGTATGCCGCGGGCGGGCGGCCGTGCGCGGCTGTCGACTACGTGCTCGACGGGCGCGCATCGCACCTGGTCTCGACGGTGGGGCGGTTCGACGAGCTGACCGCCGACTCGGAGTTGGCGCACACCCTCGCCGAGCAGATCGCGGCCCGTCCGGCGGGCAGCGAGGGCGTGCTCGACCTCTATCTCGAGTGGCCCGAAGCGCCCCTCGACGCCGACGCTCGCACCGCCGCCTTGGGGGAACGTCTCGCCGCCCTCCCGGTCGCTCACGAGGTGCGCCGGGTGGCCGTCGGCATCATCGCCGGATCCGAGCGCGGCATCGGCTACGCGACCTTCCGGCCCGATCCGTCGCCGGCGGGCGCACTTGTCGAGGATCGGCCGGTGCGCGACGTCCACCCCATGGTCGGGCGGCGCCTCAACCTGTGGCGGCTGCGCGACTTCGACCTCACCCGTCTCGAGGCCCCCGCCGACGTCGTCCTCCTCCACGCCCGCGCGCACGCCAACCCCACGGACGAGCGGCTCGTCGCGCTCGCGCAGGTGCGCCAGTTCGGCGTGGTCCGGGATGCCGACGGCGCGATCGTCGCCCTGCCCCACCTCGAGCGGGCCATCGCCTCATGCCTGGAAGGAATCCGGCGGGTCAGGGCTGCCCGCGGCGGCGCCGGGGCGCGGCTCGACTTCAACGAGGTCTGGCTGCACGTGTGGCCGCCGGTGTCCAGTGATCTCGACCAACTGACGGCCCTCGCCGGCCGGATCGCGCCGCTGACTGCTGGGGCGGGCATCGAGGAGCTGCGCATCGAGGGGCGGGTCATCCGCAGCGACGGCTCGCTGACCCCGCTCGTCGCGTGCTTTTCGGCCCAGCCGGGCACCGGGGTCGTCGTCAGCATCGAGGAGCCCCCGACCGCCCCGCTCGCCCCGCTCGATACGTATGCCGAGAAGGTCATGCGGGCGCGGCGGCGCGGCCTGGTCTATCCCTACGAGTTGGTGTCCCTCGTGGCCGGCCCGGGTGGCAGCGCCGCGGAATACGACCTCGATGAGCGGGGCGTCCTCGTCCCCGTGGACCGGCCGTATGGGCGCAACGAGGCCGGCATCATCTGCGGCGTGGTCTCCACCCCGACGGCACGCCACCCCGAGGGCATCCACCGAGTCCTGCTCTGCGGGGATCCGCTGCAGAACCTCGGCGCGGTCGCCGCCCCCGAATGTGACCGGATCGTCGCCGCCCTCGACCTCGCTGAGGAAATCGGTGTGCCCGTCGAATGGTTCGCCCTCTCGGCCGGCGCCCGGATCGCCATGGATTCCGGCACCGAGAACATGGATGCCGTCGCCCGCGCGCTCAAGCGCATCGTCGAGTTCACCCAGGCGGGCGGCGAGATCAACGTCGTCGTCGCCGGCATCAACGTCGGCGCCCAGCCCTACTGGAACGCCGAGGCAACGATGCTCATGCACACCAAGGGCATCCTGGTCATGACCCCGGAGTCGGCGATGGTCCTCACCGGGAAGCAGTCGCTCGACTTCTCCGGCGGCGTCAGCGCCGAGGACAACTTCGGCATCGGCGGCTACGACCGGGTCATGGGCCCCAACGGGCAGGCGCAGTATTGGGCCAAGGATCTCGCCGAGGCCAGCGCCATCTTGTTGGCGCATTACGAACATTCGTATGCCGCGCCCGGCGAACTCGGCCCGCGCCCCGCCCCGACGAGCGATCCGCACGACCGGGACGTCACGGCATACCGTCACGATCCGGTCGACAGCGGGTTCACGACGGTCGGGGACATCTTCGCGGCGGCGACCAACCCCGAGCGGAAGAAGGCGTTCTCGATCCGCACCCTCATGCGGGCGGTGTCCGACCAGGATCACCCGATGCTCGAACGGTGGGCCGGGATGGCGGACGCGGGCACCTCGGTCGTCACCGACGCCCACCTCGGGGGTATGCCGGTCTGCCTGGTCGGCATCGAGTCGCGGGCCGTGGCGCGGCGTGGGTTCCCGCCGGCAGACGGGCCGCAGACGTTGACCGCCGGGACGCTGTTTCCGCGCTCGAGCAAGAAGACGGCGCGGGCGATCAACGCCGCATCGGGCAACCGGCCGCTCGTCGTGCTGGCGAACTTGAGCGGGTTCGACGGGTCGCCGGAGTCGATGCGGGCGCTGCAGTTGGAGTACGGCGCCGAGATCGGGCGGGCGGTCGTCAACTTCGTCGGGCGGATCGTGTTCGTCGTGGTGTCGCGCTACCACGGGGGCGCGTTCGTCGTGTTCTCCAAGGCGCTCAACCCGGGGATGCGGGTGCTCGCCGTGGAGGGCTCGTTCGCCTCGGTGATCGGGGGCGCGCCGGCGGCGGCCGTCGTGTTTGCGCGGGAGGTCGATGCCCGGACGGCCGCCGATCCGCGGGTGGCGTCGTTGACGCGCGAGGTCGCCTCGGCTCACGGTGCGCGTCGCGCCGCGCTCGTCACCGAACTGGCGGCGGTGCGCTCGTCCGTGCGCGCCGAGGTGCTGGGTCTGGTGGCGGCGGAGTTCGACGCGATCCATTCGATCCACCGGGCCGTCGAGGTCGGCTCGGTCGATGCCGTGATCCCCGCATCTGCGTTGCGCCCGGCGATCATCGACGCCCTCCGCGAGGACTGACGCGATTTTGCCGCGCGGGACAGCCTGCGCCCGAGTCGGCCGATCGAAGGAGCGAGACTCGCCGTCGAGGCGATGACCGAGCGGCAAGTCTCGCTCCTTCGATAAGCGCGGCATGCCCCATCCTGCAACTCTGCCCCTCAAATCCCTGCAACTCTGCCCCTCAAGTGCCTGCGACTCTGCTATTGGCAACTCATCGTCGGGGCGCGCCGACTCAGCCGTATCCTCGAACAGATCGACCTGCCAGCTTTCGGTTAGTGTGCCCTGCGGTCATCACGGGGACTGGTCTCGTCCACTTTCTCGGGAGGGATCCTGAGATTCTCGCTGGGGACGCCGCGCCCTTGTCGAGCATCGCCTCACCACGGTGGCCAAGGTGATTGGCTAGCTCGGGAGGGGCCATCTTCACGGGATCGGCACATTCCCCTCCCGCGACGCCCGCACGACCGTGCCTAGGCTCACGGGTATGAATCAGCCGCGGGCCCGCCTGCTCGTCGTCGAGGACGACGAGGTCATCAACGAGTCGCTCACCTTGCGGCTGCAGGCGGAGGGGTATGCCGTCTCCCGCGCCGTCGACGGGCCGGGGGCGGTCGCGGCCTTCGAGACCGAACGACCCGATCTCGTGCTCCTCGACCTCATGCTCCCGGGGTTCGACGGGCTGGAGGTGGCGCGACGGGTCCAGGCGATCCGACCGGTGCCGATCCTCATGCTCACCGCCCGGGACGACGAGAACGACGTCATCGTCGGGTTGGCCGTCGGCGCCGACGACTACGTCACCAAACCGTTCCGGATGCGCGAGGTCGTCGCCCGGGTCCAGGCGCTGCTGCGCCGGGTCGACCGCGCCGCCGAGTTGGCCGCCCCCAGCCACTCCACCGCGCCCACCACGGTCGGCGGGGTTATGATCGACCGTGCGGCCCGCCGGGTTGTCGTCCGCGGCACCGACGTCCATCTCACCCCGTTGGAGTTCGACCTGCTCGCCACCCTGGCCGCCGCACCCGGCCGGGTCTTCACCCGCGAGGAACTTCTCGCCGAGGTCTGGGGCTGGTCCGATGCCTACGGCACCCGCACCCTCGATTCGCACGTCAAGTCGCTGCGCGCCAAGATCGGCGCCGAACGCATCCGCACCGTGCACGGCGTCGGGTATGCCGTGGAGGCCCGGCCGTGAGCGCCGCACCGACACCCACCACCAGTGTCCCGAGCCCGGCGGCGGGTTCCGCTCACGCCGCAACCCCCGGTCCGCTCGCCGGCATCGCCTCCCTCAAGGTCAAACTCGGCCTGCTCGTCGTCGCCAGTACCCTGGCCGTTCTCGTCGTCGACACCATCGGGCGCCTCGCCGGGGTCCCCTCGCTCGTGTCGGTGCCGGTCACCATCGCCGCTGCCCTCGGGGTCACTCAGTGGCTGGCCCGGGGCATGGTGGCGCCGCTGCGCGAGATGACCAGGGCCGCAGCGCGGATGGCCGACGGGGACCGCGGCATCCGCATCGAGGTCACCTCCCGCGACGAGGTGGGCCAACTCGCCACCTCCTTCAACGCGATGAGCACCGAACTGGCCGCCCACGACGAACGCCAGCGGGCCCTCATCGCCACCGTCTCCCACGAGTTGCGCACCCCCCTCGCCGCCCAACGCGCGGTCCTGGAGAACCTCGCCGACGGCGTCGTCGCCCCCGACGAGCGCACCCTCGGCACCGCCCTGGCCCAGGCCGAACGCCTCTCCGACCTCGTCCAAGACCTGCTCGACCTCTCGCGCGTCGACAGCGGCGCCACGCCGCTGCACCTCGAGGCGATCACCGTCGCCGAACTCCTCACCGCCTGCGTCGCCGAGGCCGAACTGCGCTCCCGCGCAGTCACCCACCAAGTCGACGTGAGCCCGGTCGGCCTCACCGTGTCGGCCGACCCGGCCCGGCTCGCCCAGGTCGTCGCCAACCTCGTCGACAACGCCGACCGTCACAGCCCCGCCGGCGGTCTGGTGCGGCTGAGCGCCCGCGCCGACGCCCACACCTGGGTCCTCGACGTCACCGACCAGGGGCCCGGCATCCCCGCGGCCCAGCGGGATCGGCTCTTCGAACGGTTCGGCACCGCGTGCCCGACGACCGGCGGGTCCGGCCTCGGGCTGGCCATCGCCCGCTGGATCACGGAACTCCACGGCGGGCACATCGACGCCCTCGACGCCCCCGCGGGTGCCCACTTGCGGGTCCGGCTCCCGCTCCGGCCACCTGCCACGCCCCCCACGCAATCCCCAGGAGTCGCCGTGGTTTCCCGCGAATCCGGCTCCGCTCCCGCACCTGCCGCCGACGGTATGCCGCCCGCCGCGCTGCGACCGCCCGACTCGTTCGGCGCTCAGCCGAGCCTGGTGATGATCCCACCCGTGCCGGGAGCGCCTCGGCCTGAGGGGGCGGCATACCCCACGCCTGCGACGGCCTACGGGACCGGGGCGGCATACCCCACCCCGCCGCCGCGACCGCTGGGGTCGTACTGGCCCGAACGGGTAAGCACCCCGCAACTGGCCGTGGTGAGCGCCGCCGCCGCGATCGGAGTGCTCGCCGCTATCGTGCTGCCGCTCGCGAACGGATTGGGGATTGCGGTCACCGTCGTGCTGGCGGCCGGCGGGTCGCTCGCGTTCGTCGCGGCGCGCGCCTGGCGCAGCCCGTGGGCGATGGCCGTGTGGGCGCTGTGTCTGCTGGGGGCCGCGCTCATTACGCTGCGGGCCGAACCCGACCTGGCGATTCTCGGGTTGGTGATGGCCGTGCCGCTGTTCATGTCGGCGTTCACCCGAGCTCGCACGCTGGTGGGGATGCTGCTGTCTGCGCTCGCCTGGGCGGGGGCCTCGACGCGCGGCCTGCCGCTGCTTGGGCGGACCGTCGGCGTCGTGGCCGGGCGGCGCAACCTGTGGGTGTTGCTGCGGTCCGGCGCGCTGGCGCTGCTCGCCTTCATCGTGTTCGGTGCGCTGTTCGCGTCGGCCGATGCGATTGTCGGGTCGTGGCTGAGCGCGATCGTGCCCGACCTGAGGTGGGGGGAGATCACGACCCGCGCGTTCATCTGGTTCTTCGTCACCGGCCTGGCGTTGACCGCCGCCTATGTCGGGCTCAATCCGCCGCGCGTGGACTTTACCGAGAATCTCACGGTGCGCCCGGTGGCCCGGCGCGTCGACTGGCTCTTGCCCGCGGGCGCCGTGCTCGTCACCTTCGTCATCTTCTTGGCGGCCCAGGCCAGTGCTCTGTTCGGCGGGCACGACCATGTGCTCACGACGACGGGTTTGACGTATGCCGAGTACGCCCGGGCCGGCTTCGGTCAGTTGTGCGTCGTGACGTTCCTGACGGTCATCGTGTTGGCGGCGATCCGGGTCTGGGCACCCGAGAAGCGGGCCGCGGACCGGCGTCTCAAGCGGGTGGTCAGCGGGGCGCTCCTCTTGGCCGCGTTGCTCGTCGTGGCCTCGGCGCTGCACCGGATGGCGCTGTACCAGGAGGCCTACGGCTACACCACGGCCCGGGTCTTTGCCGTCACCGTGGAGGTGTGGCTCGCCGGAGTGTTGCTGCTGGCCGGGGCCGGTGCGCTGGGCTGGCGGTGGCGGGGGTCGGTGCGCTCGGCCCTGTATGCCGCGGCGGCCCTGACGATCGGGCTGACGGCGATCAACGTCGACGCCCGGGTGGCCGAACTCAATGCGGCCCGGTATGCGCAGACCGGCCGGGTCGATGTGTCCTATCTGCAGACGTTGTCGCGGGACGCCGCGCCGGCGATCCTGTCGAGTTTCCCCCGGGACGTGTCTTCGTGTGCCTTGGCGACCCGCGGTGACCAATTGCGCACCTGGGCTTCGTGGAACCTCGGCTGGGAACGGTTCCGGGGCGTGCTCCAGGTGGTCGGCGAGCCGGTCGCGGTATCCGGGCGATACGACGGCTCGTGCGCCGAGCAATGGGAGCAGAGCAGTTCTGGTCGGTGAGGGGCGTGCGGCGTTGCGGGCGGGCTTCGCCTAGGAAACGTGCGCTTCGCACCCCGACAGTTGGGGTGCGAAGCGCACGGTGGGCGGTTCAGGCGGGAAAAGTGTGACCGGTGGGAGGTGGGGGACCCAGCCCGGCCCGGCAGGCAAACCGCCTAGGCCGCCGGATGTTCGGTGAGCACCCGCTGGAGGAAACTGCGGGTGCGGGCATGCTGCGGGTTGCGGATGACCTCGTCGGGTGAACCCTGCTCGACGATCACCCCGCCGTCCATGAAGACGACCCGGTCGGCCACGTCTCGCGCAAACCCCATCTCGTGGGTGACGACGATCATCGTCATCCCCGATTGGGCCAGTTCGCGCATGACCGCGAGCACTTCGCCGACCAGTTCGGGGTCGAGCGCGGAGGTCGGCTCATCGAACAGCATGAGTTTGGGGTCCATCGCCAGCGCGCGGGCGATCGCCACCCGTTGCTGCTGCCCACCCGAAAGTTGGGAGGGGTATGCCGCGGGCTTGTCTTTGAGCCCGACTCGCTCGAGGAGGTCGAGGGCGCGGGCCCGGGCCTGGTCCTTGTTTTGGCCCTTGACCTGGACCGGACCTTCGGTGATGTTCTCCAGAGCGGTCTTGTGCGGGAACAGGTTGAAGCGCTGGAAGCACATGCCGATATCGCGGCGCTGGTCGGCGATCTTCTTGTCCGTCAGCCGGTGCAGGGTGCCGTGACGATCCTCGTAGCCGAGCAGATCGCCGTCGACCCAGATGCGGCCGCCGTCGATCGTCTCGAGCTGGTTGATGCAGCGCAGGAAGGTCGTCTTGCCCGAACCTGAGGGCCCGAGGAGGACGACGACCTCGCCGGGCCACACATCGAGGTCGATGCCCTTGAGGACTTCGTTGCCGTGGAAGGACTTGTGGACGTTGACCGCGTGAACGAGCGGCTCACCGGTGCGTTGAGAACTCAATGGTCTGCCGCCACCTTCCGCAACTTCTCCTGCGCTTTCTTGCTCGGCTGGCCGAAACCACGGCCGAAGTACTTCTCCAAGTAGGACTGGCCGACCATCAGCAGCGAGCAGACGATGAGGTACCACAGGGTCGCCGCCACGAACCCGGGCATGATCTTGAAGGACCGCTGCCCGAACCCGTAGGCCTGGAAGTACAACTCGGTGATGATCGGGATGGCCACCAGCAGCGAGGTGTCCTTGACCATGGCGATCGTCTCGTTGCCCGTGGGCGGCACGATGACGCGCATGGCCTGCGGCAACACGATGCGCCACATGGTCTTCCCCGGTGACATGCCGATCGCCTGGGCCGCCTCGGTTTGTCCCTTGTCCACCGACAGGATGCCGGCCCGGGCGATTTCGGCCATGTATGCCGCCTCGGAGAGTCCCAGCCCGAGGACCCCGATCCAGATGGTCGTCGACAGGGCGTTCCAGTCCAGCGAGAAGAACGTGAACGTCGAGGTGTCAATCCCCAAGAGCCCGGCGATCTGCTCCCCGAAGGGCAGCCCGATGGAGAGTTTGGGGTAGAGGAAGGCGACGCCGGTACCCAAAATGGCCAGGAGCACGTACCGGGGCATCGCCCGGAAGAACCAGGTGTAGCCGAAGGCGACGCCCCGCAGGACCGGGTTGTTGGACAGCCGCATGACGGCGATGACGATGCCGAGGCCCACGCCGAGGACCATCGAGCCGATCGTGCCGAAGATCGTGCCCACCCAGAGGCCCTGGATGACCGACTTCTGCTGCATGATCTGGATCGCGAACGGGAAGTCCCACCGGGGGTTGGTCGCGAACGAGTTGACCATCATCGCCAGGACGATCGCGATGACCCCGACGGCGACCCAGCGCCATGGATGCCGGACCGGCCGGGCGTTGATGGCGCCCGGCCGGTCCTCGGTGTTGATGGTCACCGTCAGGTCACCCGGTGACCTTGGGGTTCACCGTGAAGTCGGTGATGGCCCCGTCCTGGGTCTTCCACTTGGTGAGGATCTGCTTGTAGGTCCCGTCCTTGTCAAGGGCCTTCAAAGCGTCGACGATGGCCTGGCCGAAATCAGCCTGGTCCTTGGGCAGGACGTAGCCGTAGGGGGCGGAGTCGGTCTGGTGGCCGAGGAGTTCGAGGGCGCCGCTGCTGTTCTCGACGGCGCTGATCGCCGGCGGCAGGTCGACCATCATCGCGTCGGCCTTGCCCGACTGGATCATGGAGGTCACCTTGGCCTGGTCGGCGTCGACGAGCGGGTTGATGGCGGGCTTCCCGCCATCGGTGCACTTCTTCGACAGGGCGGGCAACTGGTCGTCCGCCTGGACGGTGCCCTTCTGGACGGCGATGTTCAACCCGCACGGCATGGTCTGGTCGACCTTCTTCGGGTTGCCCTTGGCGACGACGAACTGGGTGCCCGCGGTGAAGTAACTCACCATCGTGGCCTGGCCGAGCCGGTCCTTGTTGATCGTGAAGGACGAGACGCCGACGTCGTACTTGCCGGAGGTCACACCGAGGATGATGGCCGAGAAGTCCGAGGGCACCCACTCGGTCTTGACGCCGAACTTGGCCATGACGGCGTTGAACAGGTCGACATCCATACCGATGACGGTCTTGCCGTCGGTGTCGAGGTATTCGTTGGGCTGGTAGGTCGCATCCGTGCCCACGACGACCTTCCCGGCGCTCTTGATCTTGGCGGGCAGTTTGGCGGCCAGCGCCGGGTCGACGGCCACCGACGCGGCGGGCGACGACGAGCCGCTACTCGAACTCTTGGACAGCGAATCCGAGCCGCAGGCGGACAGGCCGAGAGCGGCCACGACGGCCAGCGACAGGCCGAAGCGGACGGTGCGTGAGGTGGACAACGGGGGAACTCCTTGATCGGGGACATGCAGGGTCGGATGTGACCTCCCCCACCGTGCCATCGCCGGGCCCCACTGGCAATGATTTCGGAGGCATCCGTTTCATTACTTTTGCTTTGCTTTCGGGTCGGGTCCGGGCCAGCGTCCGCAACTGGGCGGGCGGCATACCCGGAGGAACCCCGGCCAACAGCGTTAGCCCGTGGGTGGCTGGTCCTCCACGTCGCCGAGCACATACGTCATCTTGGCCTCGCCCTCGGCCAACGCATACTGGGCGCCGACAATGGCCAGTTGGCCCTTGTGCAGGCGGTCGGCGATCAGGTTGGAGCGTTCGGCCAACAGCCCGCAGGTATGCCGGATGTGCTCCTTCTCGACCTGCCAGGTCGTCGGGTCGGGCGCTTCCCGGCGGGCGGCGAGCACCGAAGGGGTGACCCGCTCGACGATGTCGCGCAAGTACCCGCCGGGCATCTGCCCGGTGCGGATCGCCTCCATCGTCGCCGCGACCGCACCGCAACTGTCATGGCCGAGGATGACGATGAGCGGGATGCCCAGTTTGGCAACCCCGAACTCGATCGACCCCAACACCGCCGGGTCGACGACATGCCCGGCGGTGCGGACGACGAATAGGTCGCCCAAGCCCTGGTCGAAGATCAACTCGGCCGCCACCCGCGAGTCGGCGCAGCCGAAAAACACCGCGAACGGGCTCTGTTTGCCGACCAACCGGTGTCGCAAGCCCACGTCTTGGTGCGGGTGGGCGCGTTCGCCGGCCATGAACCGGGCGTTCCCAGCCTTGAGGACCGCCCAGGCGTGGGCCGGGTTCGTGGGGCGGGTGCCCGGCTGAGTGCGGTGCCGGTCGTTCATGACAGCCCGGGCCGCTTGGCGATCGTCGTCGTCACCGGCTGGGTCACCGAGGCGAAGAAGTCGTTGCCCTTGTCGTCGACGACGATGAACGCGGGGAAGTCCTCAACCTCGATCTTCCATACCGCTTCCATGCCCAGTTCGGGGTATTCGAGCACCTCGACGGACTTGATGCAGTCCTGGGCCAGCCGCGCCGCGGGTCCACCGATGGAGCCGAGGTAGAAGCCGCCGTGCCGCTCACAGGCCTCGGTCACCTGCTTGGACCTGTTGCCCTTGGCGAGCATGACCATCGAACCGCCCGCGGCCTGGAACTGGTCGACGTAGGAGTCCATCCGCCCGGCGGTCGTCGGACCGAAGGAACCGGACGGCATACCGGCCGGGGTTTTCGCCGGACCCGCGTAGTAGACCGGGTGGTTCTTGAGGTAGTCCGGCATCGGTTCGCCGGCATCCAAGCGCTCCCGGATCTTCGCGTGCGCGATGTCGCGCGCCACCACCAGGGTGCCGGTGAGCGACAACCGGGTCTTGACCGGGTGCTTGGTCAGTTCGGCGAGAACGTCGGCCATCGGCCGGTTGAGGTCGATGGCGACCACGTCGTCGGCCGCGGCCGCGCCACCGGGCAGGTCGTCGTGGGTGGTGTCGGGGAGGAACCGGCCCGGTTCGAACTCCAACTGCTCGATGAAGACGCCCTCGGGGGTGATCTTGCCGAGGCACTGCCGGTCGGCGCTGCAGGAGATGGCGACCGCGACCGGCAGGCTCGCGCCGTGCCGCGGCAGGCGGATGACGCGCACGTCGTGGCAGAAGTACTTGCCCCCGAACTGGGCACCGATGCCGAAGCTGCGGGTCAGCTCCAGGACCGTCTCCTCCATCGCGTGGTCGCGGAACCCGTGCCCGGTCGCGCCGTCGCCGTGGTCGGGGATCGCGTCGAGGTACTTCGCGCTCGCGTACTTCGCGGTTTTGAGGGCGTATTCGGCGCTCGGGCCGCCGATGACGATCGCCAAGTGGTAGGGCGGGCAGGCGGCCGTGCCCAGGCTGCGCAACTTCTCGTCGAGGAAGGCCATCATCGACTTCTCGTTGAGGATCGCCTTGGTCTCCTGGTAGAGGTAGGACTTGTTGGCGCTGCCCCCGCCCTTGGCCATGAAGAGGAACTTGTATGCCGTCTCGTGCCCCGGCGCGGCATCGGCATACATCTCGATTTGGGCCGGCAGGTTGGAGCCGGTGTTCTGCTCCTCCCACATGGTGACCGGCGCCATCTGGGAATAGCGCAGGTTGAGGCGGGTGTAGGCGTCGTAGACCCCGCGGCTGATCGCCTCCTCGTCGTGCCCGTCGGTGAGGACGTGCTGGCCGCGCTTGCCGACGACGATCGCGGTGCCCGTGTCCTGACACATGGGGAGCACCCCGCCGGCGGAAATGTTGACGTTCTTGAGCAGGTCGAGCGCGACGAACTTGTCGTTGTTGCTCGCCTCCGGGTCGGCGAGGATGCGCGCCAACTGGGCCAGGTGCCCGGGCCGCAGGTAGTGCGCGATGTCGTGCATCGCCGTCTCGGTGAGCAGCCGCAACGCCTCGGGCGCCACCGAGAGGAAGGTGCGCCCCCCGGGACCTTCGACTTCCTCGACACCCTCGGTGGTGAGCAGCCGCCAGGGCGTCTCGGGGGCGCCGTTGCTACCCGCGCCGGGGAGAAGGTCGGAGTAGGCGAAGTCGGCCATGGGGGGTGTGCTCCTTTGTGGGGTATGCCGTGGGCGGGCGGGGGTCGTGGTCGTGCGAGCGCTCAGGTGAGGTCGGGGGCGGATGCGGCGGGGGAGTGGTCCGTGGAGGGGTCGGAGGCGCTGTCGGGAAGTTCGGCGCGGGTCGGTGAGTAGGCTCCCGCGTGCCGCACGGTCACCCCACTGGTGCCCAGGGCGCGCGCGACGGCGGGCTCGAGGTGCGAGCGCCTGGCCGTCCGCAGCGCGGCCCGGGCGGCCGGCCCCCCGACCAGGCCCGCGTCGAGCAGCCCGGAGATGAGTCCGGCCATGAACGAGTCGCCCGCACCGACGGTGTCGATGACCGGGTCGGCGGCATCGGGAGCCGCGGCGCGGCATACCTCACCGGTGGCCGGCACCCGGTAGGCGACTCCGGCGCCACCCAAGGTGGCGAGCGTGAAGGCGGCCCCCAACTGGGCCCAGAACGAGAGAACCTCCTCGAGGGGGCGGCCCGGGTAGAGGTAGGCGATGTCGTCCTCACTGGCCTTGACGACGTCGGCGAGTGCGATGAGCGCCTGGATCCGGGGCCGCACCTCCTCCGCGGGGCCCATGATCGACGGGCGCACGTTGGGGTCGTAGGAGAGGGTCGCGTCCGGAAGCGCCTGACCCAGGGTGTGGAGGACCTGGTCGGCGCCTGGGGGCTCGGTGGCCGCGATCGAGCCGGTGTGGACATGGACCACCCCGCTGCGCAGAGGGACCGGCGCGAGGGTCCAGTGCAGATCGAAACGGTACGTCGCGGCCCCGGACGCGTCGAGGGTCGCCTCGGCGACCGACGTGGGTTCGGCGGTGCGGCTGGAGGGAAGAACCTCGACGTGGCGAGCCTTGAGATGCGCCAGGCACGCGCTGCCGTGGGCATCCCGGCCCAGGGTGGTGGCGAAATCGGTGGGGTGCCCGAGCCGGGCCAGACCCGTGGCGACGTTGGCCGGTGACCCGCCGACATGCTCGCTGACCTGCCCGTCGGCCGAGCGCACGACATCGATGAGGACCTCACCGATCACCAGGACTCGGGCCGTCATCGGCACCCCAATCTGTCGCGCAGGACGTGGCTTGATTGTGACTCTAGTCAGTTTCCCGCGACCCGATTGGGCGACCCGCACCCTTGTCGGCGACGATGGGGTGATGAGCACCACCTCGACGCCCCCGCGCAGCCGCTACGCCATGGGCACCCTGCCCAACATGCTGCGCTCGCTGGTGGTGATCGGTGCCCTCGTGGCTCTCGTCATCTTCCTCGTGCCGCGGGTCAACTCCTTGTCCGGACCGCCGGTCGACATTGAGGCCAGCGCTTCCCAGGTCGCCAAGGACAGCGGTTGGCCGGTGGCGCGCGCTGTCGGGCTGCCCAAGGGCTGGAGCGCAACCAGCGCGCGCTATGTCCCCGCCGTCGGGAATCAGATGACCTGGCTCGCGGGCTACCAGGCCCCGTCGGGCAACTACGTGTCCGTCGAGCAGACCCAGGACCCGACGGCGCGCTGGATCCAGACCGAGATCAACCGGGGTGCCAGCCAGGGCACCGTGGTGATCGCCGGGCGCACCTGGACCAAGTACGAACGCTCCTCGAAGACGCAGAACTCCCTGGTGCATAAGCCCGAGTCAACCGGTGAGTTGACGACGATGGTGACCGGCACCGGCTCCTTCGACGAACTCGCCGTGCTCGCCGAGCACCTGCAACCGGTCACGGCCACGCACTGACCCGGCGGGTCACCCGTCGAGTTTGGCCTGCGCGGCGTCCAGCCACCGCTCGCAGTGCGCCGCGAGCGCCTCGCCGCGAGCCCAAAGGCTCATCGACTCCTCGAGGTCGACCTGGCCGTTCTCGAGCCGGGACACGATGCTGGCGAGTTCGTCACGGGCCTGCTCATAGGTCAACTGGGCCACGTCGTCCTGGGCCATGACGGCATCGGCGTCGGGGGCGGTGGGGTGCGTTGGCATGGCGGTTGTCCTCGGAGGTGCGTCGCGGCGGGCCACCGCCCGACCATAGCCCGAGCCGGGCCTCCCAGCCTCCTTCTCTCTCCCCGATTCGAGGTATTAGCGCACGGATCCCCCGGCGTTTTTACCTCGAATGAGTGGGGGTGTGGGGGAGCGCGCCCACCACCTGCACGCCGAAGTCGCCACCGGCGACCTGGACCCGGAGCAGCTCGTCCGGCGCCAGCACCGCCGGATCGCGGACCAGGGCCCCGTCGCGCTGGGTGACGATCGCGTACCCGCGCTCGACCGTCGCCTGAGGGGACAACACCCGCAACTGTTGGCGCAGATGGGCGCAGCGCTCGCGGGCCCGGGTCACGCCCGCCTCAGCCCGCCACCGCGCCCTCCCGCGCAGCCCGGTCACCACGTCGCGCTGGGCCCGCACGAACGCGCCCGGGTCGGCCATCACCGGGCGGCTGCGCACCTGCTCGAGCCGGGCCCGCTCCTGTTCGAGACGCCGGGTCAGCGCGCCCCGGGCCCGGGAGCGCAAGGCGAGCACCGCGGCATACTCGGCGCGGGCGTCCGGGACGACAAGAGCCGCCGCGTGCGTCGGGGTGGAGGCCCGCGCGTCGGCGACGAAATCGAGCAGTGGCGTGTCGACGTCGTGCCCGATGGCGCTCACGACCGGTGTTCCGGCGGCGGCGACCGCCCGCAGCAGGGCCTCGTTGCTGAACGGCAGCAGGTCCTCGACGTTGCCGCCGCCGCGGGCGATGACGATGACATCCACCTCGGGGAGCGCGTCGAGACGGGCCAGGGCAGCCATCACCTCGGTCACCGCCGTCGGGCCCTGGACGGCAACCTGCTCGACGGCGAAGGCGACGGCCGGCCACCGACGCCGCGCGTTCTCGACGACATCCTTCTCGGCCGCGCTCGCCCGCCCGCACACCAGGCCCACCCGGCGTGGCACGAACGGCAGGGCCCGTTTCCGGTCGGGGTCGAAGAGCCCCTCGGCGCCCAGGGTGACCTTGAGGGCTTCGAGACGGGCGAGCAACTCCCCGACACCGACCGGCCGGATTTGGCGGGCGTCGAGGACGAGGCTGCCGCGCTGCCCCCAAAACGCCGGCTTGACCTGCGTGACGACCCGGGCGCCCGGTTGGAGTGGCGGCATCGCATCGAGCGCCGTCACCCGGATAGCGACCGAAAAGGACAGGTCGACATCGGTGTCCCGCAGGGTGAGGTATGCCGTCCCCGCGCCTGGCCGCCGGGTCAACTGGACGACCTGCCCCTCGACCCAGCACACCGACATCCGCTCGATGTAGTCGCCGACCTTCATCGACAACAACCGCACCGGCCACGGGTGCTCGGCCGAGGTGTCGGCGGCCCGCTCCGGCAAGGGCCCGGGGCTCACCGTGGACGGGTCACGAATCGGCGTGGTCGGCGGCGTCGCGGGTCGAGATTTCGCCGGTGATGTCGCGGTCGCGCCGGTCCACCCCGGTCACCAGGTGGAAGGTCGCCCCCGCGATGACGGCGCCGATGATCGGAGCCACCCAGAACAGCCACAACTGGCCCGGCGCGCCGTCACCGTTGAAGAACGCCACCGCCGTCGAGCGGGCCGGGTTGACCGAGGTGTTGCTGATCGGGATCGAGATGAGGTGGATGAGGGTGAGCGCCAAGCCGATGGCCAGCGGGGCGAACCCGGCCGGGGCCTTGTCGTGGGTGGCGCCGAGGATGACGTAGAGGAAGAGGGCGGTGAGGAGCACCTCGGCGCACAGGACGGCGAGGAGTGAGTAGCCACCGGGGGAGTGCTCGCCGTAGCCGTTGGCCGCCATGTGCCCGATCCGGTCGAAGCCGGGGCGGCCACGCGCGATCGCCCAGAGTGCGCCACCGGCGGCCAACCCGCCGACGACCTGGCTGGCGACGTAGGCGGGCACGTCCCGCCACTCGAACCGGCCTGCGACCGCACACCCGATGGTCACCGCGGGGTTGAAGTGCGCACCACTGATGTGGCCCACGGCATACGCCATGGTCACGACCGTCAACCCGAAGGCGAGAGCCACACCGACGAAACCGACGCCCAGTTGCAGGCTCGACCCGGTCGTGAGGTTGGGGGCGAGGAACACGGCCGCGAAGATCGCGGTGCCGCACCCGCCGAAGACGAGCCAGAAGGTGCCCAGGAACTCGGCGGCCAGGCGCCGGAACAGTGCAGGTGTATGCATGGCCCCATTGTGGGGGACAACGCGGGCGCGCGGGCATCAGCGCCACAGCCATCGGGAGTCGTATGCCGCGCGCCGGGTGCGGCATACGACTCCCGGCCGCGTGGTGCTAGTCGGGCAGGGTCTCGCGCAGGACGCGGATGGTGTTGCCGCCCATGATCGCTGCGATGTCGGTCTCCGAGTGACCGCGGCGGAGGAGTTCGTCGGTGAGGACGGCGAGTTTGCTCGTATCCCAGCCCAGGGTGGTCGCCCCGTCGAAGTCGCTGCCGAGCGCAGCCGTCGCCACTCCACCGATGTCGATGACGTATTCGATGGCGTCGACCACGGCGGCGGGGGTGCGCTCACCGATCGCCTCGGCCCAATAGCCGATGCCGACGACCCCGCCCGTGGCGGCGACCCCCCGGACTTCGTCGTCGGTGAGGTTGCGGTTGACCTCACAGGTGCCCTGGACGCCGCCATGGCTGAAGACAAGCGGCTTGGTGGCCCGCTCGAGCATGTCGGCGACCGCGTCATGGCTGGCGTGCGCGAGGTCGACCGCGATGCCCGTCGCTTGCATGGCGTCGAAGACGCGCCGACCCAGGTCGGTGAGCCCACCCCGGCGCACCCCGTGCATCGAGCCCGCCACCTCGGTGTCGTGGAAATGCGCGAAGCCGGCCATCCGCAGCCCGGCCGCGTGCAGCACGGCGAGATTGTCGAACTCGCCCTCGAGATTGTGCAGCCCTTCGGCGGCGAAGAGCGCTCCGGTGACATCCTGACCGGCCGTGCGCGCCGCGACGAGCGCGTCGAGGTCGCCCTTGGAGCGGACCGTGACGAGGGTGCCCCGGGACCGGTCAGCGGCATCCTGGAGGGCGCGGGCCTGGTGGAGTGAACGCTGAAGCAACGACACCCAAGTCCGCGGTGGCCGCAACTGAGCCAGCGTCAGCAACGTGATGCCGTCCGCGTCGTCCTCGACGTTGTCGTGGTACCCCGGCCGGGTGGGGGTCTTGGTCACCGACGAAAAGACCTGTAGCGCCACGTTGCCCTCGCGCAACCGGGGCAGGTCGACATGCCCATGCGCGCTCCGGGTGAGCAGGTCACGCTCCCACATGAGCGTGTCGGCATGAAGGTCGGCGACGAGGAGGGTGTCGTGGAGGGTCTGAGCCTGCGGGGACACCGGTGGCAGGGCCGGCCCCACCACCCTGTTCAACCGCCGATCGGTGAGGCCGGGAAGCACCCCGAAGAACACGGCTCCGGCCACTCCCGCCAGCCCAGCGACGGTGCCCACCGCCGCCGCTCGCGAGTGTGTGTGTATGCCGCGCATGCGGAGATCGTATGCCGTCCCGGCGGCCCGGGGCCGGCATACCGGGTCGCCCGTACGATGGAAGGTATGGCTGAGCCGAGGAAACGCGTGTTGCTGGCGGCCCCGCGGGGGTACTGCGCCGGGGTGGACCGGGCCGTGGTGACCGTCGAAAAGGCGCTGGAGTTGTACGGTCCGCCGGTCTATGTCCGCAAGCAAATCGTTCACAACAAGCATGTCGTCACCACCTTGGAGCAGCGGGGCGCGATCTTCGTCGACGACACCGACGAGGTGCCCGAGGGGGCCACGGTCATCTTCTCGGCGCACGGGGTGGCGCCGTCGGTGCATGAGGAGGCGCGGGCCCTGTCGTTGCAGACCATCGACGCGACCTGTCCGCTCGTGACCAAGGTGCACCGGGAGGCCATCCGGTTCGCCGACGCCGACTACGACATCCTGCTCATCGGCCACGAGGGGCATGAGGAGGTCGTGGGCACCTCGGGGGAGGCGCCGGAGCACATCCAGCTCGTCGACGGGCCCGAGGACGTGGCCAACGTGCGGGTGCGCGACGAGGCCAAAGTTGTGTGGCTTTCGCAGACGACGCTGTCGGTGGACGAGACGATGGAAACGGTGCGGCGGCTGCGGGAACGCTTCCCGAGTTTGCAGGATCCGCCGAGCGACGACATCTGCTACGCCACCCAGAACCGGCAGTTGGCGGTCAAGCAGATGGCCCCCGAGACCGACCTGATGATCGTCGTCGGGTCCCGCAACTCCTCGAACTCGGTGCGTTTGGTCGAGGTCGCCCTTGAACACGGTGCTCGGACCGGTCACCTTGTCGACTATGCCGCGGAGATCGACCCGGCGTGGCTGCACGGGGTCTCGACGGTGGGGGTGACGTCGGGGGCTTCGGTGCCCGAGGTGCTCGTGCGCGAGGTCCTCGATTTCCTCGCCGAGCGGGGGTATGCCGATGTGACGCCGGTGATCGCCGCGGAGGAATCGCTGGTGTTCTCGCTGCCGCACGAAATCCGCCGCGACCTCAAGGCAGCCGGCCTGTCGGATTCGATGCGGCACGACGCGGCGGCGGGCTCGCTGCACTAGCGCGGCGACCGAGCGGCATACCTCACCTCCGATTCGAGGTAAAAACGCGCGGGTTCCCCGGCGTTTTTACCTCGAATCGAAAGGCGTGACGGCGTGACGGCGTGGCGGTCAGGCGAACCCGTGCCGCACCATGCTCTCGCGCTCCTGCTCGCGGAACTGACCGAACCGGGGCAAGAACTTGTCCCAGTCGATGATGTGCGCGTCGATCTCCGGGCCGTCGATGCAGGCGTGCTTGCGCACGATCTTGCCGTCGAGGATGACCGGGACCATGCAGGCCCCGCACATGCCGGTGGCGTCGACCATGATCGAGTTGAGGCTGGCGACCGTGTGCACCCCGAACCGGCGGCTCAGGTCGGCGACGGCGCGCATCATGACCGGCGGGCCGATCGTGACGACCTCGGCAATCGGCCGCCCGGTGCCGGCCGCGGCCGCCTCGAGCATGCCCTCGAGCGGGGTCGTCACGAACCCCTTGATGCCGAAGGTGCCGTCGTTGGTCGTGTAGACGACGTCGAGTTGGTCGCCGAACTCGGCCTTGAGGGCCTCGATCCGCTCGCCCGGCTCGGTCCAGAAGAGCAGGTCGGCGCTGCGGAACCCGCTGATGAGGGTCACGTGGTTGCCGCGGCGCAGGTGCTCGCGCATGATCGGGTAGACCGGGGGCAACCCCAGGCCGCCCGCGGTGAACACGACGGTGGCCTCCGAGGGGTATGCCGTGATCTCGCTCGGGCGCCCCAGCGGACCGGCGATGCCGGCGAAGGAGTCCCCGACCGACATCGCGTTCATCTCCAGGCTGGAGGTGCCCACACCCTGGATGACCAGGCAGATCGTGCCGGCCTCGGTGTCCCAGTCGGCGAGCGTGAGCGGGATGAGTTCGCCGTCCTCCCAGGGCAGGACCCGCACGAACTGGCCCGCTTGGGCGGCCGCGGCGATGACCGGTGAATGGACGGTGATCTCCTCGATGCCGTCAGCGAGGTGCCGTTTGCCGAGGATGACCTGTTGCGTGGAGGCGGTCTCGGTGAACTCCTTGGCCGAGCGCACCATCGCCGCGATCTGGAGCGGGTCGGCATCGACGTGCCCGATGATTTCGCGGGCCGCGGCCTGCCCGTCACCGGCGGCGTTGATGGCCGTCGACCCACCGCGGGCCGCGTCGCCACCGGTGAAGACGCCGTGGATCGAGGTCTCCTGAGAGCCCTTGTGGTCCAGGTCGATCGTGCCCCACTTGGTCGTGTGCAGTTCCGGCTCGGAGTCCTTGATGATCGGGTTGGAGGAGTTGCCCAGGGCCATGATGACCAGATCGGCCTTCATCGTCTCGGTGCGTCCGGTGCTCTGCGGGCGGCGCCGACCGGAGGCGTCGGGCTCGCCCAACTCCATGACGTCGAGGGTGGTCGCCGAGACGAACCCGGTCGCGTCGTCGCCGAGGAACTCGCGTGGCGAGCGCAGCGGCAACAGCCGGATGCCCTCCTCCAGAGCGTGCTCCAACTCCTCGACCCGGGCCGGCATCTCGCTGCGGGTGCGGCGGTAGACGATCGTCACGTGCCCGCCGAGGCGGTGCGCCGTGCGCGCGGCATCCATGGCGGTGTTGCCGCCGCCGATGACGAGGACTTCCTTGCCCTTGGTCGGCGGGAGCGGGGTTTCGTACTCCTCGCGCAATGCCTGCATGAGGTTGACGCGCGTCAAGAACTCGTTGGCCGACATGACCCCGAGGTAGTGCTCACCGGGCACGTCCATAAACCGCGGGAGCCCCGCACCGGTGCCGACGAACACCCGCCAGAACCCGGCCTCGCGCAACTCCTCGATGGTCGCGGTCTTGCCGACGACGAAGTTGGGCACGAACCGGCCGCCGAGCAACTTGATCTTGCCGACGACGTCGTCGATGAGGTCGTTGGGCAGGCGGAACTCCGGGATGCCGTAGCGCAGCACCCCGCCCAGGGCGTGGAACGCCTCGAACACCGTCACCGGGAAGCCCTCGGCGGCGAGCAGGTAGGCGTTGATCAGGCCCGAGGGGCCCGAGCCGATGATCGCCACCGGCGGCTTGGCCGCGGCCTCCCAGGGGTCGATGTGCTTGGCGAACCGGCGGATGTCGCCGTCGGGGTTGACGAGCTTTTCCCGCTCGGGCAGGAACCATTCGAGCTGGCCGATGGCGATGGGCATCTTGTTCTGGATGCACGCGCCCTGGCACTGCAATTCCTGCGGGCACACCCGGCCGGTGACGTCGGGCAGGGGGTTGCACGACTCGATGAGTTCCATCGCCTCGTGGAACTTGCCGCGCCCGACGAGGTCGAGGACCTGCGGGATGTGGATCTTGACCGGGCAGCCGCCCTTGGGCTCCTCGCGGCCGGCGATGTGGATGCCGACCTCGCACGGTTTCTCCTCGCACTGCTTGTCACGCAGCGCCTCGAGCCACACGAACAAGTCGACCTCGGTGCGGCTGAACCCGACATTCATGTAGCCGAGGTAGCCCTCGTTGACCAGGGCGAAATCGTGCTCCCGGTCCTCGGGTTCGCGGATGTGCGGCGGAATCGCGTTGCTCGCCGGCCACCCGACGGAAAGCCCGTCGAACATCGGATACCGCTGCGACAGATGCGCGTCGAGGGCCCGGATCAGGCTGCGCTTGCCCTTGAGGGGCAGCGACCACACGTAGCGCATGAGCACCCGGCTCGCGTCGTCGTCGCGCAACAGCGTGTCCCAGAAGGCCCGCGCGAACTCCGGCGAGAGGTCGGGCTGGGCGAACTCCCATTGGACGGCGTTCATGCCGTCCTCGATGAACATGTCCCGGAAGGCCTGGGGCTGGGCTTCCAACCGGCGGCGCAGCAACTCCACCTGCCGGTCGAGGACGGCCGGAGTGGACGGGGTGGGGGCGGTGTCGAGGCTCATTGGATGATCTCCGCGTCGCAGGACTTCTTGACCCGATCGGCCCGGTTGAGCAGTTCGGGGGTCATCTCGACGCTCTCCAGGGCCCCCGGAATCATCCGGGCCACCTGCTGGACCGCGCCGTCGATCACCATGGTGTGCTGCTCGAAGAGTTGCGGCAACTCTTGGTAGCAGGTCCCGCAGTCGTTGCACGTCGGGATGTCGGCCTCGGCGAGGAAGATCGGCGCTCCGGCGGGTATGCCGTTGCTGCTCGCGGGTGCCGCCGCGGCTGGGGCCGGGGCCGCGGGAGCCGGGGCCGACGGCATACCGGCTGCGGGCGGCATACCGCCACCGGAGCGGACCGGGATCGCCGAGCCCAAGGCGACCGGTGCCCGGCTGGCCGACGCCAAGGACGCCATCGCCGAGGCGATGTCGTCGATGGAGTCCTCACGGGCCCGCATCGCCTCGGTGTAGCGCGCCTGCAACTCGTCGAGGTCGGCCTTGTGCAGCGCGGTGAGCGTCGCCTCGTGGACCCCGGAGAGGTACTGGAGGATCTGCCAGTAGCGGCGGCGGTCCTTGACGAGCGAGACGATCGAACCGGAGCACTGGACCTTGATGAGGTGCTGGTCGTCGTCGGTCGCCCAGATGAACGGCACCCGGGCCGCCTGCATCTCGACCGGCAACTCGACGTACTCGTGCATGGGCACGGCGACCGGTTCGAGGTCGACCGGCAACCGCTGGAAGTGCTTGCGGAAGCGGGTCTCGCCGAGCGCGAACTCCGCCGGGGTCAGCGGGGTCTTGAGCAACTGGAGGTTGCCGTCGTCGTCGCGGTAGGCCAGGTCGGTGCTCGCCCACGTCTTGTCGACGTCGGGGTTGCCCTCGAGGCTGAACCAGTCGTGGAGGGTGGCGCCCCGGCGCGGGTCGTGAACGAATACCGGGCTCATCCGGCTTTCGACGGCCAGCCGGGCCCGCTTGGCGGAGGCCTCTTCCGGTATGCCGTGTTCGGACCCGCAGGGGGTGTAGACGTCGAGGACGGCCGCGGCCTGCCCGTAGCCGAGGAACTCGACGACGTTCTTGAGGAAGTGACCCTGCAGGGCCGTGCTCGAGGAGCAGACGTACACGTTGGGGTGGAAGGAGGCGAGCAGGCCGAGTTCCTTGCGGGCCTCGTGCTTGCCGTCATGAGCGGAGCCGAACCGGGCCAGGTCGGAGTCCTGACCGGTCAGGCTCGCCGTCGACGCCTGGCCGCCGGTGTTGGAGTAGACCCCGGAGTTGAGGACGAGGATCTTGATCGGGGTGTCGCTGGTGAGCAGCCGCGACATCGCGCCGAAGCCGATGTCGTAGCTCGCGCCGTCGCCGCCGATGGTCATGATCGTCGGCAGGAGCCGCATCTCCTCGGGGGTGAAGGCGCTCCACCCGAGGGTGGCCAGGTCGTGGTCGTGGACCTCCGGGTCGTAGGCGTCGCTCAGTTCCAGGACGGCCGTGCGCAGGGCGCGGACGTCGGTCGTCGTCTGCGCGGCCACCCCCTCGAAGATGCCCTTCGCCAGTGGCTGCGCATCCTGGAAGAGGCTGTTCACCCACGGGTCGAGGTAGTTGTTGAAGGGCATCGTCGAGGCGTAGACGCTGCTGCAGCCGGTGGCGTTGGCGACGATGGTCGCGGCCGGGCCGTTGCCCGTCGGGCCGCCTTCTTCGAGGTAGAGGCGGCGTTCGAGGGTGGCGATGGTGTCCTGGATCCTCGCCCGCCGGGTCTCGTCCTCGACGCCGGCGGCCTTGGCCTGGAGCCGGTCCACGAGCGAGTTGAGTTCCTTGATGTGGGCCTTGCGGCGCCGCTCGCCGAGGGCGTGCGCGGTCGACATGACCAGCCGGATCGCGGTGACCTCACCGCAGCCGCGGCAGCCGCCGTGCCCACCGGTCGTCGCGTAGAAGTTCTCGTGGTCGAGCATGAGGCGCTTGATGTCCCCACCGGGGGCGTCCGAGCCCTCCATGAACCGGGCCGGGGTGTTGGGGGTGGCCGTCATGAACTCGAAGCGCTCCTGGAGCAGGGAGAGCACGTCGGCGTCCTGGTCGAGCGCGGTGAGCGCGCCGGGCCCGCAGACGTCGACGCATTCGAGGCACCCGGTGCACTTCCACGGGTCGACGGTCGCGGCGAACAGGCCACCGGTGCCCGGCTCGTCCTTCTCCGGGGAGTCGAAGAACGGGCGCGTCCGGGCGACCGGGTAGGTCGCCAGCTTGGCGACGAGCCGGTCGACGACGTGGGACATGACCGGGTCGTCGCGCAACGGCGCGGCGGCGGCATCGACCAACTCGTGGAAGGGCCGCGCGTCCCGGTGCCGCAGCGACTCACGGGTGCGCTCGGCCAGGCCGTAGAGCGCCATCTTGAGCGCATCCTGCTGCCCGGGGGTCGCCTCGATCTCGGTGATCGCCGTGAGGATCAGGTCGTGGACCTCGTGAACGGTGTTGGGGATGGCCGCGTCGGGGCAGACGAGGGCGCAGTCCATGCACCCGGTGCAGGTGGCCGCGTCGAAGTCGGGCACGGTCCGCCGGAACAGGCCCTTGTCCTTGGCCGCCCCAGTGCCGGGGGGCATGAAGAGCCCGGCGCCGGGCAGGACCGGGGCCTCGCTGATCGTGCCCTCCCGGAACGGGCGGGCCATGAGATCCTCGTAATAGGCCGGGTCGAACAGGCCGCTGGTGCGCTCGGAGGTCGTGCTCGGGCACATCGAGGCCGACAAGGCGACGGTGAGCAGCGGCTTGGGGGTGGGGTGGTCGTCGATGTCGACGAACGCCGCCTGGGTGTAGTCGATGCGCCGGGTGGCCTCGATGCCGTCGATGATCGTCGACATGTTGCTCTCGACGATGTGGGCACCCTTGCGCCCGAACTTCTTCTCCAGTTGCTTGCGCACCTTGGCGAGGATCTCCTCGCGGGGCGCGCCGGCGGCAACCCGGTCGACATAGGCCGCGACGGCCCCGATGAAGGCGATGCCCATCATGCGGGTTTCGAGGTCGGGGGTGGGGGCGTGCCGCTTGGCGACCGAGAAGGCGTCGATGGTGAAGAAGCGGATGTGCTTCTCGCGGATCATCCGGCGGGCGTTGCGCGGCAGGTCGCGCCACGCTTCCTCGGGGGTCAGGCTCGATTGGAGGATGAACGTGCCGCCGTCGGCCAGGCCCTTGAGCGGGTTGGTGTGGATGAACGCCTTGTGGTCGGGGCTGATGACGATCTCGACGTCCTCGAGTTCGGCGTTCGTCACGAGGATCGGCTCGGGGCTCAAGGTGATGTAGTAGTTCGTCGGCGCCCCGGACTTCTCCGAGCCGTACTTCGGCGCCGACTTGCTGTGCATGCCGAGCACGCCGGCGAGGATGTCGGTGAGGAGTTTGCCGGTGGCGATGGTGCCGTAGCCGCCGACCGAGTGGAACCGGATCCGCATCGCATCCGGCGGCAGGAGCACCGGGTTGGGCCCGGTCTCGATGGCCATCGGTTCGGTCTCGGGGTATGCCGCGCGCAGCCGGTCCTGGATCTGGGCCAACTGCCCGGTCGCCTTGTCGTCGAAGAACTGCGATCCGAGGTAGATGAGCGGCGGGGTGGTGCCGGCATTCAGATGCTCGAATGCGGCGACGAGGTGGCGCGGCTGCAGGTCGTGGCCACCGAGGCCGAAGATGGCCGTCGTGAGCCGCGGGGTTTCGGCCAGGGCCGGGATGTCGGTATGCCGCGGGCTCACGGCATTCTCGCGGGCCTTGAACAAGGCGGCGGTCACCAGCGAGGTGAGCACGGTCTGGTCGGAACGCTCGAGGACCATGACGGCCTTGGCGTTGCGGAGCGCGGCGACGACCTCGGCCTCGGGGAAAGGCTGGAGCAACTTGACGGAGACCAACCCGGCCTTGATGCCGTTGGCGCGCAGGTGCGGCAGGACGGCGCGCACGTCGTCGCTGACCGAGCCGAGACCGACCATGATGACGTCGGCGTCCTCGGTGTCGTAGGTGAGAACGGGCTCGTAGACGCGACCGGTGAGGTCGGCATACTCGGCCATCGCCTGGCGCACGATGGCAGGAATGGCCGAGACGAAGTGGGTGCGGTGGTCGACGGCACCGGCCTGGAAGTCGGGCTGGTTCTGGACCGGGCCGGTGAGGCCGGGGTTGTGGACGTCGACGAGCGCGGGGACGAGTTGGCGGGTGCCCTTCTCCCACGCGCCGAGCCACTGGCGCCGCCACGGGCCGTGGAGTTCCTCGGGCATCCAGGACAGAGTGAGGGCGACCATCTCGGCGTCGTTGTCGCGCTCGATCTCGGCACCCTTGGCGTCGAGGAAGGCGCGCAGGTCGGCGATGTCGCTCGCGGGGATATCGCGGGAGTGGCGGGTCAAGAACTGACCCAACTGGAACACCCGGCCCTTGGCGCCGAAGAGCAACTCCTGGGCGACGGTGGGGCAGGGGATGCGACCGGCGGGGTCGCCGAGGAACTCGCGGAGCAACTCGGGCTCGGGCAGCAGGGCCTCGCTGAGCATGTGGCTCGTCGAGAAGCCGTCCATGGCGTTGGCGACCGGGATGAGCGAGAGGGCCGACACCCGGTAGGAAATCGCGGCAAGGTCGGCGGCTTCTTGGGGGTTGGCGCCGAAGAGCACGGTGTAACCGGAGGAGAGCAACGCATAAACGTCGTCGTGGCCGGCCATCACGTTGAGGGAGTGCTTGGACACCACGCGGGCGGCGACCTGGAGGACGAAGCCACCGATCTTCTTGCCGACCGTGACGAAGTGGGACTCCATCGCGTAGAGAATGCCCTGGCTGGAGGAGGCGTTCGAGATGAATTGGCCGCCGGTCAGGGCCGCACCGAGCGCGCCACTTTGGGCCGAGTGTTCACCTTCGGGCTCGAAGAAGAAGGCGTGTTTGCCCCAGACGTTGCGACCGCCCTCGGCGCGGGTCGCTTCGTAGAGTTCGGCGATCTCGGTCGAGGGCGTGATGGGGTACCCGATGACGCCACCGCACACGTGACTCATCACGTGTGCGACGGCTCCATTGCCGTGAATGACGGTGGGGATCCCAGGGAAACGAGCAGAGTGAGTGGTCATCAAGTTATAAGCCTCTCCCGGACCACGGACCGGTCCGGCTGGTCAGTGGGTTCCGGGCATGACTGCCCGGCCGGGGAGCACGCGCAGGCGGCACCCGGAGATCGGGGCGGGACGTCAACCGAGATAGTCGTCGTCATCCCTCAAGCGGGGCAGGAAGCCTCCTGAAGCCATTTCGGGCGACTCGAAGGGCAGGTCCTCATCGAGCCACTCGGTCCGCAGTCGACTGCTCATCTGTTGATCCAGATCTGCAGTCTCGCGAACGAGCAGAGCGTTCATCTCGGCCTCCAGTGATGCCTCACCGTTGAGCAGCGAGAACCAACACGGTGGTCCCTGAGGAGTCCCCACTGGAACTCCCCGAAGACCGTGGAGACGGCCTCGCTGTGGATAGGGACCATCCTGCCCCCGAATGTGCTCCCTGTCACCTGGAGCGCGCGTGTCGGGGGTCTCAATGGCCCGATCATGGGCTCACCCCTTGTCTGACGCGGGTGTTGCGGTGCGCGGCGGGTTGTCGGGGGCGGCGCCGGCCGCGGCGTGCTCGATGAGTTCATGGGCGGCGAGGGGTCGGGGGCCGACCACCACGGGGGCCATGGCGGGGAGGTCCTCGCTCGCGCCGCCGAGCTGAGTCATCGTGCGCGCGGTGACGAGGACGCGCGACTCCAGGGCACCGACCAGGGCGTTGTAGGTCTCGACGCTGCGGTGCAGGCTGCGGCCGAGTTTGGCGGTGTGGGCGCCCAGGGTGCTCAGCCGGTGGTACAACTCGCGACCCAACCCGACGAGCGCCTCGGCGTTGGCCGAGAGCGTCTCCTGCTGCCAGGTGAACGCCACCGTGCGCAGCAGGGCGAGCAGCGCACCCGGGCCGACGAGCACGACGCGGTGGGCCAGGGCCCGCTCGTGCAGACTGGGTTGGGCGGCGAGCGCGGCGGCGAGCATCGCGTCGGTGGGCACGAACGCGACGACCATCTCGGGGGTCGTCGCAAACGCCGACCAGTAGTCCTTGGCCGCCAACGTCTCGGTATGCCGCGCCAACCCTTGCGCGTGCGTGCGTAGTAGCGCGGCCCGCTCGGTCTCGTCGAGATCCTCCGCTTGGGCATCGAGGAAGGCCGCCATCGGGGCCTTGGCGTCGACGACGAGGACCTTGTCGCCGGGCAGCCGAACGACGACATCGGGGCGCACCCGCGCGCCGTGCCGACTGATCGCGCTCACCTGTTCGTCGAAGTCGCAGTGGCCGAGCAACCCCGCGGCCTCGAGGACCCGCCGCAGCTGGACCTCGCCCCAGGCGCCGCGCACCGACGAGGACCGCAACGACCCGGCGAGCGAGGCGGTCTCGCGGGCCAGGCTCTGCGTCTCACCCTCGACGCGCGCCAGGACGGCCCGGACCGCGCCGAACTGGCTCACCCGGTCGCGCTCCAACGTCGCCACCTGCCCCTCGACGCGCCGCAACGTGTCCTGGAGCGGGGCGAGCAGCGCCGCTGTCTGGTGATCCTGGGCGAGCGAGGACTCCAGGTCGACGACCCGCTCGCGCAACAGGTCACGCTCGGTGCGCACGGCCGCTGAGCGCGCGGCATACGACAGCCGAGCCAGGGCGAGCGCCACCGCCGCGCCGACGACCAACCCGACCACGAACCAACCCACGTTTGCCATGGCCCGACCCTCTCACCGGCCACCGACAACCCCTCAGGAGCGCACCAGCACCACCGCGAGGACGACCATGACGACGGCGATCGTGAGGTCGAGGAGGCGCCAGGTCCGCGGCTTGGCCATCGGGCCGGCGAGGGTGCGAGCCCCGAACCCCAGACCCGCAAACCACAGCAGGCTCGCCAGGGCCGCCCCGAGAGCGAACCACCACCGACCGGTGGGGCCGTGCTGGTTGGCGAGGTTGCCGACCATGAGGACGGTGTCGAGGTAGACGTGCGGGTTGAGGTAGGTCAGGGCGAGGGTGGTGGCGATGATCGACCCGCGGCCTGCGCTCGGGCGGGCGCCGTCGAGGGTGCCGGGGTGGAGCGCCGAACGCAGTGACCGGACGGCAAACCAGAGCAGGTATGCCGCCCCCAGCCATTTCAGGGCGGTGAGCACTGCGGGGTGGCTGGCGACGAGCGCTCCCATGCCGGCGGTGCCGACGACGATGAGGAGGGCATCGGAGAGCGCACAGATGGCGACGACGGTGCCGACGTGATCACGGGCCAGGCCCTGGCGCAGCACCCAGGCGTTTTGGGCGCCGATGGCGACGATGAGTCCGAGGCCGGTGAACAGGCCGGTCAGCATCGCCGTGATCATGAGCGCCCAGCGTGCCAGGGTGGCGAGCCGGGTTGCGGGTCGTCTCAGCGTCTCGCCGCGGCGGTGGCTGACGGTGGTGCCCGGTAGCGTGCCGGTCATGAACGAGGAGCAGGTGTCGCAGGCCGTCGCTGGCGGGGCGGCTGACGGTGCGTCTGGGGGTGGAGGGGGCCTTGGTGGCGCTGTCGCGGGCGGACGGTCGGCGCGCCCGGACACGTCCACGGACGCGGGGCGCCGGTCGTTCATCGGCATCCTCAACCAGCGGCTGCCGCGCAAACGCGCCATCGCGCAGGGGCTGGTGCGCAACCCGGCCGGGGAAGTGCTGCTCTGCGAACTCACCTACAAGAAGGAGTGGGACCTCCCGGGCGGGGTGGTCGACCCCTCGGAGTCACCGGCGACGTGTGTCGAGCGTGAGGTCTTCGAGGAGTTGGGTCTTGAGGTGCGGGCGGGGGCGCTGCTCGCCGTCAACTGGTTGCCGCCCTACCGCGGCTGGGACGACGCGGTGCTCTTTCTCTTCGACCTCGGGGTGATCGAGTCCGGCGTCCTCGACCCGTCTCGCTTCTTGCGGCGCGAGATCAGGGGCGTCCATTGGCGCTCGGTGGCCGATGCCGCCGCACATATCGCCCCGTATGCCGCGCGCTTGCTGGAGGCGGCCGCGGGAGCCGAGCACACGGCATACCTCGAAGACGGGGTGCCGCGCGGTGGGACCGGTGCCAGCGACGGCCGAGGGGTCGGCGTGGCCCGACGGCAGCCGGCCTCGGGAGGCGAGCGGTGAGTCGGGACCGGTTCTGGGTGGTGCTGGCGCTGCTCGCCGGTGGGGTGTTTCTGCTGCCGGCCGCGCTCGTCGGGGCGTTGGCGCTCGTCAACGGGCTGGTGACCGGCAACGGTCAACTGGTGCGGGCGGGGGCGGTCATGGGCGGGGTGGCGCTGCTGCTGGGCGCCCAGCTCTGGTGGCTCGTGCGGCGGGTCCGTGGTCGGGGTGGGGACTCCGGAGACGGGGCGGCCGGCGCGCGCTGATGCGGGGGTCGAGCGCGCCGGCAACTAGACTCTTGCTCCCGTGGCCCTCACCATCGGAATCGTCGGACTGCCCAACGTCGGCAAGTCCACGATGTTCAATGCCCTGACGAAGAACAACGTGCTCGCCGCGAACTACCCGTTCGCGACCATCGAGCCCAATGTCGGGGTGGTGCCGCTGCCCGACCCGCGGCTGGCGCGGCTGGCCGAGGTTTTCGGGTCGGAGCGGATCCTGCCGGCGACCGTGTCGTTCGTCGACATCGCGGGCATCGTCAAGGGTGCCTCCGTGGGGGAGGGGCTGGGCAACAAGTTCCTCGCCAATATCCGCGAGGCCGACGCGATTTGCCAGGTGGTGCGGGCCTTCGAGGACGGCGATGTCGTCCACGTCGACGGGCGGGTCGACCCGGCCAGCGACATCGAGACGATCCACACCGAGTTGATCCTCGCCGATCTGCAAACCCTCGAAAAGGCCGTCGCGCGCCTGGAGAAGGAGAGCCGGATCAAGAAGGAGTCGCGGCCGGCATACGACAACGCCGTGGCCGCCCAGAAGGTGTTGGAGGCCGGTGAGACCCTGTATGCCGCGGGCGCCGCTGCCGGTGTCGACCTCGCGCTGGCCGCGGGGTTGGGGCTGCTGACGACCAAGCCCTTTATCTATGTGTTCAACCTCGACGAGGAGCAACTGGGCGATGCCGAATTGCACGCCCGATTGGCGGCGTCGGTCGCGCCGGCGGACGCGGTGTTCCTCAACGCCAAACTCGAGATGGATCTCATGGAGATGTCCGACGAGGACGCTCTCGAGTTGCTCGAGTCCTTCGGGGCCACCGAGTCCGGTCTCGACCAGTTGGCGCGGGTCGGGTTCCACACCTTGGGGCTGCAGACATACCTGACGGCCGGGCCGAAGGAGTCGCGCGCCTGGACGATCCGGCAGGGGTGGACCGCCCCGCAGGCCGCGGGAGTCATCCACACCGACTTCCAGAAGGGCTTCATCAAGGCCGAGGTCGTGTCCTTCGCCGACCTCGACGAGCTCGGATCGATGGCAGCGGTCAAGGCCGCCGGCAAGGCTCGCCTAGAGGGCAAGGACTACGTCATGCAAGACGGCGACGTGGT
>JAKOPT010000097.1 GCA_029778715.1 Actinomycetes bacterium | reverse complement strand
TCACCCGCGAGGTCGTGCTCGACAACGTCAACCCGACGATCGTGCGCCGCGAGGCCGCCCGCGTGGTCAAGCGCGCACCGCGCCGCCAGTCCGCCTGAGCATTCGCCCGCCCGCGGTCGCCGCTCACAGTCCTCATGCCCGCCTTCGGCTGACGTTGGGTCGGTGTCCCGGTGGATCGTGATTCGCAGCCCCTTGGGCTTCAACTCGTGGCCGGGGCCCCCGCGCCGCAACAGTTGGACGGTCGCACCTGCGGGCCGACGGCGTTGACGACGGCCCGGATGCTGCGCGATCCCGCCTTGGCCGATTGGGTTCGCACCGGGGACAAGCACGGTCGAGCCTTTCCCAACGGGCCGAGCGCGGCGTTGCGGCTGGCGGCATACCACTCGCTCGTCCACGCCCGCACGAACGCGCTCGTCGGCCCCGGCGGGAGGCTACAGGTCCCGTGGCCGCGCGCTCTGGGCACCACTCCTTGGGGGGTATGCCGTGAGCTCGAGTCGGGCGCGGCCGACCCGGGTGCGCGCTATCGGATCGTGCCGGTGCGCCGGGCGGATGGGTCTCGCCTGGCCGCGCTGGTCGGGCACCTGGCATCGCATCTGCGCCCAGGCCGACCCGGTGTGCTTTTCGTCGGGAGCGCCACCTTGCCCCGGCACGTCGCGTTGCTCGTCGCCGGTCCCGACGGCTCGGTGCTGGTGCACGACCCTAGCGCCGGGTCCGTGAGCGAGCTCGACGTCGCGACGCTGGCCGATCCACGCACGGCCGTCGCCGGGTGGACCCACCCGTGGTTCCTCATCGGCCCTGTCGGGTGACGACAGGGCCGATGCGCCGACCGGACCGACGGGTCAGGCGGTGGGCTTCTCCACGGGGATGAGCTGGGCGTCGCGGACCTCGACGGCGTCGGACGCGGCATACGTCATCGCGGTGATGCGTCCCGCGGCGCGCAGGTCGGCCTCGGCGAGCACGACCCGCTCGCCCACCTCGGCCGGCACGGCGAGGGTCATCGAGGCCACCTCGGCGCGCATCCCCATCTTGGCTTCGGACTTCACCTTGCGGACGGCAGCGAGCGCGGCTCCGACGGCGGTGAGGACCTCGGGGTCACCCGACGTCCCGTCCGCCGCCTGCACACCCACGACATCGGCAAGCGTCGGCCAGGGCTGCCGGTGCACCGAGCCCTCCTGCCACCAGGACCACACCTCTTCGGTGACGTAGGGCAGGATCGGCGCGAGGAGCCGCAGGAGCACGTCGAGTGCGATCCGCAAGGCGGCCCGGGCCGACGCGGCCGCCGCTTCGCCCTGCCCGCCGTAGGCCCGGTCCTTGACCAACTCGAGGTAGTCGTCGCAGAACGTCCAGAAGAACGACTCCGTGATCTCCAGCGACCGGGTGTAGTCCCAGGCTTCGAATCCCGCTGTCGCAGAACGCACCACGTCGGCCAGCGCCGTAAGCATCGACCGGTCGAGCGGCTCGGTCACCGCGGCGCCGAGGTCACCCTCGACGGTCCCGAACGACAAGGCGAACTTGCTGGCATTGAGGATCTTGATGGCCAGTCGGCGGCCCACCTTGATCTGCCCGGCGTCGAACGCCGCGTCCGTCCCCAGC
>JAKOPT010000096.1 GCA_029778715.1 Actinomycetes bacterium | reverse complement strand
TCCCCGTCGCGGGGGGATGCGTTTCGTCACCTGGCGACGGTGTTGACCGATCAGATGCCGCACACCTTGCACGCCCTCACCCAGGGGGTGATTGGCCAGTACCACGCGCAGGTCGCGGTCACCGCAACCTCCGGCCTCCCGGTGGGGGTGCGGGAACACATCGATGAGGTCCTCGCCCCGGACCTGCCCTCATTGACGCCGAAGCAACTCGGGGCAGCATGTCGGCGGGTTGCCGCACAGGTGGATGCGGCGGGGGTGGTCGCCAGAATCAACCGGGCCGCCGGGTCCCGGCGGGTCACGGTGCGGCCCGCGCCGGATGGGTTGGCGTACCTGTCCGTGTTGGGCCCGCTGGCGGAGGTGGTTGGGGCGTATGCGACGTTACGCCGTGACGCGCACACGATCATCGGTGGGCAAGACCCCACCGAGTCCGCGGGTGGGCGTGGGTTGGGGGCGGTGATGGCGGACTTGGCGTTACGCCGGTTGTCGGGGCGGGGCGTGGGGGAGGGTCAGCCGGTGATGGTGGACCTGGTCATCACCGACCGGTCCCTGCTGGGTGTTGGTGACCCGACCCGGCCTACCAGTGAACCGGCCCATGTGCCCGGGTACGGCCCGGTCCCGGTACCGGCGGCTCACGCGTGGCTGGGCGACCCTGGCACCCCCGCCAGGATTCGGCGGTTGTTTACGAGTGTGGATGGGCGGGACCTGGTCGCCATGGAATCCCGGTCTCGGGGGTTCACCGGGGCCCTGGCGGAGATGATCCGGTTACGGGACCAGTCGTGTGCCGCACCGTGGTGTGACGCCCCAATACGGGATATCGACCACACCCACCCGTACCGGAACGGCGGGCCCACCAGCTACCACAACGGGGAAGGGTTATGCCGGCGGTGCAACGACACCAAAGAACAACCCGGCTGGCACGTCCACACCCACCCCAACACCGAAACAAGGGGCGCCCCCCAGTCCTCCACCCCCAACCCCGACCAGACCGGCCAAGCCGAGGCCGGAACCACCCGGCGTGTCACCTGGACCACCCCCACCGGACACACCCACACCACCAGCCCACCACCCCTGCTCGGACCCGGCTGGCACCCACCCCAATCAGCCCTCGCCGGCGAGGAGGCTGAGGACGGACCCGGTGTCCCCAGTCCCGGCTGGCGTGCCACCGTCAACCCCAACCAGGGCGAAGAGGCGGGCGCCATCCGGAACGTCACGTGGACTACCTCCACCGGGCGCACCCATGCCACGAGTCCACCGCCCCTGCTCGAACCCGGTCGGCACCGTCCCTCTGATCTTGCCGACGACACCAGCCGACCACTGCTCGGACCCGGCTGCCACCCACCCCCTCATCTCGCCGACGACCGGCCCCCGCTATCAACCCTCGTCGACATCATCTGGACCCCGAACAGCGGCCTAGAAATCCACCTCGACGCCGCCTAACCATGCCCGCCAACAGCACTCGCGGTTGGGTCACCCAGGCGCCGGCCGCGACTGCCACTGCCAGACCACGAGACACGGCTCCCCGCTCCGCGCGCAGGAGGACCAACACGCCCCAGCACCACCATCCCCGGCCTTGAGCGCGTCCTCGCGATCGTCACCCCCACCACGGCATCCCCGGCGCTGAACAACCCGGTCAAGCCAGCGGACGAGATCGAGATCGCGGCGTGCCACTACCACCACAAGGGAGCGGCCTCCCAGCGAGGCATCAGCGGACTTGCAGTGGGAAAGGGACACTTCGCCCCCCGACAGTCGGGGTGCGAAGTGGACGTTAGGCACTTCAGGCGGGAAAAGAGCGACCGGTGGGGTGACCGCCCCACCTACTGCACGGTAGCCAGCATCTCAAGGCACCCCGCCGCCCACCTGTCCTAGGTACTCACTAGGGTCGGAACCGTAGACCCCGCGAGCAAAGGAGCCCGGCATGTCCATTCCGCACCGCACCGTCGGTCACGGCCCCAAGACCGTTTTCCTGCTCCACGGCTGGTTCGGCTCGGCCGACGGCTGGGGCAGCTTCCCCGACTACCTTGACCCGGAGGCCGCGACCTGGGTGTTCACCGACAACCGGGGCTACGGCGCCCGGATGGGGGAGGCCGGCGACTACACCCTCGCCGAGGTCGCCGCCGACGTCCTCGCGCTGGCCGACGAACTCGGGGCCGAGAAGTTCTGGCTCGTCGGGCACTCGATGGGTGGCGCCGAAGTACTCAAGGTTCTCGCCACCGCTCCCGACCGGGTCGAGGGGATCGTCGCCCTCACCCCCGTGGGTGCGTTGCCAACCCCGCTCGACGAGGCCGGCAGTGACCTCTTCTATGGCGCGCCCGACGACCCGGGCAAGCGGTTCGGGATCATCGACTTCACGACCGGCAACCGCCTCACCCCGGTGTGGGTGAAGTCCGTCGCCGACTGGTCCTTGGCGCACTCGACCGTCGAGGGCTTCCGGGGCGCGGTCGTGGCCTGGGCGAACGCCGACTTTCTCGCCGACGTCGAGGGCAAGCCGACCCCGATGCTCGTCATCGCCGGCGAACACGACCCGGCCCTGGGCCTAGAGACGTGCAACCAGGTGTGGGCGCCCTACTTCCCCAATGTCACCATCGAGGTCATGCCCAACGCCGGGCACTACCCCATGTTCGAAACCCCGGTCGCGTTGGCCACCCGCATCAACGCGTTCGTCGCCGGCTGAGGGTGAGGCGAGCGCGCGTGGACCTTGGCGCCGCGACCGCCCTGCTGCACGACCCGGGCACCTACACCTCGGGCATCCCGTATGCCGTGCTCGCCGAGTTGCGCCGCGAGCACGGCATCGTCCGGGTTGCCGAGCCCGCCCTGCCGGGCTGGCCGGCGGGCCCGGGCTACTGGCTCGTGCTGCGGCATACCGATGTGCGAACCGTGCTCGCGGACCCGGCGACCTTCTCCTCGGCCCTCGGGGGCACCCAGATCCGCGACCCCGAGGGCGAGGAGGACCTGCGCTACGTGCGGGCCATGATGCTCAACATGGACCCGCCGGAGCACACCCGGCTGCGGCGCCTGCTGCACGCGTCGTTCACGCCGCGGGCGGTGCGGGCCCTTGACGAGCGGGTGCGCGGGCACGCGGGCGCCATCGTCGACGCGATGCTCGCCGGGCCGGCGGAGGTCGATTTCGCCAAGGGGGTGTCGGCGGACCTGCCGCTGTTCGTCCTCGCCGACCTGCTCGGGATGCCCGCCGAGGACCGCTGGCTCATGTTCGACTGGGCCAACCGGGTCATCGGCTGGCAGGACCCGGATTACGCGGTGAGCGCGAGTTTCGATGCCGGCGCCGGGTCCGCGTATGCCGCGGACGCCCTCGCGTTGCGCCCACCACCCGGCCCGGACGGGCGGCTGCCCGACCCGCGCTCCCGGGAAGGGATGCCCGACCTCTACCGCTACGCCCACCTCCTCGGCGCCGCCAAGCGCGAGGCGCCCGGGGACGACATCATGTCGATCCTCATGTCCTCGCGTGACGACGGGCCCGAGGGGATCGGGGGAGGGGTGAGCCTGGAGGAGTTCGAGAACCTCTTCTGGCTGTTCGCCGTCGCTGGCAACGAAACCCTGCGCAACGGCATACCCGGTGGGATGGTGGCGCTGTTGGCCAACCCCGACGCCCAGCGGGCCCTGCGGGCCGACCCGTCGCGGATCCCGGTGGCCGTCGAGGAGATGCTGCGGTGGTGGACTCCGGTCATGACGTTCCGGCGGACCGCGACCCGCGACGTCGAGATCGCCGGGCAACCCATCGCGGCCGGCGACAAGGTCGTCGTCTCGTTCGCGTCGGCGAACCGGGACGAGAGCGTCTACGACGACCCGGACGTCTTCGATATCGACCGGTATGCCGTCCGCCCACCGCCCAAGGCGCACCTCGCCTTCGGTTATGGCCCGCACGTGTGCCTCGGGGCCAACCTGGCGCGGGTGCAGATGACGGCGATGTTGACGCAAGTGCTGACCCGCACCTCCTGGATCGAAGCAGTCGGCGAACCGGCGTGGTTGCGCTCGAACTTCCAGCGCGGCGTCAAGCGACTGCCCATCCGCTGGCGGGTCTAGCCCGCGGCCGCGCCCCCATCGCGCACCGTCACCAGGGTGATCCAGGCGCAGAAGAGGAGCAACCCGGTCGGCACCGTCGCGGTGTCCGACGTCGTGACGAGGATCGTGCCACCGAAGCGGGCGGGGCTGAAGGTCGCGAGCGGTTCCCCGTGACGCGAGAGGGTGAACACGTTCTTCCAGTTGTGCGTGCGAGCGAACTCGTAGTCGACGCCGGACCACCGGATGGGCCCGGAGCAGCGCATCACCGTGGTGCGGTCGTGGCGACCGACCTCGGTCCCGGTGTCTGTCGTCGCCGTATGCGTCCGGCCCCAGATGGTGCGGGTGAAGCGCACCAGCCCCTCGCCGACCGGCTCGGCGTCGGTGTCCGGGGAACGCCAGGTCCGCTGCCGAAAGGCCCCGAGCCCGTCGGCGGCATACCGGCCGTCCTTGCCCTTGGTCAACGCGTAGGTCCCCATGGGTCCATCGTGCCCCGGCGGCCCGGCCTCCACCTCCATCCGTGGGTGGACCGGGTCCTCCGCCGCGTGAGGGAGGCACTTTGCGGCGTCCCAGCCCGAGAGGGGCTACCCTCCCCTCTCATGGGTCAGGTCGTCGATTTCGTCAATGTCTCCACCGAGGGAGTGGCATCCTCGCCGGTCGCCGACGCGCTCGCCGGGTTGCGCGCCAACGAGGCCCGCTACTTCAAGAACAAGTACGACCACACGTTCGTCGTCGAATCCGCCGACGAGCCGGAGGGGCGGGAGATCGTCGACTGGGTGGCGCGCGTGCTGGAGCAGGAGCGGGGGATCGTCATCGGCTCCCGGCCGTTGCAGGCGTCGATCTGTACCGTCGAGGACATCCGGTGGGCGCACGTGTTCTACGAGTCGGGGCTGGGCATCAACGTCCTCTACGGGCTGGCGCCGGGGGCCAAGCGCGCCGTCGGGTTCAAGTTGTCGCAGGGCATGGAGGTGCCGCCCGAGCTGTCGTCGTTCAAGTTCGCCCGGCAGCGCTCCAAGTTGGCCGGCGAGATCCGTGGCTCGTTCTTCGTCATCAAGGGCGAGCACTGAGGTCTGGTCTGCAGCGGCATCCCGCCGCCTACCGCGCAATAGGTGTCGTGATCGCGACGACTCCTGCACGGTATGCCGTCCGGAAAGGTCACCGGACCTGAACTGAAGCGCACAACCGTCCCCTAGAATCAAACACATGTTCGATTCTGCGGTGGTGCCGCGCCGGGCGACCAGCCCGGGCGCGCCCGGGGCGCGTGGCGGCGGCCCACCGGGATGGCCGCCGCGGGTGCCGCCGCCGGAGGTCGCCGGGTGGCAGCAGGCCGCGGTGGCCTGGTTGCTCGACCAGTGCCCCGCCGACTACCGGCTGTATGCCGCATGGCGCCGGCACCCCGTCGTCCTCGCCTGGCTCACGGTGCATCACCTCGACGGGCAGATCGCGGCCCTGCGCGAGGCCTACCGCGGGCTGCGCGTCGATCTTGCCGGCCAGGTGGCAACGCAAACCCTCGCCGATGTGCTCGAGGTTCTTGCCCGCGAGGGGGCTCGGCTCATCGAGACCCGGCGAGCGGCCAGCCTGGTGCTGGAGGCCGTCGAGGGCTACCGGTTCGTGCCGCGGCTATGAGCTGCCGACGGATCGACTCGCCCGCCACCGGCCTCGCCGCCTAGCCGTGAGCGTGCGGTTTCCCTCACATCCACGCCCTTCGAGGCGGCATACCCGGGCCACGTCCAGGGAAGGCCCAGGTTGAGCGCCTAAAATTCATAGGTTTGGTGCCATCGTCCGGTGGCTGCGTGCGACACCATGAAAGGAGCCTGAGGTGACCCTGCTGGAGCATATCCACAGCCCCGCCGACCTCAAGGCCCTCCCCGAGACCGACCTGCCGATCCTCGCCGCCGAGATCCGCAACTTCCTCGTGGACAAGGTCTCCCGCACCGGCGGCCACCTCGGCCCCAACCTCGGCGTGGTCGAACTCACCCTCGCCCTGCACCGGGTCTTCGACAGCCCGAAGGACTCCATCGTCTTCGACACCGGGCACCAGTCCTACGTCCACAAGCTCCTGACCGGGCGCCACGACTTCAGTGGGCTGCGCCAGCAGGGCGGCCTCTCCGGATATCCGAGCCGGGCCGAGTCGGTCCATGACATCGTGGAGAGCTCGCACGCGTCGAGTTCGCTGTCCTGGGCCCACGGGATCGCCGAGGGGCGGCGGGTGCGCGGCGAGAGCGGGCGGCATACGGTCGCCGTCATCGGCGACGGGGCACTCACCGGCGGCATGGCTTGGGAAGCCCTCAACAACATCGCCACCGAAACCGACCTGCCCCTGGTCATCGTCGTCAACGACAACGAACGCTCCTATGCCCCGACCAAGGGCGGCCTGGCCGAACACCTGGCGACCTTGCGCACGACGCGCAACTACGAGCGGGTCCTCGACTGGGGTCGGCAGACCCTGCACCGCACCCCCGTCGTCGGCGGCGTTATGTACGAAGCGCTCCACGGCGTCAAGAAGGGCATCAAGGACATCGTCGCGCCGCAAGGGCTGTTCGAGGATCTCGGCCTCAAATACGTCGGGCCGGTCGACGGGCACGACGTGCTTGCGATGGAGCAGGCGCTGCGCCGGGCCAAGGCGTTCGGGGGACCGGTCCTCGTGCATGTCCTCACCCAGAAGGGCCGCGGCTACGACCACGCCGAGAACGACGAGGCCGACCAGTTCCACGGCATCGGCGTCATCAATCCCGAAACCGGGCTGCCCATCCAGATCGCCGGGCGAAGTTGGACCGACGAGTTCGCCGACGCGATGGTCGAGGTGGGCCGGGAGCGCCCCGACGTCGTCGGCATTACCGCGGCCATGATGATCCCGGTGGGGCTGGGCGAGTTCGCCAAGGCCTATCCCGACCGGATTTTCGACGTCGGCATCGCCGAGCAGCACGCCGCGACCATGGCCGCCGGGTTGGCGTATGCCGGGCTGCACCCGGTTGTCGCGATCTACGCAACCTTCCTCAACCGGGCCTTCGACCAGGTGCTCATGGACTGTGCCCTCCACCGGGCTGGGGTCACCTTCGTGCTCGACCGCTCCGGGGTGACCGGCCCGGACGGCGCCTCGCATCACGGCATGTGGGACATGACCATCGCCGGGGTGATCCCGGGGCTACACCTGGCGGCGCCGCGCGACGGTCAGCAGGTGCCGGTCGCGCTGCGGGCCGCGGTCGACATCGCCGATGCCCCCTCGGTCATCCGGTTCCCCAAGGGCACCGTGGGCGAGCCGATCGTCGCGGTCCGTTCGGTCAGTGGGGTCGACGTGCTCGCCGAACCCGATCACGGCCCCGTCGACGTCCTTCTCGTCGGGATCGGCGCGATGGTGGCGACCGCGCTGGCCGCGGCCGACAAACTCACCGCCGATGGGCTGCGGGTGCGGGTCGTCGACCCGGTGTGGGCGCTGCCGGTGCCCGAGGCGCTCGCCGGGTTGGCCGGGGCCGCGCGCCGGGTCGCCGTCATCGAGGACGGCTCGGTCACCGGGGGCATCGGCTCCCAGGTCTCGTATGCCGTCCGCGCCGCCGGTTTCGACGTGCCGGTGGACTTGTTCGGCCTGCCGCGTCGCTTCCTCGACCACGGGTCTCGCGCCCAGGTGCTCGAAGAAGCCGGGCTCACCGTCGAAGGAGTGCTCGCGACGTTGCGTCCACGCCTGACCTGAGTCCACGCCTGCCCTGAGTGCGCCCTTCTGCGGGGCCAGTCTGCTGCGGTCATCATGACGCCGTCATGCGTTCGAGCGCCCGCCTTTCGCACTTCCCTGGCTACCGAGCAGTCGGCGTGGTGATCACCCCAGTTCTTGCAGGGGAGGCGGCAGCACGAGTCGGTTGCGGGGTCGGTGCTGGGCATCGTGGAATGTGAGAAGGGTCAACGGGTGGGGAGTTCTCGTCGAGGTGTGGTTCTTGTGCCTGGTGGGGCATGAGTGGTCGGTGATGCTGGCCCACCGGCGCGGAATCGCCCTCAGTGCGGGCTGAGCCCGTCGGCATCGCCGCCCGTGCGGGCTGAGCCCGTCGGCGTCGCCCCACACCGCAGGCTTCCCTGCGGTTGGCGTTGTGATCACCCCACTTCTTGCAGGGTAGGCGGCAGCATGGGTGAGGAGTGCTGGTCGAGGTGTGGTTCTTGTGCCTGGTGGGGCATGAGTGGTTGGTGATGCTGGCCCACCGGCGCGGAATCGCCCTCAGTGCGGGTTGAGCCCATTGGCGTCGCCCCCCGGGTGTGGGCTGAGCCCATTGGCGTCGCCCCACACCGCAGGCTTCCCTGCGGTTGGCGTTGTGATCACCCCACTTCCTGCACGGTAGGCGGGACGAGGAAGTGCCTGCAGCGGCGCACGAACAACGTCACCCAAGCGGCGCGCGAACAACGTGACCCAAGCGGCGCGCGAACAACGTGACCCAAGCGGCGCTTGGGGCCGTGGTGTGGGAAGCCGCCCGGCACGGAGGTGATCAGATGTCGCGGAACGTCTCGATCGTCGCGCCGAGGGCGTTGAGGCGCTCGGCCAACTCCTCGTAGCCGCGGTTGATCACGTAGACGTTGCGCAACACCGACGTGCCCGGTGCGGCGAGCATGGCGAGCAGGATGACCACGCCCGGGCGCAGCGCTGGCGGGCACATCACCTCGGCGGCGCGCCAGCGAGGCGTCGGCCCGGTGACGAGCACCCGGTGCGGGTCGAGCAACTGCACTTGACCACCGATCTTGTTGAGTTCGGTGAGGTAGATCGCCCGGTTGTCGTAGACCCAGTCGTGAATCATCGTGCGCCCCTCGGCCTTGGCCGCGATCAGGGCGAAGAACGGCAAGTTGTCGATGTTCAAGCCCGGGAAGGCCATCGGCGCGATCTTGTCGATGGGCGCCTTGAGCGGCCCCGGGTAGATCGTGAGGTCGACCAGCCGGGTGCGCCCGTTGTCGGCGGTGTATTCCTCCGACACCTCATAGCGCAAGCCCATGAGCGACAAGGTCGCCAACTCGATCTCGAGGAACTCGATCGGCGCCCGCTCGATGGTGATCGACGAATCCGTCACCACCGCGGCCGCGATCAGGCTCATCGCCTCGATCGGGTCCTCGCTCGGGGAGTAGTCGACGTCGACGTCGATCTCCGGCCGACCGGTCACGGTGAGGGTCGTCGACCCGACTCCGTCGATCTGCACGCCCAGTTTCTGGAGGAAGAAGCAGACGTCCTGGACCATGTAGTTGGGGGAGGCGTTGCGGATCGTCGTCGTGCCCGGGTGGCGCGCTGCCGCAAACAGGACGTTCTCGGTCACCGTGTCGCCGCGCTCGGTGAGCACGATCGTCGGGTTGACCGCCGCCTCGCCATGCACCTGCGCCTCGTAGAACCCGTGCGTCGCCGACACGTCGAGCCCGAACGCACGCAGCGCGCTGAGGTGCGGCTCGACGGTGCGGGTGCCCAGGTCGCAGCCGCCGGCATACGGCAACTGGAACCGGTCGTGATCGTGCAGGAGCGGGCCGAGGAACATGATGATGGTGCGGGTGCGCCGGGCCGCGTCGATGTCGATGCCGTCGAGGTCCACCCGCGGCGGCGGCACGATTTCGAGGTCGTTGCTGTCGGGGAGCCAGCGCACCTTAACCCCCACCGAGGTGAGCACCTCGATGATCCGGTTGACCTCTTCGATGCGGGCGAGGTTGCGCAACGTCGTGCGGCCCTTGTTGAGCAGCGAGGCGCACAGGAGCGCGACCGCGGCATTCTTGCTCGTCTTGACCGGGATCGACCCGGACAACTGCTTGCCGCCGACGATCCGCAGGTGCTGCGGGCCGCTGGATCCGAGCGAGACGAACTCGGAGTCGAGTTTCTCCCCGATCCGGGCGAGCATCTCCAGGCTGAGGTTCTGTTTGCCCTGCTCGATGCGCGCCACGGCGCTCTGGCTGGTGGCGAGCAGATCGGCCAACTCGCTTTGCGTCATGGCCTTGTGCCGGCGCGCATCACGAATCAGCGTGCCGATCCGGCTCAGGTACGACGAGTCACTCACCCCCCAAGTGTAGATCACATGTGAGATAGGGAACGTTTCGCTGGTCTGTTGGTGAGACCGACCAGAGCGTCGTATGCCGTGGGGCTGGGTCCGCGCGGTGGGCGCGCGGTCCCAGCCCCACGGCATACGGGACAAACCGATCAGGCGGGGACGCTGGCGACCCCGGGCTTGTGGAAGCGGTGTCCGGTGACCTTTTCCGCGATGCCCTCACGGTCGAGGAGCGGGGTGATGCCGCCGTTCCAGAACTGGAACCCGGCACCGGTGATCATGGCCAGATCGATGTCCTGGGCGGCCTGCGCCACGCCCTGGTCGAGCATCATCGCGACCTCTTCGGCGATGACCGAGAGCACGCGCTCACGGACCTCGTCGGAGGTGAGCACGGCTGGGTGCTCCGGGACCGCAGCCATGGCGACGACCTCGGGGTCGGGCACCGGCATTCCGGTGTCCCAAAGGTAGTAGCCGGGCTTCTTGGCCGCGACCATCGCCTTGAGGGTGGGCGAGACGTAGAACCGGTCGCCGAAGGCGCGGTGCAGCGTTTCGCTGTTGTGCAAGGCAATCGCCGGACCGACCAGACCCATGAGGACGAACGGCGGCATCGGGGCCAGACCCGCGACCCCGGCGTCGGCCACCTCGACGGGCGTGCCCTCGTCGACGATCTTGGAGTACTCGCCCATGAACCGGCCCAGGAGCCGGTTGGTGATGAAGGAGGGCGAGTCCTTGACGAGGATCGTCGTCTTCTTGAGCGACTTGCCGGTGGCGAAGGCTGTGGCCAGCGCCGCGTCGTCGGTCTGCTCGCCGGGGATGATCTCCAGCAACGGCATGATGGCGACCGGGTTGAAGAAGTGGAAGCCCACGACCCGCTCCGGGTGCTCCAACTTGCTGGCCATCTCGGTGATCGACAGGGACGAGGTGTTGGTCGCCAGCACACACGTCGGCGCGACGACCGCCTCCACCTCGGCGAAGACCTGCTGCTTGACCGACATCTCCTCGAAGACGGCCTCGATGACGAAGTCGGCGTCGGCGAAGCCCTCCTTGGACGTGGCGCCGGTCACCAGGCCGGTGAGGAAGTTGGCCTTGTCCTGCGAGATCCGGCCCTTGCCGCGCAACTTGCCAATCTCACCGTGGACATATGCCACACCCTTGTCGACACGCTCCTGGTCGAGGTCGGTCATGACGACCGGCACCCCGAGCCGCTGCGCGAAGAGCATCGCCAACTGGCTGGCCATCAGGCCCGCGCCGACGATACCGACCTTGGTCACCTTGCGGGCCAGGGACCGGTCGGGGGCACCGGCCGGGCGCTTGGCGCGCTTTTGGACCAGGTCGAAAGAGTAGAGACCGGCGCGCAGCGGGTCACCCATGAGCAGGTCGGCGAGGGCCTCGTCCTCGGCGGCGAAGGCCGCGGCGCGCTCGGCGGTGCGGGCGGCGGAGACCAGGGCCAGGGCGCGGTAGGGCGCGGGGGACTTGCCTGCGGTCTTGCCGTCGGCGAAGGCCTTGGCCTTGGCGACCGCTGCCTCCCAGGCGGCTTCGTCCCGGTCGACCGGGGCTCGCTCGACGGTGACCTCACCCTTGACGACCTGACCGGCCCAGATGAGGGACTCCTCGAGGAAGTCGGCCGACTCGAAGAGGGCATCAGCCATCCCGAGTTCGGCGGCCTGCACGCCCTTCATCACCCGGTTGGTGTTGAGCGGGTTCTCGATGATGACGGTGAGCGCCTTCTCGACCCCGATGAGGTTGGGGAGGAGGTAACAGCCGCCCCAACCGGGCACCAAGCCGAGGAAGCACTCGGGCAGGGCGATGGCCGGGACGCCGGCGGACATCGTGCGGTAGTCGCAGGCGAGGGCGATCTCGACGCCACCGCCCATGGCCGCACCGTTGACGAACGCGAACGTCGGCACCGGCAGGTCCATGATGCTGGAGAAGGCGCGGTGACCGGCCTGGGCGATCTCGAGGGCCTGGCCCCGCTCGTGGACGTAGGGCACGCCGGAGAGGTCGGCGCCCACGGCGAAGATGAACGGCTTGCCGGTGATGCCGACCGCGACGATCTCGCCGGCCTCGGCGCGCGCCTTGAGCCCGTCGACGACCTCCTGCAACCCGGCAATCGTCTGCGGGCCGAAGGTGTTGGGCTTGGTGTGGTCGAAGCCGTTGTCGAGGGTGATGAGGGCCATCGTGCCCGCGCCGCCGGGAAGGGCGACGTCCTGGACGATGCTCTTGGTGACGACCTCGGCGGTGAATGCGGCAGTGGTGGTCATGACTCAGGCCTCCTTGCCGTAGTCGGCGTGGTGGGGGTTCTCCCAGATGACACAGCCACCCATGCCGATGCCGATGCACATCGCATTGAGGCCGTAGCGCACCTCGGGGTGCTCCTCGAACTGGCGGGCCAACTGGTTCATGAGCCGCACGCCGGAGGAGGCCAGCGGGTGACCGGTGGCGATGGCGCCGCCGTACTTGTTGACCCGGGGGTCGTCGTCGGCGATACCGAAGTGGTCGAGCATGGCGAGGACCTGGACCGCGAACGCCTCGTTGAGGTCGAACAGGCCGATGTCATCGATGGTCAACCCGGCCTTGGCCAGGGCCTTCTCGGTCGCCGGGACCGGACCGATGCCCATGACCTCGGGCTCGACACCGACGAACGCCCAGGACACCAGGCGCATCTTGACCTGCAGGCCGTACTCGTCGGCAGCGGCTTGGGAGGCGATGATGCACGCGGTCGCCCCGTCGTTGAGGCCGGCCGCGTTGCCCGCGGTGACATTGCCGTGCGGGCGGAACGGGGTCTTGAGGTTGGCCAGGTCGGCCATGGTCGTGCCCGGACGCGGCGGTTCGTCGGTCGTGGCCAGGCCCCAGCCCTTGTCGACGTGCCGGGTCGCCACCGGGACCAGGTCCGGCTGAATCTTGCCCGCGGCATACGCGGCGGCCAACTTGTCCTGGCTGCCGATGGCGAAGGCGTCGCAGCGTTCCTTGGTCAACGCGGGGAACCGGTCGTGGAGGTTCTCGGCCGTGCTGCCCATGACGAGGGCGCTGGGGTCGACGAGCTTGTCGGCGATGATCCGGGGGTTGGGGTCGACGCCTTCACCCATCGGGTGGCGGCCCATGTGTTCGACCCCACCGGCGATGGCGATGTCGTAGGCCCCGAACGCGATTGCGGAGGCGACGTTGGTTACCGCGGTCATGGCGCCGGCGCACATGCGGTCCACCGAGTAGCCAGGAACGGTGTTGGGCAACCCGGAGAGTAGGGCGGCCAGGCGGCCCAGGGTCAGGCCCTGGTCACCGATCTGGGTGGTCGCCGCGATGGCGACCTCTTCGACCTTGTCCTTGGGCAGGGTGGGGTTGCGGCGAAGCAATTCGCGGATGCACTTGATGACGAGGTCGTCGGCGCGGGTCTGGGCGTAGATGCCCTTGTCTCCGGCCTTGCCGAACGGGGTGCGCACCCCGTCGACGAAGACGACGTCTTGCAGAGTACGGGGCACGAGGGCCTTCCTCTCGCGTCGATGTCGGGTGGATAGCCACACAGGGCTGTCTCAAACACTACTTGCCGGTAATGACCGCCCCCAGGGCTCGAGGCGGTGAGAACGGTCACCCGCGGTCGGCGGCGCTCACCCGGGGGTCGCGGCGAAGGCGTCGACGAGCAGCGGAGCAACGATGTCGGCCTGCCAGGCCCGCACTCCCTCGGCGCGCAGCGCCGACGCAAAACCCGCCTCGTCGCGCTGCTCCGGCGGGGTCCACACGACCCGGCGCAGCGGCTCGGGGGAGCAGACGTTTTCGACCGGGATCGTGTGGGCGTCGGCGAAGGCCGCCAACTGCTCGCGGGTGTCCGCCAGCCGTCGAGCGGCCACCGGGTCGCGATCGGCCCAGCTGCGCGGGGGCGGGGGCCCGTCGTTGCGGACCGTGCGTTGGGGCAGGTCGCCTTCGGGAAGGTCGTATGCCGCGCGCACCGCCGCGACCCAGGCCCGCCCGTACCGCGCGATGGGCCGATGACCGGCGGGCAGGTCGGCCACCGCGCGCGGTGCCGCCTGGGCGATCTGGACGAGCACCTTGTCGGTGGCGATCCGGGTCGAGGAGATGTCGCGCTCGCGGGCGATCGCGTCCCGGGCGTACCAGAGTTCGCGGGCCACGGCATACCCCCGACGGGACTTCAGCGACGACAACCCGGTGAGCCGTCGCCACGGTTCGGCGCGCTCGGTGGGTGCCCAGGTGAGCAGGGCCTCGAACTCCTGACGCGCCCACTCGGCCTTCCCGGAGGTCGCGAGGTCGACGCCCATGAGGTTGCGCAACTCGCCGAGCACCTCGACGTCGAGGGCGGCATACCGCAACCACGGCTCGGGCAGCGGTCGGGTGGACCAGTCGACGGCCGAGTGTTCCTTGGCGAGCGAGGCACCCAAGTAGTGCTCGACGACCGCCGCCAACCCGACCCGCGGCAACCCGAGGAGGCGGGCGGCAAGTTCGGTGTCGAACAGTTGACGCGGCCGGAGCCCGACCTCGGCGAGGCAGGCAAGGTCCTGGGTGGCGGCATGCAGAATCCACTCCGCGGAGCCGATGGCCTCATCGAGGGGACCGAGATCGGGCACCGCGACCGGGTCGATGAGGAAACTGCCCGCCCCCTCGCGGCGCACCTGGACCAGGTAGGCACGCTGGCCGTAGCGATAGCCGGAGGCGCGCTCGGCGTCCAGGGCCACCGAGCCCTCACCAGCGGCAACCGCGGCCGCCGCCGCGACGAGCTCGGACTCCTCGGTGATGACGTGCGGAATCCCCTCGGCGGGTTCGGCCAACTGGTGCAGTTCGGGGCGGGGTGTCTCGGTCATCGTCACCGGTATTGTCACCGACGGGGGCCGGGCAGCGCGATGACGCCGTCCGGCAGGGGCGGGAGCCCGGCGATGGTGCAGAGCAGGTCCGACCAGGCCACGAGGTGTTCACCGACCGATCCCACCGGGGTCCAGGAGGCTCGCACCTCCATCTCGACGTTGGGGTCCTTGTCGGAGAGCCCCCCGAACGACTCCGACACGACCCGGGTCACCGTGCCGGCCTCGGCGGTGTAGTCCACCCCTCGCTCGTCGAGGGCGTCGGTGAGCCAGGACCACCCGACTTGGCCGAGGAGTGGCTCGGCGGCGAACTCGGGCTCCAAGTCGGCGCGGGCGAAGGTGACGATCCGCCATTCCCCGCTCCAGGGTTCGGGGGCGGCGGGGTCGAAGAGGAGGACGAACCGGCCGCTGGCCAACTCCTCGTCGGCACCGACGAAGGGGAGGACGTCCGCGGTGAGGGCGACGGCATACGGGGCGATCCGTTGCGGCGCCGGCACTTCGGTGAGCCGGATCTCCGGCCGCAACCGGGCGGCCCGGAGCGCGTCGAGGGCCCGGGAGAAGGTGGTGGCCTCCCGGCCGGTCACGCTGCGTCCTGGCACACCCGCAATGTATGCCGCGCGCGCCCTCGCGCCGGTGAGGCCACGCCGGGGGAGGAGACACTCGCCCCGCCGCGTCCGTGAGACGGCACACTGGGCGCGTGCTTGCCCTCCTTGCTCTGGGATCCTCCATCGCCTGGGGAGCCTCGGACTTTGGGGCGGCGCTGTTGGCCAAGCGGCATCGCGCGGTCGTCGTCGTCGGGTGGACCCAAGGGCTGGCGCTCGTCGCACTTACCCTCGTCGTGGCAGTCCACGGGTGGTCGGGTTCGGGGCTGGGGTGGGCCCCCTGGGCGGGCAGCGCCGGGATCGCCGGGATGCTCGGCCTGGTCTGTTTCTACGCCGCGTTGTCGAGCGGGACCATGGGCGTCGTGGCCCCGATCGCCTCGCTCGGGATCATCGTGCCCGTCACCTTGGGGGTGGCGTTCGGCGAGCGACCGTCCCCGTGGGCGTGGATCGGGATCGTCGTGGCGATCATCGGGGTGAGTTTGGCCAGCGGGCCGGAACTGTCCGGGCGGGTCTCGGCGCGCCCACTCGTGCTCGCCATGGGGGCGGCGGTCGCCTTCGGGGCCGGGCTCTTCTGCCTCGACCGGGGAGCGCGGGTTTCGATGCTCATGACCCTGTGGGGGATGCGCGCAACATCGGTGGGGCTGCTGCTCCTGGTCGCGGTGGCGGCCCGCCACTTCGGTGGGGTCCGGGCCCGCGAGGTGCCCTTCCTGGGCCTCGTGGGGTTGGGCGACCTCGCGGCCAATGGGTTGTTCGCGGTGGCCTCCTCGCAGGGCCAGGTCAGTGTTGCGTCGGTCCTCGGCTCGCTTTACCCGGTGGTCACCGCCGTGTTGGCGGCCGTGGTGCTCCGGGAGCGGATGCTGCCGGTGCAGTATGCCGGGTCGGCCCTGGCCATCGCCGGCGCGGTCGTGCTGTCGCTGGGGTGACGCCGAGACGCTCTGCCCGGGGCGGGAGGGGGTCGATGCGAGGATGTCGACCCATGAGTACCCCCGATGTCATCCCACCTGCCGCCGAGCCCGCCCCGGCCGACTCGGCCTTGGTGCGCGCCGCCCGAGGGTTGCCGGTGCGGCATACGCCCGTCTGGTTCATGCGGCAGGCGGGCCGGTCCCTGCCCGAATACCGCGCCATCCGCGAGGGCATCGGGATGCTCGCGTCGTGCCGGCGCCCCGACCTGGTCACCGAGATCACCCTGCAGCCGGTGCGTCGCCACGGGGTGGACGCGGCGATCTTCTTCTCCGACATCGTCGTCCCCCTCGCCGCGGCCGGGGTCGACCTCGACATCGTCCCCGGCGTCGGGCCGGTCGTCGCGGCACCGATCCGGACCAGGGCCGATGTCGAGCGGCTGCCGCTGCTGGACCCGGAGGCGATCCCCGATATTGCCGAGTCGGTGCGCCTGCTCGTCGCCGAACTGGGGCCGACCCCGCTCATCGGGTTCGCCGGGGCACCGTTCACCTTGGCTTCCTATCTCGTCGAGGGCGGCCCCTCGAAAACCCACGCGCGGACCAAGGCGCTCATGCACAGCGACCCCGACACCTGGCACGCGCTGTGCGGGCGGCTGGCGGCCATGTCGGCGACCTTCCTGCGGGTCCAGGTCGAGGCGGGCGCGAGCGCGCTCCAACTGTTCGACTCCTGGGCCGGGGCCCTGTCTCGGGAGGACTACGTCCGGTTCGTGCAGCCCCACTCGGCGTCCGTTTTGGGGGCGGTGGCCGACCTCGGGGTGCCCCGAATTCATTTCGGCGTCGGGACCGGCGAGTTGCTCGCCGAGATGGGCCGGGCCGGGGCCGACATCGTCGGTGTGGACTATCGGGTCTCTCTCACCGATGCGGTGGCTCGCCTGGGCGGCTCGTATGCCGTGCAGGGCAACCTCGATCCGGCGTTGCTCTTCGCACCGATGCCGGTGCTGCGGGAGCGCGTACTTGAGATCGTCGCGGAGGGTCGCGCCGCGCCCGGCCACATCTTCAACCTCGGCCACGGCGTCCCGCCCGAGGCCGACCCCGACGTCCTCACCCGGGTCGTCGAGATCGTCCACGAGGCTGCGGCCCGGTAGGCCCCGCTGCGGGACTACCCCTGGCCGAGGGGCGGTGCGTCCTCGCGCTCGGTGGGGGTGACCGGCGGGGAGGCCGGCGCCACCAACGGTGCCGGCGCCGGCGGCATACCCGATGGCCCCGGTCCGCTGGGGGAGGCGGGCGGCGGCACCGCGGCGGGCCGGGGCGGCATACCCCGGACCTGGCGGCGGCGACGCAGCCACCACAGCAACGGCAACAGCACCACGGCCAACGCGACCGCGAACGGTAACAACGCCCCCAGGGCCGTCAGCAGGAACACGAGCGAGGCCGTGAAGGCCCGCCACCCCGCGGCCAAACCGGCCATGAACCCACCACCCGTGGCAGCGAGATCGGTGCGGTTCGTGCTCAACTCGATGGTGATGGGGGAGCGCGCCACCTGATCCTTGAGGGAGCGCAACTGGGCCTCCAAGGACTCCAGGTCGGCCTGGCGTCGGGAGAGTTCGGCCTCCAACGCGACGATGTCCTCGATCTTGGTGGCCTGGCCCATGAGCGTCCGGACGCGCTCGACGCTGGCCCGCATCGTCGCCAGCCGTGACTCGGTGTCGACGTAGGTCGCCGTGACATCGTCGGCGCTGGTGCGGCGGCTGACCACGTCACCGACCTGCGCGAGTTGGTTCATCGTGTCGTCGAAACGGTCGGCGGGCACGGCGATCGTCATCGAGCCCCGCGGGTCGGTGCCGCCCGCGGTGCCGCTCAGGGACTCGTTGAGGACGACGCCGCCGGCCGCGGTGGCCAGGGCTCGGACCTTTGCGGCGGCGGCGGGCACGTCCTTGACGAGCAGGCTGCTCTCGCCACGGCGCACGATCTGCTGGGAGGCGATCGTGGGGGTGGCGGCGGGGCCGACCGGTGCGGCGCCCCCCTGGGAGAGGGCCTTGGCGCCTTGCCGCTGGGTGGCGCTGCTATCGGCCGCGGACGAACTCGCCGTGCTGCTGGAGGCCCCCGAACAGGCGCCGACACCGAGCGCGAGCGCGGTGGCGAGGGCCAGGGCTGCGGCGCCGCGCCCCCGGCGGTAGCGGGCGGGGTCTCGGGTGCTGCCCGGGGTGGACGGTCGCTGGGGGCTCATGTTCAGGCTCCGATCGTTCGGGTGCGTGACACCTCGTGGACGAACCGGGCGCGGCCTCGGGTTCCGTGGGCCGGTCTCGATCTGGTCACGATGGATGAGAGGGTGGAGTGCGTGTTTGCTCTCCGAACTGATCTGAATCCGCACGTCGTCGTCATCGGTGGGGGCCTGGCCGGGCTGGTCGCCGCGCGGGAAGTGGTCCGGGGCGATCCGGGCGCGCGGGTGACGGTGCTCGAGGCGACCGACCGGTTCGGCGGGAAGTTGCGGCTGGAGTCCGTCGCCGGCCACCAGGTCGATGTCGGCGCCGAGGCGATGCTTGCGGTGCGACCCGAAGGGGTCGACCTCGTCCACGACCTGGGGGCCGGCTCCGACCTGGTCACTCCGGCCACGACCTCAGCCTCCATCTGGTCGCGGGGTGCGTTGTATGCCGTGCCCAGGGCCACGCTCATGGGCGTGCCCGCCGTCGGCGCCGAGGTGTCCGGGCTGCTCACGGTGGAAGAAGCAGCGCGGGCCGAGGCCGAAGTCGACTGGCCCACCGGGGCTGTCGCGGACGATGTGTCCGTCGGCGACTACGTGGAGGCCCGCCTCGGGTCCGCTGTTGTCGACCGGTTGGTCGAACCGCTCCTCGGCGGGGTGTATGCCGGCCGCGCGGGTGAGTTGTCGCTGGCGGCGACGATGCCGGCCTTGTGGCAGGCCGCGCGGGCCGGGGAGTCGTTGCGGACCGTCGCAAGTCGAGTCCTGGGCGCGGGTTCGGCCCCGGGGAGTGGGCGGCCGATGTTCGCCGGCATCCGTGGGGGGATGGGGCGGCTGCCCGAACTGCTCCGCGCCGATCTCACCGGCGGGGAGTTCGGGGCCCGGGTGTGGCTGCGGGAGAACACGATCGCGCGGGCGCTCGTGCATCACGACGAGGGTTTCGCGGTGCTGGTCGGGCCGACCACCGACGAGGAATGGCTCGAGGCCGACGCCGTCGTCGTCGCCACCCCGGCACCGGCCGCGGCCCGGCTGCTCACCGCCGTGGCCCCCAGGGGTGCGCGGGCTCTCGCGGCGATTCCCACGGCCTCCAGCGCGGTGGTGACGATGGCCCTGCCCCGGGCAGGAATGCCGGCGTTGCCGGGCTCGGGGTTCCTCGTGCCAGGGGTGGACGGGCATCTGATCAAGGGGGCGACGTTCAGCAGCGCCAAATGGGCGTGGACCGACGCCTTGTCGCCGGAGTTGGTTTTCGTTCGGGCCTCCGTCGGTCGCGCCGGCGAGGAATCGGCCCTCCACGTCGCCGATGCCGATCTGGTCGCCGTATGTGCCGGCGAACTCGGCGAGGCGCTCGGGCACCGACTGCCTGCGCCGGTCGACTCCCAGGTCCAGCGGTGGGGCGGCGGGCTGCCGCAGTATGTCGTTGGTCACCTCGAGCGGATCGCCGCCGTCCGGGCAGCGGTCGCCGCGGTGCCCGGGCTGGAACTTGCGGGTGCGGCATACGAGGGCGTCGGCATACCTGCCGTCATCGCGTCGGGGACCACAGCGGGCCGGGAAACGGTCCAGGCCGTCCGGCGGCTGCGCCGCACCGAGGGAGAATGAGCGCCATGACTTCCCCCGTCTCACCCGACCCGACCGCCGCGAAGCCCGTCAAGCCGATCCCGAAGAAGCCGGGGGCGGCCCGGATCAAGGAGATCAACGCGACGATTCGCTACGCGATGTGGTCGGTTTTCGCGGTCGCCGAGCCGCTCGGCGATGCCGACCGGGGCGCGTATGCCGCGCAGGTCGAGTCGCTCTTCGAGGACCTGGCAGCGGCGGGCGTCGTCACGCGGGGGGTCTACGACGTCGCAGGGCTGCGCGCCGATGCCGACCTCATGATCTGGTGGCACGCCGCGACGATCGAAGCGGTCCAGGACGCTTACCACCGGTTCCTCCGCACGGACTTCGGGGCGCACCTCGACCCGGTGTGGTCGGTGGCCGCTCTTCATCGGCCCGCGGAGTTCAACGCGAGCCACATCCCGGCCTTCATGGCCGAGGAGGAGCCGCGCGACTACCTGTGCGTGTACCCGTTCGTCCGCTCCTACGACTGGTACCTCATGGACGAGAAGGAGCGCCGCGCGATCCTGGCCGAGCACGGCCGCCAGGCCAGGGAATACCCCGACGTGCGCGCCAACACGATCGCGTCGTTCGCGCTCGGGGACTACGAGTGGGTGCTCGCTTTCGAGGCGGACGAGTTGCACCGGATCGTCGACCTCATGCGCGAGATGCGGGCCACCCGGGCCCGGCTGCATGTCCGCGAGGAAATCCCGTTCTACACCGGCCCCCGGGTGAGCGTGCCCGAGTTGGTGGCCCGCCAGCGCTGACCCCGCCCCACCTGTCCCGCTTTTCCCGCCTGAAGTGCCTGACGTCCACTTCGCACCCCGACTGTCGGGGGGCGAAGTGACCCTTTCCCACCGGGACTTGGCCGCGGGCCCGAGCGAGCGGGGTTATCCACAGTGCTGACGCCGTAAGGTGTGTCGTCCACAGGGTGCGAGTGAGGGCTGCGAGCGCATCGCCGGCTTCACAAACTCGTGTGCATGACAACTCACGAACGACACTCGAACGTTTCAGCGAACTCCGCCACGATCGGGCTCCTCGACCCGGCACTGGTCACCGTGGCCGCCGGTCAACACGGGATGTTCACCACCCGGCAAGCGCACGCGACCGGTCTGGACCGGCGTGACCTTGGGCACCTCGTCAAGACGGGCGCCCTGCGGCATCCCGGTCGGGGCTTGTACGCCGTCTCGGCGCAGGTCAGCGCCGACCCGGAGCAGTGGCACCTGCAGCTCGCGTTCGGGGCGCGATTGCTCTACGACGACGTGACGTTCACCGGGGTCACCGCCTTGCTCGCGCACGGGATTACCGTGTGGGACGGGGACTTGCGCCGACCTCAGATCCTCCGTCCGGTGCATCGCAGTTCGACCCTGGAGTGCTTCCATATGCGTCCCAACCGGTCGGGTTCGTCGCCGCAGCTGAGCTCCCATATCGGGCCAACGCTCGGGGTTGCCGATGCGCTCGTTCAGTTCGCCATCGACCAGAGCATCGAGTCCGCGGTCGTGAGCATGGATGATGCGCTTCATCGAACCCTGGTCACCACGGGCGATCTCGAGGCAGCACTGGCTGCGGTGATGGCCTGGCCCGGATCGCATCGGGCCCGGTCGGCGGTCGCGCTGGCCGACGGGCGGCGCGAATCCGCGGCAGAGTCGCGGTGCGGCGTGGCGTTGTCCCTCGGTGACGTCGAGGTCATACCCCAGGTGGTGATCCGCGACCGGCGCGGACGGATCATCGGACGAGTGGACTTCCTCGTCGCGGGCACCAACGTCATCCTCGAAGTCGACGGCAAGGTCAAGTACGCCTCGGGCGACCCGGAGGTGCTGTGGCTGGAGAAGCAGCGCGAAGATGCCCTCCGAGCTGCGGGCTACGTCGTGGTGCGGATCGTGTGGGCGGACTTCCTGCGGCCCGGCGGCGTGCTGGCCAAGGTACGTCGCGCTAAGGCTGCCTGATAGCGGCTGGGCCCTGGGGTCTGGTTGTGGCTGGGCATAGGAAACGTGCGCTTCGCACCCCGTCGGTGGGGGTGC
>JAKOPT010000013.1 GCA_029778715.1 Actinomycetes bacterium | reverse complement strand
TCTTCCCACGTCCGCGAGCGGACCGGCCGCAGCGACTCCGCCGCCCTCGACGGCTTCGGGCTGCTGGGGGAGCGGTCGGTGCTGGCCCACTGCGTCCACCTGGACGACGACGATGTGGCGCTGTTCGCGTCCACGGGGACGGCGGTCGCCCACTGCCCCCTGTCGAACGCCTTCTTCGGGGACGCCGTCGCCCCGGTCCGTCGCTACGCCCGAGCCGGGGTCGATGTCGGCCTGGGCACCGACATCTCGGGCGGCTTCGACCCGTCGCTGTGGTCGGCCATCCGGCAGACCGTCACGAGTTCGCGGATGCTGGAATCCGGCGTGGACGCCGCCCAGCCGCCCGCGGCCCGCGGCGTCCCGGACAGTCGCGTGACGTTCGAGCAGGCCTTCGCCCTCGCCACCGCGGGCGGCGGCCGTAGCCTGAGCCTGCCGATCGGTCGGCTGGCCGAGGGCTACGCCTGGGACGCCCAGTTGATCGACGTCGTTGGCCATCGGCCGCTGCCGATCTTCGACGACGATGAGCCGGAGCGCATCCTGCAGCGGATCATCACCCTGGCGACGCCGGCGAACATCCGGGCGGTCTGGGTGCAGGGACGAAAGGTCGTGGCGGACGGCGAGGTGGTGGTCGGCCATTGAGCTGACCGGCGTCTCGGTAGACTGCCGAGACGGTGTGGTCGATGACATCGCGCGGTGGCGTCCAACGACGGACGCACCGCGACCGTCGCGGGGCGACGCCCCGCGGAAAGGACTGGGACGTGACGATCTATCGAGGCACGTTCGTCGACTGCCCGGACGACCCCTTTGCGGGCGGGGCGCTTCGCACGCTGACCGAGGGGGCAATCGTCGTCCGCGACGGCGTGATCGTCGCCCGTGGCCCCTGGGACGTCACGGTGGCCGATTTCCCCGACGAACCTCGGGTCGAGTTGACCGGCGGGCTGGTCGTGCCGGGCTTCGTCGACACCCACGTTCATTACCCCCAACTCCGGGTCATCGGCGCCCTGGGGCGTCCGCTGCTCGAGTGGCTGGACAAGCGCGCCCTCCCCGAGGAGATGCGCCTGGCCGACGACGACTACGCCGCCGAGATCGCGCTGGAGTTCGTCGGCTCCCTGGTCCGGGCCGGCACCACGTCGGCCCTGGTCTTCGGCTCGCACTTTCCTGGGGCGGTCGATCAGTTGTTTGCGGCGGCGGAGGC
>JAKOPT010000095.1 GCA_029778715.1 Actinomycetes bacterium | reverse complement strand
GTGAGGGCGTGCAAGGTGTGCGGCATCTGATCGGTCAACACCGTCGCCAGGTGACGAAACGCATCCCCCCGCGACGGGGAACACCGCAACACCAACGCCAACTGCGACCCGATCGACCGAGACGCTTTCCCAGGGTCACCCCCAGCTTGGACATGGGCGCACCGCTGCGAGGTATCAAAGGCTTCGGTGACCCGCACCTGCGCCGCCGTGGTGACCGCTTTCAACTCCTCGAGGGCACCAATCAGAACCAACCGGTCCGTGTCCGACAACTGTTCCCCGTCGACCTGGGTCAGCCACGCACGGAACCTGGTGAGGGGTTCGAGGGTGGTGGTTGTCGACATACTTCATCGTACACCCGTACACCCCTTGAGGCAACCTCTTGGGGATGGCAATTCTGTTGCATGTCAAGTCTCTTCCGCGCACCTCGAGGTTCCTGGCGCACCCGAAATCGGGCCACCATGCCCGCCCAGAACCAGGTCGCGCCGCACCCGAGATCGGGCCTCCCTTCGCACCCAGGATCGGGTCTCCCCCGGCCCCGGCCAGGTCTCCCGCTGGCCCCCGCCAGGTCCTCTGTTGCCCGGATATCGGCTCTGCCGCCGGCCCCCGGGTTGGGTGTCCCGCGACATCCGGGATCAGGCCTCCCGCCGCACCTGGGACGGGGTGACAGCGTCCATGAGCGCTGTCTCTCCCGCGGCAGGCCTCCCGCCGCACCTGGGACGGGGTCTCCCCACGCGCCGGGATTGGGTCCCCGCCCCGGTCGCGCCGGGATCGGGTCCGGTGCGCGAGGCCGGCGGCTCGCCCGTGAACTTGGCGTGGGAAAGGGGCAGTTCGCACCCGAACATTCGGGGTGCGAAGTGGACGTTAGGCACTTCAGGCGGGAAAAGGGCGCCCCCACAACGTCGAGCCTGGAGCAAACGGCGCGATTACACCCACCCACGGAACCAGCGCGTCCATCGCTCCGAGAACGCCTCACGACGCGACACGCGCCGACGATTGCCGCACCCGACATCGGTGAAACTCCGCTGATTCGGATCCACGACCCGTTCTCCCGTGGGCCCCGGACCCCCACCAAGCCCCGAAGATGCCCCGAAACTCGCGAAAAGGTCAGTGCTTCCCTAGCGTGGCGCCCATGCAGATCGCACCCAGCGGCCACGCCCACGTTGTCACCACCGACCGTGACGAACTCCATGTCGTCGAGGTCGGCGGCACGGTGCGGGCCTGGCGCCGAGACGGCGTCGACGTACTCGCCGGGTTCGGGGCGCTGGACCCGATCGACGCCGGTCGCGGCCAGCAGTTGCTTCCCTGGCCCAACCGGATCCGCGACGGGCGCTACACCTTCGACGGTGTCACCCGCCAGTTGCCGATCACCGAGGTCGGCCACGGCAATGCCAGCCATGGCCTGCTCCGGTGGGCGTCGTGGCAGGTCGCGGACCAGGGGCCCACGCACGTGACCATGGCGGTGACGCTGCACCCGCAGCTGGGGTGGGAGTGGACGCTCGCCTGTCAGACCCGGTATGCCGTGACCGCCGCCGGCCTGCACGTCACCTCGTCGGTGACCAACCGCTCCGAGACGGTGGCGCCGTTCGGGGCCGGCTGGCACCCCTATGTCCGCACCGAATCGGTGCCCGTCGACGACGTTCTCGTGGAGATCCCCGGGAGCCATTACGTGCCGGTCGACGACCGCCTCTTGCCCATGGGGGTGGCGCCGACGGAGGGCACGCCGTGGGACCTGCGGGGCGCCGAGGCGCTCGGCGAGCGGCGGCTGGACACGGCATACACGGGGTTGAGCGCGGACCCCGACGGACGGTGGCGGGTGCGGGTCACGCTGCCCAGCGGCCGTTCGTATGCCGTGTGGGGTGAGGCGAGCGCCTTCCCGTGGGTCCAGGTGTTCACCGGGAAGGCCGAGGCGCAGCACGCCCCGCCGCACGGGATTGCCGTCGAACCGATGACGTGCCCGCCCGACGCGTTCAACTCGGGGGTGTCGCTGGTGCGTCTGCAGCCGGGTCAGACCTGGACCGGTTCCTGGGGCATCGAGACCACCCCTGCGACCTGACCACGGCGCCATGGGCGCTGGGTATGCCCACCACGAACTGCGGGTGACCGGCGCGCTCAGGAGGGCGGGTGGACACCGTTGACGGCGGGCGGGAGGAGGCGCTCGAGGGCCACGGCAGCCAGGGCGACGAGGACACATCCGGCCAGCATGACGAGCACATGGACCACCCAATGCCCCCCGTGGAGGAGGAACCCGGCGACCACCGGCCCGAGGATCGCGCCCAGTTGGAAGGCGGCGGAGTTCACCGAGTTGGCCCGGCCCCGCGAATGGTCGTCGGCGAGGTCGTTGACGATCGAGGGCATCGTGGCCCGCATCATCGTCTCGCCGAAGCCGAAGATCGCCGTGAACGCCACGACCCCGGCCACCGCACCGACCCCACCGGGCGCCCACCCGGTCGCGGCGAGGATGCCCCACGCGCCGGCCCAGATCGTCGCCATGAACGCGAGCACCCGGGTGCGCCGGCGACCGTCGATGCGTTTGAGGACGGCGAACTGCAACACCACGATGGCGGCGGTGTTCGCGGCGAACGCCAACCCCAGCGTCCGCGTCGACACCTGGGCCACCTGCCGAGCGAACGCCGGGAACCCCGACTCCATCTGGCCATAGCCGACGTAGGTCGTGAGGAAAGCGAGCCCAGCCAGCCACCGGACGGGGGTATGCCGCCACACCGCGGCATACGTCGCGGGTGACTCCGCGGACGCCGGGTGCGGGACCGGCCCACCGACCCCACGCAAGGGCCCGAACAGCAGCGCAAAGGGCACGAGCAGGCAGGCCGCATCGGCGAGGAAGATCGCCACGAACGTCCCGGGCCGGTGGACGTCGACGAACAGTCCGCTGACGACCCCGCCGAGCCCGATACCGAGGTTGACGAGCGCGAAGTTGACGCCGTAGAAGCGTTGCCGGGCAACGCCGGACACGACGGCGGCGATGAGCGCGTTCCACGCCGACCACGACAGCCCCCACCCCAGGCCCATCAATCCGACCGCCACCGCGAAACCGGGGACCACGGTCGAGAACCCCATGACCAAGGGCGCCGCGATGCTCGCCAGCGTCGAGAGGATCAGCACCCGCCGCGGCCCGGCCCGGTCGGTCGCCACTCCGCCTGGCCCGGTGACCGTCAAGGCGACGACGGCGATCAGGCCCATGAGGACACCGGCGGTCGACAGCGGCACCGACCGCACCTCGGTGAGGTAGACGATCGTGAATGGCAAGACCATGCCGCGGCCCAGGGTCGTGATCGCCGTGGTGGACAGCAGCCACCGGCCCGGGCCGGAGAGTTCGCGCCAGAAGGCCCGCAGCGACACCCGCTCGGGCGCGGTGGCAGGGGTCGAGGAACTCACGATGGGTCACTGTGCCAGGAGGCACCGACAGCGGCACCCGAGTTTCCGTCGGCAGGCGACGACGCGGCATACGGGAGGGCGACGGCACGGCATACGGGATGGCGCCGCAGCGGGAAGGAGAGGAAAGCGGAGAGCGCACTGTCGGGTCGGCGAGATAGCCTGGGGGCGGACGGCGTCCCTGCCGCCTAAGTGAGTCTTGCGTACGCAACCAGCACAAGAGGTGTCCCGTGCCCACTGGCAAGGTGAAGTTTTTCGATGCCGACAAGGGCTTCGGCTTCGTCTCGACCGACGACCCCCATGAGGGCGGCGATGTGTTCGTGCCCGCAAGCGCCCTGCCCCATGGCGTGACGACCCTCAAGGGCGGCTCCCGGATCGAGTTCAGCATCGTCGAGGGGCGGCGCGGCAAACAGGCGATGGCGGTCAAGGTGCTCGACCCGGCGCCGTCGGTGGCCACCAACCGCAAGGTGCGCGACCGCAAAGACCCCGAGGCCATGATCGTCATCGTCGAGGACGTCATCAAACTCCTCGACGCAGTGTCGTCGTCGTTGCGGCGCGGGCATTACCCCGATCGAGCGCATGGCAACAAGGTTGCCGCGGTGCTCCGCGCGGTCGCCGCGGACCTCGAACTGTGAGCCGCGCCGTCAAGACCGACGCGACGCTCGCGGGCGCCGTCGAGGTGGCTCGGGACGCGCTCGTCGGCGTTGCCGAGGCCGGCTCGGTCGGTGACCATCTCGGGATCCAGATGGTTGCCGAACGCCTCGGCACTCACCTGTTCGCTTGCACGTCATCGTCCTACCCCGGGTGGCAGTGGGCTGTGACGCTCACCCGGGTGCCCCGCGGCAAGACCGCGACCGTCTGCGAGACCAACCTTGTCCCCGGTGCGGGTGCCCTTTTGGCGCCGTCGTGGGTCCCGTATGCCGACCGGTTGGCTCCCGGTGACATCGGCCCGGGCGACATCACCCCGATGGTGCTCGACGACCCGCTGCTCGAGGCCGGCTTCGAGGCGACCGGTGAAGAGGATGTCGACGCGGTAGCGCTCTGGGAGTTGGGGTTGGGCCGGGCCCGGGTGTTGTCCGCCGAGGGCCGTGAGGTCGCCGCCTCCCGGTGGTATGCCGCGGACGCCGGCCCCAGCGCACCGGTCGCCCTCAAGGCGCCGGCGCCCTGTGGGTCGTGCGGCTTCTTCGTGCCGATGGCGGGCGCGCTGCGGGCGATGTTCGGGGTGTGCGCCAACGCATGGTCGCCCAGTGATGGGCGCGTCGTCAGCCTCGATCACGGGTGCGGCGCGCACAGCGAGGTGGACGTGGACCGCCCCGAGCCCGAGCAGGTGTCGCCGCCCCTGGTGGACGACTACCGGCTCGACGTGACCTCCTGAGGGCACGATCCCCGTGAGGGATCGTGGCGGTGGGGGCGGGTCGGCGGCTCCACCATCGGGCACACCGGTCGGCTGCCCGGCCCGCGGGGTCGGCTCCACCCCTTGAGAGGTCTGGCTACTCCGCGTCGGCGGCGTTGCCGCGCCCGCGCGCCACGTAGGCGTAGCCGATGGTCCCCAGTGCAAGGCCGGTGACGCACGCCCACGGCCACCACGACCGGCTCCCGGTGTGGAGGGCCGGGACCGCGAGGATGACGGCGAGCGCGATCGCCCACCCGACCATGCCAATCGCTACGATCCGGCGCGTCGGCACGGCGAGCGGCTCAAGTGGCGGCTGGTCGGACATGTCCTCACCCTAACGGTGCCTCCAGGAGTCCGGGGTCGGCCGGCAGTGTCGGCGGGTGGGCGGCATACCCGGTGGCACGGCATCCATTGGTACACAACCCACCTATTGGTCGATTGGTGACAGGTGGGCGGCATACCCGGTGCGCGGCATCCATTGGTACACAACCCACCTATTGGTCGATTAGTGACAGGTGGGGGTGGGTGGTCGGGGAGGCGGGGAGGCGGGCGGATCGGTGTCGCCGGGCCTCGCTAGGGTGTGCGCCATGAGTCACGCCGCGGTCGAGCGACCGTCCGCCCCCCAGCCCACGAACGGCCTTGACCGCTTCTTCAAGATCAGCGAGAGGGGGTCGAGCATCGGTCAGGAGATCCGCGGCGGTGTCGTCACCTTCTTCACGATGGCCTACATCGTCGTCCTCAACCCGCTCATCCTCGGGTTCGCCAAGGACGCCAACGGCAATTTCCTCGGTGGCGGCGCCGGCGACGGGTCCAACCTGCCGGCCATCGCCGCAGGCACCGCCCTCGTCGCCGGCGTCATGACCATCCTCATGGGGCTGGTCGCCAACTTCCCGCTCGCGCTCGCCACCGGCCTGGGGCTCAACGCGTTTGTCGCGTTCGCGATCGCCTCGAAGATGACGTGGGCCGACGCGATGGGCCTGGTCGTTCTCGAGGGTGTCATCATCTTGATCCTCGTCCTCACCGGATTTAGGACCGCGGTGTTCCATGCCGTGCCCACCCAACTCAAGGTCGCGATCTCCGTGGGGATCGGGCTCTTCATCGCCCTCATCGGGTTCGTCGACGCCGGCTTCGTGCGTCGCACCGGCCAAGGCCCGGTGCCGGTGCAACTGGGCACCGACGGGTTCATCAACGGCTGGCCGACCTTCGTCTTCGTCCTTGGCCTGGTCCTCATCGTCATCTTGTGGGTCCGCAAGGTCAAGGGCGCCATCCTGCTCGCCATTATCGGCACCACCGTCGTGGCCATCGTCGTCGAGGCGATCGCCAAGATCGGGCCGCAGGTCGCCGGGGACAAGGTCAACCCGGTCGGCTGGAACCTCGTGGTGCCCGGGCTGCCCGACAAGATCATCGAGACGCCCACCCTGTCGACCCTCGGTCACTTCTCGCTCCTCGGCTCCTTCCAGCGGGTCGGGATCGTCGCGGCCGTGCTCCTCATCTTCACCCTCATGCTCGCCGACTTCTTCGACACCATGGGCACGATGACGGCCATCGGCGCCGAGGCCGGACTGCTCGACGAGGAGGGCCTGCCGCCGAGCACCGAGCGCATCCTCGTCATCGACTCCCTCGCCGCCGCCGCCGGTGGCGCCGCCGGGGTCTCGTCCAACACGGCATACATCGAATCGGCCTCGGGAGTCGGCGAAGGCGCCCGCACCGGGTTCGCCTCGGTCGTCACCGGTGTGTTGTTCCTGCTCTCCATGGTGTTCGCGCCGCTGGTCAAGATCATCCCGTCCGAGGCGGCCGTGCCCGCGCTCGTGCTCGTCGGGTTCCTCATGATGCAGCAGGTCCGCGAGATCGACTGGAACGACCTGGAGATCGCCATCCCGGCGTTCCTCACCATCGTCCTGATGCCGTTCACCTACTCGATCACCGCAGGCATCGGCGCCGGGTTCGTCGCTTACGTCCTCATCAAGATCGTCCGCGGCAAGGCAGCCGTGGTTCACCCGCTCATGTGGATCGTCGCCGGTCTCTTCGTCCTCTACTTCGCCATCGACCCGATCAAGGCCGCGCTCGGCGTGTGAGGTCGGGCCCCCGGGGCGAGTGTGGGTTTTCTCTCGGTATGCCGTGGTCGCCCCGGGTAAGCGGGGCGAGACGGTCACGCCGTCGGCGCCCTGAAGTACCGTCGAGGGCATGAGCGAACCGTCCTGGGTCGAGCACAGCATCTGGTGGCAGGTCTACCCCTTGGGTTTCCTCGGGGCCGACCCCACCGGGGTTGACCGGAGCGTGCGCCGGTCACTGCGGGGCCTCATTCCCTGGCTCGACTACATCGTCGCGCTCGGTGCATCCGGGTTGGCGCTCGGGCCGATCTTCGCGGCGACGACGCACGGCTACGACACCGTCGACTTCGAGCGCATCGACGACCGGCTCGGGGACGAGGACGATTTCGCGGCGCTCGTGCAGGCCTGTCACGAGCGCGGGCTCAAGGTCATGCTCGACGGGGTCTTCAACCACGTCGGACGTGAGCACCCGGCCTACCGGGAGGTGCTCGAGTTGGGCTGGGAGGCGCCGCGAGCGGGCTGGTTCGCGCTCGACGCCGGCCCGGACGGGCGCCCGCGGGCCCGCACCTTCGAGGGGCACGATCTACTCGTCGAACTCGACCACGAGTCCCCGGCGGTGCGCGACCTCGTCGTCGACGTCATGACCCGGTGGTGCGCCCGAGGGGTGGACGCGTGGCGGCTCGACGCGGCATACGCCGTGCCGCCCTCCTTCTGGGCCGGGGTGCTGCCCCGGGTGCGGGAGGCGTTCCCCGAGGTCTACGTGTGCGGCGAGGTGATCCACGGGGAGTATGCCGCGATCGTCCGGGAGTCGGGGATGGACGCGGTCACCCAGTACGAACTGCGGAAGGCCACCTGGAGCGCCCTCAACGACGGCAACCTCTTCGAGTTGGCGTGGGCATTGACACGGCACGACGAGATGCTGGCGACGTTCGTGCCGTGGACGTTCATCGGCAACCACGACGTCACCCGGATCGCCTCCCAGTTGCGTTCGCCGGAGTTTCTCGCCCACGCCCTCGTCGTGTTGCTGACCGTCGGGGGGACGCCTGCGATCTATGCCGGCGACGAACAGGCCTATCGCGGCGTGAAACACGAGCGCGTCGGCGGTGACGACGAGGTGCGTCCACCGTTCCCGCAGACGCCCGGCGAGTTGTCCAAGTTGGGGGAGCCGACCTACCGGCTGCACCAGGAGTTGATCGCGCTGCGGCGGCGGCATCCGTGGCTGCACCGGGCCCGCACGACCCAGGTGGCCCTGACCAACGAACAACTCGTCTATCGCGTCGAGGCGCTCGGGGCACCCGGGGCCGACGCGGGGGAGCAGGGCCGACCCCAGATCGTCGTCGCACTCAACATCGCCGACACCCCGGCCCAACTGCCCGCCGGCGGGGGGCGCCAGGTGCTCGCCGGGTCCGCAGGCGCTCAGGTCCGCGCCCGAGACGAGGTGACGCTACCGGCGCGCGGGTGGGCGATTCTGGACGCAGGTGAGTGAGATCGTGCGGTCTTGTGCCGTGAGAGTGGCGGCGGAGTCGAGCGTGGTTTGTCGGCGCGTCGCGGCGGAGGACAATGGATCGGTGACTTGGAACAGCGAGCGGCATCCGCGTCTGGACGCGACGGCAAGTCCGGAGTCGAACGGGCGTGTTCGCCACCGCACGCCCCGGACGTGGCTCCGATGAACGCTTCGACGCGACGCCGGCTGACCTTGGGGGTGCTGGCGGTGCTCATCGCCGTCGCCATTCTCGCCGCCCTGGTCCGCTGACTCCGGCGTCGCCGCCTTCCGTGCAGGAGGTGGGGTGATCACCCCACCTCCTGCACGGAAGGACGGGCAATGCGGGCTAGAGACGCTCGATGATGTAGTCGATGCACGCGGTGAGCGCCGACACGTCCTCGGGGTCGACCGCGGGGAAGCAGGCGATCCGCAACTGGTTGCGGCCCAGTTTGCGATAGGGCTCGGTGTCGACGATCCCGTTGGCGCGCAACGTCTTCGCGATGGCTGTGGCGTCGATGTCATCGCTGAAGTCGATCGTGGCGACCACCTGGGACCGGTGAGCCGGGTCGGCGACGAAGGGCGCGGCATACGGGGAGGCCTCCGCCCACGCGTAAAGGCGACCCGATGAGTCGGCCGTGCGGGCGCTCGCCCAGGCCAGCCCCCCCGAGGAGTTGAGCCAGGCGACCTGCTCGGCCATGAGCGCGAGGGTGGCGACCGCCGGGGTGTTGTAGGTCTGGTCCTTGCGTGAGTTGTCGATCGCCGTCGGGAGGCTGAAGAAGTCGGGAATCCACCGACCGGACGCGGCGATCTCCTCGACCCGGGCGAGCGCCGCGGGCGAGAACAGCGCGACCCACAACCCACCGTCGGAGGCGAAGCACTTCTGCGGCGCGAAGTAGTACACGTCGGCCTGCGTGGGGTCGAGCGGCAGCCCACCCGCACCCGAGGTGGCGTCGATGAGGACGAGGGCATCGTCGTCGGCTCCCTGGACCCGCTCCACTGGCGCCATGACACCGGTGCTCGTCTCGTTGTGCGCCCAGGCGTAGGCGTCGACGCCGGCCTCGGCTTGCGGGGCCGGACGACCGCCCGGGGCGCTGGAGATGACGGTCGGGGTGCCGAGGAACGGCGCCTTGGTCGTCACCGAGGCGAACTTGCTCGAAAACTCCCCGAACGTGAGGTGCTGCGCGCGATCGCGGATGAGCCCGAAGGCGGCGATGTCCCAGAACGCCGTCGCCCCGCCGTTGCCGAGCACGACCTCGTAGCCGTCGGGGAGAGTGAAGAACTGCGCCAGGCCGGCGCGGATCTGGTGGACCAGGCTCTTGACCGGCGCCTGCCGGTGACTCGTGCCGAGAACCGATCGGCCGAGGTCGGCGAGGGCCGTCACCTGGTCGGGACGCACTTTGCTCGGGCCGCAGCCGAAGCGACCGTCGCCGGGCAGCAGATCGAGGGGCAAGGTGATGGGGGGTCGGTTGGGGTCGCTCACGGTGGCACTTTCGCTGGTGGCGGGCTGGTGGTGGGGTCCTCGTTGACCTCCGCCATTGTCTCAAGCCCGGTATGCCGCGGTCCCGCCAGGGTTCCTCGGCTGCCGCGCCGGGGTCTCGTGCTAGCACGGGGCGCGATGGCTCTTGCGTGGGCGCAGGGACCTGGACGTCAAGGGTTCGTCTAAACCTGTGTGTGCGAGTAGGGTGGGCGCATGGCAAGGATGGCACGGTGAGCGACGCGACGGGCGGGCTGCGGATCGGGGAACTCGCGGCTCGGGTCGGGCTGAGCCCCCATGCGCTGCGCAAATGGGAAGAGCGCTACGGACTGTTGCGTCCCACGCGCACCCTCGGCGGCTACCGGCTCTACGGACCGGATGACGAGCGGCGGCTGCGCGAGGTGCTCGCCTTGCGAGCGCACGGGGTGGCTCCGGCCCAGGCGGCGGCCCGGGTGTTGGCCACCGACCGCGACCGGCTGCCCGAACCGGCCGTCCGCGATGATCGCCTCGCTGGTGAAGGGAGTGCTGCCCAGACCCTCAGGCGCGACCTGCTCAGATGCGCGATCGAGTTCGACGAGGCCGGTGCCGAGGCGGCCCTCGATGAGGTGCTCGCCCGGTTGTCCCTGACCGCCGCCATCGACGAGGCCGTCTTGCCCTTCCTCGCTGACATCGGCCGGCAGTGGGAGGCCGGGGCTATGGGGATCGCGGGCGAGCACTTCATCACGGCCGTCATCCGGCGCCGATTCGCCGCAGTGGCGATGCCGCGGACCGCGGCGGCACCGGTGGCCTTGCTCGCGTGCCCGCCAACGGAACTGCACGATCTGCCGCTCGTGCTGTTCGGGAGCCTCCTGGGCCAAGCCGGCTGGCGCGTGCGGCACCTCGGGGCCGACACCCCGGTGCCCGATCTGCTCTCGGCGCTTGACGGAGTGGATGTCGTCGTGCTGGCCGCGACCTCCGCCAGGCGCTTCCTGGCCTGTGCCACCGAACTCGCCCTCGTGGCCGAACGCGTGCCACTCACCCTGGCGGGGGCGGGGGCGGCAGGGGCCGCCCCCGCCATCCCGGGGGTGCACCTCCTGCCCCCGCGACAAGGGGCGGCCGTTGAGGCGCTGCGCGTCCTGGTTCATCCCGCGACGTCAGGGAGCGGCTGACGGGGCCCCAATCCCCGCGCCGCGCGTGCTCGTCCTGCCAGAGCGAGACGAGGGCGGACGGCATACGGCCGCGGGAGGTGCGACGAAAACTACGGGCGGTAGCCGGCCACAGCCTCAAGGGGACGCGGGCCCGGGCCGATGTAGCGCGAACTCGGGCGGATCAGGCGACCGGTCTTCTTCTGCTCGAGGATGTGCGCGGACCAGCCGGCCGTGCGGGCGCACACGAACAGGGGGGTCATCATCTCGCTGGGCACCTGGGCGAAATCGAGGAGCACCGCCGCCCAGAAGTCGACGTTGGTCTCCATCTTGCGCGCCGGGTAACGCTCGGCGAGTTCGGCGATGGCGGCCTGCTCGAGTTCGAGGGCGACCTGGTAGCGGGGGGCCTCCAGGCGGCGGCAGGTCTCACGGAGCACCGCGGCGCGCGGGTCATACGCCCGGTAGACCCGGTGCCCGAAGCCCATGAGGCGCTCCTTGCGGTCCATGACGGCCTTGACGTAGCGGCGCGCGTCGCCTTCGCGTTCGACGCCTTCGATCATGTGCTGGGCGCGGCTCGGTGCCCCGCCGTGGAGCGGGCCGGAGAGCGCCCCGACCGCTCCGGAGAGGCAGGCGGCGACGTCGGCACCGGTCGAGGCGATGACGCGCGCGGTGAAGGTCGAGGCGTTCATGCCGTGCTCGGCCGCGGAGATGAAGTAGGCGTCGATGGCTTCGACGTGCTTGGGGTCGGGTTCGCCGCGCCAGCGGATCATGAACCGTTCGACGATCGTTTCGCCCTTGTCGACCTCGCGCTGGGGGACCATGGGCCGCCCCAGGCCGTGGGCCGACTGGGCGATGAACGACAGCGCCGTGACCGAGGCCCGGGCGAGGTCTTCGCGGGCCTGTTCGGGGGAGATGTCGAGGAGCGGTTTGAAGCCCCAGACGGGCGCCAACTGGGCCAGGGCGGATTGCGCGTTGACCCGGATGTCGCCGGTGTGGACGGGCAGCGGGAATGGCTCAGCCGGCGGGAGCCCGGGCCCGAACTCGTTGTCCACCAACAGCCCCCACACCTGGCCGAAGGAGATGCGGCCGACGAGGTCGTTGAGGTCGACGCCGCGGTAGCGCAGCGCCCCGCCCTCCTTGTCGGGCTCGGCGATCTCGGACTCGAACGCGATGACACCCTCGAGGCCGGGGTGGAAGGTGTCGGCGCCGACGGCCGGCGGGGCGGCGGGCGGGGCCGGAGAGGCGGATGCCGCGGTTGCGGCCGGAGTCGGGGTCGACTGGTCGGTCACGAGTGGTCCCATCTGTCCTGCGCACGGTCGGGGCGCGTCGCCTGTCCCCCACGTCGTCGTCGGGGCAGGATCATTGTGCACCGAGCGTTTCGCCGTTCGGTGCCCCGTTCCGTATGCCGCGGCGCCGGTATGCCGTCCCCCGGCCCCGAAGCCGCCGCGCACGCCTACGATCGAGTCGTGAGCACGCGAGTTGACTACGACGGCGAAGGACTCGACGAGGCCGACCTGGCGGCCACCCCGTTGGAGCAGATCCGGCGCTGGGTCGAGGACGCGAGCGCGCGGCATACCGCCGCCGGCGACGTCCCCGAACCCCTCGCCCTCTCGCTGGCGACCGTTGACGCCGACGGCGCGCCCAACGTGCGCACGGTGCTCATGCGGTTCCTTGACGAGCGCGGCCCGGGGTTCGTCACGGCGCTCACCTCGACCAAGGGGCGCGAGATCGCCGGCAACCCCCGGGTCGCGGCGGCACTCGTGTGGCCCTCGATGTTCCGCGCGATCCGGTTCCGCGGCGTGGCGCACGAGGTGTCGCGCGAGGAGGTCGAGCAGTATTTCGACACCCGCCCCTACGGCTCGCGGATCTCGGCGTGGACCTCGCGTCAGTCCGAACCGATCGCCTCGCGCGCCGCTCTCGAGGCCGCCTACGAGGAGTATGCCGCCCGCTGGCCCGAGTTGGGGGCCGCTGGCGAGGTGCCGGTCCCGGACTTCTGGGGCGGCTATCGGATCGTGCCCGACGAGGTCGAGTTCTGGGGCGGGCGGCGCAACCGGCTCCACGACCGGATCGTCCTCAGCCGGATCGGGCCGGGCACCCTGGCCGACGCCGGCGCGTGGCGGGTGCATCGCCGCCAGCCGTGACCCGCCCCGGGGAGGTCACGGGGCGAGGCGATGCACCTTGTGCGGGGCGGCCTGGGCGCGCGGTTTGATGACGAGCAGATCGATGTTGACGTGCGCCGGGCGGGTGGCCATCCACACGATCGCGTCGGCGACATCCTCGGCGACGAGCGGACCGGGCACCCCGGCATACACGGCATCGGCCTTGGCCTGATCGCCGCCAAACCGGACGAGCGAGAACTCCTCGGTCCACACCATCCCCGGTGCCACCTCGCCGACCCGCACCGGCTGGTCCCACAACTCCAACCGCAGCGTCTCGGTGAGCGCAGTGAGGCCGTGCTTGGCCGCGGTGTAGCCCGCTCCGCCCTCGTAGGTCAGATGCCCCGCGATCGAGCCGACGTTGACGATCATGCCCTCGGCTGCCCTGAGCGCGGGCAGCAACGCCTTGGTCACGCGCAGGGTGCCCAGGACGTTGGTCTCGTACATCGTGCGCCACTGCTCGACATCGCCCTCGGCGACCGGTGAGACGCCCAGGGCGCCACCGGCGTTGTTGACGAGCAGGTCGACCCGCCCGCCGACCACCTCGGCGACAGCGGCGACATCGGAATCGGACGTCACGTCGCAGCGCACCGCGACCCCGCCGATCTCGCCCGCCACCGCCTCGAGCCGGTCGAGGCGGCGCCCGGCGCACACCACGGCATACCCCTGGCGCGCCAGCGCCCGTGCGGTCGCCGCACCGATGCCGCTGCCGGCCCCGGTGACGACCGCGACCCGCTGCCCCGACGCGGGCATCGGGCGGGCGGCCGTCCTCTCGCTCACGCGCCGGCCCCCGCGGGGCGCACGCTTTCGGGATCGACGGCGATCCAGATGGCCGTGGCCAGGCCGAGCAGTTCGCCTGCGGGAGAGTGCAGCATCGACGCCGAGTGGTGTTTGCGCCCGTCGTCGAGGACCTGCCAGGACGTCACCACGTGCGGCACGCCCACCTCGGGCATCCCGAAGACCTGGGCGGTCATCGACCCGAGCACCATCGGCCGCCCGGCGATGCCTGCTGCCCACCCGCCCGGGCAGTCCAGGGCCGCCCAGACGAGCGGCACCGAGGCCTCGCGCGGAGTCCAGTGCGCGGCATACCGGCCGGTGCCGTCATTGAGTGGCCCGGGACGCAGGGCGAGGGCCTCGCCGGGGTCGCGGCCGGTGCCGCACGAGAAACAGGTCGGGAACGGGTGGCCGACCAGCCCCTCGAAGCGAGTCTCGGCGGCGGTGGCCTCGTCGACTGTGGCCGGAGTGGGCAACTCGAGGTCGATCGCGGGGCTGGGTGAGGCGGTGGCGATCTGGCGGTGCCCGTGCTGGAGGAGATAGACCGCGCCATATCCCCCTACCGTGAGGGGCGTGTCGAGCGGCGGCGGGGACGACAACCGCACGGTGACCGCGGGCTTGCCGGGGCCGGTGGCCACCCGCTCCGCGAGCAGCCCCGAAATCCATCCGCCGTTGGCCGACTCGGGTGGGCCGCAGTGGATGCGGTCAACAACAATGGGACCACTGGGTGCGCTCATGACGCCAAACTACTGCGCCGCCCCGACCGAGGTGTCGGTGCGTTCCACGGCAAGGTATCTTGATATCAAGATACCTTGCGCGGAGAGGAGGCCCCGATGGGTGACCGCGTCCGCGTTCATCCTCGGGGTATGCCGTGAGCGCGCCCCAGGCATCGGGCGCGCCGCCGTTCCCGTGGCGACAGGTGGCGTTGCCGGCGTTCGGGCCCTCGTTGATCGGTTCGATCGGCACCGGTGCGGTGGCCCCGATCCTCGCGCTGGCCGCCCGCGACCTCGGGGCGTCCGTGGCGCTCGCCGCCTTCTTCGTCGCCCTCCCGCTCCTCGCCGAGCTTCTCCTCGCCCTACCCGTCGGCGCCCTCATCGACCGTCTCGGTGAACGCGTCGCGCTCACCCTCGGGGCGTTGCTTGCCGCGGGTGCCGGGCTTCTCGGCTGGTATGCCGCCTCGTTGTGGTCGTTGGCCGCCGCTGTCGTGCTCCTCGGCCCCTCCGGTGTCGTCCTGGTCGTCGCGCGCCAGTCGTGGCTGGGCCAGGTCGCGCCGCCGAGCCAGCGGGCGCGCGCCATGTCGACCCTGGGCGGGGTGGTCCGGATCGGGTGGTTCCTCGGCCCGTTGGGGGCGGCGCCGCTGATCGCGATCGTCGGGCCCCGCGGGTCCTTTCTCGTTCTCGGGGCCGCGGGCCTGCTGGCCGCCGCGCTGACCTGGTGGTCGATGGATTTGGATCATCTCGAGCTCGACGGGCTTGAGTCGCTGCCCCGCAGCCATCCTGGCTCAGGTCGCCGGTCGCGCCTTCGGGGTGGTGCGCTGCGGCATACCTGGGCCGCCCACCGGCATACCTTCCTCACCGTCGGCCTCGGCGTCCTCGTCATCGGGCTGGCCCGCACCGCCCGCACCGCCGTCGTTCCCCTGTGGGCTCAGCACATCGGGATGAGCGCCAGCGACGTGGCGCTGCTGTTTTCCCTCACCTTCGGCCTCGAAATGCTCCTCTTCTTCCCCGCGGGTTGGATCATGGACCGGTTTGGGCGGGTCTGGGTGGCGGTGCCGGTCGCTGTCGGTCTCGGTGGGGCGCTGCTCGCGCTGCCGCTGGCCACGACGCCCGCTTGGGTCGTGGTCGCCACGCTCGTCATGGGCCTGTCCAACGGCATGGGCTCCGGGGTGGTCATGACCCTCGGGGCCGACCTGGCACCGGAGAACGGCCGCGGAGCCTTCCTCGGTATCTGGCGCTGGCTCAACCTCATCGGCACCAACGGCGCGGCGTTGCTCGTGTCCGCGGTCACGGCGTTCGCGGGGCTGGCCAGCGCCGCGGTGCTGGTCGGTGCGCTCGCCGTCGCCGGGGGTGGGTGGCTGGCTCGCTGGGTGCCGCGGCATACCTCCGCGGGCGAGTCGCGATCCTGAGGGGAGGGTGCTAGGCACGGCGGCGGCGAGCCGCGCGGCATACGGGGTCACGGTGGGGGATGAGAGGCTAGGAGACGTGACGGATCTCATCGACACGACGGAGATGTACCTCCGGACCATCTTCGAACTCGAAGAGGAGGGCATCCCGCCGCTGCGCGCGCGCATCGCCGAGCGGTTGGGCCACTCCGGTCCTACGGTGTCGCAAACGGTGGCGCGGATGGAACGTGACGGCCTCCTCACCGTCGCCGGGGACCGCCACCTGGAGTTGTCCGAGTTGGGCCGGGCCCTGGCCACCCGCGTCATGCGCAAGCACCGCCTTGCCGAGCGGCTCCTGCACGACGTCATCGGGCTCGAATGGGAATACGTCCACGACGAGGCGTGCCGCTGGGAACACGTCATGTCCGAGCGGGTCGAACGCAAGATCCTCGCGCTGGTGGGGGACCTGGCCGAGTCGCCGTATGGCAACCCGATTCCCGGGCTCGCCGAATTGGGTGAGGTGGGCGTCCAGGGGGCGTGGGTGCGGGGGGAGCGGGTCACGGGGGAGTTCGCGACGGGGGAGTTCCCGCGGGGAGAGTTCGCGCCGGGGACACCGCCGTCGGGGGAGCCGCCGTTGGGGGAGCCGCCTGCGGGGGGCGCCCCGACGGTGGGTGCGGGTGCTCCGGTGGCGCTCACCGAGGTCGCCGTTGTCGAACCCACACAGGTGCGGGTCCGTCGCATCGGCGAACCGGTCCAGGTCGACCGGGAGGCGTTGGCCCTGCTCACCGCGGCGGGGTTGCTGCCCGGCCAGCCCGCGCTCGTGCGCCTCGACGGGTCGCGGACGATCGCGGTGCGCCTCGGCGAGGACGAGTCCACTGGGGTGTCGCTGCCCGGTGATGTGGCCGGGCACGTGTTCGTCGAGCGCCTGTAGGCGGCATGCCGCTCGGGCCCGCCGGTTGGCGTCGTCGGTAGGCGTGGGGCCGGGTGCGAGGTGGTCGGTCGTGCTTTGGCCCGGGAGATTCGCCCGGCTCGGTTCGTGGTGTACATCACTTCGCGTGGGAAAGGGGCACTTGCTCCGCCGACTGTTGGGGGGCGAAGTGGACGTTGGGTGGTTCAGGCGGGAAAAGTGAGACGGGTGGGGCGAAAGAGGTGACTGGCGCTGGCGACCCGCGTTACCTGAACGTGACATTTCCGTGTACTTATCGCTACCGTGTGGGGAAGTCCTGGCCCCTTGACGAAAGTTTTCTTGTGCCGCATCGCCCCACTCCGACGCCGAACCGCGGTCGTCGGCGAGCCCCTGGGCGCCGCCGCGCCCCGTCGCCATCGTGGTATGCCGCGTTGGGTGCGCTGCTGACCCGCCAGGTTCTGGTCAAGGGAGTCGCCACTTTCGGCCTGGTCGGGGCGAGCGCCGCCGTTCTCCTCCCAGCGACCGAGATTGGGTATGCCGCCCCTCAGGTGAGCGCCGACCAGTCCGCTGCAATCGACAGCACTGTCGGACAAGCGCGGATGTCGGCGCTGCTGGGCGCCTCGCGCTTCTTGACGCGCGACTCCGTCACGCCCGCTCGTGGGGCGGTCGGGAACAACGCGACGAGTGTGAGCCGATCGGAGACCAGCGCCACTGCCGCCAGGGTGCCGATGGGCTCCGCGGGCCTGCCCATCGCGGAAACCGCCACGGTGGTGGTTTCCCCCGAGGCGCCCGGTCCGCTTGCCCAGGCCACCGTCGGCGTCACGGGTGTCGAGGCGGTCGCCAAACCGGCAACCGAGGTCAACCTCGATACCGCCGCGGCAGGCTACAGCGGCTCCGGGTATTCGGCGAGCGCCTATCTGGGCGATTGCCGCGGCCTGGGGCTTGGTCAGAGCGCCGCCAGCGTGTGCTCGGCCGTGCGGTCCCTTTTCGGGTCGCTCACTATTGGGGGGTATCGCGCGGGCGACACCGGCGACCACGGGGCGGGCCGGGCAGCCGACATCATGGTGTCGGACTTCGCGCAGGGGGATGCGATCGCCGCTTTCGTGCAGGCGCACGCCGGAGAACTCAATGTGAAATACGTCATCTGGCGCCAGCGGTACTGGGCGCCGGGAAATGACTGGCGGCTGATGGCCGACCGGGGCAGTCCCACCGAGAACCACATGGATCACGTGCACGTTTCCGTGAACTGACGACGAGGGGTCCTGGTCCTCACCGTTCCCCTCCCAGTTCGGGGTGTCGCTGGCTGGCGCCGTTGAAGATCCGCCGAGGCGTCGCACTCGCTCCGGGCGAGAGACTCATCTGTCCTGTTCACGGCGTGTGTTGCCGGGGATATCCGGCCGTAGGGGGACCTCGACGGGGTGGCGATCCTCGATCGTCGAGGCTGCGCCACCCGCGCGGACAACACACCAAGGGGGCTTGAGGGCCTGCGAGCCGACAGGAGCGGCATACCCCCGCTGGCGGCCCCAAAGGGCGGCAGAACGGCGCTACGGGACTCCTGTGAGGGTTGCTGTGGCCAATTCGTGAAGTCGCCGTAACCGAAATGTGACATTGACTCCGGGAGTGTGTACGGTTGCTACGGCGCCACCGCCCCTGGGTGACGTCCTCGCGAGCGGTACGCCGAGTCCTGCCATCGCCTGCGAGTCAGATCGCACCACCGCCTGGCAGGAGCGGGGGACCCAATCCGGGCCTTGCTCGCAAGGCCCTAGGGGTGAAGCCGGTCGGCATCCAGCCGAGCGGCCGGGCGCAACCTCAGCCCGAACCCGACAGCTCACCTCGAAGGCGTCGAGAGGTTAAACGTGTCTCACACCATGACGACCGGCCGGCACCGCGCCACGAGTCGGCACAACCCCCTGACCGAGATCACCGGCATCATTGCGCGCGTCGGCGAGACCGGCGTGAAGGCGTCGGCCGTTCTCGCTGCTTCTGGTGGCATGGTCGCGGCGTTCGCTCTGCCGGCTCAGGCCGCGCCCGCGAAGTCGGCCAAGGCCACGACGGCGACTGCGTCGGTCACCACGAACCCCGCCGTTGCTGCCGCTGCCCCGGCGGTCACCGCCCCGGCCGTCAGCGCCCCGACCGCGGACGCGGTGGTTGGTGTCGTTGGTGTCGAAGCCGTCGAGAAGCCCGCCCCGGCCCCGCAGCCGACGCAGAGCCAGTCGGCCAGCCGCAGCGCCAGCCGGACGAGCCCGACGTCGGATGCTGCCGCGTCCGTGCCCGTCAACGTGAGTGGCGGGGTGCTTTCGATCGCCGCGGCATACAGCGGCATCCCGTACCGCTACGGCGGCACCACCCCGGCCGGTTTCGACTGCTCCGGGTTCACCCAGTTTGTCTTCGCCCAGGCCGGCATCAGCCTGCCCCGCACCGCGACCGACCAGTTGCTCGCCGTGACCCGCGTGTCCAACCCGCAGCCCGGCGACCTGGTGTTCTTCGGCAGCGGCGACTTCGCGTACCACGTGGGTATTTACGCCGGCAACGGGATGATGTACGACTCGCCCCGCACCGGCCTGTCCAGCGGCCTGCGCGCCATCTGGACCTCCGCGGTGATGTACGGGCGTCCCTGACCCGTCCCACCTGCCCCCCTTTTCCCGCCTGAACCGTCCAACGTGCACTTCGCCCCCCGAATGTCGGGGGGCGAAGTGCACGTTTCCCACCTATAGTCCGCTCTGGTTCACTGACTGGGCCGTCACCGAAAGCCAGGTGCGCCCTGACGACCGCGGGAGCCGCGGCAAGGCATAGTCGTCATGTCCAGGCGTCGACACCCTCTGACCCCCGGCGCCCATCCCAGCGGTGCCGTTGGTTGGTGCTCTGGCTAGTGCTCCGGCGGCGCTGAGAGCGGGGCGTTGCACGACGCCACGGCGCCCGACGTGGATACCAGGATCCCTGTGCAGCGGGCTTTCGTGCTCAATTTGCGAGTGCCCCCGGCAGGATTCGAACCTGCGACACCTTCTTTAGGAGAGAAGTGCTCTTCCCCTGAGCTACGAGGGCGCACCCGGCTGTGCGGTGTTCGACGAGGAACCGCCGGGCAACCCCTCTAGCCTATGCCAGAACGCTCCCGGAGCCGACCGGGCCTCGGGCGGATCGCGCCGACGCGACATGGTCGCCGCGGCGACGTAGTTCGAGTGGGAAGGCGACGTAGTTCGAGTGGGAAAGGGGCAGTTCGCACCCCGACAGTTGGGGTGCGAAGTGGACACGGGACGGTTCAGGCGGGAAAAGCGGGACGGAAGGGACGGCGGGAGCGGACCGACCGGAAGCGGGCGGCATACTGCAGCGGTGACCTCAGCCGCGACGGACCGGACCCAACGTCGCGTCCTCGGCACCCTCGTCACCACCCAAATCCTCGGCGGTGTCGGCCTCTCAGCGGGCGTGGCCGTCGGCGCCCTCCTCGCCGAGGACGTCTCCGGTTCGGCGAAGTGGGCCGGCCTCGGCGGCACCGCCCAAGTGCTCGGCACGGCCCTGCTCACCATCCCGATGACCCGGCTCATCGCCGCTCGCGGCCGTCGGCCCGGGCTGACCTTCGGGTATGCCGCAGCCGCCCTCGGGGGCCTGGGCCTCATCCTCGCCGGTGTCGTCCGCAGTTTTCCGCTCCTCTTGGTCGCCAGCGTCCTTTTCGGGGGCGCCACCGCGAGCAACGCGCAAGCCCGGTATGCCGCGGTCGACCTCGCCCCAGCGACCCGCCGCGCCCGCCAGCTCAGCCTTGTCGTCTGGGTGACGACGATCGGATCGGTCCTCGGCCCGAACCTCACCGGGGCCAGCGGACCGGTCGCTCGGGCCCTCGGGGTTCCGCTCCTCACCGGGCCGTACGTGTTCTCGGTCGTCGGCCTGACCCTGGCCGGCATCACGATGGCGGTGCGTTTGAGACCCGATCCGCTCCTCGAAGCGCGGCGCCGGGCGGCGCAGGAGTCCACCGACACGATCGACCGGCCTCACCTCTCCCTCTGGCACGGTCTGCGCGTGGTCCTCTCACGGCGCCCCACCGCGGTGGCCCTGCTCACCTTGTCGTTCGGGCACGCCGTCATGGTCAGCGTCATGGTCATGACCCCGCTCCACATGCGCCACGGGCACGCCGAACTGAAGATCATCGGCTTCGTCATCAGCCTGCACATCCTCGGCATGTACGCCCTCTCGCCCCTCACCGGCTGGGCCGTCGACCGGTGGGGGAGCCGGGCCGTGGCCCTCACCGGCGCGCTCGTCCTCTCGACGGCAACCCTGCTCGCGTCGGCATCCCCCATCGGCGCCTCGGGCATCCTCGTCCTCGCCCTGTTCCTCCTCGGGGTGGGTTGGTCGGGCACGTTCGTCAGCGGGTCGAGCGCACTCGTCGCCACCTTGCCCTTGGCCGACCGTGCGTCCGGGCAGGGCGCCGCGGATCTGGTCATGAGCCTGACCGCGGCGGGAGCCGGGGTCCTCGCCGGCCCCATCGTCCAAGTCGCCGGGTTCCCCGTGCTGTCGCTGATCGCGCTCGCGTTCGCGGTGATCATCGGCCTGGCTGCCGCGGTGGTTCCCTGGTCGGCCGGCGCCCCGACCGAGCCTTCGCCTTGACCGCGCCGGCCGGCCCAGCGCCAGACACTGCGCCATGCGACCCCGGCAAAGCGCAGCGGCGAAGCACAGCTGAGAGGCGTTGCGGCGCGGCGCAGGCGGCATACGGAACCGCTTGTTAGCCTGCAGTAGTGAGTCCGCCCGACACCCCCCGCCCCGACGAGGCGCCGGATGCCCGGACCGCCACGGTCAAGGCCGCGATGGCGACCTGGACCCGCTCTCTCGTCGACCTCGGCGGGCCCAACACGCTGCTGTGGCACCGCGATCTGCCCACCGGCACCCTCGACCTCACCACCGCCCACCCGGGCGGCGTCGCGCGACTCATGACCGGGCGTTCGACCCGGCTCTCCGACCTCTACCGCGAACACGCCGCGTTCGACGAGGCTCGCCGCCGCGCTCGGGCGATCGCCGCCAAGGCCCGCGAACTCACCGAGGAACGCGGCCTCCAGACATGCTTCGCTGCCTTCGGGATGGCCTCCTGGGACCTGCCGGGCACCACGCGCACCCCCGTCGCCCCCGTCCTGCTGCGCGCGGCCACGTTGCGCCCCGCGGGCCCGGGCGCCGACATCATCATCGACCTTTCCGACGAGATCGAGTTCAACCCGGTCCTCGAGCATTACCTCAACGTCGAACGCGGCCTGCCCGTCGAGGTCGCCGTCTTCGAGGCAATGGCGGTCGCTGGCTCCGGCTTCGAACCGCACCCGACGTATGCCGCGCTCGCGGCCGCCTGCGCCGACATCCCTGGGTTCACCATCAGTCCGCGCGTCGTCGTCGGCACCTTTACCTACGCCAAGTTGCCCATGGTCGCCGACCTCGCCGCCCAGGGCGCCACGGTTGCCGGTCACGAAGTCGTCGCCGCGCTCGCCGGTGACGTCGACGCGGCGGCTGCCCTCACGGCGTCCGTCACCGGCCCCGCGGCGCCGGGCCCGTCGCTGGCGGAAGCCGGCGGGCTCGTCCTGCCGGCCGACACCTCGCAGCAGGCGGCCATCAACGCCGCTCTCGCCGGGCGGCACGTGGTCATCGAGGGGGCATCGGGCACCGGCAAGACGCAGACGATTGCCAACCTGGTGGCCGCCTACGCCGGACAGGGCCAACGGGTCCTCGTCGTCGCGGAGAAGCGGGCCGCGCTCGACGCGCTCGTGGCCCGCCTGGACGCTGTGGGCCTCGGGTTCCTCACGCTCGATTTCCCGCACGGCAGCCGCAGCCGAGGGGCAGCGCTCGCGCAACTCGCCGCCGTGGTGGCCGACGGCATACCCGGTATGCCGCCCCCGGTCAGCCAGGCCGGGCAAGCCGGCCCGGCCCCGGCGCCGGCGAGCCGCAAGGGACGCGGAGCGGACGGCATACCTCCGACACCGGAGCACTACCTCCGGGCCGCCGCAGCGACTCTGGCCGACCATCGCGGCGCCGTGCACGACCGGCGCGAGCCTTGGGGGGTGAGCGCCCACGAGGTCATGTCCGCGATCGTCCGAGAGGCTGCCGGGGACCGGCCGGCGCGCTCGAGCGTTCGGCTCGTCGGCGCGCCGCTGGCTGCCTTAACCTCGGCCACCCGCGAGGCGACGGCCGCGGAGTTCGAGCGGCTGGCCCGATTGGGAGCCTGGCGCACGGACGGGGGCGACGACCCGTGGTTCGGTGCCTCACTGGCCACCGAAGAGGAGGCGGAGCAGGCGCGCGAAACCCTGGAGTGGTTGCTGGGCCCCACCGGGTTGAGCCGGCTGGATGACACGTTCGGTGAGGTGTTCGCCGGGTTGCGATACCCCGACGTGCACACGATCAGCGGGTGGGGCGAGACGCTCGGCACCCTGGCGGCGGTGCGCGACACCCTCGAGGTCTTCCGGGCCGAGGTGTTCGACGCCCCCCTGGACGAGGCCGTGGCGGCCACCGCCCCCGGGCAGCACCGTGGTTCTCGGGCATCGGACGTGGGCTGGTGGGAGCGTCGGCGGATCGTCAAGGAGGCTCGTCGGTTGCTGCGGCCCGGGCCGCCCCCGGCCGACTTCCACGGTGCCCTGCGGGCCGCGGCCGGACAGCGCAGCGCCTGGCGAGACCTCGCCGGTGCTGGCGGACGTCCGGAGATCCCCGCTGACCTGGACCGGGCTCGCACCGAACGTGCGGCCGTCGCCGAGGCCCTCGACTGGCTCGATGCCCACTTGCCGGTGCGTCCGGACGCGCCGCGCCTGGTCGATCTCGACCGGGGCGACCTCGAACGTGTTCTGACCGAGTTGGCAGCCGTCCCCGATCAACTCGCCATCGTGCCCCGGGTGCGTGCCGCCCTCGAGGCGCTGTATACCCACGGATGGCGTCCCCTGGTGAACGACCTGCGAGACCGGGCCGTGCCGGCGGAGCAGGTGGCCGACGAAGTGCGGCACGTGTGGTGGACGTCCATCGCCGATGAGTTGTTCAGGGTCGATCCACGGCTGCGGGAGCACCGCGGGGATGACCTTCGGGCCGTTGTGAACCAGCTCGCGGAGGCGGAGCGGTCGCTGGCCCGGAGCGCGGCCACCCAGGTCCGTGATCGTCTCGCCAGCCGTGTCACCGCGCTGGTGCGGTCGCACTCGACGGCGGCGGGCACCCTGCGCGAGGAGGTGACGCGCTCTCGTGGTGGGTTGGCCGTGCACGAGCTCATGCCCTTGGCCGGCGAGTTGATGACCGGACTCAGGCCGTGTTGGGTCATGAGCCCGCTCGTCGTCGCGGGTGTCATTCCCCCCGGGTCGTGGTTCGACGTGGTCATCATCGATGAGGCGTCCCAGGTGGCGGTGGCAGCCGCCGTGCCGGCGATCACCAGGGCCCGTCAGGTCATCGTCGTCGGTGATCCGCAGCAGGTACCCCCCACGTCCTTTGCGACTGCTGCCCCCGCGGATGAATCGGTCCCGCGCGCGTCGTTCGAACCCGGCACCTCGATCCTCGACGCGCTGCGCGCTCTCGTGCCTCCGCATCGGCTGGACCACCACTACCGATCGCTGGACGAGCGACTCATCGGCTTCTCCAATGCGGCGTTCTACGGCGGGGAACTGGCCACCATCCCCGCTCCGCCCGCCGACGACCCCGCTCTCACCCTGGAGATCATCGAGGGGCACGGGGTTGTGGACCCGGAGTCCGCGACCATCGAGTCGACCCGTGCCGAAGTCGACGCCGTCGTCCCCCTCGTCCTCGATCATGCCCGCCACCGGCCCCATGAATCCTTGGCCGTCCTTACCCTCGGTATGCCGCACGCGGCGCGCCTCGAGGAGGCCCTGCGGCATACGGTGGCCGACCTCCCCGAGGAGGTCGCGGCGTTCTTCGACCCGGATGCCCTGGAACCGTTCGTCATCAAGCCTGTCGAGCGGGCCCAGGGGGAACACTGGGATGCCGTGATCTTCTCCGTGGGTTACGGCAAGACCGCGCACGGGCGGGTGATGCACCGCTTCGGGCCGCTCAACCAGAAGGGCGGCGAATTCGTCCTCAACGTGGCGGGGACCCGCGCCCGGCGCCGGCTCCAGGTGGTCTCCGCGATGCGTGCCGAGGACCTTGCCCCCGAACGATTGAAGTCACGGGGCGGGCACGTCCTGCGCGATTTCTTGGCGTATGCCGCTGGCCCGCCGGCAGATTCCGACCCGGACACGTCCGGCACCGACGACGCGCTCGTCGTCGATCTGGCGCGGCGCCTTCGCGATCAGGGCCTGATCGTCCACGACATCGGCGCCGACGGCTCCGGTGTCGACCTGGCCGTCACCGACCCCGCCCGAGCGGACGGGCCCTGGGTGGCCGTGCTCACCGACGGATTGCGGTATGCCGCGCTGTCCAGCCCGCTCGAACGTGACCGGTTGCGCGTCGAGGAGTTGAAGCGACGCGGTTGGCAGGTGGTGCACGTGTGGGGCACCGATCTCTATCGCGACCCGGCCCGCGACGTGGAGCGGATCCGGGCCGCAGCATCCGGGCCGGTGGCAGCCGGCGAGGACGAGTTGGTCAACACGCCCGCAGCGGTGCGGCATACCGATGACGGACCCACCGACGCAACGGGCGATGAGCGCTGACGCGCGTCCGGCCCGCCGCGGTTCTCGGCGGGCGACCCGGGCAGCCGACGGGCCGTCGGAGGGGAGTTCGCCGAGAACCCCAGCCCGGGCGGCGACCGAACAAACGCGGGACGACACCGACGCCGACTGGGGAGAGGGCGGCGATGACGGAGCTCGCCGACGCTGGCTGGAGGAGCAACGCCCACCCCATTGGGAGTAGAGCCCGCACGTCAGTGGCCGGACAGACTCGAAGGGGTGGCACCTCGCGGTGCCACCCCTTCGAGTCGAGTGTGGGAGGACGTCAGCCGCGCGCCTTGAGGGAGTCGCGGATCTCCTTGAGCAGTTCGACGGACTCGTCGACAGCCGGGGCGATTTCCTCTTCGACCTTGTTGCGGTTCATGAACGCGGTCGCGGCCTCGTAGGGCTTGACGACGACGAAGTAGATGACCGCGGCGAGGATGACGAAGCCGACGATCGCGGTGATCATCGGGCCGTAGTACAACTGGTGGCTGCCGATGGCGATCGACAGGCTGTCGAAATTGGGGGCACCACCGACGAGCGCGATGATGTCCATGAGGAACTTGACGACGGAGTCGACGACCTTGCCGAACGCGCCGGCGATGATGACGGCAACGGCCAGTTCGACCACGTTGCCTTGGAGGAGAAACTTCTTGAAGCCCTGCATCGGGGTTAATCCTTCGTGTGAGGCGAAATCCCGCTATCAGGTGCGGAACCGGGAAATAGGGTACCGACCCGGCCCGATCTCGACCACTTGATGAACGACTGAGTAGGACGGCGACGCGGGCTGCGTGAGGTCTTGCCGGGCGAGTTCAGGTGGGAAAGGGGCACTTGACCCCTCGACCGTCGGGGTGCGAAGTGGACGTTGGACGGTTGAGGCGGGAAAGGGGTTACGGGTGGGGTGCGGGGGTCTGTTCGGCGTCGGGCACGACCTGCATCCGGGGTGCAAGCCCGTCGTTCTCCGGAGTCGCCAGCGCCGCGTCGACGGCGCTGGCCGGAAGCGCGACGACGATGCCGCGCTCCGGCCCGGGACCGAGGGAGAGGGGCGCTCCGCCGTCGGTGGCCGGGTCGATGCCGAGGACGAGAACGTGGGTTGCGAGCAGCGCACCGGTGCTGGCCCGGTGTAGCCGGACGTGCTGACCCGCACTCAGCAGGTCGAGCACGCGGGGGTCGGCGACCCGGATCGGGAAGGCGGCCGTGTCCGGAGGCAAACCCTCGGCGAGGGTGCGGGGCACCAGCCGGGTGGGGCTCAGCGGTTCACCCGCGGTCACCGCGGTCGCCAGTCGGCGCCCGAGAAGCGATCCCGGGCTGTCGACCGCCGGGACGGACAGCCGGGCATCGATAGCAGCCGGTTGCAGGTCACCGGCTTCGAGCCGGTGACCGGCGCCCAGGTCGCGGGCCGCCACCACGATCGTGGTCGTGGTTGGGGTGGGGGCCCGCAGGCTGACTGTCGCCGCGGCGAGGGCGAGCGCGAAGACCACCAAGGCCGCCGCCCGCCGCAGCACGAGACGGCGCCAGCGGGTCCGGCGTCCCGCTCCGCGCCACCGCTCCCGCCAGCTGCGGCGGGGGTGGGCGGCAGCGGTGGCTGGTCGGTGACGGCGGGGCACGAGACTCATGCCCTCGACGCTAGGAGCCCTTCGGGCTCTTGTCCCGCGTCATCGTCAGGCTGTGGACGACACGCGTGCGGCCCCGGCCCCTGTGGATGACGAGGACCCGGCGGTGGCGCTCCCTGACGACCCGTTGGCTCCCGAAGCCTTGCTCGCGGCCGCGGCCGCGGCCGTGCCGGAGCCGCCGGAGCCGCTGGACCCATTCGCGGTCGACTCCTTGGCTGCGGAGCCGCCCGCGCCCTTCCCGGCCGGGGCGCTCTTGGCCTTCCCCTCGGAGCGGCTGTCCGTCTTGTAGAAGCCGCTCCCCTTGAACACCACGCCGACGGAGTTGAACACCTTGCGCAACCGGCCCTCGCACTCGGGGCACTCGGTCAGCGCGTCGTCGTGGAAGGACTGGACGATGTCGAAGCGGTGACCGCAATCGGTGCACGCGTAGGCGTACGTCGGCATGGGAGCAGGCTCCTGGGAGGAAGGGGCGCCACGGACGGTATGCCGGGTCGCCGGCGACAGGGGAATCTCGCCAGAGAATACGCCGCAAGTCTGGCCGGACATTCCCCTCGGTCACGTTCACGCGTCGAGATCAGGGTCGGCCCGCGCGCAACCAGTGATGTCCGGCGGCGGTCACGACCCCGTCAACGGGGATGTCGTGGGGGTCTCGCGGCAGGGCCAGGACTGGGACTTCCTCGGCGCGGAGCGGGCCCGGGTCTTCCTCAGGGTGCAGCACGACGACCGTCTTGACTTCGGCAGCGCGCCGCGGCAACGCCCGGTCGTAGCAGCCGCCGCCTTGGCCGAGCCGGGTGCCCGAGGCGTCGACGGACAAGCCGGGAGCCAGGACGAGGTCTGCGGCACCGATGGCCTCGACCCCGAGGGGCCGGCGCTGCTCGTCGGCGGCGTCGGTCCAGTCGAGGTCGAAGTCGGGACGGGTGATCGGCACGAGCACGCGTACGCCGGCGGCGTGGAGGACGGCGATGGTGGCCGTGGTGGGCGGCTCGCCGGGGAGTGACTCGTAGAGGGTCACCGTCGCGCCGGACCCCAGTTCCTCGGCGGCGAGCAGGGCGAGGATGGCGCGGGCCACGGCTTCGTCGTCGTCGGCCACGTCACGAGCGGCGGCGATGCCGCGCCGCGCCGCGCGCAAGGCGGCGCGGACCTCGCGTTTGGGTTCGTCCGCCATGGCGCTCATCGTAGGGTGAGCGCTATGCGCCTAGGTGGCTTTCTCGACGTCGTGGTGCCGGCGGCTGCCGGTCGCCAGTTCCGGGGTGGTCGGCCGTGGTGATGCGCACCGTCGAGGACCACCGCGCCGCCCTGCTCGCCCTTGTGGCGCCGCTGGCGCCGGTGACGGTCGCGACCGCGCAGGCGGGGGGCCTGGTGAGCGCGGCCCCCGTCGTCGCCCGCCTCGATCTGCCCGGTTTCGACAACTCCGCGATGGATGGGTATGCCGTTCACGCCGCCGACCTCCACGGGCCCCTTCCGGTCCGGTTGCCGGTGATCGCCGATATTCCGGCCGGTGATCCGCGGGCGCTCCACGTGCCGCGGGGCTCGGCGGCCCGCATCATGACCGGGGCCCCCCTGCCGGCTGAGGCGGATGCGGTCGTGCCGGTCGAAGACACCGACGCCGGCGTGTCCGTGGTCGAGATCCGGGCCCGGGTCGCCCCCGGTCGGCACGTGCGCCGCCGCGGTGAGGACGTGCGGGCCGGCGAACCGGTGGTGGCCACCGGCACCGTCCTCACCCCCGGTGCGCTCGCGCTTGTCGCCGCCGCCAATGTCACCTCGGTGCGGGCCCACCCCCGCCCGCGCGTCGCCCTCTTCTCCACCGGCGACGAACTCATCCCCCTCGGCGACGAGCCGGCGCCGGGCCAGATCGTCGACTCCAACCAGCTCATGCTCGCCGAACTCGTCCGGGCCGCCGGCGCCGAACTCGCCCATGCCGGGCACCTGCCCGACGACGCCGAGGCGGTGCGCGCCCTCCTCGCCGATCCGCCGGGCGCCCCCGATCTCGTCCTCACCTCTGGCGGGGTGTCGATGGGCGCGCACGACACGGTCAAGGAGGTGCTCACCGCGACCGGCACGGTCGAGTTCGTCAAGGTCGCCATGCGTCCGGGTATGCCGCAGGGGGCCGGCACGCTCGGGCCGCGCGGCATACCCGTGGTCACGTTGCCGGGCAACCCGGTGAGTTCGCTGGTGTCGTTCCAGGTGTTCGTCGTGCCGCTGCTGCGGCGGCTGGCGGGCCGGGCGGGCGAGCCGATGCTCTTCGAGGCGAGAGCCGGTGCGAGGTGGTCGTCGGTGGGCGGCAAGGTCGAATACACCCGGGTCGAGGTCAGTGGCGGGGTCGCCGTCCCGAGCGCCGGCCAGGGGTCGCACATGCTCGGGGCACTCGCCGGAGCCAACGCGCTGGCGATCGTGCCCGCGTCGGTCACGCAGGTGCACCCCGGCGATCGGGTGTTGTGTATGCCGCTGCTCGGGGCGGAGGCGCCCCGGTGACCCCGGCGGGCGCCGGTGACGGGGGCGCGGGCGAGGAGCGGGCGGTCGGCGCGGGCGGTCTGACGCATGTGCGGTCCGACGGGACGGCCCACATGGTCGACGTCTCGGCCAAGGCGGTCACCGGGCGGGTGGCCAGCGCGGCCGGGTGGGTGCTGGTGACGCCGGCGGTGGTGGCGGCCCTGCGGGACGGGACCGTACCGAAGGGGGATGCGCTCGCGGTGGCCCGGGTGGCGGGGTTGCAGGCCGTCAAACGGACGCCCGACCTCATCCCGTTGGCGCACCCGATCGCCGTCCACGCAGCCACGGTCGACCTCGAGGTCGGCGACGCGGGTGTCCTCATCACGGCAACGGTGCGCACCGCCGACCGCACCGGCATCGAAATGGAGGCCCTGACCGCCGTGACGGTGGCGGCCCTGGCCCTGATCGACATGGTCAAGGCACTCGACAAGCACGCCCGGATCACCGACGTGCGGGTCACCGCCAAGTCCGGGGGCCGCTCCGGCGACTGGCGGGAGCCGCGGGCCGCGACGCCGACGTCTCCTGGCCCCGCCGCCTCTGATCAGCCCCACCACACCGGCGGGGCTGGTCACCAATCCACCAATAGAGTTCGTCAACAATCCACCAATAGGTGGATTGTTGACGCCCCGGCGGGAGGAGCGGCGGCTGACAACCCTGCCGCCACAGCGACAACTGACCTCGCTGCCGGGGGAGCGGTGGCCAATGCCCCGGATGGGGGCGACCGGCCCGTCGCCGCCCCGGACCTGCGGGGTCGCACCGCTGCGGTCGTCACGGCGTCGACGCGCGCCGCGGCCGGGGTGTACCCCGACCGCGGCGGGCGTCTCGCCGTCGACACCCTTCGCTCCTGGGGCATGAGCGTGCCCGCCCCCGTCGTCGTCGCCGACGGGGACCCGGTCCGGGACGCGATCGCCACCGCCCTCGCCGATCACCCCGACCTGCTTCTCACCACTGGGGGCACCGGGCTGTCGCCGACCGATGCCACGCCGGAGGCGACGCGAGGGTTCCTCACCACGCACCTCGACGGCATACCCGAAGCGTTGCGCGCCGCCGGCGCCGCTCACGGGGTGCCGACCGCGGTCCTGTCGCGCGGACTCGCCGGTCTCGCCGGGCGCAGCCTCGTGGTCAACCTGCCGGGCTCAACCGGCGGGGTGCGGGACGGACTGACCGTTCTCGCGCCGCTGCTCGCCCACGTATTCGGCCAACTGGAAGGCGAGGATCACTGATGTTCAAGTGGTTACGCGGCACTGAGGTGCATCAGACCTGGCCCATCCGGCTCCACGGGCTCACTCCACTCGGGGATCCGATCGTGCTTCGTCCGCTGCGCGTCGTCGACGAACGCGAGTTCTTCGCGGTTCGGCGCACCAATGTCGAGTGGCTCGCGCCCTGGGATGCGACGGCTCCCCGTCCGTCGAGCGCGTCGCGTCGCTTTGCCGACATGGTCGCCGCTCAAGAGGAGGAGGCGCGCGCGGGCGTGAGCGTGCCGCTCGCCATCGAACTCGACGGCGCCCTCGTCGGTCAGGTCAACGTGAGCAACATCGCCCGCGGGTCCCTGTGGTCGTGCGTCGTCGGCTATTGGGTGACCGAGCAGGTGGCGGGCCGGTGGATCACCCCGACCGCTGTCGCGCTCGTCGGCGACTACTGCCTGGCCGCCTTGGGCCTGCATCGGATCGAGATCAACATCCGGCCCGAAAACACCGCCTCGCTCGCCGTCGTGCGCAAACTGGGCTTCCGCGACGAGGGCATGCGCCGCAAATACCTCCACATCGATGGCGACTGGCGCGATCACAGGTCGTTCGCGCTGACGACGGAGGACCTTGCTGGCCAAACCCTCATGACCCGTCTGACTCAGTTGTCACAGCCGTCACTTTGGCGACACACCGATCCCGCTCCCCGCGCTTGAACTCTCTCGGGCTTAAGTTCGGGCCATGCAGGCCTCCTCGCTCGTCTTCGTCGTGATCGTGGGGGTTTGGTCTGCCTACTTCCTGCACCACTGGGCCCGCCGCCGCGAACACCTCGCCACCGCCCACACCGTCGACGCCCTGCGCGACACGATGCGGGTCCTCGCAGTCCGCGACGTCATCCAACAGGCCACCGCCACCCATCCGCCGCGCTCGTACGCCGGTCGCCCCACCCGTCCGGTGCGTTCGCCGGCCCAAGTGGTCGTCGCCGAAGCCGGGGGCCGTCAGGCCGCGGTGCCGCCGCGCGCGGCATACCGGGTCCACGTCACCCAGTCCACCCGTGGCCTCACCCTCGTCGTCGGTTGTCTTGGCCTGATTACGTATGCCGTGTTCGCCGGTCTGGGCGTGCTCCGCCCGATCGCGCTGGTCGTGCCGGCTCTGCTGGCGATCGGCGGCTTCCTTTGGGTGCGCACGGGAGTACGGGCGCACCAGCAGGCCCGCGGCCGTGACCGTGTCCCGGCTCGGCGGCAGGCTGCCCGGGCCACGCCCGTGAGTCACGCCGTCCCGGAGTCGACGGAGGCGCCAGCCCAGGTCGAGATCGTCGCCGAACCGGCCCCACAGCAGGAGCGTGGCGCGGTCTATGACATTGACGTCCTCGAGGGAGCGGTCCGGGATGTGGTGCCGCAACCGGTTCCTGCTCGAGTGCGCCCCGAGCCGTTGGTCGACGAGGACGACATGCCGCTCACCTGGGACCCCGTCCCGGTCCCGCGCCCGACGTACACGATGAAGGCCAAGGCGACCAGGGTGGCCTGGGCTGCACCCAACTCGGCTGCTCTCGGCGCCCTCGGCGATGCCGACGACGACATTCCCGACGCGTTCCCGGCGCGGCGCGCGGTCGGCGGCTAGACGGCATACCTCATGATCGACATCCGTTTGCCCTGGCTACCGCGAAGGACCGCGGGCGCGGATGCCGAAACCCGCCCCGCAGCCGCGCGGGTGCGGCCGCGACGGGTGGCGCCGCCGGAACCGGCGGCCCCGGTGCACAGCCCACCGAGCGAGGATGCCTCTGCCGTGCCGGCCGGCATCCGGGTGGCCAGTGAGTGGGCCTGGCGCGGGATCGTCATCGCGACCGCGCTGTTGGCCATCTTGTGGCTGCTCGCGCTGCTCTCCGAGATCGTCATCCCGGTCATCGTCGCGTTGCTCCTCTCAGCCTTGCTGTCGCCGGTGTATCGACGGCTCAAGTCGTTCCTGCCCCCCGGGCTGGCGGCCGCGCTCACCGTGATCGGCACGCTCGCCTTCATCGCGGGTGCGTTGGCGTTCGTCGCCACCCAGTTCGTCGACCAGTTCGACGGCATCCGCACTCAGGTCGGCGCCGGCTACGACCAGGTGCGGGTCTGGGTCATGGACACCTTCGGGGTCACGGCGGCCCGCATCGACGGGTGGATCGAGGCGGCCCGCAACCAAGCGACCGAATACCTGAAGAACTTCGGTCCGCAGGCAGCCTCGGCCGGCTTGACGGTCGGGCACATGGTCGCTGGCTTCTTCGTGACGATGTTCACCCTGTTCTTCTTCCTCCACGACGGCGGCCGCATCTGGAACTGGTGCGTGCGGCTCTTCCCGCGCACGGTGCGCGCCAAGGTGCATTCGAGCGGCCGGATTGCGTGGGTGCAGTTGTCGGCCTTCACCCGGGCAACGATCATCGTCGCGGCCGTCGATGCGATCGGCATTGGTGCGGTGGCGGCGATCCTCGGGGTGCCGTTCGCGGGCGGCGTGGCGATCCTCGTGTTCTTCGGGGCGTTCATCCCCATCGTGGGGGCCGCGGTGTCGGGCACGGTGGCCGTCTTGCTGGCGCTCGTCGCCCTGGGCCCGGTCAAGGCCCTCATCATGCTCCTCGGTGTCGTCGCGGTCATGCAGATCGAGTCGCATCTGCTGCAACCGTTGCTGCTCGGTCGGGTCATGAAGGTCCACCCCCTGTCGGTCATCCTCGCCATTGCCGCAGGCATCGTCCTGGCCGGAGTGGTCGGGGCGCTGATCGCGGTTCCGGTGGTGGCGGTTCTCAACGCAGTGGGCCACCATCTCCTCGACGGTCCCGAAGAGGACGACACGGCCTTCGTCCACGACATCGGCGCGGACGAGGCGGATGTGAAGGCCGAGCGCGTCCACGGCTCCGAGCACCGACGCGTCGAGCCCACCGACCACGGCGTTCCCGGCGAGAGTGCCGCCGTCGGGGACGCCATCGACACCCCCGTGGTGGACGAGCAGGACGATCCGGGGCCGCTGAGGCACTGATTCGGGTCAAGGGGGAGGTCGGTGTTATGGTTTCTCTCGCTCTGGGGCTGTGGCGCAGTTGGTAGCGCGTCTCGTTCGCAATGAGAAGGCCAGGGGTTCGAATCCCCTCAGCTCCACCATCGGCGAAGCTCGGCTTCGCCTCCCTTCCGCCGCCGCTGTAGCCCAGCGGCTCCACCCTCAGCTCCACCATCGGCGAAGATCGGCTTCGCCTCTCTTCCGCCGCCGCCGAAGCCCAGCGGCATGCGGAATTCGGTATGCCGCGGAGCGCGGTTTGGCGGCCTCAACGTGCCTCACAGCGCGCTGCGTTGGCCTAGGCTCGGGGCGGACCGGGCGGCATACCCCGGCCGGATTTCACCGCCCACTCAGGAGGAGCCCATGAGCCGCGTCGTCCACTTCGAAATCCAGGCCGACGACATCGAGCGCGCCAAGACGTTCTACGCGCAGGCGTTCGGGTGGACGTACGAGGACTACAGCCAATACACCGGCTCGCCCTACTACGGCGTCGTCACCGGCGACGAGAAGGATCCGGGCATCAACGGCGGCCTGCTCCAGCGCCCCGCCGGTGCGCCGGCTGCCCACCAGGGGGCGAACGCGTTCGTCTGCACGATGGGTATCGCCGACTACGACGCCACTCACGAGCGCATCCTCGCCGCGGGCGGGCAGGTGGCGATGCCGAAGTTCGCCCTCCCCGGCATGGCCTGGCAGGGCTACTACCTCGACACCGAGGGCAACACGTTCGGCATCCACCAGCCCGACCCGGCCGCCGGGCTCGACGCACCGCCTGCCTGAGCGCAGCCCCAAGCAGCGCAGCAGCGAGGTCAGCAGCGGGTGCGACCTTGGCTGTGGCGTTTTCGTGGTCCTCACCACGAAAACGCCACACCCAAGTCGATCCAACTCAACATCCAAGCCGATCCGGGGGCGCGCCGGCCAGGTCGTCAGGGTCTGGCGGTCACCAACCGGGTGTCCACGGCGGCCTCGCCCAGGGCGAGGAAGGCCCCTAACGCCAGCACCTCCCGGGCGTCGCGGGGTGCGAAATCGGTCAAGGCCACCGATCTCACCAGGTATGCCGCGTGCTGACCGCGGGACAGCGCGACGTTGAGCCGGTGCCGGTCGAGGAGGAACCGCAGTCCCTGCCGTTCCCGGTCGCCCGAGGCCGAGGCCGCCATCGTCACGATGGCCACCGGCGCCTCCTGCCCCTGGAACCGGTCGACCGTGCCAACCCGCACCTCCTCGAAACCGGCCGCGCCCAGCGCCGCAGACACCACCGCCACGTGGGCGTTGTAGGGGGTGCTGACGACGATGTCGCCCTGGCCCAGGGGTCGAGGAGCATGCGCATCCGAGGGATCGGTCCACTCGCGCCCCACCAGGTCGCGCACCAAGTCCACGACCACCTCGGCCTCTTCGACGGAGAACTGCGCGTTCTCCACATGGTCGACGAGCCGCACATGCAACCCCGGCGCCACCCCGGCCAGCCCCCGCGCGGTGGTGACGGACGTCTGCGACCCCAACTGGCCGGCATACGACAACCGCGACACCACGTCGGTGAGGCGCGGATGCATCCGCCACGTCGTCTCCAGGAAGTAGCCACGCTCGGCGGGCAGCACCGTCGCACCCTCGGCGAGCCACTCGAGCGCGGAGGTGTCGATGGGCTCCGCGTGCGTGCCCGTCGTCACCTGCGGCAACTGGGCCGGGTCGCCGAGGAGCAGCAACCGCGTCCCCGCCGTCGAGACCGCGAGCGTCTTGGCCAGCGAAAACTGCCCCGCCTCGTCGATGACGACGAGATCGAGGGCACCCTCCTCGACCCGCTTCCGGTTGCACAAGTCCCACGCGCTCCCACCGACGACAAACCCACGCCCGGCCGCCCGCTCCTCCGCGATGAACCCCGCGAGCCCGTCCGCGCTCGCCAACCCGGTCCACGCCGGATCGGCCGTCGCCTTCGCCGCCTTGGCGACCTGGGTCCCCGGCACCCCTGCGGCCACGACCGCGTCGAGGACGTTCTCGACGGCCGCATGGCTTTGCGCGCACACCCCGACCGCCCACCCGTCCGCCACCAACCGGGCGATGACGCGCGCCCCGACATACGTCTTGCCCGTGCCCGGCGGCCCCTGCACCGCGACATACGAGTCGGTCATCGCGCGCAGCGCCGCCGTCACCGCCTCGACGTGCCGCTGCGGGCCGTCCCCGACGCGGGGGAGCGGGCCGCCGCCGGTCAGCCGCGGCGCTCGCCGCGCCACCACGTCAAGGCCCGCCGAGGCCGGCAGGGTCGGGTATGCCGCCCGCACCCGGTCGGCTACCTGCTCCAGGGCCGCGTCAATCGCCCCGGTCGGCACCGGTCCGGTGGGCACGAACGCCACCGGGTATGCCGCGGGCGGTTCCGCTCCCGCCGCTGCCGGGCTCAACTCCTCGACGGTGAGCACCTGCACCGTCCGCGCCCTCGGCATCCCCCCGTCAACAAGTGACCAATAGGTGGATTGTGAACGCCCCGACTCCGCTGCCGCTGACGTCCCCGCGTCAACAAGTGACCAATAGGTGGATAGTGAACGCCCCGACTCCGCTGCCGCTGACGTCCCCGCGTCAACAAGTGACCAATAGGTGGATTGTGAACGACCCGCACTCGCCCACGAGCCCAGCCCGGCCGCGTCGGCCGGTGCGGCTGCGTTCCTCGACACAGTCGCGTCCTCGGCCACCACCTCGGCCGCCACGATCGTCACTGAACTCGGCGAGGCGACATGGGCATGCGCCGGATGCTCGTCGTTGGCGACAAAGGGCGCCGGTCGCGCATACACCGCCCACCTCGTCCCAGCCGCGAGCGGCACGCCACTCAACGGTTCGACCGCGACCCGGTAGCGCCGACGCGCCTTGCGGGCCCGCGGCGGCCGATGCCAGTCTTCGATGACCTCGGGCGCCCCGACGACGACGCCGACGCCCTGTTCGGCTCGCCACTGGTCGACGGGGAGTGCCAGCCGCTCGTAATGGCTCCACCAGGTGGGCTTGTCCTCGCGCGCATGGAAGAGCACCGACGCGGCCACCATCGCCACCGCCTGCTCCTCGGCCGTCCGCTCGCCGGGCCGCACCCCCTCGACCAACTCGCGGACCGAGGCTTCGAGCGCGAGTTGGGCGGCCCGCCGCGGCGACGGCTCCCGCTCGACGATCGCCTCGGGCGCCTCGCCCGCGGTCGAGACCCCCACGAGCGACAAGAGCCAATCGCGCAGCCGCCACGTCGACACGCAGTCCTCGCGGTTGTAGGCCGCGATCCCGTCGAGCAACTCCTGCGCCCGCTCGCCCGCGCCGGCATCCCGCGCGGCCTGGAACAGGTGGTAGTGAACGATCGAGTCGTCGCCCTGCCGGACCTGCGCCTCGCGTGCCCCCATGTAGAGCGGTTCGAGCCGCTTGATCGAATACGAGCGTTGCGAGACTCGCACGCCCGCCCGGACCGCGGCATACAGGTCGACGAACAGTCCCGCTCTCAAGAAGCCGTCGATCTCGTCTTCGCAGGTCGTATGCCGCGCCGCCAGGCGCTTGAGGGCGTCCACCTCGTAGGAGGCGTAGTGATAGATGTGCAGATCGGGCCAGCGACCGAGACGGTTCTGGACATGGGCGACGAACGCCCGCAGAGCCTGCTTCTCACCGGCCCGGTCGTGCGCCCACAGGGGCGTGAACTCTGCCTCGCCGGAGTCGATTTCGACGCAGCCGAAAAGGTACTCGAGGCCCCACAGTTGCGAGCCGCGTTCGCGCCAGAGGGGGTCGCCCTCGAAGTCGAAGAAGATATCGCCGTCGCTCGGGCGCGGCAGCCGGCGCAGCGCCGTCGCGTCGATGACCTCGTGGCGCACCCCACCGGTCGGGTCGGCCTCCTGGGCCAGTTGGAGCCTTGCCTGGGAGCGCAACCGGTCGAGCCGGGCCGCCGACACCTCGGCTACCGGCCCCTCGCCAGCGGCGAGAGCGTCGATGGTGGTGATCCCGGCCCGCATCAACCGGGCCCGGGTCGTGGCCCGCATCCCGGCGACGAGGAGGAGGTCGCGGGCCTCCTCGACCTCGATGAGGCAGGTGTTGCAGCGGCCGCACGCCGTCCACCGCGGATCGCCCCACCGGACCGGCCCGACCTCTCGACGGTGTTCGGCAAGCATCGACTCCAGTCGGGCCCGCCGGCGCCGATAGACCGGCACGATCTCGGCGAGTGGATAGTCCTCGACGTCGCCGGAACCGAGGACTAGCCGGGCTACTGGCGCAACCGGCACGTCGTGCGCGGCGAGCAGCGCGGCATACGCGGCGATCTGGAGCAGCGCTGGGACGCTCGCCGAGCGGGCCAACTTGGTGTCGCTGACGAGCCAACCGGCAGGAGTGCGTTCGAGGAAGTCGGCGAATCCGACAAATGAGCCGTCGAACAGGGTGGCCTGCGCCACCACCTCGGCGTCCCCGGCGAGCGCGGCGAGGGTCGCGGCCAGGCCCTCGGCATACCCCGCCGCGGAGTGGTCCGGGCGGGACATCGTGACCACCCGCCCGGGGTGGAGCGCGGCCAGTCGGCGTAGCTCGGCCTGCTCGTGGAGGGTTCCCAACTCGGCGACCCGGTCGAGGATTGGGTCGTCCTCGAGCGACAGCGGCGCGGCCCGCCCGAGGAGCACGTCGGCCTCCCGGAGCAGCGCGAACTCGCACTCAGTGCCCTGGCGCAGGTCGCTGGGGCTGAGCATCATCGAACCGTCGAGGAGGAACACCCCGTCAACCTATGCCGCTGGACCGACAACCACTCCGGAGCCCTCTTCGGGCAGGCGGTCGCTGTGGTGGTGGCGCTTGGGTGTTTCTCGTGCGGGCTGCCCTGCCAGAAGTGGGGTGATCACCCCGCGTACTGCATGGTAGGCCGCTGCAGCGGCGGGGCCTGGACGTTTCTCGTGCGGGCTGCCCTGCCAGAAGTGGGGTGATCACCCTGCGTACTGCACGGTAGGCCGCTGCAGCGGCGGGGCCTGGACGTTTCTCGTGCGGGCTGCCCTGCCAGAAGTGGGGTGATCACCCTGCCTATTGCACGGTAGGTCGCTGCGGTGGCGGGGCGGGCGCGTCACCTGTGTGATGGGCGAGGTGGATGGGGCTGGTGGTGCATGTGTGGCGCGTGGCCCCCGCTCAGATCCAGCCGGGGAACCACATGCGCAGGTACCAACTGGCGTAGGGAATCACCTCGGCCACGTAGATCGGGTAGAAGAAGGCAAACAAGGCCACCCCAAGGAGCAGGTATGCCGCGACCGCACCGACGCGCAGCGCTCGCTCCCCGGGGGGGCAGGTCCGCGTCAGCGCCGGGCGCAGGATCAGGCCGATGAACAGCGCCAACGCAAGTGCCACATAGGGTTCAAAGGCCACCGAGTAGAAGGCGAACATGGTGCGATCGGGCCAGGCGAACCAGGGGACGTAGCCGGCGACGACCCCGGCGACGATCGCGGCGGCGCGCCAGTCTCGGCGGCGCACGGCATACCCGGCGACCAGGACGATGGCGACGAGCCCGGCCCACCAGAAACTCACGGTGCCGAGCGAGTGGACCGCCTGGGAACACTGGTCGACCGTGCACCCGGCCTGGCCCCGGGTCGGCCCCTCGTAGAAGAACGACGTCGGCCGCACCTGGAGCATCCAACTCCACGGCTTCGAGGCATAGGAGTGCGGGGTCGTGAGGTGCGCACTGAACGACCACATGTCGTACTGGTACTTGACGAACGAGCGCAGCGGCTCGGGCAACCACGTCACCCCCTCGCCCGGATGTTGGGCGGCCCACCGGCGCAGGTAGCCATTGTCGGAAATGAACCACCCGATCCAGGTGAGGGGATAGACCACCGCGGTGACGACGACGAGTTGGACCGCGGCATACGGACCGTCGACAACCACCCCGCTGGGCGCCCACCAACGGACTCCGGCGGCCCGGCGCGCCCCGATATCCCAGGCCACCGTGAGCAGCCCAAACACGGCGAGGAAGAACAGGCCCGACCACTTCGTCGACGTACACAACGCTAGGGACACCCCGGCCACCCACCGCCAGGGCCGCCATCCCAGCCACGGCCCGACCCGCGGTGACACACCCTCGGGGAGGGCCCCCACCGCCCGCGCCAACCGGGCCCGCGAGCGGTCCCGGTCGATGAGGAGCGCCCCGAACGCAGCCAGCGCCCAGAACATCACCATGATGTCGAGCAGCCCGGTGCGCGACATGACGAAGTGCAGCCCCTCGAAAGCGACGAGCAGCGCCGTGATGCACGCCAACGTCACCGATCCAAACAGCCGCAGCGCGATCCGGCCGAGGAGCAGGATCGAGGCGGTCCCGATGAGGGCCACCGAGAATCGCCACCCGAAGGCATTGGCCGGGCCGAACAGCCATTCGCCGAGGCCGATGAGCCACTTGCCGACGGGCGGGTGCACGACCATGGAGCCGGCGGAGGGGTTGAAGATGTCGGTCGTGCCGGTGTTCCACAGCGGGTCCGGTTGGCCCAGGCTGGCCCGGGTCTGCATCTCGGTTCCGTACTGGATGAGGGACCAGCCCTCCTTGACGTAATACGTCTCGTCGAAAACGAGTTTGCCGGGGCGTTCGAGGTGCCAGAAGCGCAGCAACCCGCCGAGGAGTGCGATCAGGCTCGGCCCGATCCAGCCCCACCTGCGCCCGACCGGAGACAGCGCCGGACGGTCGCCGAGGAGGCGGGCGCGCACCAGGTCCTCGCGGGTCGGGTGTGGGGGGTCCTGCGGGGCGTGGTCGCGGCCCTCGACGGAGTCCACCTCGGGGGCTGCCTCGACGCCTGCTCCGGTGCTCACGCGGGCCATCGTAGGGCGCCAGGCCGTGGCAGACTCCCCGACATGGCCAGTTCGCCCGAACCCGGGGTCCTCGTTCTCGCTGCGACCCCCATCGGGAACCCGGGCGACGCCTCCCCGCGCCTCGCCGCCGAACTCGCCGCCGCCAGTGTCGTCGCCGCCGAAGACACCCGCCGATTGCGTCGGCTGGGTGCGGCCCTCGGCGTCGAACTCACGGGCGAGATCGTCAGTTTCCACGAGCACAACGAAGCCGCCCGCGCCGCCGACCTCGTGGCCCGCCTCCGCGCCGGTTCCCGGGTCGTGGTCGTCACCGATGCCGGTATGCCGTCCGTGTCCGACCCCGGGTATCGTCTCGTCGCCGCTGCGGTCGCCGCCGGCATCCGGGTGACCAGCATCCCGGGGCCGTCGGCCGTCCTCATGGCCTTGGCCGTGTCGGGGCTGCCCGTCGACCGGTTCTGCTTCGAGGGTTTCCTGCCGCGCAAGGCCGGCGAACGAGCCCGGGCCGCCGCTGCCCTCGCCGCCGAACCCCGCACCCTCGTCTTTTTCGAGGCCCCGCACCGGATCGCCGCCACCTTGACCGCGCTTGCCACCGCTTTCGGTCCCGAGCGTCCCGCTGCCGTATGCCGTGAGCTCACCAAGACCTACGAGGAGGTCCGGCGCGGGTCCCTCGCCGAACTCGCCGACTGGGCTGGGGATGGGGTCAAGGGCGAGATCACCCTCGTGGTCGCCGGAGCCCCGCCGGTGGCGAGGGACGAGGCGAGCGATGTCGCGCGCCAACTGGACGGCATACGGGATCGAGTGGCCGCGGGGGAACGGCTCAAAGTCGTCTGCGCCGACGTCGCCGCGACCACCGGACTGTCGAAGAAAGCCCTCTACGACGCGGTGATCGCGGCCCGGTGACGAGGGTCGCGTCGGGAAACGTTGGGGAGGACATGGTTAGGGTCACCTTCCCGGTCCGAAAGGCCCGCTGAGGGGTAGTTTCGTCTCGTGGCCACTACGACTCTCACCCCAGTTCGGGCTCGTGGGACGACGATTGCGCTCAAGTTGCTGATGGCCGTGACTGGGCTCTTCTTCGTCTTCTACGTGCTCCTCCATATGTACGGCAACCTCAAGGTCCTTGCGGGACCGGAGGCATTCGACGGTTACGCGCACCACTTGCGCACCTTCGGGGAGCCGATGCTTCCCTACGAAGGGCTGCTGTGGATCATCCGCGTGCTGCTCGTCCTCTCCCTCATCGGGCACGCGTACTCCGCGTTCACCCTGTGGAGCCGGGCCGGCAGCGCGCGTCGCACCAAGTACGCCGCCCTGAAGACGGCGTCGTCGTCGAAGACGATGCGGTGGGGCGGGGTCTTCCTGCTCCTCTTCCTCACCTGGCACCTCATCCACTTCACCATCGTCAAGCCGGCCGTCAACAGCGGCGTCGCCTCGGACACGATCCACTCCTCGCCCTACGCGATGGTCGTGGCCTCGTTCCAGTTGTGGTGGATGGTGATTTTCTACGTGCTCGCGCTCGCCGCTCTTGGGTTGCACCTCTCGCATGGCGTGTTCAGCGCCCAGCAGACCCTTGGGTGGACCCAGACTGCGGCTGGGTACCGGCGCGCCAAGGCGATCGGTCACCTGGTGGCCGGGCTGGTGACGATCGGGTTCGCGATCCCGCCGCTGTCCATCCTCTTCGGCCTGGTGAAGTGAGGCACTGACATGACTGAACTCATTCACGGCATGTATGCCGAGGGCGCACCGGTCGTCGACACCAAGGCCCCGGCGGGTCCGATCGACAAGAAGTGGACCAAGCGCAAGTTCGAGGCGTCCCTGGTCAACCCGGCCAACCGCCGCAAGCTCTCCGTCATCATCGTCGGCACCGGCCTCGCCGGTGGCGCCGCGGCGGCCACGCTCGGCGAAGCCGGCTACCACGTCAAGTCCTTCTGCTACCAGGACTCCCCGCGCCGGGCGCACTCGATCGCTGCGCAGGGTGGCATCAACGCCGCCAAGAACTACAAGGAAGACGGCGACTCGACCTACCGGCTCTTCTACGACACGGTCAAGGGCGGTGACTACCGCGCCCGCGAGACCAACGTCTACCGGCTCGCCGAGGTCAGCGCCAACATCATCGACCAGTGCGTCGCCCAGGGCGTGCCCTTCGCCCGCGAGTACGGCGGCCTCCTGGACAACCGGTCCTTCGGTGGGGTGCAGGTCTCCCGGACCTTCTACGCCCGCGGCCAGACTGGTCAGCAGTTGCTCATCGGGGCCTACCAGGCTCTCGAGCGCCAGGTGTCGGCGGGCACAGTGGAGCAGTTCGTGCGTCACGAGATGCTCGAACTCATCATCGAGGACGGCCGCGCTCGTGGCATCGTCGCCCGTGACCTGGTCACCGGCGAGATCGAGACCCACCTCGCCGACGCGGTGGTGCTGGCCTCCGGTGGCTACGGCAACGTGTTCTTCCTCTCCACCAACGCCATGGGCTCCAACGTCACGGCGAGTTGGCGTGCGCACCGCAAGGGTGCCTACTTCGGCAACCCGTGCTACACGCAGATTCACCCGACGTGCATCCCGGTCTCCGGCGACCACCAGTCGAAGTTGACCCTGATGTCGGAGTCGCTGCGCAACGACGGGCGCATCTGGGTGCCCAAGCGCCGCGAGGACTGCGACAAGGACCCGCGCCAGATCCCCGAGGCCGACCGCGACTACTACCTGGAGCGGATTTACCCGGCATTCGGCAACCTCGTGCCCCGTGACATCGCCTCCCGCCAGGCCAAGAACGTCTGCGACGAGGGTCGCGGCGTGGGCCCGATGGTCGGCGACTTCCGTCGTGGGGTCTACCTCGACTTCTCCGAGGCCATCGAACGCCTCGGCAAGGCCGCGGTCGAAGCCAAGTACGGCAACCTCTTCGACATGTACGCCCGGATCACGGGGGAGAACCCCTACGAGGTGCCGATGCGCATCTACCCGGCCGTGCACTACACGATGGGTGGCCTCTGGGTCGACTACGACCTGCAGTCGAGCATCCCCGGGTTGTTCGTCACCGGCGAAGCCAACTTCTCCGACCACGGCGCCAACCGGCTCGGCGCCAGCGCCCTCATGCAGGGTCTGGCCGACGGCTACTTCGTGTTGCCCAACACGATCCGCGACTACCTCGCCAAGGGTCCGTTCCCCAAGATCGACGCGCACGCCCCGTCGGTCATGGCGGCCCGGGCGTCCGTCGAGGAACGCACGGCACGGTTGCTGGCCGTGAATGGTCAACGCAGCGTCGACTCCTTCCACAAGGAACTCGGCCACATCATGTGGGAGTACTGCGGGATGGAGCGCACCGAGACCGGGCTCCTCAAGGCCATCGACCTCATTCGCGGGCTGCGCGCCGAGTTCTGGCGCAACGTCAAGGTCCTCGGCAGCGCCGACACCCTCAACCAGAGCCTCGAGAAGGCCGGCCGGGTCGCCGACTTCCTCGAACTCGGCGAACTCATGTGCATCGACGCCCTGCACCGGGCCGAGTCCTGCGGTGGTCACTTCCGCGCCGAAAGCCAGACCGAGGACGGCGAGGCGCTGCGTCATGACGACCAGTTCCTCTACGTCGCGGCCTGGGAGTTCGGGGCTGGCACACCCGATCCCAACCAGCCCGGTGACTCCATGGGCGCCCCGGTGCTCCACAAGGAGGACCTGGTCTACGAAGCCATCGAACTCAAGCAACGGAGCTACAAGTAATGAGCGGCGGCATGAACCTGACCCTGCGCATCTGGCGCCAGGATGGGCCCTCCGATCGCGGCCACCTCAAGACCTACGAGGTGTCCGACATCAGCCCCGACATGAGTTTCCTCGAGATGCTCGACGTCCTCAATGAGCAACTCAACGCCAAGGGCGAGGAGCCGATCGCGTTCGACTCCGACTGCCGTGAAGGCATCTGCGGCATGTGCGGCCTGATGATTTCCGGTGACGCCCACGGTCCCGAGAAGACCACGACCTGTCAGCTCCACATGCGCTCCTTCAAGAATGGCGAGACCATCACGATCGAGCCGTGGCGGGCCGACGCGTTCCCGGTCATCAAGGACCTGGTCGTCAACCGCAGCGCCTTCGACCGGATCATCCAGGCCGGCGGCTTCATCTCGGTCAACACCGGCTCGGCGCCCGAGGCGAACGCGGCCCCGGTGCCCAAGCCCAAGGCCGACCGGGCCTTCCAGGCGGCCGAGTGCATCGGGTGCGGCGCGTGTGTGGCGGCCTGCCCCAACGCGGCCGGCATGCTCTTCATGGGCGCCAAGATCACCCACCTCGGCGAGTTGCCCCAGGGCCAGCCCGAGCGGTGGATGCGCGTGGTCAAGATGGTCGCCCAGCATGACGCGGAGGGCTTCGGTGGCTGCACCAACACCGGTGCCTGCACGGTGGCCTGCCCCAAGGGCATCCCACAGGATGTCATCTCCACCCTCAACAAGGATCTTCGCTACGCGATGACCCACCACGGCGGCTGACGCACCGGTCCCACCGGTCACACCTTTCCCGCCTGAACCGAAAAAGGTACGGTTCGCACCCCGAATGTCGGGGTGCGAACCGTACCTTTTCCATGTCCAGCCCAGCCCAGCCCGGTCCTGCCCACCCAGTCGGGCCCAGTCGCGCCCAGCCAAGCCCGGTTGCCCGCCCAGCCAAGTCCCGCCGATTCCAGTCCAGTCCAGTCCAGCCAGCCGAAGCCACCCCAGCCCCACGCTTCGACCGGGTAGCGTGACTCCATGGCCGATATCGAGGTACGCCCCCACGGCCCCTACCGCGTGAGCGGACTGCCCCTGGCCCGGGCCCGCATGGAACTGGGACAACAGGGCCACGACCAGGACTGGGTGACCTACCCGGCCATCGACACCGCCGACCAGGCCGATCCCGACGGCACCTACTTCCTGTGCCGCTGCGGCCAATCCGCGATCAAGCCCTTCTGTGACGGCACCCACAAGCGCAGCGGCTTCGACGGCACCGAAACCGCGGACACCACGGCATACCGCGAAAAGGCGCGCGTCATGGAAGGCGACGGGGTCGTCGTCCGCGACGCACGCCTCCTCTGCGAACACGCCGGCTTCTGCATGCTCCCCGACACCCACGTGTGGAAGATGGTCCAGTCCACCGACCCCGAGGTGCTCGAGACGATGAAGGGCATGATCGACCACTGCCCCTCCGGCGCCCTCACCCGCGCCGCGGACACCCAGGCCGACGACGACGAACCCGACCTGCCGACTCAGGTCCTCGTCGTCGACGACGGCCCCTACCTCGTCACTGGTGGGGCGCAGGTGGCGGGTGCCGGCCCCGACGGCACGGCATACGAGGCCCGCAACCGGATGACCCTATGCCGGTGCGGCGCGAGCAAGAACAAGCCGTTCTGCGATGGGTCGCACGCGGCCAGCGGCTTCCGCGACGGCTAACGGACAGCGACCAGCGAGGCGGTGAGGTCGATGGTCGGAGCGCGCGGCGTCACCCGGCTGATACGGGTCGTGATGACCAATCAGATCTGGGACGGGGCCAGCCTTCGCCGCGCCCTCGCCCTGGGGACAGCGGTTGTGCTCGCCCTGTCGGGGTGCCTAGCCGGCGCCAAGAAGGCGCCGCTCCCCACGATCGCCGATGTCGAACTGGCGCGTGCGGTGTGGATCGACCCGTGGGCCGCGGCGGCCGATGCCAAGGCACCCGAGCCGGCGGTCGGGGTCACTGTGCATCGCGATGTCGCCTCCCGTGGTTATCCCACGCCGCTCACGCCCAAGGCGGCCATTGAGGCGGAGGTGAGCGCCGCTCTTGCGACCGGGTGGGTGCTGTCCCAGGTGACGTGCGCCGCGCAGTTCTCGCCGGGCGACAAAGCGGAGGCCGTCGTTGCGCTCGTGGTCAAGGGCAGCGGCGGGCGCACCACGGCTCAGGGCTCGATCGTGGTGTCGCCGACACCGGGGCAGGCCGCACCGTATTGGGTGGGCGTCCAGGTGGTGGTGCCCTCGCACTTCGACCTCGATTGGGCTGTGCCACCGCCGATGAGTCTCGAGCGATCGTGTCTGGCGAATAGCGCTCCCCCGACCAAGTCCACCACCCCTTCGGACCCGCTACGGGGGGTGCTCAACGACCAGGCCCGGCCTGGGGTGCCGCTGGGCAACCTCACCTGGGCCCTGGACTTCGACCAGGCCAGCGAGCAGCAGGCCGCCCAGCGGCTGGCCGCCGATCCGGTGGTCAAGGACTTGGGTTTGCGCATCAACCCCGCGAGCGAGTCCCAGACCGATGGGTTCCGCCGGACTGCCATCGACGAACCGGCCGCGGCGGCGCCCCAGGTCGGGCTGCCGCACTGGGTGGACGTGGCCCGCGCCCAGGGATGGTCGTTGCAGTATGCCGGGTGCTGGCCCCGCCAGGGGCTGCGGGTGGCGCAGTTCGTCAAGGATTACGGCAACGGCCGGTATGCCGTGCTTCGGCTGCAAACCGCACCGACTGCGGCGGACCAACCGATCGCGTCTTGGCCGATGCAGGCCCGGGCCATGGTCGCCACCCCGGGCCTGGGGGTGACGCCGGTGGCCGCGACGGCCGGCCCCGAGGTGTCGGTGCCGGACTGTCTGACCGAGCAGGCGGCATACAGCGACCATTTCCACGCTGTCGGTGCGCCGGTGTGGGGGCCGTTTGAGATGTATCCCCTCGCCGCGAAGTAGCCCGAGTCGGCTCGCTCTAGAGCCAGGTCAGGTGGCCCTTGGCAAGGGTGTAGCCGACGAACGCGACGACGTCGAGCACCGTGTGGGCGACGACGAGCGGCATGACTCGGCGGGTGCGGGTGTAGATCCACCCAAACAGGACCCCCATGACCGCGTTGCCGACGAACCCGCCGAACCCCTGATAGAGGTGATACCCGCCCCGGATGACGGCGCTCACCCCGATGACGGCCCACGGTCGCCACCCCGCCTGCGCCCAGCGGCGGAAGAGGTAGCCGATCATGACGACCTCTTCGAGCACCGCGTTCTGGGCGGCGGCGAGGACGAGGACGGGCACGGTCCACCAGGCCGCGGTGAGGTTGGCAGCGGCGATCGTCGTGTTGAACCCGAGGTGGCGAGCCCCGAGATAGAGGCCCAGGCCGGGCAACCCGACGAGCGCCGCGAGCGCCAGGCCGGTGAGGAGGTCGCGGGCCGGTCGCCTCAGGTCGAACCCGATGAGCCGGTATGCCGACCGCTTGCCGTCCGCTCTCGGCTCGCCTTCGGCTGATTCGAGGTAATAGCGCGCGGATTCCTCGGCGTTTTTACCTCGAATCGCGGGGTAGGTGGTGAGCAAGTGCAGGGCGAGCAGCGCTGGGACGACCCCGAGACCGATGCCGACGAGTTGGTTGGCCAGGTCGAGCCACGGGCGGTCGGGCGTGACCGAGGGGTTCATCGTCGTCGTTTGAGCGTTGAGGGCGACCTGGCGGGTGAGCAGGTCGATGAGACGCAGCAGCGACCAGATCGCGGAAGCGCCCAGGGACACCCCCAACACGAGCGCGGTTTCGACGAGCAGGTTTCGGCGGGTCGACGCGGGCATCGGGTCCGGCGCCACCGGGTCGGGCGTGGTCGGGCTCGCCACCGGGTCAGGCGT